>JBEVVS010000145.1:0-85303 GCA_040507005.1 Candidatus Thiodiazotropha sp.
GGCGGCCATGATGGTGTCGTCATAGTCGAGAGAGATCATCGACAGCACCACATCCTTGGCCAGGGGATGGGCGGAACGGATGAACGACTCTGAACAGCAGGTGCACTCAAGACCGTGCAGCCAGAGTACCGGAATACGGGGTTTAGTCTCCATCGCCTCCGCGATACGCGGTACCAGAGCCGGTCCGAGCCCGAGGGCGGATGCCGTCAGACTGCAGAATTTCAGGAAACTGCGACGTGTGATCCCCTGACGCCGCATCACGTCATAAAAAGTCTCGGTCATTATCCCGTGCCTCCAGGTCGATAAAAGCCGTTTTCTGTAGTCGGCTTAAAAGCCGTGCTTAATCTCTGGAGTGCAACACTTATGCCATGTGATTAATTCCATTTTTTTCAGTCAGTTGACTTTTCCTTAAAAAAAACAGGGAAAGGACTGGCTGGCTGTTCACATCTGTTCTTGAAAGGCTAAATGGAAAGTTACTTTCCGGTTTATGGATGGGCAGCTCTCGAACTAAGCGGGTCGGACAGACCTGGCCTAACCGGCTTCGCACTCGAACACCGGACAGTGGTGATCGGTCTCAGCAACCCTCGATATGATCTCCCCGCTGACCCTGTTGGGACGAAAGCTGGTACAGCCTTTCAGACCCAACTTATGCGCCTCCATGAAGAGTGACTCGAAGGCTTTGTAGGGATAGTTCGAAGGGATGTTGATGGTCTTTGATATGGCGCTATCCACATAGGGCTGGATGGCCGCCTGCATGCGCAGGTGATCCCGGGGCGTCACGCCACTGCTGGCCACAAAGGCGTCGGGCAGGGACTCACCCGGATAGAGGTCTTGCCAAAGCTGCCAGGCACAGTCGGTCAAGTCGTACGCCCGGTATTGACCCGAGGCTTGCCTGATCTTGCGTTTCTGCTTGAATGCGAATACCGGCTCGATACCACTGCTGAGATTATTCGCCAGCAGGCTGATCGTACCCGCCGGCGGGATTGCGATCAGATGACTGTTGCGAATGCCATGCCTTTCAATCCCCTGGCGAATATCATCGGGTAGGGTCCGAATGAACGGACTCCGAAGATAGGCATCTGCTTGGAAATAGGGAAACACCCCTCTCTCTTTTGCCAACTCGATGGAGGCCCGATATGCGCTATGGCAGATGCCGGCCATAACCTTCGCCGCCATCTCCCTGGCTGCCTTTTCGGCGTAGTGCAAGCCGAGCATGATCAGGGCATCCGCCAGTCCGGTGATACCCAAACCGATCCTTCTTGCACCCTGGGCCTGGCGTTGTTGGGTTTGTAACGGAAAACCTGACAGGTCGATAACATTATCCAGGAAACGCACAGCCTCCGTGGTGGTCTGTGCCACGGCATCCAGGTCAATACTGGCTGATTCACGAAACGGTGCAACGATGAACCGAGTCAGATTCACACAACCCAGATTGCAGGCGCCATAGGCTGGCAGGGGCAGCTCGCCACAGGGATTGGTCGTCGTGATCCACTCACGGTAGGCCAGATTGTTCATCCGGTTGATTGTATCGATGAACAACACCCCAGGCTCGGCATAATCATAGCTTGCCCGCATCAGCCGATCCCATAGTTCTCGGGCCTTGACAATGCGCACGATTCCACAGGGTTCGGTGTAGCCAGGATCGCTCCAGGAACGGGCAAGAACCCCGCCACTAGCCCGACCAGTATCTGCCAATCCCTGCAACGGAAATATCAGGGGCCACTCGTCGTCCCCATCGATTGCGGCCACGAATCGATCGCTGACCTGCACCGAGAGATTGAAATGGCGCAGCTCGCCCGGTTGCCGCTTGGCCTCGATGAATGCTTCGATATCGGGATGGTCGCAACGCAGGCTCGCCATCATCGCACCGCGCCGCGCCCCGCTAGTGACCAACCTGTCGCACATGGCATTCCAGATACGCATCAAGGAGACCGGCCCGGATGCGATGCTCCCGACACCCTGCGCTTGTGTGCCCTGTGGAGCCAGGTTGGAAAAATCGTAGCCGACACCCCCACCCTGGCGCATGGTCAATGCCCCCTCTCTCAGGGCCTGTAAGACCGCCTCCAGGGAATCCTCGAGTTGCCCCATGACAAAGCAATTGAATAGGGTGACTTGATGATCCACACCGGCCCCCGCCAGGATTCGTCCCCCGGGCAGGAAACTGAAATCTTGCAGGATATTCAGAAAGCGTCTGCGCCATGCAACCTGCTGTTGCTGCTCGATACCGGCAACCCCTTGCGCTACCCGTTGCCAGGTGTGGTCAATGGTGTCGTCGACTGGTCGGTTCTGTTGACGGTAACGATACTTGCTGTCCCAGATAAGTCGGGCGATCTCCGATTGGAAAGGAGTTTGAAACATCCGTTTCGATCCCCGTTGCCATTCCTATCCGCTGCGGGTCAACGGCACGAATGCGACCCCGAGGACGACCCTTTCACTGACCTCGCCCGAGTGGCTCTTCTCCACCAGGATCAGCTGCTGGTAGTCAAAGGGGCGTCCAACCGGGATTACCAGCCGGCCACCCGGTTTCAACTGTTCTATGAGGGGCGGCGGAATCTCCAACGCGGCGGCAGTAACCATGATGGCGTCGTAGGGGGCGTGTTCTGACCAGCCGTGGAAGCCATCGACGCATCGGCAGGAGACATTGTCGTAACCCAGTTCAGCCAAGGTCTCGGCAGCACGCATGGCAAGGGTATCGATGATCTCCACCGTGTAGACCTGCCCCGCCACCCTGGAGAGCACTGCGGCCTGGTAGCCGGAACCGGTGCCGACCTCCAGCACCACGGCATCGGCGTCAAGCTCGAGAAGATCGGTCATGAGTGCAACGATGTAGGGCTGCGAGATCGTCTGTCCGCAACCGATCGGCAGTGGGCCGTTGTCATAGGCAAAACGACGCTCGCTCTCAGGTACGAACGCCTCTCTGGGCACATCGCGTATTGCCTGCATGACCGATTCGCTCAAGGCGGCCCGGCCGATCATGCGTCGGGTAAAAGCCACTTCCTGTTGAATATCCCTAACCATCTGAAACTGATCTGACATCACCGCATACCAATGGCCCTCTACAAACAACAGTTATTTCTGTCTTGAGTTGTCTCTCAAGCCTTCAGCGCGACCAGCTTGCCCGCACCTGCCCGGATGCTTCCGGATAGTGAATATGTAATTCTCCCTGATAAGCGTGTTTGACTGCCTCACCAACTCCCTTTGGCAGATGAAACTCAGTGAACGTGATCTCCATATCACCGGACTCCATAACATTGGTGTCGATGATCCGTTGCAGCGGGTGCTGGGTCCGCTGCTTCTCAACATGGTTGTGGACCAGGCGCATGATCTCCTTTCTATGCTCGCTGAAAAATTCACCACTGAGTTTGAGATAACCGGCCGGTACCCTGTCATGAATGCGCTGACAGGCAGGGCAACGGGTCTCTTTGGCCTCCTCCGGCAGGCTCTCCAACCATTGCCAACGTCCTGCGGTAAAGACCGCACCACAAATCTGGCAAAGGGTGGGGTCCGGCAGTTTTCGTTCACTTCGATAGGCATCCATACTCCGCTCCTTGAGTAATCTGTCCCTTCTCTTGATAGAGGTATTGGTTCTCTGTCGAGACATCATAGCGACCTCCTGGTGAGATTGCGTGAATGATCTCTTTTTATTCTTGTTCTACCCTAATTGTAGCTTTAAAAAACAGTACCTGATTAATCACAATACGCCGCCATTGAATCAGTCCTTGATTTAGCCAGCGCATGGGAATTATCCAGTGAATGCCAGGGTGATATAGCAAATACAATGGCTTAGAGTATCGTTCCTTTACCCTTTTGCTTTCATGGCTGAGATTCCCGGGTCATCGGGAAAGAGCAAAGACACTCATGCTCGACTTTGTGCCCAGGGCCGGCCTGAGCCGGTAGCGCCACAGGCATGCATCGGTTGTCTGATTAATATGCAGGGATGGATGAATTCACAGATTTTAAAAAAAAACAGCTCTTATTTATAAATTTGCCGGTCTTGTTACTTGCATGAGGCATTTTTTGTATGTCTATATGTGGTTATTTTATAAGCTGTTCCCCAGCATCGATTATTGCCGATTGATCAATCTGGCCACTCAATTGAGATGGGATTCATGGCAAAGATGGACTACTGGAAATGGAATAACCCATGCAACAACTTCTCTTACCCCTTTTTCTGCTTACCCTTCTCACACTCCCTGTCTCTGCCGCCCCCCCAAATCCGCCTGTTCTCTTTATCGAGGGTGGTATCGATGTGGCGCCGCCTGAAACCGGCCAGGGCTCTCAGTATCGCGGTATACCCGATCCCTCCGCCGCACTTGGCTTCAATGTTTGGGGGAACGTCCCGGCCAATCAAACGATCACGGGTTCCCACACCTCAGAAACACTGAACTGTACCGGCACCGCCGCACAACCCTGCCTGATCGATGCATCGGCTGCAAGCTTTGAAAACCTGACCATAAGCGGCGCTTTCGTCATTCTACAGGGCGGCACGGTCAACGCTCCCGCCGGCAACGGCCCCCACCTAAGAGTCGACTGCAGCAACTGCGTGATTCGCGACGTGGAGGTAGCCGGCCCGGGGATCGACTCGGGACATTCGAGTGCGGTTAGAATGCATTCATTCAGTGCCTGGATCAGAGGCAGTATTCACGGCTTTGGAGAAAATAGCACAAGCGCAAGAGAGCAGGATTTTCACGGCATAAAAGTCATGACCGATGATGTCTGGATACTTGATGCCGAAATCTATGACAATAGCGGAGATTCCATCCAGGTCGGCGATTCAAGCAGAGGCTCTGCATCCAGAGTTTATATCGGCGGTGGCTATTTCCATCACAACCGGGAGAATGCGGTAGATATCAAAGACTCCCAGGATATTGTCGTTTCCGGTGTACGCATGGAAGGATTCCGGCCCACCAGCTCCAGCCCTGGTGAGGCACTGATCGTTCACGACGATGCCTATGATGCGCGGATTTTCGATAATGTGATACGCGATTCAAGACTCGGTATCGTCTCCTCCGGTCGATCCGGTCATATCATAAACGGGAATGATATCGTCACTCTCTCAGTTGGCATCCAGTTGCGCAATACACGGGACATTACAGTGACAGACAACACCCTGTCAGCACCAACACCCATTGAAGTACAGGGGGGTATCAGCGGTACTGTTCAGGATCAGTGATAATCTGCTCAAGCCTCTTCCAGCATCGCCTTGACCACCCCATTCCAGCCCAATGCCAGATTGGTACGGTTGTAACCGCCACCCCCAAGGGCGATAAAACGGCCATTGCACAACTCATTGGCCAATTTACACAGTTGCCCGGCGGCATATTGGTGCGCCGCTGGGGTAAATGCCATATGGGTGATGGGGTCGCCCTGGATGCTGTCCGCACCTGCCTGGAGTATGATCAGCTCCGGTCTTCCCTGACGGACAAATGCCTCAACAGTGGGCCAGACCCGGTGAAAATGGTCATCACCGGCCAAGGGCGGCAAGGGGACATTGAGCTTTTTACCCTTCGCCTCTCCCTTGCCCGTCTCCTCCACCGCACCAGTGCCCGGATAGAGATAGCGTCCATCCTCATGGATATCGGCAAAGATCAAATCCGGGTCTGATTCAAAGGCATAAAAGACGCCATCCCCATGGTGGGCATCGATATCCACATAGGCGATGCGACGAACGCCATGCTCGAGCCGCAAGTTCTCAATCAGCACCCCGGCGTCGTTGAAGACACAGAAGCCTGCCGCTGAATCCCGTCGCGCATGATGCAGACCGGCAATGGGAACAAACACCTTTGGTTGAGTGCCCGATAGGATACGATGCATGCCATCCAACACAGATCCCACCACGGTGCAGGCAGCCTCATACACCCCTGGAAAGGCAGGAGTATCTCCGGCATCGAGATAGCCGCTGCCATGCTTCGACTGGACCTTGACCCGATCCACATAGGCCTGGCTATGAAATGGGAGCAACAGTTGTTCATCGCAAAGCTGTGGAGCGGCAACAGCGATGCGCTTATCCAGACCCTGTTTGATGGTCTCCCGCCAGAAGGCCTGAATCCGATCCGGCCCAAAGGGATGCCCATCACCGAAACCGTAATTTCCCAGAGCCTCACCGAAATAGATTGTGACCGGCTTGTTGCTCATGAAACCCATGTACCCTGATGATCGAGTTTATTACACGGCCTAAGTGTAAATATTAGTACAACAATACCCCCGGATACCGGATAAGCCCTTATATCTATTTAACTGGTTTGCTTTTGCCTCGCAGATGGCCTGGCGATCACGCTCCCTATTTCTATTGCTAAGACTCAATTGAGCCAGGACTTCAGCCGCTGAAGTGCCGTTGCTACCCCTTTCGCTTCAATCGTAATTCAATATACACCACCACGCCCAAGACAATCAGGTACAGCGCCATGATAACAACCATCCAAAGCGGCATACTCATGCCGAGAAACTGCCATTGGATATCACCACAAAAGCCTGTCGGCTGGAATACCATCGGTAGCCACTGGTCGAGCTTGAGCCAGGCCGGAAACTTGGCATTCACATCACAACTCAATGATGGTTGAACGATGCCCAACTGCATACCAGAGAGTTCCAACGCCAGATAGAGACACCAGCCGGCCGCCAACCCCCAGCCCACATAACCGATCGTTCTGGCAACAATAGAGCGGGGTGCGCTCATGCCGATAAGCGCTGAGAGGAAGATACCCATCACCGCGGCCCGCTGGTAGATACAGAGCACACAGGGATCGAGCTCCAAGCCGTACTGAAAATAGAGCGCCGCAGCCTCCAGGAGCAGTGCACTTATTGCCAGCAATAGCCATGGCAATCGTGTTTGAATGAATCTCATATAGTTCTCATAGCAGAATTCGGGGTATCTATATTAGCCGATCCAATGTGCTGTCCATACAGGGTATCCGCCAAACAGCTATTGATCATTTTCAATGCCGAGCATAACCTGCCTGGAGTAGGCTTCAAGGCAGTAATAAGATAACTGATAGAAGTTCGCGGTCACAGCGGATCCTAGATTTATGAAAATTGCAGTAACCAGTCAAAACTTCCGCAGCATCACCCAACACGCCGGCAAGACCAGACGCTTCCTGATTTTTGAACAGGACCAAGCAACGGGAGAGATACACCAGCTCACCCGTCTCAATCTGCCAAAACAGATGTCGATGCATGAGTTCCGGGGTGATGACCACCCTATCTTCAAGATGGACTACCTGATCACCGGCAGCAGTGGTCAGGGGTTTGTCCGTCGCATGAATGAGGTCGGTGTCGAGGTCATTATCACTGGGGAAGAGGACCCTCTTACCGCGGTCACTGCGGTTATCGAAGGTAAACCTCTGTTACCGGCGAAAACCCAGGAACACAAACAGATCCAGCAACCGATCATGCCTTGAGCCGGAAAGGCAAAAGATCGAGGTCAGAAGCCGTAATTGGCCATCAGACGAACGAAATCCCCATCCTCATGCATATCGGTATAGATCAGTTCCAGACCCAATTGTTCATTCACGTCGTAGACCGCATAGTAGTCGGTCTCATTGGCGCCTTGGTCGAAATCCACATGCAGCACCCCTACGGCCAGGGCTTCCACACCCCCATACTCGACACCGAAAGCCGTTGCCTCCTGGTCCTCGACGCCGTCAATGGTATGGTCGTCTGCCGAAGTAAAATAGGGACCGCCGCCAAAACCGTTGGTTACGCTGCCCGATACATCGTTGTATGCGGCGCTGATGGTGAAATCCGCCATGTTATAGCTCCCGGTCACGCCCCAGACATCTCCATCAGGCCCTGAATTGTCACTGGTATCATCCGATTGGGAGCCAAACTGTAAACCGATACTGAAACTGTCGGTCTCATACATGCCATCCAAGTAGAACAGCTTGGCAAAATCCCTGCCCTGGTAATACCAACCCTGTAGTGTCAGTTGCTCAATACCCTCGAATATTGCACCCATTGCAGTCAGGCCGTCATCACCGTTCAAGGTCTCAAAACTTTCTGGAATATCCGCATCCACTCCGGCCCATTTGTCGAGATGGGTAAGATAGAGTGTAGTGTCGGCGATATCGTTGTTGCTCAGCAAGAGCCCCTGAAAGGTATTCGGCACCATGCGGATATCGTCGGTATCGGCATGGGGCGTATCCAGCTCGAAGCGACCGATTCGCAGAAGGGTGTTGCCCAGTTCACCCTGAACATAGGCCTCCCCAAGGATGGAGTAGCTGCCGTTTTCCGAGGAGAAGAAGTCACCGTTTTCATCGTCGAACAACTCACCGGTGGTGTAGAAGGTCGCCCCCGCGCTCAAACCCCTCCAGGTTGGACTTATATATCCCAGCTTGCCACCGATGGCGGAGCCGTCCGTCTCATCACCGGCATCGTCTTCGGCATGGATGATACCTGCTCTTAGGTTGCCGAAAACACCCTCTCCGGAATGCACAGGACTGATAAAAGTCAAGATGCCCGTTGCGGTTAGCAACAGCCCAGCCAAGTGGCCTCTGCAGCTCGTTGATATTAAAAACCTGCTGGCATCCATTCCGATTCGACGCTTGCAGGCTAAGGGTCTGGTACCTGTTCGAAGAGTATCACCAGCCCTCAACGGAGGGTCAAAGCTATCTATCGACACACGTTCGTAACCAATCACAGTCAGTCTTGAATTCTGCATAGTTCATTTCCCCAATACAGGATTAATAAAGATTAAGGCTGGCTGGCATCTGCTGGCATGCCGACAATCATCGCGCGTAGAAGCGAAATACTGCTCATAAGAACGCTCGGCTAGTATCCTCATACTGCATTCAGTTGGATCACAACTCATGCCCATCTTCCTGGCATGGCGGAGCAACCGCGCTTCAACATTACAGCCAATGTTAATAGGAATCATTATTATTTGCAACAATGCGACTATAGCTAGTGGAGCGATATGGCAAGACTGTCAGAATCCAGCGACCCTATAGTTAAGCCATTCTTAAGATTACTGTTTTTTATTCCCCTAGTTTCCCAAATAGGAACTAAAGTATTTGCCCAATAGCATTTTGCCAACCTAGAATCGGGCGCACTATTTGGAGCAATATATACAAGGATGCCTTCCTCTTTTTCAACACTTTCATACGATACCTGCCCTACCTCGAAGGTGCATTGCAGTATGCATATTTATCGGGGTACAGCGGAGTATTTATCTAGTCTATGTCACTTCATTTGAAGTGTAGTTGTTTCATGGATCTTTTCTATTTTTGGAGTATCAACAACATGCATCCCGGAAGAATATTCAGACATATTTTATTGGTTATCACACTTTCCGTGTTCACCGCCTGTTCAAGCTCACCAAAAAGCATGGATACTGCTTCGACAACTGACGCGCTATTTACCGGCCCGGTAAATGAAGTGACCATCAGTTTCACAGATGAAGCTCAAGCCAAGCTCGAGGCGATTGATGATTTTGACATGATCGAATTCAATCAAACTGTGTTGGATGCAATGGATGCAGAAGATCTTTTCAGTGCCGCTAGCGATAAATCCCTCGAGATATTGATAAAAAATGTCAACGCCGCTTCCACTAACACTGCCGTGCTTGCTGATATCAATTCAGATACCGCTCATATCAAAGGCGATTTGATCATTAAAGACAAAACAGACAAGATCGTAGGGCAGAGTGAGATCTCCAGTGAGTCCATACAGGGAAAATCAAACCACAGTCAAGGCGAAGTCAAACCTGAATTATTGTATAAGCAATTTGCAACTGTGACCACACAAACCCTATCCGGCAGCACAAGTGAAGAATCTCCCGTTGCACCTAGTGTTGCGAAGGAAGACCCGGCAGAAGGATTTTTGCAATTTCTCGGGGTTATTCTCTCATTGGCAGCCTTTGCGGCTGGCTACTCGGCAGGTTTATAGATCAGCCTGACAATAGATTCGGCATGGAGGCCGATAGACATATGCGCATCCCCAGCCTGGATCTGCGCCAAGGCTGGGGGTGTTATGCCATGACTCCCTTGGTATTTTTTATTGTTCCTTTGCAAAACCGATAGTCACTACCATGTTCTCAATTAACTTTTCTATATGCGGGATAAACCAGGTATCTATCTCCTTAATCTGACTGTCAGTTAAATCACCATAGTCATCGCCCCGGTAGATACGCGCTTCGTCAATTTGACTTTCCAGTGTCGGCGCCCCCATTCCATGGGGATATTCGCGATCGACGATAAATTCCCAATCAGCCTTGATCTTATCCAACTGCTTTTGAGTAAGTTGTTTGCGGAAGGTAGGTGCACCTATGATTACTTCATGATTATATTTGACGTCATCTATTTGAGAGTTCTCCACATCGAACAGGGTTATGAAAAACTGTACGAATCCCATGTTGGCCCAGAAAAGTTTGCTTGCAATCACGGGGCCCCTGTTTGGTATCAGGCGAACTGTTCCCGGATTTATCGTCGCAATGTAGTCCAGGCCTCTTGCCTTGCCCCACTCAGAGAGCATCTTTTTATCTTCTTCCAGATTTCTTGTCTGCCGCCAGTAATACTTCCTTTCATGACTCAGGCTATCAAGCAACTCACTCCTCTCCTGCTCATCAGGTTTGTAAAATTCGACACTCCCGTTATCTTGCAGCAGCTCCACAAGTTTGCCTTCTATGACCTCAGTGAAATCAGTTGTTGATGAATATCTGAAAGAGCGATTTTCAAATACAGTATTGCCGGTATATTCGACAGCAATATCATTGGGTATAAAAACAACAAAAGCGACCTTTGGTTGTCGCCCCTCCTGAATCGCCTTCTGGTGGTTCATGGGCAATGATTTGCAGGAAGATAGCAAAACAGAGAGGATAGCGGTTAACAGCAGATACGATAGGTGATGCATGACTATGGTCCTTCCTAGGCAAAAATTCTTTCTTTGATATCGTTAGTATCCATACGTTTGTAAAAATCGGTGCATTGATAAAATCACTTTTTTCCAATCTCTTTATCCATGAGGCGCGACTCATTATTATGAGTCAGCAAATAAAGGGTGGGCACAGCAGACGTCATGGCAGCAATAGTTCTTGCCGGTTCGACTGCCTTGCCGGGCATTACCCGTAGTCAAGGGATAGAAATAGTAAGATTTACTTGGAATCCAATTAGAACAGCATCCCTGCATGATTGATTACATCATCCCTTTCACTGTAGCCGGTCTATATTCAACAGCACATAATATATGCTGACCAGTTGAATCTACCATGCCACAGGTTTTTTTCAAATTGTCTTGATCAATATCGAATCCCGTCGTATGTCACAGATCGAATTCACTGCAAGACTGAAGCAGAAAGGTTTTACCCAACCAAGCTAAGACAACAGGGCGACACTCTTGACCTGGGCATAGAGCTGCATGCCCTCGTGAACTCCCATACCCACGGCGGAGCGGCGGGTAATGCGCGACAGCAGGGTCTGGCCATCCTCCAGTTCCAACCGCACCAATACCTGGGTAGGGCTGATTTCACGGGTATCGATAACCCGCACCGGGAGGATGTTGAGGATACTGGTATCGGCATGAGCACGGATGGAGAGGCTCACATCCCGGGCCTGGATCTGTACCCGGGCATGGCGACCCACCGGTAGATCCTCGCGGGGCACGGCGACCCGGTTGCCCTGCAGGGAGATCCAGGTCAGATGGTAGCTATGGTCATGGGAGCTGACATAACCCTCCAACAAGGCGGAAGCGTCGTCATAACCGGCCAGGGGAAGATCGAGCCGGGTCAACAGGGTTGCCGCCTCCCCTTGCGCCGAAATGCCTCCTCTCTCCAATACCACCATATGGTCGGCCAATCTGGCCACCTCATTGGGGTCGTGGGAGACATACAGGGAGGGTATGGCGAACTCGTCGTGGAGCCGCTCCAGATAGGGGAGGATGGCCTGCTTGGCCGCGTGGTCGAGCGCCGAGAGGGGCTCGTCCATGAGTAACAGTCGCGGACTGGTGAGCAGGGCCCGGGCGATGGCGACCCGCTGGCGCTCACCCCCTGAGAGCCGCTGGGTCGCCCTTTTTAACAGGCCGGAGATACCGAGCAACTCCACCACATCGTGAAAGGGGATCTGCCGCTTTGCTGCAGGGATTCGGCGCATACCGTATTGCATGTTGTCCTGCACCGAAAGATGGGGAAAGAGACTCGCCTCCTGGAAAACGTAGCCGATGGAGCGCTGGTGAATTGGCAGGAAGTGATCCTGATCCTGCCATACCTCTCCATTGACCCTGACCACTCCCCTATCTGCGCGATCGAGACCGGCCACCGCACGCAGGACACTGGTCTTACCCGAGCCGGAGCTACCGAACAGGGCCGTGACTCCCTGAGCCGGTGCGGTGAAGGCCACATCCAGCTCGAAGTCACCCAAACGGTGCTTTAACGCGACCTCGATGCCACTCAAGGTTGATGGCTCCGAGTGATCCGGCCATTGACCAGGTAGAGGGTCATCAACACCAGGAAGGCGAAGCCAAGCATACCCGCAGCCAGCAGATGGGCCTGGCCATACTCCAGGGTCTCAACATGGTCGTAGATCGCTACCGACAATACCCGGGTCTCGCCGGGTATATTGCCGCCGATCATCAATACTACGCCGAACTCACCCACCGTATGGGCGAAAGAGAGAACCGCAGCGGTAAGAAATCCTGATCGGGTAAGAGGAATCACCACACTCATAAAGCGGTCCCAGGGTGAGGCGCGAAGGGTCGCAGCCACCTCTGCCGGACGTGGTCCCAGTGACTCAAACGCGTTTTGCAACGGCTGTACCACGAAGGGCAGTGAGTAGAGTACTGAGGCAAACACAAGTCCGCCAAAGGTGAAGGGTAAGGTGCCGATACCGAGGGCCTGGGTCAGCCGACCTACCGGCCCGTCGGGGGCGAGCATGATCAATAGATAGAAGCCGAGCACGGTGGGCGGCAATACCAGGGGCAGCGCCACCACCGCGGAAAGTGCCTGTTTGTACCAGGCGTGGGTACGGGCCAGCCACCAGGCGATGGGGGTGCCGATGATCAACAACACCAGGGTGGTGGTGCTTGCCAGCTTGAGGGTCAGCCAGACGGGTTGCCAGTCGAAAGCCATAAAATGCTCCGCATCTATGAGAGTTGTTTTATCCAGCGATGAGTTTTGCGTTGTAAGCCTGCCCAGTCGGTCATCGCTCTACAGCATAACCATATCGTTCAATCACTTCACGCGCGACATCGCTTTTGAGGAATTCGAGGTATGCGGTGGCCGCCGGATTGGTTTGACCCTTTTTCAACAACACCGCCGCCTGGGCGATGGGACTGTAGTATTCAGACGGAATCTCCCACAATGTACCCGCTTCACCCTGCCACTCCTTGATCTGGGCCATGGCCACAAAACCCAGCTCAGCGTTGCCTGTGGCGGTAAACTGGAATGCCTGGGCAATGGATTCGCCACGGACCAATTTGGGTGTGAGTGACCCTAACACACCCAGCTGATTCATCACCTGCTGTGCTGCCAGTCCATAGGGGGCGGTCTTGGGATTGGCCAGGGCAATGTGCTTGAAATCACCCTGCTTGAGAAAACCCTCAGCATCATTGAACAGAGCCGGTCTTGCACTCCACAACACCAACTTGCCCTTGGCGTAGACAAAGCGACTGCCGGCTACCGCCAAACCCTCCTCCTCGGCCTTGATCGGCCGTTCGGTGTCTGCCGCCAGGAACAGCTCGAAAGGGGCGCCATGTTCGATCTGAGCATAGAGCTTGCCCGTGGAGCCGTAACTGATGCGGGTGGTGTGGCCGGTGGCCGCCTCAAACAGGGGCGCTATTTCACGATTGGCACCGATGAAATTGGCCGCCACCGCAAGCTTCACCTCTGCGGCCTCCACCCCCGTCTCGAACAGAGCGAGAGCAACCATGGTGGAAAGAAAAAATTGGATGCTAAATCTCATACAACAACTCATTCAAACATTTCTATATGGAATCAATTCAATCCCGGGAAATTGTCTCTCTCTACCCAATGCAGATATTCCGCATTAGCTTTGCCAAACAGATGCTTTTCTTCTTATGCAATCAGGGTGCCAAACAAATACAAACAAGATATCAATAAGTTACGATAATAGTACAGGACTATGTGTTGTGTGGATCGTGACATTGATGATGACAGCCGAGCTGATATTGTTCCACCGATTCAGGCAATACACTGAAGTCGGGTATCCCAGCAGCTGGTAACATCTCGTAGTGCCGATCAAGATATCTGCTCCCATACATCAGCCCAGATCCCGGAAAAATCTGAATAAACATGGACTTTGATATAAATCATTAATTTTTAACAAAGCACATATGCATGCCGATTTATTGTCCATACTTACTGATAGAGAGTTGCTTTCGCATCCTTGTCGACTTGGTTGGCAGTAACAAACGGATACCCCTATTCTGACTCTCTGATACCCGTTATGGATGCAAGGTATTGATGGAGATAGGTTCAATTAACCTGCAGTAATTCATCAGAATAGGGTATCCAACTCATCCGCAAGTGGCGAAACGTCAAGGAGATTAAACAACCCCTTTAATACTATTATCCAGGAGCATAGGTTGGAACAACGTTACTATCCTCGCATTCGAATTTCCCTGGAAGTCGATCTTTTCCGAAGAGGCCAGCATATTGGAAATGCTGTGACGAAAGATTTGAGCCTTGGAGGAATGACCCTTTCACTTGAAAAATCGACCCTCAAACCCAATGAAGTTATTCTCTTGCGAGTATGGATACAGGGGAAGGTACAAGCCTTGAGCGGCTTTGTAATTTACACTTCTCAAGATCATTCTGGCATCATGCTGATCGGCATGAGCAGAGATGCCACCCGCGCCTACTTCAATTTTCTAAGGGATATGGATATACCACTCAGACTGGCTTTGGATAATCCCAAATCTTGATGATTGGAGGCCAATCCTCTGATCAACTCAATCCACCACCGGGAGCCGAAGGCTGACTTCCAAACCCCCATCCGGGTGATTTCGGGCTGAAGCATCACCGCCGTGAATCTGCATCGCCCGTCGCGCAATGGCCAGGCCAAGTCCGAAACCTCCGCTGTCGCGCTCTCGCGCATCGGCGGTGCGGGTGAAGGGATCGAACATCGACTCCAGCTGTGAGTCGTCGACCCCAGGGCCAAAATCCCTCACTCTGATCCAGCAATCATCCTGCTCCCTGTGCAATGAGACCTGGATATCTTTCCCCGATGGTGTATGACGAATGGCATTTCTGACCACATTCTCCACCGCCGAACGCAGCAGCACCCCATCACCCACCAGGGTCACCGCCTGCCCTGCATAGCTCACCTGTTTCTCCTCAGCCAAGGCCTCGAATTGGGCATCGGTCACCACCTTGGCAATCAACTCGTCCAGGCTCAGGGGATGGCGCTCCAGGCCTGCCTGGCCTGACTCCAGGCGCGCCAGTGATAGCAGTTCGGTAACCAGGCGTTCCAACTCATCGGCCTCCTTCTCGATACGACCCAAGGCCTTTTTGCGGTCCTCCGCCCGCTCCGCCAATTCCAGCGCCACCCGCAGCCGCGCCAGGGGTGAGCGAAGTTCATGGGAGACGTCCCGCACCAATTGGCGCTGACTTTGGAGCAGATCGTTGAGCCTTTCCGCCATCAGGTTGAAATCACCGCCCAAGGCACTGATCTCGTCCTTGCCCTTGACCTCAACCCGGCCACTCAGGTCCCCGTCGGCCATGCGTTGCGCAGCCTGTCGCAGAGGGCGTACCTGGCGGGTCAAGACCCTTGCCAGCAGCAGACTGACCAGGCCAAAGACCAGTGCCGCTATCAATCCGCGCAACCAGACAGGTATCCCATGCAGCCTGCCGGGATCGATTTCGGTTACCAGAAAGAGTCTGGGTGTCACATCTGGCAGTTCCACAGAGAGCATCAGATGCCTTTCACGGATACGCTCGACCCCGGGCATCACCGCTCGCGGCAACCATTGCTGCAGATGTCTCGGCATGGGTCTGCGCAGCAATGATTCACCCTTGTCGTTAACCAGTACCAGTCTGTGCCGGTCGGGTTGTTTGTGTAGCCAGCGGCGCAACGCCTTGATCCCCCCCTCGCGCCACAACAGGGCTGCGGTTTCCGCCTGGGCCTCGAGAACCGCCTGGGTCCGCTCGACAACCTCACCACCGTAGAAACGCTGAATCAGAAAGAAGCAGAGGGCCAGCAGCAGACTCGCCAACCAGAAGGAGAGAAAGATACGCAGCAGTAGACTCATCGACTCACCAGATATTGATAACCGGCTCCGCGCACGGTCTTGATACGCGGTGAGCCATCCGGCAGTGGGCCAAGCTTTTTGCGAATCTGCGCCATGTGGGTCTCGATACGACGATCGTAGGCCTGCAACGCCCGCCCCAGGCCTTGCTTGGCCAGGATCTCCTTGGAGACCAGATCGCCGGCATGTTCCAGCAACAACACCAGCAGATTGAACTCGGCGCCGGTGAGCTCCACATCCCGGTCACCCACTCTCACCCGTCGGTTCTGCTTATCATAATCGAGATCACCGACCCGTTGCTCTGTCTCCACAACCGGTGGTTCGATCTTACGCCGAAACAGATTGCGTAACCGCGCCACCAGTACCCGGGGGCTACAGGGTTTGGCCACATAATCATCCGCCCCCAACTCCAACCCGAGCACGGTATCGGTATCATCGCCCCGGGCAGTCAACATCAACACCGGTGCGCTACTCTGAGCCTGGATCTGCCTCAAGACATCGAAACCGTTCATCCCAGGCAGCATGACATCCAGCACAATCGCATCCCAATCATGGGCCACCGCACGGGAGACACCTTGCGGACCCGCATGGGCACTCTCCACTGCAAAACCCTCACTCACCAGATACTCGGTGAGTAACTCGCACAGGGCCACGTCGTCATCGATTAACAGTATCTTTTTCATTGCACCATCTATTCTGGCCTGTTTAGCACCAGTCTCCCAGCATTTGCATGGCCGGATTTGCACTTCTTTGCACTCGCTTGCATAACTTACCACTCCATTGACGCTTTAGCTCATATGCTTGCCGCATCAGTTATTCACCGGAGCCGAAGCATGAACTTCAAGAGATTCAAAGCCACCCTTTTCAAACTCCATCGCTGGATCGGTATCGGACTTGCGCCGCTGTTTCTGCTGATCAGCCTTTCAGGGGCTGTGCTGGCGTTCAAACCGATCGTGCAGCAACCGACATCGGACAGTCTGAATGCTGCCCCGACGGCCAAAGTCATGGAAATTCTAGAGCGCATCGATCCCCTTGGCATTGAGGTGGATGCCATCAGCGTCGATATCGCAAGCCATCAAGCAGATGTACGTACACGGGATCCGCAGATCGCAGGCCAATACGATTTGATCACTGGTGAATGCGCCTGTGGCAATGAAGCCTCTGCTCCCTTCAATCTCTTCGAATTCGCCGAACATCTGCACAAAGAGCTACTGTTTGGTGCCGACATCCTGATCCAGATCGCCAGCTATACGATGCTCCTGATGGTAATCTCAGCACCACTTCTGGCCTGGCCACGCTTGCGCAACAACCTGATGGGTTGGCATCGGAGTGTGGGCTGGCTGTTGTTGCCGATCGTGGTGATACTGCCCTTGACCGGCGTGTTGATGAGCCTGCATGTAGGTATGCCTGAACTGCCTCCCATGAGCCAGCCTGATAGCCATCTGTCGCTCAGCGAGGCATTGAGTCGTGCACAACAATCCCAAGCACTGGACAACCTGGAAATGGTACGGCGCTTCCGCGGCGGTAGCGTGCTTGTCAGCACATATCAGCATGGGGAAAAACAGCTACTGATCGTAACCGATAATTCCGTTACCCCCGTCAATCCACAAGAGAATCTCATCAAAACCCTGCATGAAGGCACCTGGGCCGGCCCGCTGAGTGGCAGCATCAATCTGTTGGGTGCTTGCGCATTGAGTCTTTTGATACTCAGCGGATCCATATCCTGGCTGAGACGTCGGCGACGGATAAGAGAGCGTGAGCTTTTGAGTGCTGTCTAAAGTGCATCGGGTGTGGGCAAGTTGACCCGCTTGGCATGAGTCGGCTTTGTATTTCTTTGCCAAAGCTGACTGAACCTGACCCAACTTGATGCAAGGACAAAGTAGAGTTTAAACAGCTGCCACGGTGCAGTATTCAGCAACAACATTGGAGACCAAAGATGAAACCCAGATATCGACAGATTGCTATTATCAGCCTTTCCACCCTGCTCTTCACCAGCGCTGGCGCTGCCATGGCCTTTGGCGGTCCCAAGGGACACGGCGGTTGTGACCGAGGTGGTAAACATGGACCCATGGCGGCCCTGGCACAGCTCGACAACCTGACAGCTGAACAGAAGGAGGTGTTCAAGGATATTCGCAAGGCCACCCGCGACGCCATGCGAGACTTGCGCGATGCAATGCATGATAACCGCACCGACCTGCACGACGCGATGATAGACAACGCAGACCTGGCGACCATCCGTCGCCTGGCGGAACAGCAGGGTGACCAGGTTGCCCGTATGATCGTCCTGCGTGCGGAGGTGCGCAACAAGATAAACAGTGTGCTAACCGAGGATCAGCGTGAACAACTGCAGGATCTTCGCTGGTCGGAGAAGGGATTCGGACCCGGCCGAAAAGGCTTTTGAGTCCATTGCATAGAAGGCAGGCCCGAAGCGGGCCTGCTTTGTCTTCACTCGCAGGCGGGGATAGGGATCATTCAGCCGGGTAGGCCTGCTGCAAATGACGATAGACCTCATCGCTGAAGTCTGCACTATCAGCATCCAGTTCGGCCAGGATATCCGCGAGATGTTCGTTATCCTCGCGCCCGTTCCATAGCTTGATATAGCTACCCTCTTTGTAACCGTGATCCTGACGGAAAAAGTTGAGCACATTCTTGCCAACATAGGTCTTGAAGAGCTCATCGAAACTCAGTTCAGCCGCCTGCATCACCGCGGCAAAATGGTTGATATCCGCTGACTGGGTCTGGATACTGGCCATGGCCAGCTGTTCGATGGAGGTCCTGAAATCCACTGCTTCAGAGGGTTCACCCAAGCCCTTCATGGCCAACTCAGCCGCCTCCTCGAGGGTGGCGTTGTGCAGGATCAGATCGCTCAGGGCGAAGTGCCAGATATCGACGATCTCCAGGTGGACCTGCTGCATATCGGGTTTCTGGTGCTTCCACCATTTCCAGCCGTAGTGGTCGAGCATCTCGGCGCACTCGGTCCAGATGGCCCGATACCAGGGATAGCCCGCATCCCGCCAGTCGTCATTCACCTTGCGGTTCATGGCGTCCTGGAGTTCGAGCATGGTTAGGATTTTCTGTTTCATATTGGTCTTCTTTTCGTTGAGCAATTCATCAAGCAGGATCACCGCTGTCTCGACATATTGGGGACAGCGGCTCTTGAACAGATCCAGCGCCTTAGCCTGCCGGTACTCCTCGGGGATGCTCAGATCCTTCTCCAGCAGCTCCTTGCACCGGCTGCTGCCGTGGCGTTGGATAAAACGATCCTGAAGCTGCCGGGTTGCCTGATAGGTTGCCTCCTTGGCATCACTCTCCTCCCTGGTCTTGGGACCCAGTTCCAGGCCAAGCACCAGTGCAGCGCCGGTGAGGGTACCACAAACATCACCCATGCGGCCCACTCCGCCCCCAAGACCCGATGCGATACGCATCGCCAGCCCCTCATCGATGGCGTAACGCTGGGCAAATGCGGTCAATACCGCCTGAGAGCAGTTACAACCATCGCAGAAGCGCTCCACGGCAGCCTGGGATCTGGCAGCCCCCTGGCTGGGCTGATTCTGGATCGATCTTTCCTCTGTCATCACACTGTTCGTTGTTGAAAGAGTGGTAACGCTGAACCAGTTCTCAGCCTAGGTCAAGTCCAACCTGGCAGACACTCATCAGGCATGGCACAGAATCATCTCGACTTGGATGCCGGGTTTGCGGTCAACGGATTCAATCGGGCAACAGCAGTGTACTACCCCTGGTGCGACGAGACTCCAGAGCCTGATGGGCCTGGGCCGCCTCCCTCAGCGGATACTCCTGGGCGATCTCCAGCTTGACCGCTCCCCCCAGAATCACACCGAAGAGCGCTTCTGAGCTCTGCAGCAACTGCTCCCTGCTCCTTGTGTAGTCGAAGAGGGTGGGACGGGTCAGGTAGAGAGAGCCCTTGGCACTCAGCTGGGTGATATCCAGGGGCGGCACCTTTCCCGAGGCCTGGCCGAAGGAGACCAGGGTGCCCCGGGGTGCGAGCACAGCCAATGAGGACTCAAAGGTATCCTTTCCCACCGAGTCGTAGACCACCGGCACACCCGTGCCGGAGGTGATCGCCTCAACCTGCTTCACCACATCCTCATTGCGGTAGTTGATCACATGCTGACAACCCAGGGCGCGTACCAGATCCGCCTTCTCCTCACTGCCGACTGTGGCGATCACTTCAGCGCCCAGGGCCAACGCCCACTGGCACAACAGTTGCCCCACGCCACCCGCCGCCGCATGCACGAGAATCGTCTCCCCCGCCTCTACCGGGTATGTTCGTCGGACCAGATACTCCGCGGTCATGCCCTTGAGCATCACAGCCGCCGCCTGCCGCTCGCTGATGCCATCTGGCAGTTTGATCAGACGTTGCGCGGGGAAATTCCGCGACTCGGCATAGGCGCCCAAGGGACCGCCTGCATAGGCCACCCGATCACCTGGCGACAGGTCCACTACCCCGGCACCCACCGCCTCCACGATACCCGCCGCCTCTAAACCAGGGGTGAAAGGCAGACCGTCGCTGGGATAGAGACCCGTGCGATGATAGACATCGATGAAGTTGAGGCCGATAGCGCTATGTCGGATGGTCACTTCACCGGGTGCAGGATCAGCCAGAGTCACCTCCTTCCATTGCAAGACCTCACTACCACCATATTCATGTATCACCATCGCGTGGTTCATTGTAATCACCTCATCGCAAGATTCGCCTTTCAGTCTATAACAGGTTTTAATTTTCGTCAGAAAGCGGCGAAATGTTCATGAAAAACAATTCTCAGGCTCCGTTGAAGATAGAGGAATAGACCCTTTTTCTATACCCATACCAGTGCTGAACTTGTGATGACTGTCTATCTATGCGAAATAGCGACGAGCTATGATACGGGTCGCTATTTAATAACATCATATAATGATTATCTGACTGGATTGATGCAATGGAAATTCTGCCGAAGAGGATCTATGAGATTCTAAAGGGTAAAGGCGTAACTTCGATTCTACATGCAAACAGCGTCGAAAATTCATCGCTTTTTCTTAGAAACCGTTGCTTGATGTCGCGGGAAGCCATAGAAAAACTGAATACCCTGAATACATCCACCAAAGCAAAACATAGTGGTATTAATTATAGTATCTGGAACGATATCTTTACCGATTCCGTGGACAGACATAAACAGTCAAACAACATACACGACCATGGACCGGCGCTTCTAAAAATCGATATAGAAATTATCAAGAACACCTACACGGGAAAGGTATGGGTGACTAAAAGCAATCCCGTCAATTGGGATGCAAACACACACCACGAAAGAAAATGGTTTGTCTCAGCCAATGACCTGGAAGATAACTTTTCTTACGGAAGCTTCGACCACATGATTGTATTTCGCCACTGCGCCGGAAAGTTGCCTATACAGGGTTATTTGAATAAGGTGGTTCTCGACGATCCGAAACTGAAGACTGACAAGTATCAGATAGACTATTTCAGCATGGCGTTCGGCGCCCTGAAACTCGCCATGAAAGAGGGTGGTCTTGAGGTTCCAATCGAAAAGAGAGCATGCAATCAAGGCTGTGGTTGCTTGGATATCTACAAAAACGGAAAAACAGAACCTGACAAGATGTTTACCCTATAGACTCGCAACGGCTATTTCATTTCTTCACCGGCAATCCAGCCAACATCCATTCTGGTAGCGCACCCGCCAGACGGTGCGCCGGCAAGATTTTGTGTCTCAACCTGGCGACCGCATCTTAAGCGAGTGCACAATGGGGCGTGCTGGCGAAAACCATTTCGTGCTAGGCAGCGGTATCGGTAACAATGGCCTGCCGTTCATATTCCATAAATTGTTTGGTCAGCTCTGCCATCACTCCATAGAAGGGCGTTTCAGCCTGGTCAATAACTGCATCACAGAATTGATCCACCCAACTGAGTAGATGTTGCTGAAGAAATTTATGTTGTACCAGCAGACAATATTCCGCACTCTCTCGGTCTTTCTGCAGCCACTTATCGGCTTCCCAGCCGGTCAGCTTCTGCATAAACTCAAGCTCAACACTGATATGATCGGGAAGACCGTTAAAGTCATTGCCATATTCGAGGCCCGTGGCTTGGATAAATTTCTTCACTTCCACTGTCTTTGCGCCCCATAACCCCCCCATGCCGTCTTCCGCCTGGTCAAAGATAGACTCATGGGGGGAGACATGCGGTCCAGGGCCGATGAACAGCCGGGTGTACTCTATTGCCAGCTCTTCAACCACCTCGGAGACAAGGTCATTGTAGAATCGATCACCTAAATCGACGCCCAGACCGGTAAAAGTTCCTAATACACTCACACTGCGCATTTTCCTGATCAGAATCTCACTGGGTTCATGTCGGAATACAGCGCTCAATAGCCCATAAACATCACTTCTTGATCTGGCATTTTCCGCCAGTTCTATCCAGTCATTACCCATCTCCACCCTCCTGCAACAATCAATCATTCGGCGCGATTAAGCAGCCCCTCTTTCGGGGGCTGCTCTTTTTTACTATCAATCTATACCTTGGCGACTTTCACCACTGTATCCATCCACCGCTGCCCACCACTGATCGGATCGGAACTGTTGGGAATGATTGTGTTGGGATGGATACCATGCTTGTCCCACCACATGTTCTTGGCATCGGGATCTGCGGCCGCTCCTCCCGGTGTTGGGGAACTCTTACCCGACCCATAAATACCCGAATGTTGACGCCCCAAGTGGTGTGAAATGGCGATGATACCGGGGATGATTCCCTCGGTGACATGAGCCGTTGTGGTTATCTCTCCAAGCTCGTTGGCCACTTTGATACGATCACCGTCCTTAATGCCACGCGCGGCTGCGGTCTTGCTGTTGATCCAAGCTGGATTGTCGTGCTTGATCTCGGAAAGCCACTTGCAATGGGATGTGCGAGAGTGGGTGTGGACGGCGACCTTGTAGGTCGTCAAATGCAGATCATCCTTGGCCATCTTCTGATGCTCAGGGATCGGTGTATAGGTTGGAAACGGCGGGAAGCCTTTAGCCGCGAAGTTATCCGAGTAGAAGTCGAGCAAGCCCGATTTCACGAATGACGTATTGGGTGGATAGGCCTTGCGTGGCGTACCCGCAATATCCTGAGCTACATAGGCATCCTTGGCCCCATCGACTCCCAGGTATCCTTTGCTCCTGGCCTCAGATTCACTGACCCCGGCCTGCTTGTAGTTCCAATAGACACCAGTCTTCTCATCGAGAATCACACCATCCCCTGAGACGTCGACCTTGGCTTCATAGAATCCGAAATTTGGCTTGGCATTCTTATCGTGCCAGACACCGTGTTTCTTCATGTATTCAAAGCCACCGGCCTCCTTGACGCCCGGTGTCATTTCACAGGATTGGCGGACATAATCCTCCTTACTCGAATAGGCCAGCTCGATACCCAAGCGTTTTGCCAAACCGGCAAAAACCTCACCCTGATCCCGAGCTTCTCCCAGGGGTTTGATAAGAGGCTGGCGAATGTAGTACTCGGCAACGCCGGTCGGAGAGACCATATCTTCAGTATCCCATCGCTCCAGATAGGTAACATCGGGCAGGATCAGGTCAGCATATTGGGATGTCTCGTCATAAACGATATTTGTATTCACATAGAATGGAATCAAACCCTCATCCTTCAAGATTGCTTCAGCCTCATTGTTGTTTCCGTTGATAAAGGCCTGATTGTTACAGCTCGACCAATAGACCTTGGGTCGGCCATTTTGCCCATCCTTTATCATGGGAAGATTTTGCTGACTGCATTGGTGGGTTGGGAATGCCGCTTCGCCAGGAAATCCATTCACGATATCCAGGCTTTTTTGTAGCTTGGCCTTGGGTGAATGGGGTGCCTTCCAACCTGCGCCTACACCCATCACCCGGCCGCCTTTTCTATCCAGATTATTGGTGATCGCTGACAGCAACATCGCTGCACGTTCCTGATCCGCACCGTGATAATGCATGACAGTACCGCGATAGCCGATCAAACATGCCGACTTGGCCTTGGCATAGCCGCGTGCGATCTGCCTGATCTTATCAGCCGGCACACCGCTTTCCTTTTCCGCAAACTCTGGGGTGAACTTTTCGACATGTTTTTTTATTGCCGCGATCTTCTCATCGTCAGAGGCGTGATAATCCGGTGAAACACGCATATATTTAAGATGATCCCTACGGAACAATTTTTCATTCATTATGACGTTGACCATGGCAAGCATCACAAGACCGTCCTTACCAACATTGATGGGAATCCATTCGGTTGATTTCGCTGCCGTGTTGGAAAGACGCACATCAAAGGTGTAGAGAGGCACATTACGATCCACCATGGCCCGAATCAGACGTTGCGATGTTGGAATATGGTTGGTGTGGGTCTCAAATTGGTTGGAACCAAAATTGACCACGAAATCCGTGTGATCGTAGTCCCAGTTGTCATACATCCCTCCCCACAAACTCTCCTGGCCAACCCATTTCGGCCCCTCACAGACCGATGTGTGGGTGCCGATGGTTTGCGAGCCGAAGGCATTCATGAAGTCGTGCATGATCGATGACTGGCTACCCTTGTGACGCCCGTACTGGTACATGAATAGTTCCGGCGTGCCCGCGTCAAGCAGGGGTTTGAGCTTGGATGCCATGAGATCCAACGCCTCATCCCAGGAGATCCTCTTCCATTTATGTTCACCACGTTTGCCCACTCGCAGCATTGGATAGAGAATCCGATCCGGAAAGTAGACATGATTGACACCGGCCTGGCCCTTGGCGCAGAGCTTGCCGAGGGTGCGAATGGAGTCCGGGTGACCTTCCAGTTTCACCACCCGGCCATCTTCCACATAACCGATCATGGCATCACGGGTCACGCACTGCCAACATGCGGTGGGAATTGCCTGTAACTCCTTGTTGGTGGTTGGTGAAAAATCGCGACCGCCCGCCTGTAGCTTGATCGATCCGGCCAACGCACCCTGACTAAAGCCCAATCCTGCAGCCAATGCACCGCCACCACCTGCCGCCAACTTCATAAAATTACGACGATTTAACTTTTTCATATCGATTCCTCGTTTCATCATGCCGCAAGGGTCTAAACAATCTGATCCACAAAGTGGTCCAGTTTTCCCTTCTTCCGCTGTGTATAGAGGCTCTTCAGGAGGTTATCTGGATCGATGTAGAACACATGCGGTTTGGTTCCCTTATCGGCAAGCAGCACATTATCGGGCGTCGCAAGATTGTGCTCTTTCACGAGCTGTGAAACCCGGCTGTTTGGATCGTTGAGGTCACCAAAGATACGGGCACGTCCCTGACAGGTATTGACACAGGAGGGCTCAACACCGTTATCGACTCGATGGGCGCACATATCGCACTTGTCCGCAGCCTGCTTGGTGGGATCTCCGCCAGCCTTGACAAAGGGGTCAAACGAGCGGACACCATAAGGACAGGCATCAATACATTTACCGCAGCCGATGCACTTCTCTTTATCCACCAGGATCAAACCGTCAGGTCGTTTATAGGTGGCGCCGGTACGATAACGTATCGTTTTCCCATCAGCAGTCTTGAACTTGGCGCGTTTTCCAGGGTATTCCGGACAGGCCTTCACGCAGGGTGGAACACCATCCTTTTCATTCCCTTCACAGTGATTGCACATCAACGGCAGGAAGGCCTTCTTGGTATTCGGAAAGCTACCCATGGTCTTCTCTTGGATGACAGCCCTGAAACGCCCAAGTGACACCCTGTTCTCGGATTTGCATGCCACTGTGCAGGCTCTGCAGCCTATGCAACGTCTGAGATCCATCACCATAGCCCAGCGAGGAGCTTTCGATTGCGCTGCTTCTAGCGTAACAGTGGGTGTTGCCAGTGCAGCGGCACCAGCGGCTGCGGAACCGACGCCACCGAGAAATTTGCGGCGACTGATTTCCGGTTGTTTCTGATCTTTCATATTAGTCTCTCCTCATCCTCCGCGTTTGTTGGCAGCGCGATAAATCTAACGCCTCATTCAGTTTTGCCTGCCGTTTCTAGCAGTTCTATCGTGTCTTCAAAATTGCCGAAGGCGCCATCCAGAATAGTGATTGCATATTTCTTGTTGTGAACGCCGTTCCCGACACGTACGATATTCAACAGCTCGTTACCTCTATCCATCAATGTCTCTACCTGGGTTAACTGATCCTCAGTCATGTTCGTTCTCACTTGTGCAAGCAGATCAAGTGCTTCTTTTTCAATCTCTTCCACATCAGCAACCTCATTGCCGAGCAATTCCTTCCAGTCGCTGAGCATTTGAAAATGTTGTTCGGTGTGACAGGCAGCGCAGGTATCACCTGATGCAGTTCTTACATCATGCCCCCTACTCAATGTCTTCTTCAGATGACAAGCCATGCAGTTGGTATTGACCTCGTACATCAGATGCGGAGTACCTGAAATCTCCTCATCGACAGGCATGCCTGAGAGCAGCAGCTTCTGATACTTATGTTGATCCACATGGCAGAGTTGGCAATCGTTTCGTACAAAATCGAGATGATCGGTCCTGTTCTTATGCTCTATCACACTGTGGCAATCAAAGCAGTCCGCCTTGTCAGGCACATGCTTGTCATGCATCAGTGTCTTGTCACCTGCTGTGGCAAGCAGGGTCTGGCTTCTGTTATGGCAGGTGAGGCATCCATTCGACACCACGTTACCGGTAACCACCTCTCCCCCACCCTTCACCACCTCGAAATGACAACTCTCGCAGGCCACATTCGCTTCCTGTATTGTCTGGTGAGTAATGGGTTTTTTGGTCGCGGCCTCATCACCGGCCTGTAACTGGCTTTGCAATGATGTCTCGGGAATCGTGTGGCAGATATCACAGCGGGAAGCGCCTTGATTGAAATCTATGGTCGGTCTGTTTACGAAGCTGATCTTCTGAATAGCGTCACTTGCGCAACACTCACTCATCTCAGCCTTATCAAGAGTGGGTTTCTCAAGTTTCAAATGACACAGATAGCAGATTTCAGTGGGCACCTCGAAATGTTTGGCCTCTGTTGTTTTGAAGTGACAGGTATCACAAGTGATCGGGTAACCGTCAAGGGCTTGGTCGCTGAAATGAACCTGGTGTTTGAAGCGAACCTTTTTTGTGTACTGTATTTCAATTTGTCCAAGCTTTTCCCGATCGTGGCAACCTGCTTGCAGACAGGCGCCATCCGGGATCACCGGGCGTATGGGCAGTGGGGCATTCGGGTCATAGAGATAGGCGGCAAGGTGTCGCAAGCCTTCATACTTCGCCTTCAATGAGTGCTTGTCACCTGGCAGGAAGTGACAATCCACACAATCCGCTTGCATCCCCTCAGGGTTGTTGCTCTTGTGGTGGTAGTTCGATTTCCAGGCCTCATACTGCTCTGTCATGGTATGACAGCTGCCACCGCAAAAAGAGGATTGCGCGGTATAGTACTCAACTCCACCCCAGGCAGTTAGAAAAAAAAGAATCGCTGCAACGAATAGTATTGCTGCCAATCGCCAGGTGATGTTTATCCCGCTGCCACTGTTCATTGCAACTGTTTTCCCCAACTCCAAGTCTGTGCCTGATTATCTGTTTTGAGAAAATCCTTGCCGTAGATAAAGGCAAGAGTCGCGCCATATTTCTATCTGCTTGAATTGAAGGGAGAAATACAATCATGACGAGAAATAATCCAAGGCTTGTTACCGCACGGTAACAAATCCAAACAAAAGGTAACCGGGGAAGACTAAGCTATATATTTCATGTTGTTAGAGCAGGCACAACCTTTTGATCCGTTACCAGTGGGTAACAGTTTATAGATGCATGAAAAGCGCTTTGATTACTCTGTTGCACCCTGTCCGTAGAGTCGCTACTAGCTTTCATTGCGTGACGACAACACAACTACGCTTATAACAAGGTAGCGATATCCTGATATATATAGTGGTTTTTTTTGCTATCCTTGCATGGATAGGGCTTTACAAATAGTGACAGTTATAGTCATGGAATGCCCAAGTCACCTACACAGAGTACAGGTTTAATATTGACTGCCGGGTGACATGACAATCAAACAAACCCTGAGTACTGAGTCGCTATCTTTGTTGAGGAACACCAGTGCGTCTGATCTGTTTACTACTACTTTGTTGGACCTATCCGGCTTTTGCCGACAAGACGGAACCACCCATCCGCTTTGGTTTAACCGCTGTGGTAGTCACTGAAAATCTCAG
Source organism: Candidatus Thiodiazotropha sp. (assembly GCA_040507005.1). Taxonomy (GTDB): domain Bacteria; phylum Pseudomonadota; class Gammaproteobacteria; order Chromatiales; family Chromatiaceae; genus Thiodiazotropha. Next base: position 28,372 of record JBEVVS010000145.1, read on the forward strand.
ATTTCTAGACCAGTGGAGCCAATACCTGGGCCAAAAGTTGAATCGCAAGGTTGAATTTGTCCTGCGTAAATCTTATCAGGATGTGATGGATCTGATAGATTCCGGTGGTATCGATTTCGCCTGGATATGCGGTTATCCATATGTTCAGGCCAGAAAACCTGCATCCCTTCAACTGCTGACTGTACCGATCTACAGGGGCGCACCCCGTTATCATTCATATATCATCGTTCACCATGATAGCCCGGACCAGTACTTTAGCGATCTGAAAGGAAAGATTTTTGCCTTCTCTGATCCTGATTCCAATTCAGGATTCCTCTATCCTCTCTCCTTAATGACGGAGAAAGGTGAGAAACCGGAATCATTTTTTCGCCAGACATTTTTCACCTATAACCACGCCGAGACGGTTCAGGCCGTTTCCGAGCAAGTTGCAGACGGTGGGGCTGTCGATTCCTATATTTGGGAATACCTCGCCATCTTCAGACCAGACATCACTGAGAAAACCCGAATCATCAAGACTTCTCCAAGCTTTGGCTTCCCTCCTATCGTTTCACGGGCAGGTGTAGACGATGCCACTGTTAGTTTGATGAAGACGATCTTAGAGAAAATGGATGATGATCCAGCCGGCAAGGCGCTCCTCGACAACCTGAAACTGGATGGCTTTGGTCATTTCTCAGACTCATTGTTCAACGAAATCCGCGCCATGGCACATAGGATAAAAAGTGCCGATCCAATTTTTTCGATGTTACCAACTGATTGAACATAGAGAATAGATGGCGATATTCAGTCCAAAATCCTGGCCGTTGGCAATCAAGCTGTCACTCACCATCACCGCGGTTGTAGCAGCAGTGGGTTTCATGATCGGCACTGTGATCGTGGCACACGATTTTATGCGCTTTCAGGATGAACTGGGCGCCAAGGCCCTTCTGCAAGCTGAATTCGTCGCCATCACCGCACCCAAGGTGATGCTGCGTAAAGACTACTGGCAACTCTACCTAAGCCTGAAAAACATGGCATCCAGAAAATCGGACACAACAGGCGGTCATGAAGTTATCACTGCAATGATACTGGATGCGGATGGCAGAATTCTGGCGCATCTTAATCCCGCAGAAAATAAAATTGGTCTGCCATTTTCACCTCAGGACAAGAATGAAGAGAAACTGTTTCAACAGGCCATAAGCACAAGATCAACCATTGTCTTGAGCAGTGGTGAGTTTACCAAGACAGGTTTTCAGGAAGGTGTCGTACCCATCTTCTCAGATGAAAAGTATTTAGGTGTTGTTCGTGTGCGTTTATCTGTCGCGCAATTATACGAAAAAGCCAAAGATAGCGCGGTGATCATTCTCGTCTTGGTTTTCTGCTTCGTTATTCTCGGTAGTGGATTGGGTACATTTGTCTCACGACGCATGGTCAAGCCGCTCACCGCAGTCACCCAGGGACTAGAGGCGGTCGGTCGTGGAGAAATGACAGACTTTACACCTATCCCTATCAACGAGAGGGACGAGATTGGCCGCCTAAGTGTGACCTTTAACCAAATCATGGCTGAATTGGCTGAGAAAAAGATGCTTGAAGAAGAGATCGCAATGAGTGAGAAACTGGTTGCCCTCGGTCGTATAACGGCTGGTGTCGCTCATGAAGTAAACAATCCACTTGCAGGGCTTCTGAACTGTATCGATACATTACGCAAACACCCGGATGACAAAAAATTGGTCGACCGTTACTTACCGGTCATAGATCAAGGATTGCACAGAATCAAAGATATCGTTCACAGCCTACTGGTTGGGCTCAAGATTGAAGAGAGTCATGAATCAATCAGCATTCAGGACATAGACAAACTTCACGATCTCATAAAGGCCGAGATCGGAGATAGGAAGATTGATGTTGTCTGGGATAACCGTGCCAATAAGAATCTTCATATACCCGGAAAAATTGAACAGATCGTCTGCAATCTGCTGAAGAATGCAATCGAGATACTTGAACAGCATGGGGAAGTGATTTTCTCCATGTATCAGAATGGGACTCACCTGATCATCGAGGTCAGTGATAATGGTCCAGGCATTCCAGCCGGCATAAGAAATCAACTGTTCGATCCTTTTTTTACAACCAAGACAAACGGCACAGGGCTGGGGCTCTGGGTAGTCTATCGATTGGTTCAAAGCTTGGAGGGGATAATTGAAGTGATGAGTGACGAGGAGCAAGGCACCACATTCCAGATATCGATACCGACAATTGCAATCAAGGCAGCCTGATGCAGAGCAAGCTTGACAATAGGCAAGAGAGGGACGGTTTCAGTGATTACCGTGTACTGTTGGTAGAAGATGACGAACTCATGCGACTGTCACTCGAAGACAGATTGAACCTTGAAAACATTCCCGTATGCGCAGTGAGTAACATTGCCAGTGCGAGAAAGGCGCTTGAAGAGGGCGATATCGACCTAGTCGTCACGGATATTCGCTTATCTGACGGTACAGGCATAGAACTGTTTGGCGATATCACTCTCCAGTTTCCCGGTATTCCAGTAATTCTCATGACCGCCTACTGTGACATATCGGATGCAGTAACCTTGGTCAAAGCCGGGGCTCTCGATTACCTGGCCAAACCTTTCGATATCAATGATCTCATTGGCAAGATAGAACATCACCTCTCCTGTAGCGCCGACAGACGATTGACATTCGATCAATCAGACACCGAGAATAACTTCAAACCCGGTAGCGGATTCCTCGGCAAGAGTTCCGCAATGCGTAAAATCGAGCGTCTGGTTGCCCGTCTTGGAGAGAGCGACAGTTCAGTCTTACTGACAGGCGAATCCGGGGTTGGCAAGGAAGTGATTGCCACCCTGATACACCGCAACAGCCATCGCCGGCATGGCCCCATGATCAAGGTCAACTGTGCTGCCCTGGCATCCAGTCTGATTGAAAGTGAACTGTTCGGCCATGAGAAAGGGGCCTTCACCGGTGCAACACAACAACGTATAGGTCGCTTTGAACAGGCCCAAGGCGGGACAATATTTCTCGATGAAATCGCCGAAGTATCTCCCGACATTCAGATCAAACTGCTGCGCATTCTACAGGAACGGGAATTTGAACGTGTTGGCGGATCGGAAACTGTCCCACTGGATGCAAGAGTCATTGCCGCAACCCAGGTTGCTCTGGCTGAATCCATCAAGAGAAATGAATTTAGGCCTGACCTCTACTGGCGCCTGAATGTCATTCACATAGACATCCCGCCACTGCGGGAACGAAGGGAGGATATCGTCTATCTTGCCAGATTGTTTGTCTCTGAGTTTGTCAATAAGTCAGGAAAAGATATTAAAGGGCTTTCAAAAGAGGTGGAACTGCAACTGCAATCTATGCCATTTCCCGGAAATGTCCGTGAACTTAAAAACACCATTGAAAGAGCTGTCACCTTGTGTGACGCGCCCTGGATCAGTATCAATGATTTAATGACTCCTGATGACGACAGAAAAAACGTCAGCATGACAACCCTGCGGGAATCTATTGAAACAGCAGAACGCAAAGCAATCATCATGGCATTAACAGAAAATGAGGGAAAAATGAGCCAGGCGGCAGATGCGCTCGGTATATCGCGCAAAAACCTCTGGGAGAAGATGAAGCGTCATGGCATAGAGCGATGAGTCCAACCCTGGTCTGCCGATCAAGGCAATCGAAAGGCACGCCTTCTAAAAACAATCAAGAAAACAAATAGCAGACAGACAACAGCTATCACAGCAGGAAATAGTGTTGTCGCCAAGGAGTAGGTTTGCAATGCAAAGATCACCAACAGATTACGTAACGCAAACAGGGCAAAGAACCTCATATCCTCATCGTAAGGATGGGCAAAGGCCAGCAAGGCAATGAAGAGTGTAATCAGACCCGAGATACCGATCGGCCAGGCACCAACCCCGCCCCCTGCCTCCAGCTGGGCGAGAAAGACAATGAATGTGGTACTACCCCAGATTACCCAGGAGAAGACATGGGGTTTGGTCCGCAAATGAACCCTAATAAACGCAAATATCTATTTCATGTGTAGGTTGCGGCAAGCCGCACCCTAGATTTGATTTGCGTTAATTCGCGTTCATTTGCGGACATCTTCATCATCCAAGATAGTCAGCAAGCCCGGGGTTATCCTTCACACCGACCAGTTTCGGGGTGTTGAGCTTCTTGATCTTTACCGTCTTCTGATCCCGCAGATATTTTGCCACCGTATCCCAGATCGGTTCCCCGGGGGACTTGGAACCGACGGTCGCCCAGCCGGCTACCACATAGTTCTTATCCGCTTCTATCTTGGTTCCGTTGTCCAGGGTCATGTTGGAGATACGCTTGCCGAAGCCGGCCCCAGGTTCGCAGACATAGTCGAGGCCGCCGACCCGAACCATGTCGCCCCCCTGTTGATAGTAGGGATCCTTGTTGAAGAGGTTGTCGCAAACGTCCTCGAGTATTGCCTTGATATCGCTGCCTTTCATCTCCCGGCGATAGGTCTCGGGGTAGGTGATACAGGTCTGGTCCATGACATTGTCCATGGTGATGGTCTGCCCCGGCATCACTGTCGTACCCCAGCGGAAACCGGGTGAGAGGGAGATCTGGGCATCGTTGACTGTGGTCAGAGCGTCACAGATAACTTGATCGAAGGTGCCGTTGAAGTTACCGCGGCGATAGAGGGTCTCTTCGGTGACCGCCAGTTTCTCATCCAGCTTTTTCTTGTAGGGGGCGCGTACTTCGTCGATATAAGCCTGCATCCCCTTGTCCGCCGGCAGCAGGTTGGAGAAGATGGGCAGCAGACGATAGCGGAAATCCCGCACCTTGCCGCCCTTCACGTCCAGATCCATGACCCCGAGAAATTTACCGTTGGAACCGGCATTGGTGACCAGGGTCTTGCCACCGGCATTCTTGACAATAGTCGGGGCCGGCATGCCGTCATGGGTATGGCCGCCGAAGATCACATCGATACCGGAGACCCTGGAGGCCATCTTCAGATCCACATCCATACCGTTGTGTGAGATCACCACAACCACATCGGGCTTTTCATTTTCACGCACAGTGTCTACCACACCCTGCATCAACTCATCCTGGATACCGAAGGTCCAGTCGGGGATAAAGCGCTGGGGATTGGCGATGGGAGTATAGGGGAAGGCCTGGCCAATCACCGCCACCCGGGCACCACCCACATTCTTGATCACATAGGGCTTGAAGGCATTGCCGTTATCTTCGTCGAAACCTTCGAAGTCGGGGAATTTGTAATCAAACAGCGCCTCTTCCCGCACCATCACATTCTGCGCAACGAAGTCTCCCTTGAAGTCGGCAACGTTGGAGATCACCTCTTCATCCAGGTAGGTGAACTCCCAGTGGCCGGTCATGACATCGACCCCCAGTTGATTACAGGCACCAACCATGTCCTTGCCCCGGGTCCAATAGGCGGTACCCGATCCTTGCCAGGTATCACCGCCATCTAGCAGTAGTGTATTACCGGGACCACGATCGTCGCGCAGCCGCTTCACCAGGGTCTTCAAATGGGCAAAACCGCCAACTTTGCCGAACTTACCCGCGGCGCTATCAAAGTCGAGATAACTGAAGGCATGGGCCTCGATACTGCCCGGTGCGATGCCGAAATGATCGAGGAGATGCTTACCCACCAGGTGGGGCGCCTTATCGAAGGCGTAGCCGATACCCAGGTTGACGTTCGGTTCGCGGAAGTAGATGGGATTCAGCTGGGCATGGGTGTCGGTGATATGCAGCAGAGACAGATTGCCGAACTTCGGCACCTCATACAGATCGGCCGGTTGTTTGGCGGCGGCAAAGATAGATGAAGGCATCATACCTGCCGCCCCTGCCAGGCCCATCAGGCGAAGAAATTCGCGTCTCGAAATAGTCATTTTCTTATCCTCCAGTTATTGGCTGCCGGAACACATCGACCACCCTATAACACTCGGCAGGGTTCTCAGATTTTTTTCTAATATGGTGCGGTTACTATTATGTAACTCTCTGTAGCAGCATTAAAATCCCGACATACGCGAGTGTCGGTTATGGTTTTCCTTAATCCTTTTCCAGGGTAAGCATCATACGCATCAGATGGGACAGGGAATCGGCCTGCATCTTCTCCATGACCCTGGAACGATGGGCCTCGACAGTGGAGAGAGTGATGCCTAGCTGTTCAGAGATATTCTTATTGCGCATACCGCTGATCACCAGGTCGAGGACCTCCCTCTCCCGGGGCGTGAGCTGATTCAGATGCTCGCGAATCTCCGACAGACGTGAGGCCTCTCCACGCCGCTCCGCATCCTTCTCGATGGCACGGTGCACACTGTCAAGCAGGATCTGATCACGGAAGGGTTTTTCGATAAAGTTCACCGCCCCGGCCTGAACCGCACGCACCGCCATGGGCACATCCCCATGCCCGGTGATGATAATCACCGGGGGATGAATCGGTTGCTCGGCGAGTTTCTCCTGCATATCGAGTCCGCTCATGCCCGGCATACGAATATCCACCACCAGGCAACCCGGCAGAGACTCATCAAACTGATCCAGGTAGTCACCCGCCGAAGCATAGCAGACAACTGGCAAGCCAACCGATTCGAATAGCAATTTCAGGGCGCCGCGCACCTCTTCATCATCGTCAACGACGAATACCGTCGGCTGTGACTGCTCCACTAGCTTGCCTCCGTGTTGAATGGCAGATAGAAGTTAAACTCGGCACCCTCCTCGCAGGCCGGATTGAGTGAGAGTTTACCACCGTGGGCCTCAATGATCCCGTAGCTGATGGATAGACCTAAACCCATGCCTTGGGATTTTCCAGTCACAAAGGGATCAAACAGGGTATTGGCCAGCTCAGCTTTGACCCCGGGTCCGTTATCGCGCACGATCACCGCGATGGATTTGTTGCCCTTGTTCTGGGTGCCGATATAGAGCTTGCGCTCACCGCTGCGCTTCTCCGACAAGGACTCGATGGCGTTTCGCGCCAGGTTCAGGATCACCTGTTCAATCTGTATCGGTTGCAGTGGAATCGAGGGCAAGGGTTCATGCAGATCGAGCTCCAGTTTTACCTCTTCCCTTCTGACATCCGGCCATATCAATACTGCAACTGCATTCACCAGATCGTTGATATCACCCTTGGTTCGCTCCAACGGTTCCTTGCGCACAAGCCGTCGCAGTTGCCGAATGATCTCTCCCGCGCGATCCGCTTGAGAGGCGATGCGCTCCATCACGTCGACACAGACATCGATATTCGAACTATCTGTTTCCAGGAGTCGGATGCTCGCCTGAGCATTGGTAGAGATCGCTGTCAGGGGCTGATTGAGTTCATGGGCGATACCCGAGGCCATCTCACCCAAGGTACTCAGCCGTCCCGCCCTGGCCAGTTCTATTTGGTGTTGACGCGCCTCCTCCTCGGCCCGTTTACGGCGTGTTATATCGCGAAATACCACCACACTCCCCACTGTCTTCCCGCTGTCGTCCCATATGGGAGTACTGCTGTATTCCACCGGAAAACTGCTGCCGTCCTTATGCCAGAAGACATCGTCGGAGACATAGCGTGCCTGGTTCTCGCGGAAGGTCTGGTAGACCGGGCACTCTTCAGCCTTGTGGGGTGAACCGTCCGCATGGGTATGATGCAGGATCTCATGCTGATTTCGACCGATGACATCGAATGCCTTCCATCCGGTGATGCGCTCCGCCGCGCGATTGAAAAACGTGGATCGGCCCAACAGATCGACACCGTAGATACCATCCGCAACCGAATCCAGTATCAGTTCGTGCTGCATCTCCAAGCGCTCTTTTGCCTTCTTGATCGCCTGGTTAAGGCGCATTACCCAGAGGGTCATCACGATCATGAACAGCAGCATGATCAAGCCACCCAGAAACCAGTACCAATAGCGGCTGATGGCATCCGAGAAGGTAAACTTGCCAAGATACTGGTAGGGCGGCAGCTTGAGGGTCATGAAAAGGTCATGTACCGGCTGATAGTCTAGGGGTATGGTCCAACCAGCATAGTTTCCGGCTAGGGCGGCAGCATGGTCGTGATGCATATTCAGCAGCGCCACCACCACCTTCTGTGCCAGGCTGTCAGCGGTGTGGGCCACTTTGCTGAATGGCCACTCGGGATAGAGACGGGTGCTCAGGGCAAACGGAAACTCGGCCACACTTTGCGGATTGACGATACGAAAGTCTTCAAGATCGATGGTGCCGGCAGTTGCCATGCGCTCCAGGATATCGGTACGTACGGTGCCGACATCCACCTCACCTTTGAGCACCGCCAACACCACCCGGTCGTGGATACCGCCAAAACGCAGTGCCTTCAGATCGCTGTAGGGATCTATCCCCTTCTCCACCATCTCCCGCATCGCCATCTGAAAGCCACCCAATGAGGTGGTATCGACCGCCATCATAGTATGGCCACGCAGATCCTCGAGGGTATTGATCTCCGGGTGATCACTTCGGGTAAAGATGACACCGCCAAAAATCTTGTAGGGCACATCATTGCGTCGGTTGTATAGCGTGGCGATCCGGGAGACACGGTAACTCACTTCCAGATTGACATAGATACCTGGATTGACCAACACAAAATCGATCTCCCCCTTCTCCACCGCCGGATTGACCTCATCGAATTTCAAAGGCTTGATAACAAACTTATGGGTGGGTATGTGGTAGCTAAGGAAGTGAGCGGTGGGACTCCACATTCTCAATGTTGCCTTGTCGCCACGATGACTCAGCACACCGATGCGCACCTCCTCCTCTTTGGCCTGCAGCGGTGCGATGCAGAGTGACATAAGCACCAGAATAAACAGCCATAATTTGTGGTTATGCTGAAGAGTTGTCATGCAGTGAGGTTATGTGAATTCCCTATTGCTGACAAGGGACAGCTAAAATCGCAGATCAAATGGCGTAGAGAGCGGCTATCTCCTGTTTCCAAAGCGTATCGTCGATGGTCTCCAAAACCATCGGTATATCTTCGAATCTTGGATCGTGCATGATATAGCGGAACACCTCCCACCCGAGCCTACCCTGCCCTAGACTATGGTGGCGATCGACCCTGGCACCCAGCTCCGGCTTACTGTCGTTGAGGTGCATAGCGCGTAGATATTGGAAACCCACAACCCGTTCGAATTCGGCGAATGTGTTGTCGCAGGCCGCTTCAGTTCTTAAGTCGTATCCAGCCACAAAGGTATGACAGGTATCGAGACAGACACCGACCCGGCTCTTATCCTCGACCGCATCGATAATCGATGCCAGGTGTTCGAAACGATACCCCAGAGTACTTCCCTGACCTGCGGTATTCTCAATCACCGCGGTTATGCCCTGGGTCTGCTCCAGAACCAGATTGATCGAATCGGCAACCCGCTGCAGACTCTCCTCCTCACTGATCTTGCGCAGTGTCGCGCCGGGATGAAAGTTGAGCAGTGACAGTCCAAGCTGTTCGCACCGCTGCATCTCATCAAGAAAGGCGGCTCTCGATTTCTCCAGACCCTCCTCTTCGGGATGTCCCAGATTGATTAGGTAGCTGTCGTGGGGAAGTACGTGCTCGGCTGAGATTCCCACAAGATCTAAATTCTCCCTAAAGGCCAGGATCGATTGGTCAGTCAGGGGTTTGGCATGCCATTGGCGCTGGTTCTTGGTAAACAGGGCAAACGCCTTGGCGCCGATCTCCTGGGCATTTAATGGGGCATTTTGCACGCCTCCCGAGGCACTGACATGGGCACCGACATACTTCATACAGACCTTCTACATGAATCAGTCGTCGACCACAAACAGATTTTATTCCATGGTGCCGCGGTCTTATTTAAAACGGCTCTGTCAACAACAGCTTCATGGCGAGCAGGCAAAAGATGGCGGCAGCGACCCGATGCATGGTGCGCTGTGCCGTATCGGAACGCTTGAGCCAGGGACTGATGATAGCCGCCAATTCGGCAATGCCGCCAAACACCAGCAGTGTGGCGAGAATGAAAACAAAGCCGAAACTGATCATTTGCAGCACGATTGGGCCGGTACCAGGTAGTGCGAACTGAGGCAGTAGTGCGAGAAAAAACAGCGAGACCTTGGGATTGGTTACATTCATGATGATACCCCGGCGGTAGACCTTCCAGGGCGCAAGCTCCGCTTGATCCTGTAGTGACAAGCGGCTGTTGGATCTCTGAATGAAGCGCCAAGCCAAATAGAACAGATAGGCGGCACCGACTATTTTCAGCAGATTGAACGCTACTTCGGATGTCTGAAACAGCGCAGCGACACCCAGGGAAACCGCAATCGTATGTACAAGTAAACCGGTTGAAAAACCCAAGGTTGCATACCAGCCTGTGGCTTTTCCATGGAGTGCGGATTGGGTCAGAACAAACAGATTATCCGGCCCGGGTACAAGAGCCAGGACGACCGCGGTGACAAACAGTGCGAGTAGATTTTCCAGCATCATGGATCAATATCAAGACTTGATAGTCTGCAAAAACAGAGATCTAGCCTCAACCCCTATATCCGGCTGATTGAAAAATATTCCATCCACGCCTTGATGGAAAAGCTGCATGGCCTGACTTTCCAACCTCTCCCGCCATAACTTGCTGGACGACTGGACCGAAGAGACTGTTTCACACAATGGATAGGCATGCACCTGCATACCACAGGTGTGTGCATTGTCGATAATAGAGGTATCTTCCAGTATCGATTTAGAAAACAGGTTATCAATCCACATAGCTATCCCCGTTGCATAGTGTTGAGCCATCCAATCGGTTGCTTCAGGCAGTGAGAGTGCCTGATAACCTCGCTCAGTTACCCCGTCTACAATATCAGGGAGTTCGGCATAATATTTCTCGAGATCGTCTCTTCGATCGCGATGGTAGATAAAATCATAGGGTATGGAGAAATTACCTTCAGGGAGAATCAGCTCCCCTGTTATATCTCCTATCAACTGAATCAGTGGAAGCTCAAGTCCATACTCGGGCATAATCTGATCATGCAGTTCTATCAGGTTGGCAACCTCAAAAGATTGGATATAGATACGCTCGGGTGAAGTAAACGACTCCTGCTGCAGCACTTCAATCAATATCCGACCAATCGATTGCCGGATAGGTGCTCCATCAAGATAACACCCTTCCATTGCGTAATAGGTCGGTAGCTTTGTCTCCGGATAGATGCCGATCTTCAAGCCACTCCTTTTCTCCTCATCTCTGACCAATGCAAGGATCTCTTCAAGGGTGGGAATTGGATAGAGCCCCGGGTCTGCACCTGGCAGTGGGAGACCATCGGCTTGACTCCAGATACAAGTCAGGCGTTTGATCTCTGCAAGGTCGAAGTCTTCGCAAAACCACCCTCTGCGTCGCATACCATCAACCAGCTTGGTGGTATACCGATCAGCGAACTCGGGATGGTGCGCAATATCAGTGGTGCAGCCCAACTCATTGTCATGTCGTGCAATCAGGCGTCCATCCCGGGTCAAGACCAGGTCGGGCTCGATAAAATCGGCACCCATCTCGATCGCCAATCGATAGGAGGCCAAGGTATGTTCCGGAAGATATCCGCATGCCCCACGGTGGCCGATGACCAGGGGCCTAATTTCCTCACCAGCTAGTAACCGCTTCATAAAAAATTCTTTTTTAATCGAGTTGGCCAAGGTACCGGGCAAACAGGTGACAGTTGCTTAACTCGCCACAATCAGTGCGCATCTCTAAAGACATTAGGTTATATTTGGCCGCTGATAAACGGATTGAGAAACTCAGGATCTCAAACATGGTGAAAAACCCGCTCGCAGGTGCAAGCTATCTGCTCAGGGGGCTCGGATTGCTCAACAAACCCGGTCTGCGCCCTTTTGTATTGATTCCATTGGCCATCAATATCATTGTCTTCAGCTTATTGATCTGGCTCGGCATCGATCAATTCGAGCAGTTGATGGACCGTTTCCTTCCCGATGACGAGAGCTGGCTCGCCTGGCTGCGTTGGCTGTTGTGGCCCCTGTTTGCCATCACCCTGGTGTTGATTATTTTCTATACCTTCACCGTGATCGCCAACCTCATTGCCTCTCCGTTCAATGGGTTGCTAGCGGAAAAGGTCGAACTCTATCTGGGCGGCGAACTCCCGAATCAAGCAAGCGGGGCCAAACAGATGGTCAAGGATGTGGTGCCCTCACTGCTGTCGGAACTGCGCAAACTGCTCTATTTTCTGCTGCGCGCCATCCCCCTGTTGATACTCTTCCTGATACCCGGCATCAACATCCTGGCACCCTTTCTTTGGATGGCCTTCAGCGCCTGGTTCCTCGCCGTAGAGTATGGCGACTACCCGATGGCCAATCACAAACTGGCCTTCAAACAGCAGCATAGACGCTTGAAACAGGCCCGTTTCTCATCCCTCACCTTCGGTGGCGGTTTGACCTTGATGATGATGATACCCATCCTCAACTTCGTTGCCATGCCGGCCGCCGTCGCCGGCGCCACGCTCTTCTGGCATGAACAGCTGCGGTATCTTGAGAGTTGAGTCCGCAAATGAACGCAAATAAGATTCAAGTGCGGACTACAGAACCCCTAAATGCAGAAAAACAGATGCACCTTTTCCGAGGTGCTGGTGGTTCACAATAGGTAATACTCGAGGTGGCCATCATGTTAATCCGGAATAGCATTTGCGTTCATTCGCGTTCATTTGCGGACATCTTTCCTCCCGATCTCAGCTCCCGAGAAAGGCGCCAATGCGTTCAACCCCCTCCCGCAGGCGCTCCAGGTCGGTGGTATAGGCGAAGCGCAGATGGGATTTTGGTTGATTGAAGCCGAAATCCAGCCCCGGCGTGACCGCCACACCCGCTTCATGCAGGAGCCGCTGGGCAAATACCTGACTGTCATCGCACAATTCACCGCAACCCGCATAGAGATAGAAGGCCCCCTGGGGGGTTACCGGGATGGCGAACCCCAAGTCGCGCAAGGCCGGAAGCAGAAAGTCACGCCGCGCCTGGAAGGCTTGGCGACGCTGCTCCAGGATCTCCATCGCTGGGGATGAGAATGCGCTCATTGCGGCATGCTGAGAGAGGGTCGGCGCCGAGAGAAAGATATTCTGTGCCAGGCGGTCGATTGGGTCGATGAAGGCTTCCGGGGCAACCAGCCAGCCGAGCCGCCACCCGGTCATCCCGAAAAATTTGGAAAAGCTGTTGATGACGAACAGGTTATCGGCGAATCGCAGTGCCGTACCTCCCACTTCGTCGTAGACCAATCCCTGGTAGATCTCATCGACGATCAACACCCCCCCCAAACGCTCGACCGTGGCATGCAGCCTTCGCATCTCATCATCGGCGATCAGGGTACCGGTCGGATTGGAGGGCGATGCCACCAACACCGCCTTGGTATCTTCACGCCATGCCTGCTCCAGCAACTCTGCCGTCAGCTGATAACCCGTCTCCGGACCCACGTTCACGGCCACGGCTATCCCGTCCACCAACTCCACGAAGTGTCGGTTGCAGGGATAGCCGGGATCTGCAAGCAACACCGACTCACCCGGATTGATCAGTACGCTCATGATCAGTTGCAGGGCGCCGGAGGATCCGGGTGTGACCACTACCCGCTGCGGATCCAGATCGACGCTATAGTGATCCCGGTAGTGATCGGCAATCCCCTGACGCAGGGCTGGCAGGCCTTTCGCGGGGGTATAGTGGACATCTCCCGTCGCCAGTGCAGCCTGTCCTGCGGCGACAACCGGTTCGGGTGTATCGAAGTCTGGTTCTCCTATCTCCATATGAATGATGGTGCGACCCTCGGCCTCCAAACGCCTGGCCTGGGCCAACAGATCCATGACATAGAATGGAGCGATGCGTTGCATGCGCCTGGCAATCTTGCTCATGGATCTGATTTTCCGTGCAGTGCCCGCAGCAAGGCTATATCGACGAACATATGCCCATCCGCCTCACCGGACATCACCTGGAAGGGTTGATCGGGCTCACCGAACTGATCGATCACCAGGCTAGCCCCGTTGAAGTCATCCTCAGCGGTGTAGCCATTGGTGGTTACCAGAATCGAGTCGATCCCGGCGTGGCTCGCGGATCTTACCCCATTGCGGGAATCCTCGAGGGCGAGACAGGCATCCGCCTGCAGATCCAGGCGTTGCATCGCCCAAAGATAGATATCCGGGGCCGGTTTTTTTGCTGCCACGATATCACCCGCTGCGATCACCTCGAACCAGCTCTCCGCATCCGGGTCGAGACTGTGTTGCAGCAGGGCACTGACGTTGGCCGGGGTGGTGGTGGTGGCGATGGCCAGGCGCAGTCCCGCCTGCCGGGCATCGCTCAGCAGACGTTTGACACCGATGCGCATCGGTATCAGGCCCTGTGACAACATATTGGTGTAGTGTTGCGTCTTACTGGCATGCAGCGCAGCAATGAAGTCATCCAGATCATCCGGTCTCCGGTAATCCCGATTGTAGTGATCCAGATAGTGGCGGATTCGCTCCTTGCCGCCAGTCACCGCCAGCAGCTCGCCGTATAGCGCAACCGACCACTCCCAATCCAGGCCCGCCTCTTCAAAGGCCCGGTTGAAGGCCACCCGGTGGCCGTCACGCTCGGTATCGGCAAGGGTGCCGTCCACGTCAAATATCAATGCCTCTAATTCAGCCATTACTCCACCCAAAATGCCAAAAAGCTAAGGTATTCTCCAACCGGGACGCTAGCTTAACTGCGCCAGCCAGGCAATAGACGGTCGTTGAGAACCATTTATTGGCGATGGCGTACCAGCTTACCGACAGGAGAATGGCGTGCAAAGTCGCCAAGAAGGGAAAAATCCACACAAATCCTGCCCTGGGGCAAGCATTATGACAATATTGACCTTTAAATTCAGTCGATATGGACCAATCTTATAGATGGGAAGACGATTAACAAAGCAGACCCCGATTTGTTGTTTCGTTCTTTCCTTTCTGGTATAGATATGCGCCTTCACTGAAGAGGTACCATGAATGGCCCAGAAGAAAGCCAACACACAGGGGGCGAACTCCTTCGGAATCGAGCCCTACAAGTCCGCTAAGGGCGAAGAGTATATGAGCGATGCCCAAGAAGCTCATTTCCGCACCATCCTGGATGCATGGAAAGCCAACTTGATGCAAGAAGTCGACCGTACCGTGCACCATATGCAGGATGAGGCCGCCAATTTTCCTGATCCCAACGATCGGGCGACCCAGGAATCTGAGTTCAGCCTGGAGCTGCGTACCCGTGACCGGGAGCGCAAATTGATCAAAAAGATCGATGAGGCCCTGGAAAAGCTCGACAACCACGATTATGGCTACTGCGAGTCCTGTGGGGTGGAGATCGGCATCAGACGTCTGGAGGCCCGTCCCACGGCAACCCAGTGCATCGATTGCAAAACCCTTGATGAGATTCGCGAAAAACAGATGGGCTAGCACCCTCTTCAATGGGCTTCAGGAAAAACCGGCCAGGGCCGGTTTTTCTGTTTTTGAGGCCCGCACCACACCCTTGAAGCCATTGGATTAGAGAGGCAAAGATGGCCGATCTGGTTGAAAATAGCGTTTATCGGGGTCGATTTGCCCCTTCTCCCACTGGCGAACTCCATTTCGGCTCCCTGGTAGCGGCACTGGGCAGCTACCTGGATGCCCGGAGCCAAAACGGGGAGTGGTATCTACGCATGGAAGACCTGGATCGCACACGAGAGGTGAAAGGGTCCGCCAAGTCGATTCTTCTCTCCCTGGAAAGGATGGGCTTTGACTGGGATGGGGAGATCGTCTACCAGAGCCAGCGAACCGGGGCCTATGCGGATGCAGTCGAACAGCTGATCCAGGCGCAACTCGCCTATCCTTGCGGCTGTTCCCGCAAATCGATCGAGGAGCAGGCCAAGCATGGTGCGGAGGGAGCGATCTATCCGGGTTTCTGCCGCAATGGTGTAGCGGCGGGGAAGAGAGGAAGAAGCGTGCGGGTGTTTACCACTGATGAAAGGATCACTGTCAAGGATAGGATCCAGGGCCACCTCAGCCAGCAGATCAACCGGGAGATCGGAGATTTCGTGATTCGACGGGCCGATGGCTATCACGCCTATCAACTCGCTGTGGTGATCGATGATGCCTGGCAAGGGATTACTGCCATCACTCGAGGCGCAGATCTACTCAGCTCGACCCCCAGACAGCACTATCTGCAACAGCTGCTGCGGCTACCCAATCCCAGCTACGCTCACCTCCCCGTGGCGGTGGATGACCAGGGTCGAAAACTGAGCAAGCAGTTCAAGGATGCCCCGGTGAATCCTAAACAGCCGTTAGATGCCCTGTTACACGCCCTAGCCTTCCTCAATCAACCCTTGCCGCCACAACGCCCCGATACCCTTGAGGGGTTCTGGAAATGGGCATTGTCGAACTGGTCGTTGCGCCAGGTTCCTGCCCAACTTCAGATGCCGGCCACCTCGCGCAGGTACTTGAACAATTTACGATAAGCCGCCGGCGGACGCGCCTGTTCACGCTCCCGTTGAGTGGCCTGTATCAATTGCCGCAACCGTTGCCGATCAGCTGAGGGATAGCGTTGCATAAACTCGCCAAACGCCTCGCTCTCCTCTTCCAGGAGCCTCTCCCGCCACCGTTCCAGAGTGTGGAAGCGGTTGACATCGCCCTGATGCTGACTATCGATTTCGCCGATCACCCGCCGAATCGATTCAAGATCCTCATTGCGCAGCAGCTTTCCCAGGCGCCGGTAGTGACGACGCAGGGCATTCAGTGATTTGATCCGTTTGCTCTCCTGCAGTGCCTCCTGCAGAACACTACTCAGCTGCATGCGCGCCAACAACGTGGGTGAGAGCTTTGTAAGACGCTCACCAAGATCCTGCAGGGCCAGCATCTCGCGTTTGATCTCGCTCTTGCTGGGTTCTGCAAACTCTTCTTCCTGTTCGTTTAATTTATCGATTGGATAGTCTCCACAATCAATTGCGGCGATCGCTTGCCGCGAAACTCATTCACATCCAGCCGATAGGTCATCTGCAGCCGAAGATCGGGATCGGCTAACGGCGGCTGATTGAAGGCGATGGCATCGATTGTCCAGGCGCAGTTGGCCGATGACAACTCTAATTTGAGATGATGATCCCCCACCACCCGTTGCTGGTGAAGGGTAAAGCAACCCTCGAACAGGGGCTCTGGAAACCCCTGCCCCCAGGGTCCGCCGTTGCGCAGGGTCTCCGCCATCTCCAGGCTCATCTCGTCCGGTAACAGCTCCCCATCGGTGAAGACCACCCCTTCGAGCATTTCCGGGCTCAATTGATCCGCTGTCCGGGCCTCGAATAGCTGTTTGAAACGGGGATAATCCACCTCGGAAAGGGTCAGCCCCGCAGCCATGGCATGTCCGCCAAAACGGGTTATCATGCCGGGATTGCGGGTGGCGATATCTGCCAGCAAGTCACGCATGTGCAGACCGCTGATCGAGCGGGCGGACCCCTTCAGCAGACCCGCCTCTCCTCTAGCAAAAGCGATCACCGGGCGATGGTACTGGGCCTTGATACGGGATGCCAGGATACCCACCACTCCCTGATGCCAGGCCTGATCAAAGAGACAGAGCCCAGCCGGCAGCTCACCGTCGGCGCTCAGGTGCAGTCGCTGTAGCAGGTCGTCTGCCTGGATTTTCATGGTCTGCTCAATCCCCCGCCGTTCCTGGTTGAGACGATCAAGCTCCTGTGCCATTTGCTGGGCCTCACTCAACGAATCGGTAAGCAAGCATTCGATTCCCAGTGCCATGTCATCCAGGCGTCCCGCAGCATTCAGACGGGGACCCAATGCGAAGCCGATATCCGAGGCGATGATATCGGACATGGATCGTTTCGCCACTTCCGCCAGAGCGCGAATACCGGGACGACAAGACCCGGCCCGAATCCGCCTCAAACCCTGGGCGACCAGCACCCGGTTGTTGTAATCAAGGGGCACCAGATCACAAATGGTGCCGAGTGCGACCAGATCGAGCCATTGGGCGGGATTGGGCTCCTTCAGTCCCTGCCGTTCAAACCAGCCTGCATCCTTCAGCTTTCTGGCGAGGGCCGCCATCAGGTAGAAAATCACCCCGACACCAGCAAGATGCTTGCTGGGAAAAGTATCCCCCGGTTGATTCGGGTTGAGGATTGCGGCTGCGGCAGGCAGCCGATCCGGCGGCAGATGGTGGTCCGTGACCAGCACGGGAATTCCCAGCTCATTCGCCCTATCCACACCCGACAGGCTGGAGATGCCGTTATCCACGGTAATGATGAGCCCCGGTTCTCTGCTGGCTGCCATATCCACCAGTTCCGGTGTCAGTCCATAACCGAAATCGAATCGATTCGGCACCAGATAGGAGAGCTCTTTTGCGCCAAAGGCGTCCAGGGCCAACATGGCCAAGGCCGTACTTGTGGCCCCGTCTGCGTCGTAATCCCCAACGATCAGGATCGATTTTTCCAGGCTCAGGGCCCGCTGCAGCAAAGCGGCCGCCTCGGTGATCCCTTTCATGCGGCTGAGTGGCGCCATGTGGGCAAGCTCGAGTTCGAGTTCCCTATCCCTGATCAGCCCCCTGGCGCTGTATATCCGTTTCATGAGCGGATGAATGGCAGCAGACAATCGGCTGGATTCAGCTGCAAGCGGGCGCTTAAGGATCTTCACAATTTCAATTTCCCCTGGAAACTTATGCTTGTTGCCCCCATCTAATGGGATGGCTCATTATACAGCCCTAGTCGTCGAAATTATGAAGCATGGTCAGATGCTGTTGAATACAATGTTGCCGATAAAACCATCATATAAATCACCGTTGATTGGTCTGTTGATCACGCTACTGCTGATCTCATCCCCCATCCATGCCAAGGTAAGCGCCTTCCTCTCAAGCAATACCACCGGTGTGGATCAGCCAGTGCGGCTGACCCTGCAGATGGAGGGAGAGCAAGAGATGACCCCGGATCTGGGCCAGCTGGAACAGCTGTTCGAGATCATCGGACGCTCGACTCAACAGAGCATTTCAATCATCAATGGCAAGATGTCTGCGAAGCGCTCACTGACGTTAACCTTGTTGCCCAAACAGACTGGCAGCATCGAGATTCCGCCGATACGCATCGGCAACGAGTCGACGCAGGCGCTGGTGCTGGAAGTTGCAGAGCGGTCCCAACAGGAAATAGAGGCGCAGAAAGCCCAGGTCCTTGTGGAACTGACCCTGAACAAGTCCCAAGCCTATATCGAGGAAGAGGTCATCCTCACCCTGAAGCTCTATCAGGCACCGGGCATCCACGGTGAATCCCTGAATCTGCCCCAGACTTCGATGCCTGACACCCAGTTGAAGCTCCTCCATGAGGAGCGCTATTCCAGCGAGCGGGATGGGGTGCAGTTCAATGTGATTGAGCGTAAATATGCAGTATTCGCCTACCAAAGCGGTCGGCTCGAGATCGGTGGGGTGAACTATCGAGGGCGGAGCGGCGGCGAGAGGCTCTTTTCCTTCCTCAACGACCCCTTCAATATGCCACTGCGAGAGGATCGCATCTTCACCAGCAAGTCGAACCAAGTCGAGCTCGAGGTCATGCCGATACCTGATACCTATAGCGGCGACCGTTGGTTGCCGGCAAAAAACCTTCAGATCGTCGAGAGTGGACTCATGCAACAGAGCCCGATCCTTGCCGGCAAGCCCCTGGTCAGGCGTATCATGGTGTTAGCTGACGGTTTAACCTCGACACAGCTACCCGATATTGAGCAGACACTGCCTGCCGGCATCAAGAGCTACCAGGAACGGCCTGAGCTGAAAGAGACGCCAACCCGAACAGGCATCAGCAGCAGCCGCCAAAACAGCATGACGCTGATTGTCACCGAAGCTGGACAATACAACCTACCGGCGGTTGAAATCCCATGGTGGAATACCGAAACAGGACGCCAGGAGACTGCCCGTCTAGCGGCGGTCAGCATAGATGTCATGCCTAATCCCGGCACCACATACGGCATGCGGCAACAGCAACCACAAATACCTCAGCTATCCAGCTCGCAGACAATCCAGGACGATAACAGTGGGACGCTCTCTGCGGAAAACCGAACCGCCCCAGTCCCTGCCAGCCAAGAGATTCATTGGCTGGTTTGGCTATTCGGTATCGCCTGGATCTTGACCCTGTTCGCCTGGTGGCGGACCCGACGCAATGGACCAAAACAACCACCGCAACCAACCGCATCCACTGATCAGGAAAGGGTCGATCCCAACAAACAGGCAATCGCCAAGGCCCTGGAGACCCTGGAACAGGCCTATCAAGAGAGAGACGCCGTAGCTGCAAGGAGCGCCTGGTTAGCATGGGCACAACTACAGTGGCCAGAAACGCCACCGCATAATTTGACCCGCTTGGCCACCCGTTGTGACAAACCGGTAGCTGAGGCGGTTCAGAGTCTGGAGCGCGCCCTCTACAGCCCCATGGATGAAACCGGATGGACCGACTATGGGATACGCCAGTTGATTGAACAGATGCTGCAGGAAAGGCCACCGGAGAAGCGAACCGAGGGACTGGTACCCTTGAATCCTTAGGAGAGGCGAGTCGGGGCACTTAAGCCTCGTCCCAATCACCATAATCGAAGGTAATCTCTTCGTGAGGTTGAATATCCTCCAGTGCATAGAGATCGAAGCCGTCAAACTCGGCATTGCCTTCATCCTGATGATTGAGATAGCGCAATAGGTTCCGGCCGCTGCGCCCCTCCGGCTCCTTGCCATCCTCGAATACCCAAAGCACATAGATGCCATCCCGCTTGGCGGCAGGACCTTCATAGGTTCCGATATACCCCCCCTTGGGGATTGCGATTTTTGCGAATAGGCCGTGTCCGTGGATTGCGGACGGCGCGCTATAGACTCTATTACCGAGACGTTTTTTTCTTTCTATGCTCATGCTGCTTATCGTTTTTTTCACTTATTTTTGATTGTACAACTGGACACCCATCACCATACACAGCCATGATCGAGCGTAACTCCTTCAACACCAGCTGACGGGCCATCTCATCCAGGTTCCTTAACTCCGGCAGAACGACTCCCCTGCTCAGCAATCGCATATCTTCGCGCACCGATTTACAGCCTTTTTCGCAGATGGCTTCGACGTATGGATCTATCGATCTGCTTCCCATGGTCCCCAGCTCATAGACATGTTTCAAATCTGAGTTAGTATATGCCCTGACAGGCTATCTATACCGTACCGGGAACCATAGCGCTATTCAAATTTCTAATAGGTTCCAATAGGATTAATTCCTGTACTATTTGTTTACTGACTGAAGGACATAACATGCCCTGGAACTATCGAATTTTAATACTCCTGCCCCTGTTGATATTTCATACAGCACATGCCGAATGGGGCGATGGTTGGGACCCGATTGACCCCCCAGTAGCCACAACCGCCCCTGATGGCAAGATAGAGGTGATTGAATTTTTCTGGTACGGATGCCCCCATTGCTATCAAATGGAGCCTCAGCTTCAAGCCTGGCTGGAGAACAAGCCGGAGAATGTGAACTTTATCCGTGTGCCTGCACCATTGAACAATAAATGGACAGTCCATGCCCAATTTTACTATGCAGCCGAGATACTGGGATTGACTGAAAAGCTTCACGAGCCCCTATTCGAGGCCATGCATGTCAAGAAACGCAAACTCTACGACAAGGATTCGCTTATTGACTTTGCGGTGGAACAGGGTGTCGAGAAACAGAAATTTGTCGATGCGTTAAACTCATTCGGCGTCTATGTGAAGGTGCAAAATGCGAAAAAACTGGGGCAGCGATATCAACTGGACGGCGTCCCGGCAATGGGTATCAATGGCAAATACAAGACCAGTGGCAGCCTTGCCGGCAGCTATAACAAAATGTTTGAAATTGTCTCCCATTTGGTTGCCGAAGAATCCAAAGTCACCCCCTAGGAGCTGTTTTCCCTAACCAGGCAGGAACCCTTTTCCTGCAAATAGCGTCTGAATTGCTCGGCAAAATCATCGACGACCGAGCCTTCCACACAAGGCAGAGAGGAGAGCCTCTCTGCCCAATCAGACACGGGCCCTGGATAGTCTATTTTCAGCAGTGGTTCGAATTGGGCCAGCAGATCGAGCCGCATGAAGAGGGGTGCATAGGCGGCATCGACCAGGGAAAACCGGGCAGGTGCGCCAAATAACCCCTGTTCCAGAGGGGCTAGCAAGTGCCGCAGGCCGGCTTCCAGCTCGCTTTTTCTCTCCTCCGCCGTCTTCATGTCGGGCGCCATAGCCATTCCATGTTGGCTTACCAGCAGACTGGAACCGAACTCTATCCAGGCCTTGTGCTGCGCCCGTTTCAGGTTATCTTGAGGCTGTAAGCTGGGTGGAAAGCTCTCGTCAAGAAACGCCAGGATCACCGCCGA
Organism: Candidatus Thiodiazotropha sp.; assembly: GCA_040507005.1. Lineage (GTDB taxonomy): Bacteria > Pseudomonadota > Gammaproteobacteria > Chromatiales > Chromatiaceae > Thiodiazotropha. The sequence continues at coordinate 50,629 of JBEVVS010000145.1, forward strand.
CTCAAACAGGACATCACCATTCACCAACATCAACGGCACCTTTCCCATGGGAGACAGTTGACGAAACCAGGCGGGCGGGTTCTCCAGGTCGATATACTCCAGCTGATACTGAATCTGTTTCTTCTCGAGCAGTATCACGGATCGCTGTACAAAGGGGCACAAAAGAAAGCTGACTAGTTTGATTATCATTTGGCTATTAATCTCACTCTTATTTTAATAAATCACAATAAGTTAAATCATTAATAATTAGAAACAGTCCAAAATACCCTGGAATATCACCCATAGTACTTAAGGTATTTTACAATCCGGCACAATTTCTGTATTTTGTTGTCAAATCAGCAGTCTACCTAATTCATGGATGTTCTAAAGATGCAGCATCACTGGATGTGAAGCACCACCCCGAGAAACATGCGCTCGTTACTATCCCTGGATAGGGGATAGGGTTAAAGGAACTCCAGCTGAATTGATTTGTGGCAATTGAGTTAGCAGCTCTGCTGCCGACAATATCGATATGCAGATGGATAGACCTCTCTGTCAGTAGATCAGTTGTGAAAAGTGACTATCCTCTACCCATATGAGCAACAGATTAAGCCACGGTAGTACTATCAATATGGCAACAACCAATCCAACAGGTTTGAGGGTTCCCGAGCAGAAGAGTCCATCTGGGAATCCAATTTTTCTTGATGACAAAAAACTTGCTTCCTGGGCCAGTGAATTGCCAGTCGCCAATGTGGGCGAAACTGCACGCAAACTATTTCAGACCCTGCGGGCGTTCAACAGAACCCAGATAGACAGCTATCAGCGAATCCGCAGTACTGAGCAGCTGAGAGAATCTTTGAGCTATGTCAGCGCAAACCTGAACAAGCACTATCTTGGTGTACGCTTCCCCTTGAGTGATAAGGCACACAAAATCGCCAATCTCAACCGGGAATTGCACAGTGGTATGGCGACCGCATATAAGGCCGCAATCATAGATCTGTTGATGGAGAGCCATGGCTCTCCCAACCAGGAACAGATGACCCTGGCGATCCATCGCTGCATAAGCTATCTGTCGCGAGTGATCCTGCTCTCTGTAGTGGTCTATGATGCATATCCGAAACGAACCTGGCAGGAGCTCCACATACTGCATCGTTTAGCCAGCCGCTACGCCCTCGGTTCGTATACCATTGAAGACCCTCTGGAACCCATTGCCACCCGCTCGAGCATCGATGAGGTCTATCGCCGCTGTCTGCTGTTCTCCTTATCCTCCCCCTATAAGATGCGTCAAAAGGAGAATATTCAGATCTTCGATGCACTGCTTGAATGGAGCCGCTACACACTGATCCACGCCTATGATGAGGCCCCCGAAGAGAATACCATCACAATTCGGCAGGATACCGACCTTGCACCAAGTCATGAAGCAAGAATTGAGAATATAGACAGCAAATATTTACTGATACTGGACGTATCCCCCCTGCTCACAGGTTTACGGGATTTGTTTATCGATACATCGGAAAGCTCCCTCTCCCTGACAGGGGCCGATGACTTTAGCAAGAGCTTGATACGGCAATTGATTATGCTCTGGTCCAAGGCGCAGAAACGGGCCTTCGTCAGGACCAAACTGAATTTTGAACTGCGCATCGCCGTGGGACTGCGCTCCGTCCATAAATTGATCACCCTGGGAGACGAACCGGAATCACCAGACGATCAAGCAAAAGATGATGGTACATGGATCGAGACCCAATTTGCCCACGGCAGTGAACTTAAGGTCAATGAGCATTTCTCTCTGATGCCTATGGACGTAGCGGCCTACAATCCTCGACGTGGAGATTTCGAGGAGTTCGGACCCAACTCAACCGATTTCAGCAGCTTTGAAGCACCTCCCGAGAATGATATTAAGATCTGGGAAGATCCGGATAAAAGCCAGTTGGACAGTGCAACGAACCTCTTTCACACCATCAACGAAAGTGCGGGCGGCTACTGTTTGGATTGGCGAGGCAAGAAGATACCCAAGATTCAGGTAGGTGAGCTGATCGGCGTACAGTCCGCTATGTCAGCCTCCCAATTCGGTGTAGGGATTGTAAGATGGATGCGCAGTTCCGATAACGTTTCCATGAAAGTGGGTATCCAGATGATTGCCCCCAATGCACTCGCTATTACTGCAATCAATACCGAGCAGGATATCGGCAATAAAGAAGAGTGCCTCTTACTGCCCGAGGTAGGTACATCTGGCCAACCGACCAGCTTTATCTGTGCTGCACATACCTTCGAGTTGGGTAAGGTACTGTTGATCAACGACGGCGAAAACAGCCAAGAGATCAAGTTAACCAGATTACTGGAATCAAGCGGTTCGATATCCCAGTATCAATTCATCTATTTGGATGATACCTCAGGCGAGGATGAAAATGAGGAGGACAACGACTCAGACTTTGAAAGCCTGTGGTCTACCCTGACATAAACCTGATTTCACCGCCAGCCAACCTCTGGTGGCTGTGCAAGATTTCAGCTCAATGGCATGTTAAAAACCGGCTTTCTGGTACCAATGCTTTGCTTGATCAAGATCCTTCTCCACGCCACGACCCTCTTCATACATCATGGCAAGTGTGGTTTGAGAACCGGCCAATCCCTGTTCAGCCGCCTTTTTGAACCAATCGAAAGCCCTATTCGGGTTTTGCTCAATGCATTCACCTTCGAGATACATAAAACCGAGACCGTGTTGAGCCATCGGATGCCCCGCTTCAGCCGCCGCTTTCATGAATTTATAGGCCATTAGTTCATTCACGACCATGCCAAGCCCACCTTGGGCCATGATCGCCATCCGATATTGCGCCTCAGCATTGCCTGCCTCGGCCAACGGGGAAAGAAGCGTGGCGGCTCGGGAGAAGTTTTTTCCTTCAAATGCGGCTATACCGCTACCCAGATCAAACTCCATCTCGTTATTTGAATCACTCATTGGCTTTTGTCTCGTCATTGAATACGCCGGATTTCATCACCAATCGGGTGAGAAAATCTAGAAATATCGCTGTTTGATACTCAATCTAAATAAAATTTTATATCATTCACAGAATATTTAACTCCCTTGAGGATCTCATGGGATATGTTGGTTTTCATGCCCAACCTCATCACAATACACAAAATCCTAACTATATGTAGTGTGCCATGCAGACACAAATCAGCCAGCAGATACTGACAACGGAATCGGGACGCAAAGCGGAGTCAATTCTGCGAAGTTGTGTCCATTGCGGCTTCTGCACGGCCACATGCCCCACCTATCAGGTATTGAGCGATGAATTAGACAGTCCTCGCGGGCGTATCTACCAAATAAAACAACTGCTTGAGGGTGCACCGGCCTCCTCCAGTGTACAACAGCACCTCGACCGCTGCCTGCTTTGCCGCAGTTGTGAAACAACCTGTCCATCCGGTGTTGAGTATGGTCGCCTATTGGAGATCGGCCGCCGTCATATGGTTGAGCATTTTCACAGACCATTGGGGGAGAGAGTAAAGCGCTGGCTGCTGCGCAAAGTGATACCGAACAAAGCCTATTTCGCAACCTTGTTGCGATTTGGCCAGACACTGAAACCCCTGCTTCCCCAAAAACTTGGCCACAGCATCCCTGCTAGAAACAAAACGCCTGTCGCCCCCTGGCCGGCAGGAGACCATCCACGCAAGATGTTGATCCTTGATGGATGCGTTCAACCATCATTGGCACCATCGATCAATCTCGCAACAGCGCAGGTACTGGATCGGATAGGCATCAGCCTGATTCGCACACCATCTGCTGGATGCTGTGGTGCGGTGGAGCACCACCTCGACGACGATGATGCAGCTAGAAATACCGCCCGACGCAATATCGACCATTGGTGGCCCCATATAGAGGCGGGTGCGGAGGCCCTAATCGTCACAGCTAGCGGTTGTGCTCAGATGATCAAAGATTACGGCCATTTGCTGGCAAACGACCCTGAGTATGCGGAAACAGCACAACAGTTAGCGGCACATACGTTTGATATCGCTGAAGTTATAGACAGAGAAGCGCTGGAACCCCTCAAAAAATCCGTTAATAAACAAATGAGAGTCGCCTTTCACTCCTCCTGTACTTTGCAACACGGCCAAGGCCTCGCAGGCTGTGTCGAAGGCATCCTAGATCGTCTCGGGTATCAGCTAACACGGGTGCAGGACCCCCATCTCTGCTGTGGTTCCGCCGGCACCTACTCACTGTTGCAGCCCAAGCTCTCAGATGAGTTGGGCAGGCGTAAGAGTCAGTCGCTAGCAGTGGATGATCCCGATATCATCGCCACAGCCAACATCGGCTGTTTAACTCATTTACAGAAACACTCGACCCTTCCTGTTATCCATTGGATTGAACTTTTAAACAGCGACAATTTCACTCAATAAGATGATGCCTAAATCTATCCCATAAATGCCGAGTACCTGCTACTATTTTTCTAGAGTTCTTTTCTAGATGAAACCAGAAACAAGTCAGACAAATTCATTAATTCCATAAAATGCGTTTACCTTCCCATAGCCTATTGATCATATTGTGGTTTTGCAGCATTCCTCTGGTAGGTGCTGCAACTACCCAAGAGGATGAGTCCAAGTTGCAACAGCAAAGGGCTGATTTTATCGCCGCTGAAGAGGCGCTGGAAAAAAAGCAGATGCCCGCCTTTCTGCAACTTAGAGAAAAACTGCTCGACTATCCGCTACTCCCCTATCTTGATTATCAGGAAACCCTGGCAACCCTCGAACAGCAATCCATTCAAAGCATTACCAATCGACTCATATGGCTGAAAGGCACACCACTCTCGCACAAGCTGAGGGGACACTGGCTGGCACTGTTGGCGAAAGAGGAGCTGTGGACCAGCTATCTCAAATTTTCCCGTGAGGGTGGCAATGTAGAGCAACAATGCAACCGCCTGCAGGCGATGATAGAGACAGGTAAAGAGATTGAGGCCTTTAGCGAAGTTGAGCCAATTTGGCTGAGCGGTCGCTCACAACCGAATGCTTGCGACCCTGTCTTCAAGGCCTGGAAAGCCGCCGGCAACCTCACAACAGCACTGGTTTGGGAAAGAATCAATCTGGCCATGTCGGCGGGCCAAACACGACTGGCCCGTTACCTCAAACGCCATCTCCCCGGGCCGGAAGCGGAGATGGTTGAGCGTTGGCTGAAACTCTATCATCGCCCGGCACAGGTGGTGACACTACTCAAAAATGACCATGCAATGCGTGACGAGATGGTCAGCCAAGCGATACGCAGGCTTGCCTGGAGGGACCTGGATTCCGCTTTCATCGCCTGGGAGAAATTCCATACCCAGGCCATTTTCTCCGACTACCAGCAACGCAAAATAGTCTATGCCTTGGCAAGTCGGTTGGCTCGAAACCCGGATAAAAAGATAAACCAACGACTCATAGCACTGCTTCCCCGTCACCTCCAACTCGATACCACACTATCGGAAAAACGACTCCAGGCGGCTCTCCAGGAAAACGACTGGCAATGGGCCCTGCAAACTATTGAAGCCCTATCCCCTGAGGAACAAAAGCAGGAGCAATGGCGTTATTGGCACGCCCGGGCACTCATTGAACTGGGTCGAAAGCAAGAGGGCAGAGAGCTATTACAAACTCTGGCGAAAGAGCGCAGCTATTATGGATTCCTGGCCGCGCAGCGTCTTGGGGATGAACCGAACCTGGCTCACATGGCACTAGAAGCCGATCAGCAACTTATGCTGGAATTGGCGAAACACCCGGGGCTAAAACGCGCCTTCGAACTGATACAGCTTGATCGCCCTCTGCTAGCTCGCCAGGAGTGGAATCTCGCCCTTGTAGGTGCTGGACAAGAGAAATTGAAAGCGGCGGCACGTCTTGCCCAGCAGTGGGAATGGCCATCTCAAAGTATCTTGACCCTGGCACGCTTGCGGCAATGGAATGACCTGGAATTGAGATTCCCTCTTGCCCACAAACAAGCAATTACCGATCAGGCGAATGATCACGGTATCGATATTGCCTGGATCTATGCCATCCTACGCCAGGAGAGCGCCTTCATTAGCGACGCCAAGTCGTCAGCGGGTGCGCGTGGGTTGATGCAATTGATGCCGAAAACAGCAAAACAGGTTGCGAAGGAACTGAAACAGTCACCTGTCAAACTCGAAGATCTCTATCAACCGGAGGTCAATATCAAACTGGGCGCAGGCTATCTGAATAAGGTCTACCGCCAATTGCAGGAGAGCCCTGTACTCGCCACAGCAGCCTATAATGCTGGTCCACATCGCGTACGCAGCTGGCTGCCTGAGCAGTCTCAAGCCAGCGATATATGGATAGAGACTGTACCCTTCAGAGAGACCAGGGAGTATCTCAAACGCGTCTTTGCCTACACCGTGATCTACAGCTACCGTTTAGGCGATTTACCGATTACCCTTCCAGCCGAATGGCTGAGGCCCATCAAAGCGCCTAAAACAGAACTTGATAATAAAGGATCTGCCTCAGACGTCTGACTCAAAAGATAAGGATGATTCCCCTGAGACATCATCGGTTTGCTTTTTACGTGAACCCCTTGAGTGCAGTTTATCCTTTACTCGCCCGATCAGGTTCGTATCAGTGATAATCTCGTAGAAGTAGTCTTCAAAATTATCCCTGTTATCCTGAACCTTTCCAGCATTCCACACTTTTATCACGCCCTGGCGAACAACCAACCAATGAGAACTGCCCCGCCTGTCGACAAATCGTCCCACATGGTAATAGTGTGACTCCCCGGAGCGGCTATGAATCTTCAACTTGTGCAATACCATTTCAGTCTTAAGTTTGAAGAACGCTGCCTCGGTCAACTCGATGCCATTGATGTTGAAACGAAGACGATTGGTAGTATTCCCTTTACTACTTTGGATATTGTCCTGAAAGACCTCTACGCGATGACGCTTACTCCTACGCCAACTGGTATCATGACGCAGTTCCGCGGAGCAAGACGAGAGTCTGTCTGCCTCATTGATTGCGGGAGAAATCATGATCTTCTGCTGTTCATCATAGAGATATGCAGGGGTATCATTGGTGAAAGCAATGCCAAGCCCAAGCTCCAGTTTCGGTAAATTATGCGCCCTGTTTTGGCTATTTTGCGCTTCCATGACCGAGAGGATTTTACGCGCCAAACCACAGGCGTTAGCCACCGTCAATGCCTGAGTCGTGGCACCTCCTGTCTCCATTACAGTCAGGATCAGTGCATCACCTTCAACAAACACCTTTTGCGCGCCAAATCGCTCTAATAATTTTGTGATCGGTCCAAAAAAGTTCATGCTGAAATGGGTGGCCGGGTTGAGCTTTTTCTCCATCAGCTGACGGGTAATCTCAGTGGATCCTCTGATATCGGCCTTTAATATTACGTGCGCCTTGACCTGCTCTTGGCTATCAGGATCACGGCCGAGGCGGAACTCGTAAAGACTGCCATTGTCTCGTGAAAGCTTGACACTCTCAGCATCATGTAAAACCCGCAACCGACTCATCTGCTGGTAGGTGTAATAGGCCAACTTAAGGTCGCGTCTAAATATGAGGAAATCTTTCACATAGCGAATAGCATATTCCTGCAGCTTATGCGCCGGCATACGACGTACGTAACTTAGTACAACATCCAATGCCTTAAGTACCTCACTCCCCTTGTCGGGCGTGGATGCCAGTCGTTTCACCAGAGTCCGGCGGGGCAGATCGCCGCAAAGAAAATGATAGATATCCTTGCGCGACACCTGTTCGTTCAGCTGTCGATAGAGTCTTGGTGTACGATAGGCGGCAATGGCACGTGATACCAACCCGGCTTTCTCAAGCCTTTTCAATAGTTGGGCTTGAAGCTCTTTGCGGTAATTCTCGCAATCAGGATTTTTCCAAGCAGATTTCTGATCGCCATTCTTGGCACGAGAAAACCAGCCACCACTGTCTCCAGAAGGCCGCTGCAATAAGAGATCAACATTTCTCGGCACATCCAACCAGCCGACATTGATCTGTTTGAACTCCCCTTCTGAAAGGCTCTTTTCCAAAATTCGCTGACCATCGAGAAATTCTGAAAAACCGCTGTGCAGCTCCCGGTTACGTATTTTGAAACCCTGACCATCTGCCATACCATCACCATCCATGTCATATCTAGCCGGAGCCTGTGCCCAACTTGGCAGATAGTCACTGTAAGTGCTGGTAATGATCCTGTTGGTAATATCGAAGTTATCATCGGGATCTTTATCCACACACACAAGTGGATAGTGGTTCAAGATGTACTCTTCACTGGAAAGGTTGGGCAGATGCAGCAGGGGATTGAATAGAAGCTGCTTGGAGAGGGTCCAAGAACTTCCAACCACCGATTTTCTCAGCTTACGCAGCTCCTTTGACTCTAGACGTTGCACTATTTTGAAGAGTCTGCGCAAGGTGAGATAGCGAATACCTGGCTCCAGTCGCGCCAAGGTTACAATCCTTTCATGCAGTTCCAAGGCGCGGCCGCTGCTTGATCCTATCGGTAGATTTCCATCTTGATCGAGCTTATTACGTAACTCGGCCACCACTGCAACGGGTGATTCCAGCAACAGTTTCAGGATGACCAAGTGCAGTAACTGTAAAAGATCCTTAACCGCTGCATCTTGATGAACTTGCTCCAGAGCACCCTGCATCATGCTCCGATAGATCGATTTAAAGTTCTCCACATCGCTTCCCGAGGGCGGGGCATCAATCTGCACCCAACCACGTTTGGTAAGCTCTTCATAAACGATCTTTTTAACGAAATTGGTCAGGGTGGAGCGAAACTGATGGCTGAGTGCGACATCGATGTGATGGTTATCTATGCCTATCTGGAAAAGATCTAGCTGACAATCTGGTGCGGCACTGCTGCGTAGCGGTGCTAAAAACTCTCCAACATCAGGTTGAATATGCAACAATCTGCTGACCTTAGTAACCATAATAAAGTGACCATCAGCGTTGTCACCTTCTCCAGCCTGCAATAAGGTTCCGGCTTAAACTACTGATTGCTTTGAAAAAGTCATCTATAACTCAAGATCTTATACTATATTGAGTCTAGATGATGATCAGATACAGATAAACTATTTAGGGTAATCCCTGATCACAAAGATCAAGATTTGTGATCGAATTAAAAGAAATTAGGACAGAATTGAGAAATAACCCCGCTACCTGTCCAGCATGGCGGATAGCAATTGATCTTCCAGCTCGATACGTACCGCCAACTCCTCACCCAGTTGAGACAAGTCATCCGCCAAATGATCTAATACCAACTGATGGTCGGAAAGATCATATTTGTCATTGAAATTAACAGCCACTTCGCTCGCTTTGACAAACTCAGGATAGATTTTTTCCGCCACCCTGATGACACCGCTGCGACGCTCACTGCCATTGCTAATGCGCCCAAAAACCTCGAAATGACCAAAAGCCGTGTAATCGACCAGTACTTGACAGAATGATTGCAGCTGCTCGTCCAGCGATGAAGAACGGTGATAGGGTTCGAGCCCTGCAACCTCACAGAACAGAACCAGCATCTCTTGCCGTTCGGCCATTAGCTTATCAATCAGATCTTGTGTAACTGTTCTGCGTTCCTCGACACTCCCACCTTGAGAACTCATCAGGACCCTCCTGCAAACCTCACTTCTAATTATCGACCGATGCTACGATTAGAATTTTACCTGTCAAATTCTATAGCTCCGCGAAGGAAATGTCATTGTAACACCGAATTAATTTAATAAGAGTCGAATCATTCGCCCTGATTCGGCTATTATTAGCAGTCACTACGGCCCCAAGAAACTGGCGCATTTTGGAACTTGCATATCATGCATCGAATTAGACGCGGCACCTTCAATCCATGGATTTGGCTGATTCCACTCTTCTGTATGGCACAACCGGATGTCCACGCTTTAACATCTCCATCCAATATCATGAGTAAGGCCATGATTGCCATGATGGACACTATGGGTGAACTTGCACATCGATTCAAAGGGGATACGGATTGGGATTTTGCAATAAATTCATCCCCCTCCAGCCGCTGGTACGATCGGAACAGTTCTCCCTGGAGCAGACACGGTAGAGGATATCCGGGATACATGCCACCGCAACAGGGGCTCTACTCCTCCCCCTATACCTACTACCCACCGGGTTTTGATGGCCTGCCATTGCAAGGCGTTATTCCAGAACCCCCCAATCCAAATAGCTATAAATCTGTCGTAGACGGTATCTGGATCGGCCGGGGTGGTGAAATCGTCTTGGTCATGTATGGCCATTTCCGGATCTATGCCAATGCTGAAGTCTATCGTGATGGCCGCTACCATATCCAGGGCAACAAGCTGCTCATGCTCGACCCGGAAACGGAGTTAGTCCAGGAGTATGACTATCTACTCGACAATGGCAAAATGATAATGCGTAGCGAATCAGGGACCTATCTATATTTCAAACAACTGCCGATACCGATCCCCCCCTACACCCTGATCCACGGCATACACTCACCCTATTAGCAATTTCGTACCTACCAAGATCAAAAACAGGGCGAATACAACCTTCAATCGCCGCTCGGGCAGTCGATGCGCCAATGCCGCACCGGCAGGTGCGAACAGGCTACTGGTGATGATGATAATGAATACCACCGGCCAGTAGACATAGCCACTGCTAAAGGGCGGCAAACCCTCCAGGCCCCAGCCAACGACTACAAAGCTGCTTGCTCCCGACAGCGCAATGGGTAGGCCGCATGCGCTGGATGTGGCAACCGCCCGTTTCATTTCAACACCGGTGGCATGCAGAAAAGGGACGGTCATAGAGCCACCACCGATTCCCACAATGGCGGATATGCCACCAATCAGGGTGGCAACCGCTGCCATTATCCAAGAGGTCAGATGTAACTTGCTGTTTCGAGCCTTTCCCCCACGCAACATGCGCAGACCGACAATAATCGCAAATATTCCAAATAGGGTCTGCAATAAATGACCACTCAACATCCCCGCGACAACACTCCCCAGCCAGGCGCCGATGAGGAGGCCTGGCATCAGAATCCAGAAATCGCGCCATTCCACAGCACCCCGTTTGTGGTGCGCGCGGGTCGAGGAGATAGCGGTAATCACGATTGTCGCCAGAGAGGATCCCACCGCGATGTGGGCGACATGCTCAGGAGAGACTTCAAGCAGTGGCAATCCCCAAATCAGGGCGGGCACAATCACCAACCCCCCACCGACACCAAACAGACCAGCTACCAGGCCAACCAGAGAGCCGAGTAATAAAAACAGTAACAAAGCTTCAAGTGTGATGGATAAAAACAGGGAACTCATGGGATGGGAATAGGATTGACCTCTGCTCTGCAAGTGTACACCAGGAGAGGGATCGGCAGCCAAACCTGTGCAGAAAATTGGCGGCCAGGATGCAGAAAATCAGCTGCGATCAGGCTCACAAAAACAGCAATATGAGTAATTAACAAGCCAATCCCTGCAAAGAATTTATTGCTATATTAGAGATATTTGATATACTACCGCCCATCATCTGGTGAGCAGTAATAAGTGATGATTAAGCAGTACCTTTTTGTAGCACTCTCTCTCTTTTTCGGCGTGAGTTCAGCCGATCCCGCATTGACAACCCGCGACTGGGCCGATCTCTCTCACATCGCACATGAGAGACACTCGCCAATCCTGGTGGTTTTCAATGCTGACACCTGCAGTTACTGTCAACGCCTGAAACAAGAGGTGCTTGAGCCCCTTGCCCAAGACAACGACAATCCGCTGCCCCTGATACGGGAATTTGATATCTATTCCAGTGGCAAGATCATCGACTTCAACGGTGATCCCATCCGCAGCCGGCAGTTTAAGAGACGCTACAATATCTATGCCGTTCCAACCCTGATGATCCTCGACCCGGATGGAAAACCCCTGACAGATCCTATTGTTGGGTATAATTCTCAGGATGAATATCTGGAGTTGCTGAGAACATCCTTGGTCGCCTCATTCCAGGCCCTCGATTAAAAGCCACTTGCCGGAGTTCCAAGACTCCGCCTCGTCTAGGGTGCCTCGGCCCAGACCGATACGCGAGACGGCCCAGGCAGAACTGGATTGAGCCGTTCAACTCGGGATAGGAGAGCCCCTGGCCCTTCACTGTAGTGATATCCGGCTACCCCGAGCCGTGCGCATCACAAACGCTCGCAAAAGTCTCGTAAACTGAATCCCTGCAGATTGATGTCGAGCTCCTTCAGTAGCCCCAGGACCTTGAAGCGCTCCCCCATCTCGGATGGCAGGGTTAGATGCTTGACACCCTGAACCAGAGACATGTGCCTGCTCAGATCATTGGGATCCGATTCCGCCAACAGACTATCCAGACCATTCGCGATGAGAAAATGGGCTTGGGTGGTATAACCACCCAACCTGAATCCCGATTCCACCGCTGCCCGGGCAAGTGCGGTGAAATCCACATGGCTGGTGATGTCCTGTAACCCGACCCGGCTAAAAGGATCACCATGGGCGCGATGACGATAGTGGCACATCAAGGTGCCCTGATTCCGCTGCGGATGATAGTACTCGGCTTGGCTGTAACCATAATCGATCAGAATAGCGGCACCTTGATTCATGGCTGCGGCCAAAGCCGATATCCATGCAGTCTGACGCAGATTGATTTCAGAGACATACCCCGAGGGGAGCTGATCACTGTCTTGAAAGATCGCCTCAACCGCAGACACGAGACCTTGAGTGACAGGTGGGCCAAAACGCTCCCTCAAGCCATCACCATCACAGATGACGAAACTCTCCTGTATGCCAGTCTCAGTGATACGAAACCGACTCACCGGCATGGCGTCCAATAGTTCGTTGGCGATTACCACACCGCGAAATCCACTGGGCATCCCATCCAACCATTTCACCCGTGACTGCAGATGGGGGGCACGGCTTTCCAGGGTCTCCTGTTGCCGCGCCCTGAGTTCTGGGCTGACCTCTAATATCTGGTAACAACCGGGAAGTCTGTCGAGCCTTTCCAACGCCAGCAACAGGTCAGCGGCAAGCAGTCCGGAACCGGCACCGAACTCCAATAGGTCAGCGCCTTCAACTTCGGTCAATATCGGTTCTATCTGATGGGCAAGACATTGAGCAAACAGCGGGGAGACCTCCGGTGCGGTGATAAAATCACCCTGTTGACCGAACTTGCGGCTACCGGCCACATAGTAACCAAGCCCTGGCGCATAGAGTGCCATCTGCATGAAGCGATCGAAGGGAATGGCACCATTCGATTTCTCGATCACGCGTCTTATCTGCCGCATCAATCGTTCGCTGATAGCCTGGGAGGTAGCATCCGGCAGCGGCAGGGTTCTGTTTGCAGACACTGATTTTTCGCTAAGACTGTCGGGCATATATATTTTGAAACCTTGATGAATCCGTTAGAGTAGACAAGACATTCAACCATGGAGTTACTATATGACGCAAAAGCGGAACGATCTGACGGGGAAGTGCGTACTGATCACCGGAGCCGCACATAGAATTGGTGCCGCTATTGCCCGACAGCTGCACGCTGAAGGAATGAACATTCTACTCCACTACCGCCACTCAAAGGAGGCGGCGGAGCAGCTACAGCATGAACTGGAACAGCAACGCACTCAGTCTGTGTGGTTGTTGCAGGCGGATCTGCATCGAGCGGATAGTTATGATTATCTGATCAACCAAGCCAAAACCCTATGTCAGCGCCTCGACCTGTTGGTGAACAATGCCTCTAGCTTCTACCCGACCCCACTCGAGCAAGCGACACAGGAGAATTGGGAGGACCTTATCGGCAGCAACCTTAAAGCGCCCTTTTTTCTCTCCCAGGCGGCAGCGCCCCTGCTCTACCGCAGCAAAGGCTGTATCATCAACCTGGTGGATATCCACGCCCGGCGACCCCTCAAGGAACATCCCATCTACTCCGTCGCCAAAGCAGGAAACGCCATGTTGGTGAAATCCCTGGCACGGGAGTTGGGGCCTGAAATCCGTGTCAATGGTGTGGCACCCGGGGCCATACTCTGGCCGGAACAGGGTCTGAGCGAACAGGATCAAGCGGATATTCTGGATCGAACCGCATTGAAGCGGCCGGGTACGCCAGAAGATATCGCCAAGACTCTGCTGTTCCTCTATCGTGACGCCCCCTATATTACCGGCCAGATTGTCGCCGTGGACGGCGGCAGAACATTACAGCAGTAAGCCTATGCTTGAATTATATTTCTGAAATTCCTATCCGACTGCGAGCCAACGACTATGACGGAAGTAACATCCGGACTGACATTTAGACAAAGCGTCGACCACATGGTCGATCGCGCCCTGGCATTAATGGACCTGGATCCCGGCATTGCCAATGCCATCAAATCCTGTACCTCAGTCATTCAGGTCAGCTTCCCGGTGGAGATACGGGGCAAGATCGAGCTGTTCACCGGCTGGCGTGCCGTGCACAGCATCCATCGCCTACCGGCCAAAGGCGGTTTGCGCTACTCGGAAAGTGTTGATCAGCAAGAGGTGGAAGCCCTGGCCGCACTGATGACCTATAAATGCGCCATTGTCGACGTCCCGTTCGGTGGCTCGAAGGGAGGGCTCTATATCAATCCGGACAACTACACACGGGATGAGTTGAAACAGATCACCCGCCGCTTTGCCCGGGAACTGGCCGCTCCTGGGTTTCTCAATCCGGCAACCAATGTACCCGCCCCCGATATGGGCACAGGTCAGCGGGAAATGGCCTGGATAGCCGACACCTACAAGCACCTCTATCCAGAGGAGATCAACGCCCTCGCCTGCGTCACGGGCAAGCCGGTGGCCCACGGTGGTGTGAATGGTCGTACAGAAGCCACCGGACGGGGGGTTCAATATGCACTACAGGAGTTTTTCAGGCACAAGGAGGAACTCAACGCCACGGGCCTGGATGGCGGTTTAGAAGGAAAGCGCATCATCATCCAGGGACTGGGCAATGTAGGTTATCACGCCGCCAAGTTCCTATCCGAGGAGGATGGGGCAAAGATAATCGGCATCATTGTCAGAGACGGGGCGATCTTCAATCCCGATGGCATTCATGTGGAAGAGGCCTACTTCCACCGCTGCTCCCATGGGGGATTAAAGGGATTCGCTGGGGGTGAATTCATCGAGGAGGGCGAAACACTCCTGGAAGCGGAATGCGATATCCTGATACCCGCCGCCATTGAGGGTGCGATCAACGAAAACAACGCACCGAATATCCGTGCCAAGCTGATAGCCGAGGCTGCCAATGGCCCCACCACCTTTGAGGCCGATCGTATACTACGCAACCGGGGAGTTACCATCCTGCCTGATGCCTATGTCAACGCCGGCGGGGTGGTGGTCTCCTATTTCGAATGGATTCGCAATCTCAGCCACATGCGTTTCGGCCGTATCGAGCGTCGCCTGGATGAATCCAGAGGCAGACACGTCGTCAGTGCCTTGGAACAGGCCACAGGCAAAGAGGTGCCCGAATGGATCAAAACAAACCTGTCGCGGGGTGCGGACGAACTCGATCTGGTTCGTTCCGGTCTCGACGACAGCATGCGTCTCGCCCTGCAAGAGATAATCGATATCCGTAGCCGCAATCCCGAGCTCGAAGATTTCCGCACCGCTGCCTACGTCATCGCCCTACAAAAGCTGGCACGTTCCTATATCGATATCGGCGTTTAAACACACATAAAGACTTTACAAATTGCGCTATTTGTATAAGAATTTAATTCGCACATCAACATCAGGGATTAACACCCGCCGAATGTTGAAGGGATGCAGGTGATGCTCACCAGTATCACCATACACATGGAGGAGTGACAGATGGGTAGTCTCAATAATCTAATCCTAAACACCAGCATGATCAGCTGCTGTGGCAAAACCGGTGATGCACCTGTTGCAGCACTCTACCAGCTTTCACAATTCCAGCGATTTTAGTCGTCATTGACCACGGGAACACGCCTGCATGGAGTGTGACGAAGATTTCCAAAATCACAAACCTGACGGCATAAAAATAACAGTAGGGACAGATCTAAACCGAAAAGGAGTTCATACATGTCGCTAATGCAATGGGTAGAGGAAAAATACAGCACAAATGTCGATCTCTGTGACAATCAACACAAAGAGCTTTTTGACCGGGTTAATGCACTGAACGACGCGGTGGTCAGCAAGGATCGCCACGATATAGGCAATCGCTTAGATAACCTGGTTGATTTCGTTGTCAAACATTTTGAAACCGAAGAACGCTTGATGGAGGAGCGAGGTTACAGCGGACTTGAACGTCATCGTCAAGAGCACGATATGCTGGTAAAGACATGCACCGACATCCAGGATAAGTTCCATGCCGGCGAGATGGATATCGAGGAGGCTACCATGACTTATATCAAGAACTGGCTCGATCACCATATCCCAATCATTGATAAACCTTACGGACCGGCCTTGAGCAACTGAAAGCTTTTTAAGTTTTGATGTCAAGCCAAATTTGGCTTCATCCTCGCGGGACCTACGAGTGCCCCCGACGCGTTGATCCCGCTTTTTTTTCAATCGCCAGAGAGTGAAAAAAATCGCTCTAACACGTTAAAATCCTGTGTTTTGGTCATCGGTGGCAAGCTGCGGATGAATATCTTGCCATAGGGCTTGTTCAACAACCTGGGATCGCACAGAGCCAATACCCCCCGGTCTTTTTCGTCACGGATCAAACGACCTGCTCCCTGTTTCAATGCAATTGCAGCTTGGGGTAACTGATAGGCCATAAAGGGATTTCCACCCTGTTTACGCAGTGCCTCTATTCGCGCCTGAAGGACAGGATCTCCCGGAGAAGCAAAGGGTAACTTATCGATGATGACACAGGATAAGGCCTCTCCACGCACGTCGATGCCCTCCCAGAAACTGGATGTACCCAGCAACACTGCATTACCGAGTTTGCGGAACTGTTCAACCAATTCGGTGCGTGGCGCGGTACCCTGGACCAGCATCGGATAGTTGAGCTTCTCTTTCAGATATTCAGCCGCCTCCTGCAGCGCCTTATGGCTGGTATACAGCAGAAAGGCACGACCGCCACTAGCCTGCAGGATGGGGATCGAAAGATCGGAGACAGCCCGATTGAACTTGGGGCTATTGGGTTCGGGTAGATCCTTTGGCACATACCAAACCGCTTGCTGTGGATAATCAAAAGGACTATCCCAACAATGAGTTTCGGCTTCAGACAAACCAAGCTGTTTGGAAAAATGCTCGAAACTGCCACCCACTGCCAGGGTCGCTGAGGTAAATACCCAAGATGCACGGTGCTCCTGCATGACAGATTGAAAGATACCGGCTATCTCCAATGGGGTAACATTCAAACGAAAGCTCTGCCGGTGGGTTTCAAACCAACGAATGGATTCGCTGTCGTCATTCTCTTGAATGTCATGCAGCCGTTGCAGTGCGCTTTCACACCGTTCGCAACAGCTGTCCAGGCCTTTTCCCCGCCCTTCTACGGCACGCAGCGTCTGCGCCAATTGGTCGATGGCCTCCAGCACTTTGTCAAGATGGGCGGTCACCGAAGGATTTTCGGCTACTTCAGACCAGGCCCCCCGCCGCTGTTCCAGGCCAAAGGCCAGACGCAGATCACGGGTCGCCTGTTGCAGACGTTCTGCGCGTTCGGGAATTTCCGGGAGATCATTTGCCTCACGGTGATACTCGGTGACGGTATCCCGCGCCAATTCCAGCAACTGGCGGCCACTGATACTGTCACCGAAAAAATTTCCCGCGATATCGGGTAACTGATGCGCTTCATCCAGGATATAACAGTCGGCGCTGGGTAGAAGTTCGCCAAACCCCTCCCCCTTCAATGCCATATCTGCGCATAACAGATGGTGGTTGATGACCACCAGATCCGCCTCCTGGGCACGTTTTCTCGCCTCCATCAGGTGGCAGGTACTGTAAGCAGAACACTCCTGGCCCAGGCAGTTGTCGGTGGTCGAGGTGACATGGGGCCAGATAGTAGCCTCCTCCGGAACCTGCTTCATCTCGGCAATGTCACCGCTCTTGGTCCCTGTCGACCATTCACGGATCATTTGCAGGTGTCCAAGCTGCTCCTTGGTGAGATGCAGCTCCTCATGCAGACTATTTTCCAGGCGATGGATACAGAGATAGTTGGCACGTCCCTTCAACAGTGCCGTTGCAACCGGACTCGACAGACTTTGCCGCACCATGGGCAGATCCCGGTGAAAAAGTTGATCCTGTAGATTTTTGGTGCCGGTTGAGATGATTGTCTTGAGCCCCGACATCAGTGCAGGCACCAGATAGGCGAAGGTCTTACCCGTACCTGTCCCCGCCTCACATATCAATACACCACCCTGATCCATGACCCGGCCTACAGCCTGAGCCATCTCCTGCTGTTGCGGTCGATAGGAAAAACCTTCGATACGGGTTGCCAACCAGCCATCAGGCCCGAAGATCTCAGCTATCTCTGTCATCGACCAACTACGCGGGGCTAGTCAGCCTGATTATCCCAGACTTCGGGTTCAATACCGTTGTCACGGGTCCAGGCCAGACGCCCGATAATCTTAAATCGTGCTACAGACATAGCACCACGTTTTGCCCGGTTACTGCTGCTCTTACCCACGTACTCGATAATATCGTCCCGTTCCGCTTCATAGATTTCATAGGGTTCGTAATCCTCATCCATGAGTACCAGGACTACACTATCCCACTCCTTTTCCAGCTTCAGCTGCCCAATCCTTTGACCCGACTTGCTCTCATCAAAGATGGTTCTTGATTTGATCTGAATCTGCTTATCGCCACGACCGGGATCGACAGCATCATAGCCACCTTCACCCTGGGGTTTGGCTTCCAGCTGGAGTAGCTTTATTGCATCGTATTCAGCTATCTCATTACTGATACCGGGCAGGGGCTTTCCCATAGTACGACGATATTCAGCTGCCAATACCCGGGCCTGGGCAATCAGTTTGTCGGCGGCATACAGGGTCAAGCCTTTGCTCCTTCACGGTTTCAGGAATGGAATTCTGCTCGGATTGTAGCCTATCTGATGCCTGTCAATAAACGCTTAGTGGCTATTGTGGACACGCTGATCCACTTTCAGCACTCGGCTCACCCGGTATAGGGTCACAATTTTTGCGTAGAGGCTCTAGTTTATGAGGGCCCGGATGAATATCCCGGCGGGCAATGGCAGTGACCTCGGCACGGATGGATGGATCAGGCGTTGGATATGCGCTGTTGATCTCCGACAATTTCTTGTAAAACATCGGCGAAGACACGGGGACGCCCGAAATGGTAGCCTTGCGCATAATCCACCCCCATCTCCTTCAGTGCCTTACCGATAGAGGCATCGCTTACATGTTCGGCAATCACCACCTTGTCCATGAAATGCGCCAGTTCCATGATCGAAATCACCATCGCTAAATCTGCCGTGTTCTGAATCATTTCGCGCACGAATATGCCGTCGATTTTTACATAATTGACCGGAAAATCCTTGAGATATGAGAAGGAGGCGAAACCGGATCCAAAATCGTCCAGATAACAGGAGCATCCCATCGATCTGACTTCATTCATGAATGCCACCGTATCCTTGATATCCCTGGCAAGGGCTGTTTCGGTGACCTCAAATCCAAGCTGCTTGGTTGGGAGGGTCGATTCGCTGATACGTTGCTTCAAATAACGCTTGAATTCGCTATCGACGACTGATTTGGTCGACAGATTGACAGAAAAGCTAATATCTCCCAACACGCCATCGCCATATGGCTTGACTGCATCAAAAAAGTGATCAACCACCCAATGATCCACAGCCCGCATCAAGTCATACTGTTCAGCAATTTTGATGAAACTCTGGGGAGATTGGGGCTGATCATTCTCATCAAGGATACGCAGGAGGATTTCATAATGGGGAGTCAATCCCGCATCCTGTTTCAATGGAACAATAGGTTGGGCAAAAAGCACCATTCGATCGTTGGCCAGCGCTTCCTGAATAGCTGGGATCGTCTGGATGTTGCGCATGTGCTTCTGATAGGCCGAATCAGATGCCGAGTAGAGACGGGTACAGTTTCTACCACTCTCCTTGGCCATATGGCAGGCCGATTTGGCAGCCTGTATGAGATCACTGGTATTACCCTGATCCCTGTCATTCACCAGCACTACGCCGAGACTTGCCGAAACAGGGATCAGCCGGTCATTCCAGCTGAAACGATATTCCTCGATAGTACGGCGTAGAGATTCCGCGCTCCGAAATCCCTTATCCAGGTCCGCGTCTCTGATAATCAGTGCGAATTCATCGTCGCCAACACGTGCCACCATGCCATCTTTGGTGAGGTAGCTGGAGAGTATCGATGATACTGTCTGTAACAGCAGGTCACCCCCCTCTAAACCGCATAGATCATTGACCACATTAAACTTATCCAGATCGAGAAGTATCAATACGTGTTCAGTCGTGCTGTTTTCCGTGGTTACCGACAGTTCACGTAAATAGCGTTCAAATCTGCGACGGTTATAGAGACCGGTCAGTTCATCGATGGATGACTCATCCTTAATCTGGTTATAGCTCGTCAAGAGAATGCGATCGATGGCCCTGTCTACAATCGGTTGCACCCGGTCCTGCATGACACTGTAGTCACCCTTTGCAATAGATTTCGCCAACTCACCGACAGAGATATCCAATGCCTTCAAACCGTCACCATCCACAAACAGGAAACGGCTGGCGCTTTCGTTTTTCCATGCCAAATAGAGCATCCGCTCACCTGAATCCACTACCATCCAGGTATCCACATCGAGGTTCTTGATCCTCTCCAGTGACGACTGATCGATATCAGATTCAGCTGCACTTTGGTCAGTCAGATCCCTGCTGGTGAAAAATTGGGCCAGATACTCCTCATCGACTTCGATCCTCTGCTCATAAAAAGGTAGCGCCGCATCGCCCCCTCTAGTGAGTGCCGTCTGTAGTTCGAGGGCGAAACTGCGACTGCCTTCGGGATAGACCGGATAATCACGAAATCCTTTCCTGATCAGCGAGATCAGATCCCGGATTCGGTTTTCGCTCATTTCGTGGGGGGTCGCTGGATTCAGAAACAGCTTGGCTATGATATCGATGACACGGGAGTAAGCCTTCCAAGCCGTACTCTCTTCGCCTTCAATCGCATAGGTCTGTACCAGCAGATTGACCCAGCCAAACTGAAACAATCTTTCCACCGCGTTGGATACCGATTTGCCCAACAATTGACTGCGAATGTGGCTTGAGACCGCACGCTCCGCAGCCATGTGTTGCTCATCCTTTTCACAGTGATCGATTGCAAGCTGACGATTGCGATGAAACTGCTCCAGTTGATTGTGTTTCAAGGCTTCGAGTGCGCGTGTCACTTCAGATACGCCACTCAGTTTGTTGCAGTCGATGGCATCGAGCAGTTGAGAAATCTTTGCCATATCACGCAGTTGTGACAACTGCTTCCCTACCGTGATATAGGGCGCCAGGGACTCTATGGTAGCAAGCAGAAGCCTGACAGGATGTTTACTATTCTCCAATAAGGAGGGGTCATTCACCACCTCCTGAATAATTTGAATCTCCAACCGATTCAGCAGGTCTTTCAACTCTGTCGGCACAAGCGGGTCATCCCGTAGCGCGGAAACCAACTCTTCTCCGGTGCTGATCGCCGCACTCACCGCCGGATCGATTTTTTGTTCGGTGTCTGATTGATTTTCCAGCTCATGCTCGAGTTGCTTGAGGACTGATGAGCCAAATCTCAAGGGCAGATTGTTGAGTGATTCTATAACCTGGTTTTTATCGATCCTGGCCACTTCGGGCCCTATATCATTCTGATTGGCATGATGCTTTACATCAAACAAAGTGGATAGATGTTGCAGGACCTTTCCTACATTTGGATGGGCAATCTTTTTTGTGGCATGACGATGATTGGCACTGTCCTGGTATTGGGAAGTAAAGTCGATCCCGTTCTGCTTGAAGAGTTCCAAGATCGATTCATAGAGTTTATGGATTCCGTCCAGTACCGTCCCTTGAAAAACGCTCAGTATCAAGTGAAAACTGTTAATTTCCAAATCAAACCTGTCCAATGCATGTTTCAATGCATTAAGCAGGCTGATCGGGGAGATTGGATTGTTCTCATCCTTGATAGTATGTTCTGTCAAATAAGTGAGTGAGGTCTCTATATGATAGAGACTACGCGCCAGATCCGACTCGATCTGCCTGGCTATATCGTTAATCACAACCCAGTGGTCAATTTCCACCTTCTCAACCAACTCCAGCTCCTGATTAACTTCTGCCGCAGCCGGGGTTGTGATGCCCGCCAGGACAGCCAGTTCATCAAACGCCTTTTTAACCTGGTGAAAGAATGCCGAACTAATTTCTGCCTCCTCCCGTTCCAGGGCCGTCATTAACAAAACTAGCGTGGATTCCTGTTGATTGGACTGGGGCTCATTTGCACTGGCCAACAGGGCCTCTCTGCTCTGCAGGAAGAAGCTTGCAAGCTTGGGATTGAGATAATCGATCAAACAGCGCTGCAGCTGACCTATCATTGGCTTTATTACCGCGCTATCGGGAGAACTCTTCTCGATATTCTTGTTTTCTCGTTGAGACTGAAGATAGGCATACAGCCTCTCGCCTTCCTCAGGATCACATAGGCTGCCACCGACACCATGTTGATGTTTGTAGACGATGACCATGCGCACCTGGATAGTGGCAAGGTTCAGCAGCGCCTCCTGACGATCTGATTCGCTGATATAGCCGTCACTGAGCAGCTCATCCAGCCTCTCGTCACCACAATACAGATAGACCCCACCCTCGGAAAAGTTACATATCCGGCAATCATCGAAGCTCTGCTCCTGAATAGCCAGACTTGCCGGTAGATCGATCTCCAGCCGTTGGTGTCTTCTGCGATTATTCATTGTTAGTCCGTTGCGAGGGCGCTCCTAGCCATATCCTAACCTCTTAGTATATTTCTTAAGATTTTTGAATATATACCGAGATTATCCCGTTATCGGCGCCAAGCCAGAGAGCTTGACGCTAAAGTTGGTAATATTTTGTGAATATTGCTCGATATTCCTGCCGTCAAGGCCTCCACCTGGCCGGTTAAACACCCAGGAGGGCTAGATTGGAGGCCGGAACCGACTAGCAACAGTACCTTTCGGTTTAATTGAAGAAGCGCTGAAACCAGAGAATTCCGTCTTCCACCAGTGTTCCCGAGCGGGCGCAAGGTGCCCGGGATGTGGGGCCACTGCCGCTAATGAAGGGATACTCCAGGGCATCGGAGCAACCCTCCCCCAGGAGGCCGGTTTCGGGATCGATCGCCTGCATCTCCACCCCAACCGGCCGATTTTGCTCTAGTGACGAGACACCGATAGCGTTCATCAATCTGGCCCAAACCCGCATTGCACCTGAGGATCCGGTCAATCCGGTAGGACCGTTATCATCCCGTCCGACCCAAACCACCGCGATATGCTTCTGGTCGAACCCGGCAAACCAGCTATCCCGTAGTTTATCCGTGGTCCCTGTCTTTCCGGCCACTTCCACCTCTCCCGGCAAGAGCCAGCGAAGCGCCTTGCCAGTACCGCTGTGGGTCACTTCGTTTAGTGCATGCCGCAACAAGTAGACCGCCCGGCTATCCGCCCTTGACTCAATCGCCAGCGGGTAGCGAGAGAGGGGCGTTCCTTGGGCATCGGTCACATCGCGAATCGATTTCAAGGTGGCGCCGTATCCGCCATTGGCCAGGGTCTGGTACATCTGGGTCATCTCAAGCGGCGAGAGCGAGACGGCACCCAGGAGCAGCGACGGGTAGGCAGGCAGCGGGCGGCGTATCCCCAGTTTGTACAGCGTATCGATTACCGATTCGAGCCCAACAGAGAGGCCGAGACGTACCGTTGCCTGGTTGAACGATTCTGTAAGCCCCTGCTCCAGGGTCACCCCTTCATGACTTTGATTATCGTAGTTGGTTGGAGCCCAGATCTCACCATTCACCCCCTTGATCTTAATCGGTCCATCCTCGAGGGGTGAAAGCAGATGATAGTCTCCAGGTTGAGACAGTGCTGTCAGGTAGACAGCCGGCTTGAGCAATGACCCCACCGGTCGCACCGCATCAAGGGCCCGGTTAAACCCCGCATAGCGTGGATTTCTATCCCCAACCACCGCCAATACCTCGCCGGTTTCGCTATTCGCCAGGGTAATAGCCCCCTGCAATGTACCCGCATCTATGCCCCGCTTCTCCTCTAACTCATTCAATTGCTGGGAAAGTGACTGTTCGGCACGATTTTGAAACCAGGGATCAAGAGTTGAAAAAATCCTTAAATTACCTGCACTTAAATCTTCCTCTTTGTAGTCCCTGCGTAACTGGCGCTTGACCAGGTCCATAAATGCCGGACTACCGGAGCTTTGCAGGTCACCCTGTTCCACACCAAGCGGCTGCTGTTGCGCCGCATCTGCCTGCTGCTGTGTTATCACGCCCTGATCAGCCATCAACTGTAGTATCAGGCCACGTCTCTTTTTCGCCACTTCCGGATGACGCCTCGGATCATAGGCGGATGGCCCTCGAACCAGGGTCACAAGCAGCGCCATACGAGGAAGGTCCAGCTCATGCAGGGGACGATTGAAGTAGAAACGGCTGGCCAAGGCAAAACCGTGAATCGCCTTGCCTCCCTGCTGGCCCAGGTAGATCTCATTCGCATAGGCCGCGAGAATCTCATCCTTGCGATAGCGCCAATCCAATATCAGTGCCATGGCGATTTCATTGATTTTGCGCCAGAGCGTGCGTTCCGCACTCAGGAAATAGTTTTTTACCAGCTGTTGGGTCAAGGTACTACCGCCTTGGACCACACGTTTTGCAGCCAGATTGGCCCACATGGCACGTCCGATTGCCATCAGATCAATGCCGGCATGGCTATAGAAATTACGATCCTCCACTGCAATCAAACCCGTTACCAGCAGCTCCGGAAGCTCTTCGCGGGTAAGCAGAATACGATCCTCACCCTGGGTGGACGCGAGACTGCCTATCAGCCTCGGTTCAATACGATAGTGACCGATCGGATCACCGCTCCCCGCCCGTTTCAACGACCTGACGCCCCGGGATTCCATGACGATTTCCAGATAATCGCTGGGGCGATCGATATCGGGAAAATGGAAAGGGCGCGTGCGTACAAGATATCGGCCACGGAAGGCGGAGTATTGTCCAGGGCTATCCGGGTGCTTGACCCGACGATATCCAAGCCCGTCCAGTGTCTGTTGAAGATGGGTGGAGGTCACCCTGGCACCTGGGTAGAGATCCAGGGTTCGACTGTATACCTTGGCCGGCACATCCCAGCGCCGGCCTTGAAAACGGCTTTGCACCACCTGATCGAGATAGAGGACGTAGAGAATCGCCGCCAGCAGTAGGGTGAGCAGGCCAAGGAACAGCCAACGCTTCCACCTCTGAGCCCCACGACGACTGGGTTTGCGTTTAACCCGCTTTGCTCGCTTCTTTGCCATACCCTGCTGCCGTACAGTCTCCTCGCTGATTCCAATCCACGGAAATATATGAAAAACACCTGCAAATCGTAGCAACTGATCGCGTTTCTTATTGACGATCAGGTTCTCTATACATTAGATTCCTAAAAAAACATTATGTGAATCAAGTCTCAAAAACCTTGGCCGCTATGTTCATGTGAAATGCACATCATAGCAGGGGTAGAACCAGATGCGATCCAGAGTTCCGATTATTAATTGGCTTTTGACAATCACGCTTATTGCGATTGCCTCAATGCTGATGGGCCAGAATGCCGTGGCCGATGAAGTGAACGAGGATCTTAAACTGCGCAAAAACCTGGAAAACCGTATCCAAGCAATAGCAAAAAACCGCAAATTACATAAGAAAATGGTCACTGAGGGACGTGAGCGGACGATTCTCTGCAATTCATGTCATGGTGTAGACGGTATTGCAGTGCAACCCCTTGCACCCAATCTGGCCGGGCAGAATCCTACCTATATCGTCGACCAGTTCCAACGTTTTGGAGATGGCCGGCGCAATGACTATCTGATGAGCAATCTGGCCAAGACCTTCAGCTTCGAAGACAAGATTAAAATTGCACTCTACTATGCAGATATGGAGATGAAGCCCTCAGGCGGTGGCAATCCCTCGCTACTTGATGAAGGCAAAAAGATCTATAAAGAGACTTGTGTCAAATGTCATGGAGAAAATGGACGCGGCCAGGAAGGCTATGCCCGTCTCGCCGGTCAACGCCACGATTACGTGGTTAAAATGTTGAAAGAGTTTCGTGACCGTACCGGCAAGCGCACCAACGTCTGGATGTCAGGTGTCGCCATCCGCCTCAGTGATCAGGATATGGATGCTGTGGCGACCTATCTGGCGAACTTAAAGTAAAACCACCTAACCAAGCATGCTTCGCGGCAGGCCTTACCAGCCAATCTCTGGTATGGATTAGAACAAGGTTGGGGTCGCGCTATGCAGCTTCTTTGTCAAGGCAATGCCCGCTGCTTTGAGGTCAAAGCCTCCCGGCAATCATAGGCACATCTATATACCTTGTCTGCCAACGGGAATTGATCCAGACGCAGTTTCAAATAGGCGTATAACTCGCCTAACCAGGAAGGCCCGTCGGGGGTTGCCGCAATCTCCCTGCGACGGAAGTCATAGGGGACAATCATCACCGCGGCATGCTGCAAACCCACCTCTGCCGCTAGATAAAAGAGTTCTTCGATGTAGCGGTTACCTATCGCCAGGCAACCCGCTGACCAGGCACTGCCATGAATGAAGATGTTTGAACCAGGCGCCGCACGACCCTCTGTGGTTGCGTTCAGCCAATCGAATCCATTCGGATAATTGAGCTTCATGGAGAGATGGAAATGGCTATTGGGATTGAGTTCCACGATACGATAGAACCCCTCGGGAACCTGCTTGTCCCCTTCACGCAGTTTGGGACCCACCTTGCCGCTGGCTGCAAAAATGGCGTAGTCGTGGATGAACCGCCAGCGATCATGCTGGTATGCCCACAACTCGAGCCGCCGACTCTCCTTGAATCCAATCAGCTGTATCCGTTGCGGTGGATAGTCCACGCCGACGCCCTCAAAGCGGGCTTGTAGACGCTGTTCAACACGCTCGCCCAGTTGTTCCAACACCAGATCAAGGTCGGCATCCTGGGCTGCCCAAGCGCCGTTCACCATCAGAATCAGCAGCAACAGGAGTCGTCTCATAACACGCCCTGTTTGGCGATCACCCGTTCTACCCATCTGCCGTAAATGAGATCGGAGATCCTGTGCAAGGCCTCGATCTGCTGATCGATGGCGCTCAAAATCACTTGCGCCGATTGACTGCAGTCAGAATCGAGCAACAGATCGCTACCATATCGCTCAATCCAGTTTTCCACCATCTCGCGGGTCATCTCGAGATGAAACTGCATCCCGATGTGGTCTCCCATGACAAATCCCTGCTGATCGAAGCAGTCGCTGCACATCAGCTGTCGGCTATTTGCCGGCAGTGTGTAGGTATCCGCATGCCAGTGAAAGGCGGTGAATTGCTCCGGAATACCCTCCAGCCAGCCATCATGATCAGCCTCTGTGAGGGTCTGTACCGGATGCCAACCTATCTCCATCCCCTTGCCCCGGGTGATCTCGCCTCCCAGTGCCCGGCTCATCAGTTGCGCACCGAAACAGATCCCCATCACCGGCAGATCCTGGTCGATGGCCTTGCGGATCAGTTGCAATTCCCCTTCCATCCAAGGCAGCTGATCATTGACACTGACGCCAGCTCCCATAAAGACCAACGCCGAGACATCGTGGGTCTGTTGCGGGATGGGATGGTCATCGTCTATGCAGACCATCTCCCAGGGGATGGAGCGAGACTGCAGATAGTCACCCAGATAACCGGGATGCTGACAGACCAGATGGCGGAATATTCGTATCGGCTTCATTCAGCGTTGAAATAATGGTTTGCTTCGCTATCGATTCTAACCCGAATGTCTGCCTCGATTCAGCTTCTGCCCATACCACATAGCGCAACTCCCCCCCTGGATGAAGGGTGTCGAATGGATAGCAGGTCACCAGTAACAATTCCCGCTGCTCCTGATCGGAGATCAACCTGCTCTGCCGCTGACTGACTACCCCGGTGGCAGTCACACGATATATAACCCTTTTATCACCAGGGGTATGCAGCAGCAACCGGTCACCCTGGCGCAGTCCCTTGAGGAAGTGGAAGTGAGTATCCCTGTGACCGGCGATGAGGCTCGCACCCAGACTGCCGGGCAGGGCGGTCTGGGTGGCCCAACCCGGCCCGAATGCCAGGGTTCTCCCGCTGACACCCGCCAGAATATAGCGCCTTACACCCATTCTGGGCACTTCTAAGCGTGCAACCGGCCAGGTATCGGCCCAGGGCCAGGGTCGGATGTTATCTGTCTCAGAAGCCGTTACATTCCAAGCGGTAGCAATCAATGCCTGGGCCAGCCAGGCCTTCCCCTCGATCCAAAACCCCTGGGCGAGAAGACAGCTGGCGAGCAACAGCAGAAGCTGTGATAAGCGGCGCGATCTCAGGATCTGGCGGAGCGCGGCCATCATCCGCCCCAAGGGAGAAAGCCCCGGCCTGCCCGCCGGTAGCGGATCAGCCCGACCCAAAGCAGCAACAGCAGACCCCCCAATACCAGCATCAACGGGGCTGGAGATGCTGTTTGCGGCAAGCGGCCGAAGACTGACTCGGCATGCCATCCCGCAGGAAGATTGACCGGCATCATCCCTCCCTCCAGGCCCTGGTCCTGGGGTCGCACAACCCTTTTCTCCACCGCCACCAGACTCGTATAGGGAGAGATAAGCTGATGTTTCAAGGCTAAATCGACCACCTGCTCTCTTTTGTCATCCGCGCTTAACTCCTCCTCAGGCAACCCCAGCAGGCTGTCGATACGCCGCCTGGCCCAGAGTGCATGGACTCCGGTCACCTGCCCGGTGGATGCAATCTCCACCTTCTGCCGCCAGATTTCGCCCCCTCTACTGCCTTCGATCCCCAGACTACCCTCAAGCCGACGCCCTTTCAGGGCTATCATCAGCGGCTCGCCCAGGTAGAGATCCGGCAGTCGTTGCGGTTCCAGATCGATCACTCCTTGACCCTGCCACTCCAGGGATAAATCACTCAACACCGGGTTCTCGAGTTTCTCCAACAAGGCCTGCATTCGGCTGGCCACTTCGGTTAAATCACCGATGTAGGTAAAACTGCCGCGTCCATATTGTGCGGCACGCTGCATAAAAAGCGTGTTCGGCGCCGATCCGATGCCCACCGTGAACAGGCGACTG
This sequence comes from Candidatus Thiodiazotropha sp., assembly GCA_040507005.1. Lineage (GTDB taxonomy): Bacteria > Pseudomonadota > Gammaproteobacteria > Chromatiales > Chromatiaceae > Thiodiazotropha. The sequence goes on from JBEVVS010000145.1 coordinate 79,798, forward strand.
GCGCCCAAACGTTGACGTATCAGATCAAATAGCGCCTGCTCATTGCCAACACTGCCGTCGGTGAGAAATACCACCTGACGCAGTCGAGTCCCTAGATATTGATCCAAGAGGGCCTTCTCAAGTGCCGGAAGCATCTCGGTACCGCCCTGCGCCTGCATCCGATCGATAAAGCGGATTGCCCGACTCAGATTGCTCCTGCTGGCCGGCTGGGGTGTCAGGAACAGCATGCGGCTGCGATTATTGAAAGCGATGAGGTTGAAACGGTCTGTCGGCTTTAAACGGGCAATCGAGAGTCGCAGGGCCGCTTTCGCCTGATCCATGGACTCACCATGCATCGAGCCTGAATGATCCACCACAAATACCAGATCCCGATTCAACCCATAGTCGAGATGCTCAGGAGCGGGAGGCAGCAGCATCAGCAGGGCGTAACCCTCATCCTGCCAATGATCTGTGAACAGCGCGCTCCTCGGTACAGCCTCCGCTTGTGGTTGCCAGCTGAGCAGAAAATCCCTGTCTGCCGGCACCTCTCCGGCGGTTAATCGCAGATGCACCACACCCTCCCCGTCCACACGTTCCTGCATCGGATGGTAGTGGCTGGTAACGGCCTGCAGCGGCATACCCGCATCCAGCCTGACTTGCAGTGAGATGGGATTGATCACCCCATCAGCGGGATCCAAGACCGGTGGCGTGATCCGACTGGCATCTTCAACCTGATCGGTGTCCAACGCCCATCCAATGGGGCCCGGATCCATCGCTCTGGCTGTGGGCAGGGGATTCCCAGGTATATATCGCGGTCCGATCACCAACGGCAGCCGCAGTTCAAATTGACTCCCGGTGTAACGGGCCTGTTGCTGAAATTCGATCACCAGCCGAATCTCCTCCCCAGGACCGATATTACTCAGGGATAGGGAGAAGATATTGGCTCGCTGTTGGCTCACCAGACTGGCTCGTTGTCCCTGGTCCCTGGCACTGCGATAGATCTGCTGAGCGCGTTTTTTCTCTGCTATCCGACCCTCGATAACTCGTTCGCCAATCTGCATATCGAGACGTTCCACCGCCGACGTTTCAGGCAGGGGGAACTGGTAGATGCCCTCCATCCAGGATTGACTGGGATTGATAAACAGGTGTTCTACACGCACCTTGGCCAGGAATCCTGTGATTTGAATCTCCACATCGCTTTTTAACATCGGCGCCGACTGCAGCACTTGGCCATCCAATGATCGCAGTTGCAGCTCCGCATCCCTCTGCTCGTACCCTGCCGCCTCCGCGCTGTTCCAGCTAAACACCAGTAAAATTAGTAACATGCTGCCAGACAGGCCGGTCATCACTGCTGCCAGCATGGTTAACAGGAGGTCACAGATGAAGGGCCCGTTGTTTAAGGAGACGAATCTCCCTTCCCTGGCCGAGGTTTTAATTGCGCTTTTTGGCAGCACACCGCACCTCCCCCCTGATATCTATACGACGGGAAACAGCCTGCGACCCAACAGCTACCCATCGGTAACTATTGCCGGTGGGTTTTTCCGGAGAGCTGTAGAAAAACTCCTCGCTCAGGGGTTGTCGATAATACTTCACGACGCTTCCCCCTTGATCAGGGAGAGCCTGACCATTCTGTCATAAGCCAGCCCCTCAAGATCTTGAATCGGATAACGGGCCTGGGCCTTGCCGGTGTAGTGTATTTCCAAACGACCTTCAGCCAATCCTGAGGCCATCAGCAGATCGGCAACCGCGTCCGCCCGCCGTTTGCTGAGGCTGTTGTTGTAATCATCGCTTCCCCTGACATCCGCACCGGCATGGATCTGCAGTTTCAACTCCGGGAAGGCCTGCAACATGACTACCATGGCCTTCAGTTGGTCGCTGATACCGGCTTCTATCTCAGCACTGTCACTGCGAAATCCAAGACAGAAGGTATACCCCTCCTGGATGGCCTCGATCCTGGCATGTTCCAGGGCCCGTTGACGTTGGTAGAGCGACTGGTGTTCGGCGGCGGCAAGCTGTTCCCTCTGTTGCATGTCCTGAACCATTTTCAGCTCATCGTCTAACTCATCAACCTGCTGTTTACGGGCTTCCAGATCGCCGATCATGGCGCCTCCGGTAAGACCCAGAACAACCCCGGGCGCTCCACCTAAGAGGGTACCCACCAGCACCCCGACCATGGATCCCGTGAATACACTCTTTTCCACCCGGGTCTGTTGCTCATCCGCTGCCAACGCGGATTGAAATAGGAGACTGGAAATCGCCAATGCTACGAATGTTTTCTTCATTTTTTCACCTTTTGATGTTGGCCCAGCGTGCCGTCCATGGCATAACACTCCACTCCTGTGTCGCGCCGGTTTATCTATTACCGTGAGCAATTACAGCCAAAGTAAATGGCGTTTTGTTCGCCAAAATGGGGCCATAGGGGGGCAAAAAGTGGCGACAATATGTCAACCTGGACGTAGGAACGTAATTCGCGGTATAAAATTGCTGAAAGAGAGTGGTAATTTGGGCTAAAGTTATTATTTATGGATGCCGCCAAGCCACAGGTGTAAGGCAAGGAATCTCCAGTTATCAAGAATGAAAACTGCCTACTTCGCATTTATTTTAGGATTGTCGTTGTGTTTCTGCGGAGCGGCACAAGCAGTTGATCTCGTCATCAATCCTGATGTCACCCAAGAAAAACTCTCACGCCATACCTTGCGTTCCATATTCAGCATGCGTAAGACACAGTGGCCGGACGGGAGACCAATCCATGTCTTCGTCCTGGGTGACAAGAGTGACCTACACAAACGTTTCACCAAGCAGCTACTCGGCCTGTTTCCCCATCAACTGAGGCGCGCCTGGAACCGGCAGATCTATTCCGGTATGGGACAGGCCCCAATCAGGGTGGCGTCAGAGGAAGAAATGCAGGAACAAGTCGCAAACACTCCTGGCGCGATCGGCTATCTATCCAAAGGGCATTTTAATGCGTATCTACGAACGATCAGTATTGAGAACTAACCTGGCTGTTTGCCTGTTCGCATTACTCTGCCTGTTGACCAGAGGATTGCCGGCCGCCGATCATGCTGGTTTCGACAGTATGTTTCAGGTACATGGATTTTTAACTCAAGCCTATGTAAAGACCACAGAGAATCAATTTTTCGGTGACAGTGAAGACGGCAGCTTCGATTTCCGCGAGTTGGGTATCAATGCATCCTATCGCTTAACACCTCGGTTTATGGTCGCTGCCCAAATACTCTCCCGTCGTGCCGGCGAAATGTATGATGGTTCCGTCGATTTGGACTATGCCCATATCGATTACACCCTTCAAACCGACGAGGACACACGTTTAGGTTTCATCCTCGGTCGCAGTAAAAACACCTTTGGGTTCTATAACGATACCAGAGACGTGGCAGCAACCCGCCCCGGCATCTTCATGCCTCAGGCCATCTACTGGGACCGGGTAAGAAACATGGTCCTCGCCAGTGACGGAGCACAATTTTACGGGGAAACTCAGTTCGACGATCACCTGTTTGAATTACGCTTGATCACCGGCAAAACCCCCATCGATGAAAATGTAGAGAAGTCCTATATCAATCCCGCCCTGAATTCCAAAATGGATAATCATGGCATCACCCTTGGCGGCAGGCTGCTGTATGAGTGGGATGGAGGCCGTTTCAGAATGGCCTTGAGCAATGCCACACTGACCCTGGACGCAACAACAAATTTGTTCCCGCCCGGAGACATTGAGATCGAGTATTGGGTAGCGTCATCGCAGTATAATACAGGTCCTTGGAGCCTAACCCTGGAATATATGTACCAGCCGATAGATTATGAGGGTTTCGCTGACATGATGGATATAGCAGACACGACCGTAGATGGTTATTATATCCAGGCAAACTATCGTCTTGATTCAGATTGGGAACTATTCACCCGTTACGAAGAGAGTCACTATAACAAGGATGATAAAAACGGCGAAAAATCCAGCCCTATCCTCGGTGTGCCTGAGCGTAGCTTCTTCAGTGAACTTTGGACACTGGGTGTGCTCTGGGAACCTACCGAACAGCTGATGCTGCGCGCGGAATTCAGCCAGGTGGAAGGCACTATTTTCCTATCCAACCTGGAAAATGAGAACCCCAATGAGACTGAACGGTACTGGAACCTGTTTTCCCTGCTAGTCTCCTACAGTTTCTAGACAGTCATCATGAACTCATTCAACGACAAACCTCAGCTGGATGACGGCAACCCCCAGCCTAACAAGCGACACTTCCTTAGCCTCAAATGGAAGGTCGTACTTCTGTTCAGCTTGGTTTTGTTTATCATCAATGCCGGGTTGGCAGGCATGGGATATCTTCAACAACGCAAACTATTCGATACTTATCAGGGACAGATTCTCGGCCAGCATCACAGACAGGTGAAATCCCTTCTGAACTCAAGCTTCTATCGGTTGGAACAGGTAGCGCTAATGATTCCTGCACTATCTGAAGCTGTGACAACCTCTGAGAAATCAACCTTGACCGAAAAACTGGAAAGGTTTTTCCAACACAGCCAGGCAACACTCGAAATCGACTGGGGCCTTGAAGAGGCAGCCTTTTTCAGTAGTGACAACAGACTGCTATTCAACTGGCACACAGGGACGCTTGATGGATCTTTCCTGGAATTGGTTAAATCTGTAAATCGTCTTGAAATACCTTTCAACACGCTGTACTGCAACATTCGCTGCAGCCAATATGTCGCCGTACCCTTGTTGGACGGGGGAAAACATGCTGGAGTCTTACTGGTTGGCCAGTCACTGGCAGATGTAATTATCGAGTTCAATGAACTTGCTAGAGCTGACGTCGCGATAATAAACCACCCCATAAACCCTGAAAACCTAACTGGCAGACATCGTTACCTGTCAGAGTGGCAGCGCTATATTGCAGCCTCGAGTAATTTAGATCGTCTCATACCACTATTACAATCAACAGCCAGCACCATCAAAATCAATAGACTGTTGGAGAGCAGATATACAACCATTCAGGATGGCTCACATTACACTTTAAGTTTGATCCCTGTAAATAGTGACATTTCTGAATTCTCTGCCGATTTCATAATAGCCAGCAACGTCACCCCGGTTGTCAACCAGATCCAACAAGCCACTATGCAGTCAGTAGTTATCGGCATTATTGGTTTTTTGGTTTCCGAACTGCTATTGGCACTTTTTCTTTGGCAACCGATGAAGCGGCTGCTAATGATCTCCCACAGCCTGCCCCTGCTGGCAAAGAATGCATTTGATGAAGTAAGGCACAAACTATCCACTAAGCATTTTGATTTATATCGGGATGAAATTGATGTGGCCAGTGAATCTGCCATCCATCTCACATATACACTGGAAAGACTTCATACCGAGATCAAAACCAACACAGACAATTTGGTCAAGCGCGGAGAGGAGTTGGCGATCGAACGGGATTTTCTCAATACCATCATGGACAGCGCACAGGCAATCATCCTTACCCAACGGCGCCATACTCACCATCAATACCGAGGGAGGAGAGTTTATCGGTATTCGAAG
>JBEVVS010000023.1:0-78933 GCA_040507005.1 Candidatus Thiodiazotropha sp.
TTCCGCCCTAAATCTCTTTTGCCAATTCGTTGACGATGTCTGTGTGCGCCGCTGCATTGATCTCCTTTTTGAGGATCTTTTCTGCACCGGTCACCGCAAGTTCACCGATCTTTTCCCGCAGTAGTTCACGAGCACGATTCGACTCCTGCTCGATCTCTGTCTGCGCGGCACTCAAGATGCGTTCACCTTCAGTGCGTGCGGTGTCCTTGGACTCATCGACAATTTCGGCTGCCCGTTTCTGCGCCTGCGCCACAATCTCAGCAGCCTGAGATTTGGCTTCGTGCAGCACGTCTTTGGCTCGCTCTTTTGCAAGCTCCTGTTCGTGCTGACCACGCTCAGCGGCGGCCAGGCCGTCGGCTATCTCTTTTTTGCGGGTCTCCAGAGCACCCATGATCGGGGTCCAGACATATTTCATTGTGAACCACACGAACACCGCAAAAGTGAGCAGCTGACCTATAAGCGTCAGATTGATGTTCATCCCGGAATTACCTCTCGTTGGACGAGATGATAGTGAATTCGCTCAAGCCTGGATCAGGCGACAGCGAACAGTACGTACATAGCCAGACCCACGGCGATCATGGGTACGGCGTCAACCAGGCCCATGACGATGAAGAACTGGGTACGCAGCATGGGGATGAGTTCAGGCTGACGTGCGGCGCCTTCGAGAAAGCGGCCACCCAGTACGCCGATGCCTACCGCGGCACCCAGGGCGCCCAGGCCCATCATGATCGCGCCGGCAATGTACAGCAGTGCTTGTTCCATTATTGGTCTCCCGTTTAATGAACTAGATAGTTAAAGGTTAAATCAGTGTTCGTGGTGTGCCATATCCAGATAGACGATGGTCAGGGTCATGAAGATGAACGCCTGCAACGTGATTATCAGGATATGGAAAATCGCCCAGCCCAGCTGGAGCACGCCACCGAATAAGCCGAGAATCAACCCGGCATTGTACATGATGGCGATCAAAATAAAGATCATTTCACCCGCGTACATGTTACCGAACAGACGCAGGGCGAGAGAGATGGGTTTGGCGATCAGGCTGACGAATTCCAGAATGAAGTTGACTGGAATGAACAGGATGTTGACCACGGTATTACTGGATGAGAAGGGCTGTAGCGTCAATTCACCGGCGAAACCGCCAATGCCCTTGATCTTGATACTGTAATAGAGAACCAAAAGGAATACCCCAATGGCCATACCGAAGGTGGCGTTGGGATCGGTTGACGGAACAACCTTCATATAGTGGATGCCCAACAATTTGGCCGCTTCCGGAATCAAATCCACCGGCACCAGATCCATCAGGTTTTGCAGAAAGATCCAGACGAAAATGGTCAATGCAAGGGGCGCGACCAGGGCGTTACGGCCGGAAAATGAACCACGCACACTGTCATCGATAAAGTCGACGATCCACTCCACGAAGTTTTGCAGGGCGTTGGGGACGCCGGCGGTGGCCTGCTTGGCGGCCTTGCTGAAGAAATAGAGAAACAGGATACCCAGGGCAATGGACCAGAACATGGTATCCACATGGATCGCCCAAAAGCCCATCTCCTTGGCTTCAGCGGCCGAATGCGCCATACCCCAGCTGCCATCCGGGTGTTGGCCGAAGGTCAGATTAGTCAAATGGTGTTTAATATATTCACCGGAGGTGAGGGCATCGCCAGCCATATCTAAACCTATGAATGCTGTCTATCTTCAATAACCAATACAATCAGCGGAACCGCTACCTGGACAAACAGATAACAGCCCAATAATGCACCAATACTCAAAGGACTGATGGTGACAATTGTCAATCCGAACATCAGTCCCGTGATAATCAACTTCTGGATTTCGGCGCCAAACATGCGACCGGCTATCTTTTGCGGATCCTGGGCGCGGTAGCGCGTGAAGGATCTCAAGGCAAAAAAGCCGTTTGCCGCCGCGGCAATCAGACCACCGATTAACCCGGAATACGCAATGGTTTTACCGAAAAACAGAAGTGCCAAACCGATCATAAGCGCCGCCCCAAATTGGAGCGTCACAATGGTGCGGATCTGGCTGTTTCCGGTAAGCTGCATTCCGGTTTCCCGGTACCCTTTAAATGAGCCTAACCAGCAAGGAGGGTGGAGTATAAGGGGTCTTAGTTATAAGGTCAAAGGATAGATGCATAAATTTTTTCATAGCGGGCGTTTTTTTCTTACGCGTCGGCTGAGCCGCCCCGGGATAGGGGTTGGTGGAGCGTTTACCGTCCCTTTGTCCCTTCTACTAGAAGGGTAGATAAGTCTCTGTTTCAGCGATAATAGCGATTAGGCCGAATCCTCAGTCGGGCACTCCTTGCCATAACATCTCATAGCCGACCTCATAGGTGTCGTCACAAAAATCTGCCAGTGCGGAAAACTTCTCCTTGAAGAGCCGGTCCGCATGGGAGCGCTCGTGTTGCTCGAACGACTGCCAATAAGTCACGATCACAATATCGCCCATATTCTGATTGACGCGCTTGTTCTTATGGCTGTCATCGGCACCCACCGTTCCCTCCTCGGAGATAAAACCGGCATTGCTATAGACCTGGCCGCCGATGAAACCGCCGTTGTCGTCTCCATAGTTGTTCTTGACCACATTGCACATTTCGCCAAGCACCAGTTCAACGTCCTCGACTTTGACCCCGGGTTTGAGGTCGACCACATTGAAAAGCATGACGCAGCCAAAAGGAATTTCAATCGGATGAAACATTGATCTACCCCTTGTGATGGAAAAATGAGCTACCCAGCATAAGCGACGCTTCGCCGGCCGTTAACACCGCTACACAAATGTTAACCATTTCATGCGGGGCGGTGCGATGGGATTACTTGATATGGTCGAGGATCCCTTCCAGTTCATCGAGACTGTTGTAACCGATGACCAGTTTCCCCTTGCCCTTGCTCCCCTGTTGCAGGTCGACCTTGGCCCCCAGCTTCTCCGACAGATCCGAAACCAGGCGCCGCACATCGGGATCCATCGCCGGGGTGGCAGGAGAGGCCTTTGGTTTATGCTCCTGATTCTGTAAACGGCGTACCAGACGTTCCGTTTCACGTACCGAGAGTCCCTGGGCGGCGACCTGGTTTGCCGCCCGGGTCTGATCCTCTCCCTTGAGGCCCAACAGGCACCTGGCATGACCCATTTCCAGGCGTCCGCTCTCCACCAGGGTCTTGACCTCTTCGTTGAGCTCCAGCAGGCGCAACAGATTTGTCACAGTGGTGCGGGATTTGCCCACCGCTTTTGCCACCTCCTGATGGGTCAGGCCGAACTCCAGCAACAGGCGGCTCAGGGCATTCGCCTCCTCCAGGGGATTGAGATCCTCCCGCTGGATATTCTCGATCAGCCCCATTGCCATGGCGGCCTCTTCGGTGACCTCTTTGATCACCACCGGAATCTCATCCAGTCCCGCCTGCTGGGCCGCACGCCAACGCCGTTCTCCGGCGATCAATTCATAGCGCTCATTCTCCACCGGTCGAACCACGATCGGCTGAATCACTCCCTGGGCCGCAATCGAGTCCGCCAATTCGCGCAGGCTGTCGGCATCGAACTCCCGTCTTGGTTGATAACGGCCACGTTGAATCAGGTCAACCGGAAGTCGTTGCAGGTTGTCCCGGCTGCTGCCGGTTGCGGCTGCCTGTTTACCCTCGGCCTCGGCCTGCATACCCCCCAGCAGGGCATCCAGACCGCGACCCAATCCTCGCTTCTTTGTCGCCATATGGTTCTATCCCTTAGGCCGTTTGGGTTTGGGTTTCAACATCGCGCATGCGATGACGTCTCAACAACTCACTGGCCAGGGCCAGATAGGCGGTGGCTCCTCGTGAATGCTTGTCATATAGCAATACCGGAATGCCATGACTTGGCGCCTCGGCGACGCGGACATTGCGCGGGATGATGGTGTTGAACACCGCATCCTTGAAGTGTGAGAGTAACTGTCCGGAGACATCTATCGCCAGGTTGTTGCGCGGATCGTGCATGGTGCGCAGAAAACCCTCTATCTGCAGATCCTGGTTGAGATGGGCGCGGATCTGTTCCACCGTGTTCATCAATGCGGTCAGCCCTTCCAAGGCATAATACTCGGTCTGAATGGGGATCAGCACCCCATCCGCCGCGACCAGGGCGTTCAGGGTCAGCATGTTCAAGGATGGCGGGCAATCGATGAGTATGTAGTCATAGCCGGTCTTCGCCGGGGCCAGCGCCTGGCTGAGCCGCTGCTCCCGCATGGAGCTGTTCATCAGCCCCACTTCCGCCGCGGTAAGGTCCGAGTTCGCCGGCAGCACATCGAAATTGGAATCGGGCGCCTGTTGGATCGCTTCCCGCAGGGTCGAATCCCCTAATAGCAGCTCACAACAGGAGTGCTCCAAATCGTGTTTATCGATACCACTGCCCATACTGGCATTGCCCTGTGGATCCATATCCACCAGCAACACCCGTTTCTTCATGGCCGCAAGGGAGGCTGCCAGATTCACCGTGGTGGTGGTTTTGCCGACACCCCCCTTCTGATTGGCGATTGAGATGATGTAACCCATGGCGCAACTCGGCTCCGTGATATCAGGAACTGCCTATCATAACGGTAGTGTCGTTGAAGGTGGTACCCTTTCTGTCACTTTGCGTGAAATCCAACCCCTTGCTCAATTCGCACAAGACAGCGCTCACCCACCTCAAAAGGGACCTCCAGGGGGATCACTTCAGCGCGCACATCGGCCGGTAATCGGGCCATCTCCTGGTGCGGAACGCTGCCTTTCATGGCGAGCAGCTCAGACCCCGGCTGGCGCAGCCCGGCACTCAGTGCGAGCATTGTGGGCAGATCGGTAAAGGCCCTGGCAATCAAGGTTTTAATGGGCCTGTCGGCCTGATACTGCTCGATCCTGGCATGCACCGGCAGGACATTCGTCAACCCCAACTCCAGTTTCACTTGACGTACGAAGCGAATCTTTTTGCTATTGCTGTCGAGTAGCACGAAATCAGAAGCTGGGCGCATGATCGCCAGGGGTATCCCCGGTATGCCCGCCCCGGTGCCCATATCGAGGCAGGCCCCGCTTTTCAGGTGGGGCAGCAGTGCCAGGCTGTCCAGCAGATGTCGGCCGACCATCTCCAAGGGATCGCGAACCGCGGTGAGATTGTAGGCCCGGTTCCACTTCGCCAACAGTGACAGGAAGTCCAGCATCAGGGTCTGTTGCGGCACATCGAGATCGAGCCCCAGTTCCAGGGCACCCGTCAATAGCCGCTGCCGGCAGGCTGGCGCGTCAAATGCTTCATCAACCATCAGGCGGAGCGCTTTTTCAGATGAATCAAAAGCAGGGATATGGCCGCGGGTGTGACGCCAGGGATACGTCCCGCCTGTCCCAGGGTCTGGGGTCGATGCCGCTGCAATTTCTCCATCACCTCTGAGGAGAGTCCGCGGACCGTTGCATAATCGAGTCCATCCGGCAGCATGACCGCCTCGTTGGCCCGCTGTTTTTCGATCTCTCCCTGCTGGCGATCGATATAGCCGGCATATTTGGCCTGTACCTCCAGCTGTTCGATCACTTGCGGGTCAGTCTCGCCCGGGCCCAATTTCGTCATCCCCATCAGCTGTTGGTAGGCCACCTTGGGTCTGGCAAGCAGATTGATGGCGCAGGCCTCTTTCGAAAGTGTGCCGCCGAGGATAGCCTCGGCCTGGGACGGTTCCACATCATGGGGGGTAAGCCAGATCCCTTTCAGGCGTTGTTGCTCCCGGTCGATAGCATCCCGCTTACGACAGAAGCGGTCCCAGCGCTGATCGTCGATCAAGCCGAGATCACGTCCCTTTTCAGTCAAACGCAGATCGGCATTATCTTCTCGCAGCAACAGCCGGTATTCAGCCCGGCTGGTGAACATGCGATAGGGTTCCAACGTACCCTGGGTGATCAAGTCATCCACCATCACCCCCAGATAGGCCTCATCCCTGCGCGGGGTCCAGGGCTGCTCATCCCTGCCGTAGCGCACCGCATTGATACCTGCCAACAGGCCCTGAGCGGCGGCTTCCTCATAGCCGGTTGTACCGTTGATCTGACCGGCAAAGAAGAGACCGTGCAGATATTTTGTCTGCAGTGACGGCTTCAGATCGCGGGGATCGAAGAAGTCATACTCGATGGCATAACCGGGGCGGGTCAAATGCGCCTTTTCGAAGCCTGTCATGGAGCGCACCAATTTCAACTGAATATCGAACGGCAGGCTGGTGGAGATCCCGTTGGGATAGACCTCATGGGTATCCAGGCCCTCGGGTTCGATAAAGATCTGATGGGACTCCTTGTCCGTAAAGCGTACGATTTTATCCTCGATCGATGGACAGTAACGGGGCCCGACGCCTTCGATGACCCCCGTGTACATGGGTGATCGGGAGAGGCCGCCGCGAATGATCTCATGGGTCTCCCGATTGGTGTGGGTGATATGGCAACTGACCTGCCGCGGGTGCTGATCAGGGGAGCCCAGGAAGGAGAATACCGGCGTGGGTTTGTCACCGGGCTGCGCCTGCAACCGGGTATAGTCGATACTGCGTCCGTCGATTCTGGGGGGCGTGCCTGTCTTCAGCCGATCGACCCTGAAGGGCAGCTCTCGCAAGCGCCGGGAAAGGGCATTGGCGGGGGGGTCCCCCGCGCGACCGCCCTCATAGTTGGACATGCCGATATGGATTCGGCCGGCGAGAAAAGTGCCAACGGTCAAGACCACCGCTTTGGCGCGAAACTTCAGGCCCATCTGGGTGACGACGCCGGTTACTCGCCCATCTTCCACCAGCAGGTCATCCACCGCCTGCTGAAAGATCTCCAGGTTGGGCTGATTCTCCAGGGCAGATCGAATCGCCGCCTTATAGCGTACCCGGTCTGCCTGGGCACGGGTGGCGCGAACCGCGGCCCCTTTACGGGAGTTGAGGATACGAAACTGAATCCCGCCCCGATCTGCCGCATGGGCCATAATTCCACCCAAGGCATCCACTTCCTTGACCAGGTGTCCCTTGCCGATGCCTCCGATGGCCGGATTACAACTCATCTGACCCAGGGTTTCGATGTTATGGCTGAGCAGGAGCGTATGCGCACCCATACGCGCGGCCGCCAGGGCCGCTTCAGTGCCGGCGTGGCCGCCTCCCACTACAATCACATCGTAACTATTGGTATAAAACATGGGTCTCTATCTAAGTGCTAACACTGAATTTCTTTAATGCGAATCGACTATTTTAGCTGATTCATTGGTCTCCACGGAAATCTATGCGCTCTGAACTACAAAAGATTATCGATGCCGCCGGCAAAATTCTGTTGGGCAAACAGCAGGTGGTTAAACTATCCGTTGCCTGTCTGCTGGCCCGGGGGCATCTGTTGATCGAGGATCTTCCCGGCGTCGGCAAGACCACCCTGGCCCATACCCTGGCTCATATGCTGGGGCTTCACTACCAGCGTATCCAGTTTACCAGCGACCTTCTCCCTTCAGATATCGTTGGTGTATCGATTTTTGAGAGAAGCGAACAGCGCTTCCAGTTCCATCACGGTCCGATCTTTGCCCAACTGGTCCTGGCCGACGAGATCAACCGGGCTACGCCCAAAGCACAAAGCGCCTTGCTGGAGGCCATGGAAGAGCGCCAGGTCACCACTGACGGCGTCACTCACGGTTTGCCTGAGCCCTTTTTTGTCATCGCCACGCAAAACCCCAGTCATCAGGTGGGCACCTTCCCGTTACCGGAATCACAGCTTGACCGGTTTCTAATGCGGATCCGCATTGGCTATCCGGAGCGAGACGCGGAGAGAGAGCTGCTCGGTGGTGAGGACCGACGTCGATTGCTCAAACAAATGCCTGCTGTGATAGAGAGTCAGAGACTCACCGACCTTCAGCAACAGGTTGCAACCGTGCATGTGGCGGATGCCCTGATCGACTACTGCCAGGATATTCTCTCTTTCAGCCGTAACTCCCCGGACTACCGGCATGGTCTCTCTCCAAGGGCCGGCCTGGCGATTCTCCAGGGCGCCCGGGCCTGGGCATTGATCGAGGGTAGAAAACTGGTATTGCCTGAAGATCTTCAGGCGATCCTGCCCGCCACTATCGGGCATCGACTGCAACCGGCGGGGGATAGCGCAGAACCACAGGGGGAGAGCCTGGTGATGAATTTGATCAGTTCCGTACCTATCCCTTGAGATGGCTGTGCTGCCCAAGATTCAGTGGCTAAAGCGCTTTCGTCGACAGGCCCGGCCAGAATCCCGGGGCAGGGCGCGAATTGCACCCCGCAGCATCTATATTCTGCCAACCCGTCAGGGAATGCTGTTGGCCTTGCTCTTGCTGTTGATGTTGGCCGGTTCCATCAACTACGGCAGTAACCTGGGACATCTAATGACCTTCCTGCTAGGTGGCATCTGGCTGGTCAGCATCCTTCACACCTGGCGCAATCTACTCGGTCTAACCATCCAGCCAGGTGAGGCGGCTTCTGTTTTCGCCGGTCAGACCGCCGATTTTTCTCTACGTGTGAATAATGCCAGTGCTGGTTATCGTTATGCCATTGCCTTGAGAGACAAAAAGCAGACCGCCGACACGGTTGATATCCCGGCAAACTCAATTGCTGATCTGCACATACCGGTAAAGACCGAGCGACGGGGGCTGTTGCAGATACCCGAGATCATCATCCATACCACCTATCCACTCGGTCTGTTCAGGGCCTGGAGTTATGCCCAGCTCGACCAAACCTGTCTGGTCTATCCCAAACCTGCCGAGCAGGGTGAACCACCGACCTTGGCTGTCTACAGTCACAGCGACGCTGGCGACAAAGGCGTCGGTGCCGATGACTTCATCGGCTTGCGGGGTTATCGGCTAGGGGACTCACCTCGGCAGATCGACTGGAAGGCGCAAGCCAGAGAGCGGGGACTGTTGAGTAAGCAGTTTGGCGGCGACAGAAGCGAACAGGTCAGTCTCGATTGGGACCTGCTGACTGAGCAGGATAGGGAAAAACGGCTCAGCCTGCTTTGTCGTTTTATCCTCCAGGCCGAAGAACGGCAACAAAGTTACAGTCTGCAGATGCCCGGGCAGAAGATACCCTCCGCATCGGGTCCCATACATCAACAACGTTGTCTATCACTGCTTGCCCGTTACGGGGATGATGATGAAACAACCCGTTGATTACTCGGTAACACCCGCTTTCATGTTGAAACTCAGTCTGGTGATGGGCCTGGCATTGTTACCGCACGCAGCAAACATCCCCATCAACATCTTACTCTATCTCTTATTGTTGTTTAGTTGGCGTATTGCCAGTCTCCACTGGCACAGACTTGAACCGGGACAATGGTTGCTTCTGCTGGTTACCTTGGCATCCATATTTATCGTCTATTCCAGATACCAGACACTGTTGGGACGAGATCCCGGCGTTGCACTATTGGGAGTAATGCTACTGCTCAAGGTCATGGAAACAAAAAAGCGGCGTGATATCTACGTATCTGTATTTATCTCCTATTTTGTCGTGGTCACTCAATTCCTCTTCAGCCAGTCGTTGTTGTTATCTCTCTATCTTGTGCTGGTGGTTACCGCACTCACTGCGCTGTTATTGGAAATAAACCGGGTCACGCCACCACGAAATTTACTCCACCCGTTCATAAAAACAATTCAGATAACCATCCAGGCTTTACCCATTGCAATCATCCTCTTCATTATATTTCCCCGTATCACTCAACCCCTATGGAACTTTACTTCTCAATCGGCCGCCAGGACCGGTCTCAGTGATAGAGTCACACCTGGCTCAGTCAGTGATCTGATTGAATCATCGGAAGTGGCATTCAGGGCAGAATTCAAACAACCGCCGCCGCCAGCCCAGCAACGTTATTGGCGAGCGCTGGTTCTATGGGATACGGACGGATATAGCTGGTACACGGATAAGCAACAACCTATCCCTACGAGCAGCACACAGCTGATCATGTTGGGCCAGCCAATCAAGTATGAAATCTTCCTTGAGCCACATGATGAAAATTGGCTTGTCTCCCTCGATCTCCCCCTGGAAGCACCGGCAAGAAGCAGCCTGAGCCATGATTTTCAACTGATTCACAATAATGCCGTGACAAAAGCAAAATCTTACACGCTGCATTCGCTGACCGGCTACCGCATGACCGAGCTTGCACCGATTCGACGTCAAAGAGCATTACAACTTGGAGAAAACGTTACCGATAAGCAACGTCAATTGGTCACACAATGGCGCCTGGCATCAAAAACCGACACACAAATTGTCGAACAGGCATTGCACTACTTCAACACTGAGCCTTTCATATACACACTATCTCCTCCGACATATCGAGATAATCCCATTGAAGAATTTTTATTTCAGGGCAGGGCAGGTTTCTGTGAACACTACGCCACAAGTTTCACCCAATTGATGCGCATTGCAGGCATCCCTTCACGCCTGGTATTGGGTTACCAGGGTGGTGACTACAATGAATTCGGCGACTACTTTATTATCCGCCAATACCATGCCCATGCCTGGTCTGAGGTGTGGCTGGATGGTAGGGGTTGGGTGAGAATCGATCCTACCGCAGCCGTCGCGCCGGAGCGGATTGAGTACCCCATTCGCATGGCTTTTGGTGAAGATGGTTCCCCCGCCATGTTTGAGATAGCGGGGAGCGGTTTGGTTACATCAATGCTGCGTCAGTTCAGCCATGCCCTGGATAGTGCCAACATCCAATGGCGGCGCTGGATTATAGGCTACAGCAGGGAACACCAGTTTACCCTGATGCGTAATTTTGGATTGGACGCTTTTAGCACTGTCCAATGGGGTTTGATCACACTGGGATTGGTGGCGATTATTCTGTTAGTTGTGGTGTTGATAATCATCCGTCAGGGCAGTCTCAGGCTTTCTCCCACACAACAGCTCTATCTGCGCTTCTGCAACAAGCTGTCTCGTTTGGGTATCAGCCGTAGATCCTACGAAGGCCCCATGGATTTCGCCAAGCGGGCAGCTCATCAGCGTCCCGATCTGGCGAACCAAATCATGGCGATTATCAACCTCTATATCGAACTGCGTTACGCCTCACAGGCGGGTGAAGGAGAGCAACAGCGAGCATTCGCCAAACAGGTTCGCCTGTTCCGTCCTCGACGCAGGTGATACTCAATCAGCCATGTAATATGGCATACAGCCTATCTTTCAATAATACGCGCCGTTTCTTCATCTCCTCCATATGGAAATCGGAAACCGGGTTGTGCAACTCCTCAAGATTGCGGATATGCGCGTCCAACCAGTCATATTCGTCCATCAGGTTATGGAAGACATCACTGCTGGCGCGCAACGCCGCAATTTTGTCGGCATATTCGGGAAATTCATGTAACAAATCGTGGGATTCGCCCAACATAGTTTCATCTCCTCGTTCAATAAGTCACTCTATTGCACCATAGTTAGCCCTGGCTTTACCACGTCTACAATGTGCTCGATCAAAAAAAATTCGGTTTGTCGAAAAACTGGATGCGTAGCGGAACAAGGTGATTATTTGCCGATACAAAAGCTACTGAAAATTCGTCCCAATAGATCATCTGCGGTAAATTCCCCGGTAATCTCCCCTAGCGATTGCTGGGCAAGTCGCAGATCTTCAGCCAACAATTCACCCGCGCTGTCTCGGCTCAGACTCAGTTCTCCCTGGCGAAGATGATCGATGGCTCTCTCCAAGGCATCCAGGTGGCGTCGCCTGGCGATGAAATCCCCTTCGCCCAGGTGCTGATAGCCAGCACACTGTTTCAAATGTGCCCTTAGCAGATCTATACCCTCACCCCGGGTGGCGGATAGGGCGATCTCAACTCCCGTATCATCCTCCTTGAGACCCGGCGCATTGGCTGTGATATCGATCTTGTTTCGGATCAGGGTGACGGGAACACCCTGGGGCAATTGGTCTCTATCCATGGCGAGATGGTGGGGATCCCTATGGTCGTCAAAGACCCACAGAACCCGATCCGCAAGCGCCATCTCCTGTTTCGCTCGACGAATCCCCTCCGCTTCGACGGGATCCTGACTATCACGCATACCTGCGGTATCTATGATATGCAGCGGCATACCCTCAATGGTGATCCGCTCTCGCAACAGATCCCTGGTGGTTCCCGGTATGTCGGTGACAATGGCGGCCTCAGCGCCGGCCAGGGCATTGAGCAGGCTCGACTTGCCCGCATTGGGTCTGCCCGCGATCACCAGGGTCAGTCCATCTCTCAGTAGTCTGCCCGTATGGGCACTCTGGCGTGTCGCCTCGATCTCATCCAGAATTGAATGTAAGCGCTCACTTACACTGTTGTCGCTTAGGAAGTCGATCTCCTCTTCAGGAAAGTCGATAGCCGACTCCACGTAGAGCCGCAATTCGATCAGCGCCTCCACCAGTTCGTGTATCTTGTTCGAGAATGCCCCTTGCAGGGTACGTGTGGCGGATCGGACCGCTGCGTGACTCTCCGCATCGATCAGATCCGCAATCGCTTCGGCCTGTACCAGATCGAGCTTATCGTTGAGGAAGGCCCGTTCACTGAATTCACCAGGGCGCGCCAGACGCACACCATGCTGAAGGATCTGTTGCAGCAGCAGATCCAAAACCACTGGACCGCCATGTCCCTGCAGCTCCAACACATCTTCACCGGTAAATGAGTGTGGACCGGGGAAATAGATGGCCAGGCCGCTGTCGATGATATTCTCACGCTGATCGCGGAAGGATCGCAGACATGCCTGCCTGGGTGGAGGCACCGAACCCAACATCAGCTTGGCAATCCTGCCGCACTCGGCTCCGCTTATGCGGACTATGCCAACACTGCCTCGACCCGGCGGTGTGGCGATTGCCGCGATGGTGTCAAGCGGCCGCATGGTCAGGCAGGTAGATCAGCTTGCTGCTTGTTCGATCTTGCGCGTGATATACCACTGTTGAGCAATCGAAATCAGGTTGTTGACCACCCAATAGAGCACCAACCCAGCCGGGAAGAAGGCAAAAAATATGGTGAACACAAAAGGCAGTGTCATCAAGATTTTAGCCTGCATCGGATCAGGCGGTGCCGGATTGAGCTTCTGCTGCACGAACATGGAGACACCCATGATCAAGGGCAGAATGAAATAGGGATCTTTTTCCGACAGACTTTCAATCCATAAAATCCATGGCGCCTGGCGCAGTTCGACGCTCTCCAGCAGAACCCAGTAGAGGGCAATGAAGACAGGTATCTGAACCAGGATCGGCAGACAGCCGCCCAGGGGATTGATCTTCTCTTTCTTATAGAGCTCCATCATGGCGGCCTGAATGCGTTGCTTGTCATCGCCATAGCGATCCTTGATCGCCTGTATCCTTGGCGTGAACTTACGCATGTTTGCCATCGATTTATAACTGGTTTCGGAGAGTTTGAAGAATGCCGCCTTTATCAGCAAGGTCAGAATGATGATCGACCAACCCCAGTTACCCACCCAGTTATGGATGGTTTTCAAGAGCCAGAAGATGGGCTTGGCGATCACCGTCAACCAGCCATAATCCACTGTCAGCTCAAGGCCCTCGGCTATGACCTCCAACTGGTCCTGTAACTTCGGTCCAATGTAGAGTTGACGGGTCAGGGTAGCGCTTTCTCCCGCTGTGACGGTCACGGTGGGGGAGTAGCTGCCGATAAGATACTTACCCCCAGAGAGTGCGTTGGTGTAGTAGTGCTCCACTTGGTCTTTGGGTGGTATCCAGGCGCTCAGAAAATAGTGCTGAATCATAGCCAGCCAACCCTGATCGGACTCCACGTTGAGCTTCTTCTTTGCCATATCGTCGAAATCCACCTTTTCATACTTATCCTTGGGGTTGTAAAAGACACCCCCCGTGTAGGTATAGGTGGTGAAGCCGTTGCCGTCACTGCTTGGTTCCATCCGCTGCAGCTGTCCATAATCCCTCGCTGCCCAGCCTGTCGTGGATTGGTTGTCGATCAGATACTCAACATCGGCCAGATAGCTGCCGCGACGAAACGTGAATTGTTTTGTGACCCTAACGCCGTCGCTATTCGACCATGTCAGGGGTACTGTCAGCTCGTCACTGCCATCCGCCATCTTGTATTGCGTCTGTTGTGCCTGGTAGACGGCCTCATGATTGGGGGCTTTACCCGCCTCGCTGCCGATCAGGCCGGATTGGGCGATAAAGATATCCGGTTCCCGGGACGTCAATAGTTCAACCTTTATGTCCGGCTGATCCAGGGATTCGGGATAGTCGAGCAGCAGTGCCTTCTGTACCGTGCCGCCCCGGGTGGAGATCTCCAATTTGAGCAGATCGGTATCGACGCGTACAACCTGTGCCTGAGTCGATCCGGCAGACGCATCCTCAGTCCCCGGCCCGGCGGCCGCAGGCAGTTCTGCCTTGACCTCAACCGTCGGTACAGATTCGGAACTGCTGTCAACCACATCGGGGGTCACCGAACCATCTGCGGTCTGTGGCCTGGCTTGACTCTTGGGACCATAGTCCTGCTGCCAAGCCTGATAGAGCAATAAACCAACAAAGGCGAGAACAAAAAATAGGATCAGTCTTATATTATCCATGGAACTGCTTTTTTCGGGGTTCAGGTACCGGGTCTACACCGCCTTCATGCCAGGGATGGCAACGGGAGACACGCTTCATAGAGAGCCAGAGGCCTCGTACTACTCCATGCTTTTCCAGGGCCTCTAGGGCATAGGCAGAGCAGCTCGGATAGAAACGGCAATGTTGCCCCACAAACGGGCTCAGAATCGTTTGGTAGAGCTTGATCAGTGAAATCACGATGCGGCGCATTGTTCCACCATCTTTCGCCAATGTTGTCCAAGGGAGTTCAAACATTGCCTATTCTCGGCATTTACAGCGCCATGTCTAGAGACAACTACCAGATCCCGCCCCGCCAACACTTCCTGGTTCAGTCTGAAACTTTCCCTAATCAAACGCTTAATGCGATTTCTATCCACGGCACTGGGACTGCTTTTTTTTGAGACCGCCAAGCCGAGTCGCGCATAGCCAAGCCTGTTGGGTCTGGCAAGGACCAGAAATAGCCTATCTGAAGAGCGCTGCCCGTCACGAAAAACCCGACGGTAGTCGTCGGGCTTGAGAAGTCTGCAACGACGGGGAAAATTCCCTTCGGATGTTGGCAAGGAGTGTATATATATTCAGAGTGCCAGGCGGGCGCGTCCCTTGGCCCGGCGCGCCTTAAGCACTTTGCGGCCATTGCGAGTTGCCATGCGTGCGCGAAAACCGTGGGTACGCGCTCTCTTCAAATTACTGGGTTGAAAGGTTCTTTTCATAGCTGTCTACCGGTAGATCCGCCAATAAATCGAAAAATAATTTATGGTCGAAAAAAAGACGCGTAGCCTAGTCCTAAACACCCTCACCTGTCAATAGACAATCCACTTTAAAAAAGTCGCCGCCTAACCCCTTTCGGCTATAGATAACTGCTCCGACCAGAGGTAGACTTGACAGTTCAAACGAGTATGGCCAGAGGGCGTTCAGAGCCGGTTGGCTGGTTACAAATCGATCATAACTCATCCAACGCTGCTGGAGAGAGAACTTGAACCTTTGGCAACGATGTTCCGAACATCTTGAACAGGTGTTATCACCACAACAGTTCAACACATGGATACGCCCTCTACAAATCGTTGAAGACCAAAACCACCTGAAACTCCTGGCACCTAACCGGTTCGTTCTAGACTGGGTACGCAACCACTACCTGGATACAATTCAGGATCATCTGAACAATTTATGCGAAGGCAATCCACCAACCGTCAGGGTGGAGATTGGCAGCAAAAGACGCCCCGCACAAAAACAGAATGACCAAGTAATAAACAACAAATATTCTCAAAAAGAGGAGAAAACCCCCTCCATAAACAGCAATCTCAATCAAAGTTTCATCTTTGATACCTTCGTCGAGGGCAAGTCGAATCAGATAGCGCGTGCAGCCTCCATGCAAATAGGAGAGAATCCCGGAAAGGCTTACAACCCACTCTTTATCTATGGTGGTGTAGGTCTGGGGAAGACCCATCTCATGCATGCGGTGGGAAACATGATGCTGAAAAAGAATCCGCAAGCACGGGTGGTTTATCTACATTCCGAGCGCTTCGTTGCCGAAATGGTAAAGGCGTTACAACACAACACCATCGAACAATTTAAAAAACACTATCGCTCAGTTAACGCACTGCTCATCGACGATATTCAGTTTTTCGCCGGAAAGGAGCGTTCTCAGGAAGAGTTTTTTCACACTTTCAATGCACTGTTTGAATCTCAACAGCAGATTATTCTCTCCAGCGATCGCTTCCCGAAAGAGGTAAGCGGCCTGGAGGAGCGGCTCAAATCCCGCTTTGGGTGGGGACTGACCGTCGCCATCGAACCACCAGATCTCGAGACCCGTGTCGCCATTCTACAGAGCAAGGCGCTGCAACTTAACGTCGAGCTACCCAATGAAGTTGCCTTTTTCATGGGTAAGCGAATTCGCTCCAACATCAGAGAACTGGAAGGAGCATTGCGTAGAGTCATCGCAAACTCCACCTTCACGGGTAGAGAAATCAACCTGGACTTTGCCAAGAACGCCCTGCGCGACATGCTTGCCGCCCATGACAAACAGATCACTATAGAGAATATCCAGAAGACCGTGGCGGAGTATTTTCAAATCCGTACATCTGATCTAACTTCTTCCAAGCGAAGCCGATCGATAGCCCGCCCAAGACAGATTGCCATGACCCTCGCCAAGGAGCTGACCAATCACAGTCTTCCGGAGATTGGTAACGCCTTCGGTGGAAGAGATCATACAACTGTCATTCATGCCAATCGCAAAGTTAAGGAACTGCGAGAGAGCGATCCCCGTATATCCGAGGACTATTCCAATCTGTTGAGAACCCTCAGCAGTTAATGTGGATAAATTGTTGAGAAAATCAGGTAATATTGAAGCGCTGGACTATCCACAATTCATCAACAGATAATTGGCAGCAAAAGAGACCATGAGAACAGACATAAAAATGAAAAAAATATTTAAAAAACATATAGATATAGACTTATACACCAAATATGCTCGAGGCTAATAATAATAACAATCTAAATTTCTTAAAAAGAATTAATTAAATGCTGAGTGGATAAACATGAAGATAAACACTGATAGGGAAACCCTGCTCGAACCATTACAGAAGATTGCCGGTGTGGTTGAGAGGCGTCAAACACTACCTATACTCGCCAACATCCTGGTCAATGCAGGAAATGGTTTGATCCAGCTTACAGCCACTGATCTGGAAGTTGAGCTGAAAACCGAGGCCGAGGTGGAATGTGATGGAGAAGCGGATTTTACCTTGCCAGCAAGAAAGCTTCTCGATATCTGTAAGGCACTTCCAGAGTCTGCGCCAATCACACTTGATGTCTCGGAGGACAAAGTACGTCTGCAATCCGGGAGAAGTCGTTTCTCACTCAGTCTGCTCCCTGCTCGGGACTATCCGGTCATAGAACCAACACCGAGTAACAATGTAATGACGATTAAGGAGAGTACCCTGAATCGTCTAATCGATAAGACACAATTCGCCATGGCACAGCAGGATGTTCGTTACTACCTCAACGGCATGCTGTTTGAAATCAATAAAGGGGATATACGCACTGTGGCAACAGACGGACATCGGCTGGCTATGAGCCAGGTGACGAAATCAGCCCCAGAGGATATTAATCAGCAGATTATTCTACCGCGCAAGGCGGTCATCGAATTGGGAAGATTACTCAGCAACAGCGATAACGAAATAAAGATAGAGATGAGTAACAGCTATATACGCGTATTGCTGGAGAATGCTGTATTCACCTCAAAACTCATCGATGGAAGATTTCCGGAATATCAACGTGTAATGCCAACAGGATCAGATAAGGAAGTAGAGGCGGATAAGACCAATCTTCGTCAGTCGCTGACCCGCGCCTCTATCCTGTCCAATGAAAAGTACAGAGGCATACGCTTTGAATTGTCAGATAATCTATTGCAACTGCAGGCTCACAACCCGGAACAGGAGGAGTCCGAGGAGGAGCTGGAAGTCAATTACAGTGGCGATGAATTAAAAATCGGCTTCAATGTCGGCTACCTCCTGGATGCCATCAATGCCATTACAGAGGATTCAATCATCATAGAACTCAAGGATACAAACAGCAGTGCCTTGATTTATGGCAAGGAGAATGATGAAAGCCGGTATGTGGTGATGCCAATGAGAATCTAGGAAATACTGAGATTCAGGCGTAAAAACTGACAAATTGCATATTGAAAAGATAAAAATTGAGAATCTGCGAAACATTGAGTGTGCAGAATTCTCACCCCACCAACAACTCAATATCATTCTAGGGAAGAATGGGGCCGGCAAGACCACCTTGCTAGAAGCCATCTATCTACTTGCAAGGGCCCGCACATTCAGGCAACAAACCCGTGGCCAACTTTTGAAGGAAGGCACAGACCAACTAAACCTGTTCGCAACACTGAAGGGTGTTGATCACAGTAGACACCAGATAGGTTTACAGAAGACAGTCGCAAGCACCTTCATACGAAAAGATGGGGAGAACCTGAAAAAACTCTCTGACCTGGCGAAAACCATACCCCTCACAATAATCACTCCAAACATTCAACGCATCATAGAAGAAGATCCAAAACACAGACGCAGGCTCATCAATTGGGGATTGTTCCACGTGGAACATGAATATGGAGAAATCGCCAATAGGTACAAACAGGCGTTGCTGCAAAGAAATAATGCTTTGAGAGGATCAATGGATCAAATAGATGTCTGGGATAGACAGTTAATAGCGTTAGGGGAGGAGGTGGATAGCCGCATGCGAGAGTACACAGAGCTATGGAATAGAAATATTGAAGCGTTAGTGAATTCAACAGAGTTGATTCACCCTGTCTCTATCGAACTTAAGCAGGGCTGGAAAGAGGAATATACCTTAGCTGAGGCGCTACAAAGAAATAGAAAAATAGACAGGGAGCGGGGATTCACCAGTTGCGGACCCCAGCGTTCAGATTTGAGGGTTTTGCAAGATGGACGATTGATCAGGAATAGATACTCAAGAGGTGAGGCCAAGATGACGGCGATCATTATGCTGCTGGCACAGACAAAAATGATAGGAGTGAAAACCGGTGAAAGTCCTGTCCTGCTGGTGGATGATCTACACGCTGAACTGGATTCTGATCATTACCATCAAATGCTCTCAGTCATCACCCAACAAAAGCTCCAAAGTTTCATCACCGCGTTGAGTTCTGATCCACTCAAGAATTTTAACGGCAGTAAGGATTTTGGATTGTTCCACGTGGAACATGGGGAAGTTACCACGGGCTAGCCTGAGAAGTCTTAAAAAAGAGAAATGGTTCGTAAGGAGTCGAGAATTATAGGTATAATAGCGCGTTGTTCCGGTTTCTATGTTACCGATCTTTCCATGGGCAGTGTATGAGTTACGATTCTTCGAATATCAAGGTTTTAAAGGGTTTGGATGCCGTACGCAAGCGTCCTGGCATGTATATCGGTGATACCGATGATGGTACTGGCCTGCACCATATGGTTTTCGAGGTCGTGGATAACTCCATCGACGAAGCGCTCGCAGGTTACTGCAATGAAATCAAAGTCACTATTCACTCTGATCAGAGTATTACGGTCAGCGATAATGGCCGAGGCATACCGGTAGACGAACATCCTGAAGAGAAGAAATCCGCGGCTGAGGTCATTATGACAGTGCTGCATGCCGGGGGTAAGTTTGACGATAACTCCTACAAGGTGTCTGGTGGACTCCACGGGGTTGGGGTCTCCGTGGTCAATGCCTTGTCTGAAGAACTAAAGCTCAAAATTCGCCGTCAGGGTAAGATCTGGACACAACTCTATAAGCACGGTGTACCCCAGTCCGATCTGGAGGTCATTGGAGAGACAGAGAGAACGGGTACCAGCGTTACCTTCATGCCGAGCAGTGATACCTTCACCAATATCGAGTTTCACTACGATATTCTGGCAAAGCGCCTAAGAGAGCTCTCTTTTCTCAATTCCGGCATCAAGATTATCTTGAAAGAGGAGGCCACAGGCAGGGAGGATATCTTTAAATATGTGGGTGGCATACTCGCGTTTGTTGAACATCTCAACCGGAACAAGTCGCCGTTGCATGAGAAGGTCTTCAGTTTCTGTGATGAACGCAACGATGTTGCGGTTGAGATCGCGATGCAATGGAATGAGTCGTATCAGGAAAATATCTTCTGTTATACCAACAATATACCGCAACGAGATGGGGGTACCCATCTGGCAGGGTTTCGTGCTGCCTTGACCAGAACCCTTAACCAATACATTGAGCAGACAGGGTTATCGAAGAAGCAGAAGGTGAATACCTCTGGTGACGATGCCCGGGAAGGTCTGACAGCGGTGCTTTCCGTCAAGGTGCCTGATCCAAAATTCTCATCCCAGACCAAGGACAAATTGGTCTCTTCAGAGGTGAAGGGTATTGTTGAGACACTCCTGTCTGAGAACCTGAACGATTTCCTTCTTGAGAATCCGGCTGAGGCGAAGAACATCGCAGGCAAGATGTTGGAAGCGGCTCGCGCCAGAGAAGCTGCGCGAAAGGCCAGGGAGATGACCCGTCGAAAAGGGGCACTGGATATAGCAGGGTTACCGGGAAAACTGGCGGATTGTCAGGAGAAGGATCCCGCTCTCTCCGAACTCTACCTGGTGGAGGGGGACTCCGCCGGCGGTTCCGCGAAACAGGGTAGGGACCGCCGATTTCAGGCCATTCTACCCCTCAAGGGCAAGATCCTGAATGTTGAAAAGGCGCGTTTCGACAAGATGCTCTCGTCAGCTGAAGTAGGTACCCTGATAACCGCCCTTGGATGTGGTATCGGCAGGGAGGAGTTCAATGCCGACAAGCTGCGCTATCACCGGGTCATCATCATGACCGACGCGGATGTGGACGGTGCTCACATCCGTACCCTGCTGTTGACCTTTTTCTATCGTCAGATGCCAGAGCTGATCGACAGGGGACACATCTACATCGCCCAACCACCGCTCTACAAGGTGAAAAAGGGCAAGCAGGAGCAGTATCTGAAAGATGATCAGGACCTGAATAACTATTTTCTCCAGAGTGCCCTCGATAATGCGTCATTGATGGTGACAAAGGGTGCGCCACCCTTGGCGGGGGAGAGTCTCGAAAGCCTGTCCCGCGCCTTTCTTTCGGTCATGGCCAGCATCCAGCGTCTCTCCCTCAGGTATGATGGTGTGTTACTTGAAAAGTTGATCTACATGCCGAAAGTTGATGAGTCAATGATCGAGGATGAGAATGAAATTTCCAATTGGATCAAAGAGTTAGAGTCAAGACTCAATACTGATCTGGGGATTTCCGAATCCTGTACCCTGACACTGGTCGACGAAACCTACGCCGATGAAGCGGGTATCTTACTGACCCGCAAAATCCATGGCATCGGTAACGAACATCTGATCCCATTCGATTTTTTCAGCAGTGTTGAATACCGCAAGATTGTGGAATTGGGTAGCCAGCTGAGCGGGCTGTTGAGCGATGATGCGGTGGTCAAACGGGGGGAGAAGGAGCAAGCGGTCTCAAGCTTCAAGCAGGCCTTGGATTGGCTGATGGCAGATGCCAAACGAGGTCAGCACGTACAGCGCTATAAGGGTCTTGGTGAAATGAACCCGGAACAGCTGTGGGAGACAACCATGAACGCTGACAGTCGACGCCTGCTGCAGGTGAGTATCGAGGATGCGGTTGCTGCAGATCAGATCTTTTCCACCCTCATGGGTGACCAGGTCGAACCACGCCGGGATTTTATCGAGACCCATGCGTTGACCGTTGAGAATCTTGATGTTTAAGGGGACTATTGGTCCCAATGCTTGGGCAGGCTGTCAACGGTGGTTTCGATCCAGGCCTCTGCTTTTCGGTTTATTTCAGATGCGCTGAGGCCTTTGGTCTCGATGATGGGGCCAATCCGGACATCTATGGTACCCGGATATTTTCTAATATCCCGCCGTCGCCAGAATACGCCAGCATTATGCGCGACAGGGAGTACCGGATAACCGGATTTTTCTGCCAATAGAGCGCCGCCCTTTCCGTAACGTTTGCGCGCCCCGGGTGCAACCCGGGTTCCTTCGGGAAAGATGAATACATTTTTTCCCGCTTCGAGTCGTTGTATACCCTGCTCGATGATCTGATCCACCGCCTTTTGTCCCGATTTGCGATCGATGGCGATGGGTTTGAAGTAGACCATGATCCAGCCCATGAAGGGAACCAAGAAAAGTTCTCGCTTCAATACCCAGGATTTTGGCCCTGGTAACAGACTGATGAGGGCAATTGTCTCCCACGCTGATTGGTGTTTAGCAAAGATGATACAGCTACCTTCCGGGATATGTTCTCTACCCTCCAGGCGATAGGTCAAACCGCAGATATGCTTCAATCCCCAGAGATTTATGCGGCTCCAGCTATGGTCAAACAGAAAGATACCGTTTTTCGGCAAGGCCCAACCGACCAGGGTACCGACGGTTGCCAGGATGATGGTACTGACCATTAGCAGAATGAAATAGATAATGGATCGAATGAGAATCATTTGCTTGCTTTGTGTTGTTCGATTAAATCTTCGGTTGCGCTTAAGAGGTCCTTGTATACAGGCACCCGGGGATAGTGAGCTTTGAGTTTTACCAGTTCTGCTTCTCCCTTACCCGTGCGAACCAGTATTGGGCTTGCATGGACCCGGATGGCGGCCTCGATATCTCTGAAAGAGTCTCCGACGATGGGAACATCCTTTAGGGATTGTTGGGTGCGACTGCTGATCTCTTCATAGAGTCCGGGTTTCGGTTTGCGGCAAGTGCAGCCGTCGTCCGGGCCGTGCGGGCAAAACAGCACAGCCTCTATGCTGCCGCCCACGGCTTGCACGGCAGCCGTCATTTTCTGATGAATGGCATTCAATGTCTCGATATCAAACAGGCCACGGGCAAGCCCCGACTGATTGGTGGCCACAAAGACCCGGTATCCCGCCCTGCCGAGTTTGGCGATAGCCTGTAAGCTGCTTTCAATAGGGGCCCATTCATGGGGATTCTTGATATAGGTATCTGAATCCTGATTGATTACGCCATCTCTATCAAGAATAATGAGTTTCATGTAAGTAAGCGCTTACTTAATCCGTGTCTCTGAATTCTGAGACACGAATACGGCCATTGATCATACGCGACTCTCGCAGGTCCAACTTTTCCATTTTGTCCCAGAAGGCCCGATTGAGATCGAAATCCCCGGCGATGGCGGTTCCCATCAACAGGATGAGTAGATCGGCAACCTCCTCCGCCAGTGCCTCCTTGCGCTTGCCCTTGGTCACGCAGCTGGAGATTTCACCAAGTTCCTCCGCCATCAATGCGATCCGGTAGGTCATCTCCTCGCCACCTGTCTCTTTGAAATGGTGCTTTGTGTGGAATGCCGTCACTGCGGCGAGCATCTCCTGATAGGAATCATGCTTCATGATTGTCCATCCTGGAGCTGCAGACGGGAGATATCGGCCACACTAAGAAACATATTCTCTAATTGTTGTAGCAGCATCAGACGATTTTTGCGTACTGAGGCGTCTTCGGTCATCACCATTACCTGGTCGAAAAACTGGTCCACGGGCTCCTTGAGCCCTGCAAGTAGCTGTAATCCCTGGGTGTATTCTCCGCTCTTGAAAAGCGGTTCCACCCTGGGTGTCAGTTCGTCGAGTATCTGGGCAAGGTTGCGTTCAGCCTGATCCTGAAAGAGTGAGGGGTCGGCTCCCTCATCTAGGGGCTCAGGGTTCTTTTTCAGAATATTTCGTATGCGTTTGTTGGCGGCGGATAGGCTCTTCGCTTCCGGCATATTGCTAAATTCGCTCATGGCCTTGATGCGCAGGTCGAAATCGGCCAAATTGTCGGGTGCCACCTCAGCCACGGCCTGAAACAGGTCGATACTCACCCCATCTTCGATATAGATTCCCCTGAGTCGGTCCAGCATAAAGTGATAGACCTCGGTCACGACAGCTTTATCGGTCAGCTTGTCGGTCATTGACTGGGCTACTGTTTCCAGTGTTGCTCGTAGATCTAATGTAAGTGAGTGCTCACGTACAATGCGTAGGGCCCCAAGCGCGGTACGCCTCAATGCAAAGGGGTCCTTGTCACCGGTCGGTTTCAAGCCGATGCCGAAGATACCGATCAGGGTGTCGAGCTTTTCAGCAAGGGATAAGGCGATACCGGTTTTTGTCTGGGGTAGCTGGTCACCGGAAAATCGTGGCATATAGAACTCATCCAAGGCTTGCGCCAATTCAGGGTTCTCACCATCCCGTAATGCCTGGTAACGTCCCATGACGCCCTGCATCGAGGGGAACTCACCGACCATGTTGGTCATCAGATCACATCGACTCAAGAGACCGGCACGATAGGCGAGCTCTTGGTCACCCTGAATTTCGCTGGCGATCTGCTTGGCGAGCCTGGCCACGCGCTCGGATTTGTCATACATGGAACCGAGCTTGTTCTGGAACACCACCTGTTTCAGCTTTTGCAGATGATCCTCGAGTCTGCCTTTACCGTCCTGTTGCCAGAAGAACATGGCGTCAGCCAGCCTGGGGCGGATCACACGCTCATTCCCTTGCTGGATAATCTCAGGCTTCGGGCTCTCGATATTGGCGATGGTGATGAACTGGTTCATCAACTCCCCATTCTCATCAAACAGGGGAAAATATTTTTGATTGCCTTTCATGGTGGCCACCAGGGCCTCCTGGGGAACCTCGAGAAAGCGCTCCTCGAAACTGGCAGAGAGCGCCACCGGCCACTCATTGAGGGCCGTCACCTCGTCAAGCAGATCCGGGTCGAAATCGGCCTTGGCACCAAGTGCGGTTGCGCACTCCTCTACCAATCCATGAATCTTATTTCTGCGCGCCTCAAAGCTGGGAATCACATACCCTAAATCCTGCAACACAGAGGTATAGTCCTCTGGATTGTAGATGGTGATGGCGGCGGGGTGATGAAATCGGTGGCCATAGGTCAGACGATCGGCCTTGGCATCGAGTATCTCGCAGGGGACCACCTGGTCACCATGGATAAATGCCAGCCAGTGAACCGGGCGTACGAACTGCGCCTCGGAATCGCCCCAGCGCATACGCTTGGGTATAGGCAGTTTGTTCAACGCCTGGGTTGCGATCTCAGGCAGAAGGTCGGCGGCCGGTTTGCCTGTCTCTTGGATCTGATAACTGAGCCACTCTCCCTTGTCGGTTTTCAGGCGTTGTAGCTGATCAACGGTGGTATTGCAGGATTTGGCAAAGCCCTGCGCCGCCTTGGTGGGATTGCCATCCGTATCGAAAGCGGCATTGATCGCCGGACCCCGGCGTTCGATTTCACGATCGGGCTGGCGCACGGCACAGTCGCGGATCAACAGTGCCAGCCGGCGTGGCGTGGCATAGCTCTCGACCTCGGCATGGCCGAGATTGGCCTGTGCGAGTCCGGAGAGAAAGTTTTCATGCAGCGATTCCGATAACTGTTTCAAGGCCTTCGGGGGCAGTTCCTCGGTACCGAGCTCGAATAACAGGTGGGCGTGATCAGTCATTGCCGGCCTCCTCTGTCGACTTCAACATAGGAAAGCCAAGGCGTTCACGGGCATCATAGTAGGCTTGTGCCACATCACGGGCCAGTCCGCGTACGCGCAGGATGTAGCGCTGACGTTCGGTGACAGAGATGGCGTGTCTGGCATCCAGCAGATTGAATGTATGAGAGGCCTTTAGAACCTGCTCGTAGGCAGGTAGCGGCAGTCCCAGCTCGATAAGTTTCTTGGACTCTTGTTCACACTGGTCGAAATGGCCGAATAGATAGTTCACGTCCGCATGCTCGAAATTATAAGCAGATTGTTCCACCTCGTTTTGATGGAAGACGTCGCCATAGGTAACAATTCCCTGGGGACTTTCTGTCCAGACCAGATCGAAGAGACTCTCCACGCCCTGCAGGTACATGGCAATACGTTCCAGACCGTAGGTGATCTCACCGGTCACAGGGCGACAGTCCAGGCCGCCGACCTGTTGAAAGTAGGTAAATTGGGTCACCTCCATACCATTCAGCCAGACCTCCCAACCCAGGCCCCAGGCGCCGAGGGTGGGTGACTCCCAGTTATCTTCTACGAAGCGTATGTCATTGGTGTTTAGATCGAGCCCAAGCATTTCCAGAGAGCCAAGGTAGAGCTGTTGGATATTCTTGGGTGAAGGTTTCAGGACCACCTGGTATTGATAATAGTGTTGCAAGCGGTTTGGATTCTCCCCGTAGCGACCGTCGGTGGGGCGCCTGGAGGGTTGCACATAGCCGGCGTACCAGGGTTCCGGGCCGATGGAGCGCAGAAAGGTGGCCGTATGAAAGGTGCCTGCTCCCATTTCCATATCATAGGGTTGCAGGATCACGCAGCCCTTTTCCGCCCAGTAATTTTGCAAAGCGATCAGCAGATCCTGAAAGGTTTTGATCTCGCTTCGATTCGTATCTGTCACTTGATTCACATCGAAACCCCGACTGATGAGGTAGAAAACCGCGTAAGTATAGCGATGCTCTCAGTCAATGGCTAACCCGGTTCAGTTTATCGACCGGGTGCCTGAAGTGGTTGTTATTGGTGATGGGTTGCTGTCGGGAAGAGCGGTCTGCATGGCGTTGGCTATGTCGGGCACTGGCCCGGATAGACCAATTCAGGTGCAGTGGGCCAGTGCGTGCGTTACATCCCCAATGCCCCCTGCATCAGCTTCATCACCGTTCCGCCCCCTGATTGCTGGAGATAGTCGAGCACGATGGGGGTGAATTGACTGATCATTTCAGTAGACAGGCCAAGGGTGCTGAAGGAGGAGGCCAGGGATGCCAGGTCACCCAAGCCGCTTTCACCGCCCAACATGGATGCCACCGCACCGGCACCGCTGGGAGATTCACCCAGGGCAGGGGCGGCTGCCAGCAGACTGTCCATTCCGGGGACCGCGGCGGCGATTTGACTGAAATCCTCGCTGGCCAGACGGCTCTTGGCCAGGTTGAACAGGGCGCCGGCGCCACCTGCGGCCTGTTCGGTGGTAATCCCTAATTGGCCGGTCAAACTCTGCAAAAGCGCATCGGCTGATTGGGCTAAGGGAGAGGCTAAGAGTAAGCAGGAGAGAAGAATTTTACGTATAGCTTCCATGGCGGTCTCCAATTTCTATCTGTTGTTGGCGATGTTTATGTATCTACTGAAATGATAAAATGGGGCAATTATATCCCCAAATCCTGCGTAGATTTTTTTACTGTTTTGTAAACTATTGTGAGGCAATAAATACCAGCTATCTCATAACGAGAGGGGTATAATGCCGCACTTTTTGAATTTAGACATTGGCGATGAGTGAACAGCGTAAAGCAGTGGCATTGATCTCAGGTGGGCTGGACTCACTCCTGGCTGCTCGGGTGATGTTGGATCAGGGCATCCATGTGGAGGGCATCAATTTCTATACCGGCTTTTGTGTTGAAGGACATACCCATGCCATTCGCAAGCGTGATCAGAAAAAGGAGAAGCGCAACAATGCCCTGTGGGTCGCCGAGCAACTGGGGATAAAACTCCACATCATCGATATCGTCGAGGATTACAAACAGGTATTGCTGAATCCAAAACATGGTTACGGTGCCAATCTGAATCCCTGTCTGGACTGCAAGGTCTTCATGGTGCAAAAGGCCCATGAGTGGATCAAGGCAAAAGAATTCGACTTTATCATTACCGGTGAAGTGGTGGGGCAAAGGCCCATGTCGCAACGCAAGGAGACCATGCCCATCGTCTCTGATGAATCCGGTGCCCAGGATCTACTGCTGCGGCCGCTATGCGCCAAGAACCTGCCCATTACCCTGCCGGAAAGAGAGGGCTGGGTTGATAGAAGCCGGTTATATGACTTTTCCGGCCGGAGCAGGAAACCGCAGATGGCGTTGGCAGCACAGTACGGTATCGTGGACTACGCCCAACCCGCAGGCGGCTGCTGTTTTCTCACCGATGAACAGTATTCGGTGAAACTGAAGGATCTGTGGCGCGCGCGTGGGAATAAGCAGTACGAGTTGGACGACATCATGTTGCTGAAGGTAGGCCGTCACTTGCGGCCGTCGAGTCGTTTCAAGGTGATCATCGCCCGCGAAGAGGGTGAGGCCAACTTCCTGCAAGGTTATCGGAAGCGCTATCCCCACATCAATACGGTGAGCCATGGTGGTCCCTTGGCATTGATAGATGGTGAGATCGATGACCGGGACATCGAATTGGTTGGTCGACTGGTTGCCCGTTATAGTCAGGGGCGAAACGCCGATCAGGTCGAGTTGCGCTTTACCGATGTGGCGGGTGATAGCCGCTTGTTAAAGGTAGCGCCCATGCCGGCCCATGAAGTGCCCAAGGAGTGGCTGATTTGAGTCGGCAGATAATCGATTGCCGACGCCTGCTCTGTCCGATGCCGGTGATCCGAGTGCAGGATGCCGTACAAGGATTGCCTGCCGGTACTCAGCTTGAGGCTATCTGTACCGATCCCGGGGCGCTCAAGGATATACCCGCCTGGTCACGTATCAATGGCCATCGTGTGGTTGAAGTAAAAAGCGTAGATGGGGAGTACATTGTGGTTGTGGAAGTAGTCGATCAGGATAGTGATTCATGAGTCAGGAAGAGCGTTATGATGTGAGTCGGCAAGTTGCCATTGTCGGCGCATTGACCAATACCGTGTTGGCCATCCTGAAGTTGCTGTTTGGCTGGCTGGGTCATTCCCAATCGCTGATAGCGGATGGCGTACATTCCCTGTCTGATCTGCTGACCGATGCCCTGGTTTTGTTTACCGCGCGCCATGCAAAAGAGGCACCGGACGAGGAACACCCTTACGGCCACGGCCGCTTTGAAACCATCGGCACACTGGTGCTGGGCGGGTTTCTCCTCGCGGTTGGCGCCGGGATTGTCTGGGATGCCGGAGAGCGACTCTTTGCACCGGAACATCTGTTGCAGCCGGAGGCCTTTACCCTCTATGTGGCAGCGTTTTCCATTCTTGCCAATGAAGGACTCTTTTTCTACACCCGTCATTTCGCCAACAAGATAAACTCGAATCTGTTGCGGGCCAATGCCTGGCACCACCGAACCGACTCCGTCTCCTCAGTGGTGGTGCTGGTGGGCATCGGGGGCACCATGTTGGGCCTACCCTATCTGGATGCAATTGCAGCGGTAATGGTGGGCCTGATGATATTGAAGATCGGTTGGGATCTTGGTTGGACGGCCTCCCAGGAGCTGGCGGATGCCGGTCTCGAAGAAGATTCGCTATCACAAATCCGGGAAGTGATCGGCAATATTTCAGGGGTCAAAAGCGTGCATATGCTGCGTACCCGCAAACTGGGTGGGCATGCGTTGGCGGATGTGCATGTTCAGGTCGATCCCTGGTTGAGTGTCTCCGAGGGGCATCGAATTGCCGAAGTGGTCCAATATGGCCTGATCGACCGGGTGGATGTTTTGCAAGACGTCACGGTGCATATCGATCCAGAGGATGATGAGGCCGGACCCTCCTGCGCACACCTGCCCCTCAG
This sequence comes from Candidatus Thiodiazotropha sp., assembly GCA_040507005.1. GTDB lineage: Bacteria > Pseudomonadota > Gammaproteobacteria > Chromatiales > Chromatiaceae > Thiodiazotropha. Next base: position 29,441 of record JBEVVS010000023.1, read on the forward strand.
ATCAGAGGCGGAGGCCATGCTCGACCGTCTCTGTGATGGGGTCAGCTGTTATGATCAGAAACAGCGGCTGGTTCTGCACTATCTCTCAGGGCGCATTGATATCGATCTCTATTTGCCTTTACACTGCTTCGCCTCGACAGAGCAAGCAGAGCGGTTACACAGGGAGTATAAGAACAAGATCGAGGGTTCGGACATATTTAGGAATATCCAAGTCTGGTTTGGTTAGCACCATAATGGTGCGCCTCACAAACACGGCGCACCTTATTGGTGCGCGCCTTCGGCCCTGTGGTGTCAACACCTTTTTCTCTCTCTGCACATAGGGGGTCGTTGAATGACCGGGGAGAAGAGATAGGTTCAAATTAACTACCTAATTTATCTTGCTTTTACTAGTTACCAAATAGAAGGTTAAAGCCCTTGGAGGCGATACCGGAAGACGATTTTTCTTGAATGGCATGAATTCTGCTTTTCTGCGTTATCCAAAGGCGTCCGGTATGATTGGCCGGCTGCAAAAGCAACGAATGGCTGATTCTGCTCAGCATTTAATCACTGAAAATCCTGGAGATTTAAGATGGCCGTAAAAGCCCTGAAGATGATCAAAGATAATGATGTGAAATTCATCGATCTGCGTTTTACCGACACCCGCGGCAAGGAGCAGCATGTGACCCTGCCCTCCACCCAGATCGATGAGGACTTTTTCACCGACGGCAAAATGTTCGACGGCTCATCCATCGCCGGCTGGAAAGGCATCAACGAATCCGACATGATCCTGATGCCTGAGGACGATACTTCGGTCATCGATCCCTTCGCTGATGAGAATACCCTGATCATTCGTTGCGACATCCTGGAACCCTCCACCATGCAAGGCTATGAGCGTGATCCCCGCTCCCTGGCCAAGCGCGCGGAGGCCTATCTTGCCTCTACAGGCGTGGCTGACGCCGCCTTCTTTGGGCCTGAGCCTGAGTTTTTCGTACTCGATGACGTGCGTTGGAGCATCGATATGAGCGGCTCCATGGTCAAGGTCGATTCCGAAGAGGCCGACTGGAACTCTGAGCGTGTCTATGAGGATGGCAACATCGGTCACCGGCCCGGCATCAAGGGCGGTTATTTCCCGGTACCTCCGGTAGACTCCCTGCACGACCTGCGTGGCGCTATGTGTCTGGCCATGGAAGAGATGGGTGTAGAGACCGAGGTGCATCACCATGAGGTTGCCACCGCCGGGCAATGCGAGATCGGCACCAAGTTCAATACCCTGGTGACCCGCGCCGACTGGGTGCAGATCCAGAAATACTGTACCTGGAATGTGGCACACGCCTATGGCAAGACCGCTACCTTCATGCCTAAGCCCCTGGTAGGTGACAACGGTTCCGGCATGCACGTGCACCAGTCCCTGGCCAAGGGCGGTGAGAACATCTTTGCCGGTGATCAGTATGGCGGCCTCTCCGAGACCGCACTCTACTATATCGGCGGTATTATCAAGCACGCCCGTGCCCTGAACGCTTTCACCAATGCCTCGACCAATTCTTACAAGCGCCTGGTACCAGGCTTCGAGGCCCCGGTCATGCTGGCCTACTCCGCTCGTAACCGCTCCGCCTCGATCCGTATTCCATGGGTCTCCAGTCCCAAGGCGCGTCGCATTGAGGTACGTTTCCCGGATCCCACTGCAAATCCCTACCTGGCCTTCTCCGCCATGTTGATGGCCGGCCTGGACGGTATCCAGAACAAGATCCATCCGGGTGATGCCATGGATAAGGATCTGTATGACCTTCCCGCTGAAGAAGCTGCCAGCATCCCGACTGTCTGCCACAGCTTTGATCAGGCGCTGGAGGCACTCGATGCGGATCGTGGTTTCCTCACGGCCGGTGGCGTTTTCACCGACGACCTGATTGACGGATATATCGATCTGAAGATGGAAGAGGTCACCACCATGCGTATGACCACCCATCCCGTCGAGTTCGATATGTACTACAGCCTCTAACCCCGGCTTGTAATTGATGAGTAGCCTGAGCGCCCCCTTCCGGGGGCGCTTTTTTTTGGTTCTGCGAACATTGTCGCTTGTTTAGTGGGGTATGACTGGTCTATCCTTAGTCACATGCGTATCGTTGTACTGCTGTCTACCCTCTTAATAGCGATGCCACTGTTGGCCAGGGATGTCTACAAATACATCTCGGAAGACGGTGAGGTCATCTATTCCGAACGTTATCACCCCGATGCAGAACGCATATCGGTCACCGATAGTAAAAAGAGCGCAACACTGCCAACGGAGCAGCAGAATGAAGAGGCCCGCGCGGCGGCGGGTGAGTACCTCACCTTCTCTATTGTCAAGCCAGCCGAAAACGAAACCGTTCGTAACGAGGAAGGTACGGTTCCTGTCGGTATCGCCCTCGAACCCAATCTTGCGGAGGGTCATGTAATCCATCTCTTCGTGGATGGCGTCAAGCTCGATTCCGATATCAAACAGACCCAATTGATACTGCAGCAATTGACTCGAGGCACCCACTCGTTGCAGGCGAAGATCGTTGACGGTGAGGGGCAATCTCTCAAAGAGTCCAACAGCATCACTTTTCATCTGCGTCAGCCGGCGGTCAATTAAGCCACGCTATGAACTTCTAGGATTCGCACTGTTCGTGCCGACCCGCAGCCTTTAGCCCATTTCACCACTCTCCGCTAAGAACAAGCCTTTCCAGGCGGCCTCTCTCTGGGCATGCACTATAATGGTGCAATGACTGTTTGATCGATGGACCCTGGTGGGGATCAGGGCTATCCCCCCCGGGTCAAGCATGCCATTAATTGGGCTCAAATAAGCTGTATATGTGTCTGACAGGGATTACTACCTTTGAATATCGATCGTTTTTCAGGTTTTTTTCGTATCTGCGCACGCTATGAGAACTAAATGGGTAAAGAGAAGTGCATTGGCCCGCAATTTGCACTAATAAGGCCATGAATTCTGATCAGGCTGTAACTGGAATGGAGAGGCGGGTGCTCGACAATTTGAGTACCGCAATCTTGCTGTTTGATAAGGAGTTCAAACTGCAATACATCAACTCGTCCGCGGAGATGATGTTCGGTGTCAGCGCTCGCAAGGTGCTCGGCATTTCTGCGGGGGAACTCATCACCTGTAACGGCAGCGTGGTGCACGAAAACCTGGCAAGGTCTTTGGAGACCGGGCAGCCGTTCACTGAACGTGAACACCAATTAGTCGTTCATGAGGACCACGAAATCACCGTCGATTGTACGGTCATACCGATACGGGCGGATCAGTATGTGAATGAATTCCTGGTTGAGATTCAACAGGTCGACAGACAGTTGAGAATCTCCCGGGAAGAGCAGATTCTTTCGAGGAATCAGGCAAGCCGGGCACTGGTGAGAGGCCTTGCTCATGAGATCAAGAATCCCCTGGGTGGGCTCAGGGGAGCTGCGCAACTGTTGGAAAAGGAGCTCCCCGATGTGTCCCTGGCGGAGTATACCCAGATCATCATCGAGGAGGCCGATCGGTTGCAAAACCTGGTGGACCGGATGGTGGGGCCAAACAAGATCCCGGTATTGAAATGGGTCAATATTCATCAGGTTCTGGAGCGGGTGTGCAGTCTGGTGCAGGTGGAGACAGGGCCGGGTTTGGCGATAAACAGAGACTACGATCCAAGTATTCCCAACCTTAAAGCTGATCTGGACCAATTGATTCAGGCATTTCTCAATATCATCAGAAATGGGGTACACGCAGCTGGGCCGAAAGGCGTTCTGGGGATAGATACCAGGGTCCTGCGTCAATTCACCATAGGCAATATTCGCCATCGTCTGGTGGTGTCGGTGGAAATATCGGATAACGGCCCAGGTATACCTGATGAGCTACAAGAAAGGGTCTTTTTTCCACTGGTTTCGGGCAGTGACGGCATGGGTTTGGGTCTCTCAATTTCACAAACCCTGATCAACAGACACCAGGGTTTAATCGAATTCACGAGTAAACCGGGGCATACCGTGTTTAGAGTATTACTTCCGCTGGAGCAGGTAGATGGATAGAACATGCCGAGTCTGGGTCATCGATGATGATCGCTCGATACGTTGGGTGTTACAGAAGACCTTGGAAAAGGCGGATATGGATGTCACCTGTTTCGATAGTGCTGATCGGGTACTCAACTATCTGGACAAGGAACAGCCGGATGTGGTGGTCTCGGACATACGCATGCCGGGCATGGATGGATTGGAACTGCTTGAATTGCTGCATACACGCTATCCGGAGTTGCCGGTAATCATCATGACCGCCCATTCCGATCTGGAGAGTGCGGTATCCGCCTACCATGGCGGTGCGTTTGAATATCTGCCCAAGCCCTTTGATGTGGATGAAGCCGTCCAGCAGATAAGACGAGCGTGCCGGCAGTTAATGGCGGGAGACGATAAGCCAAGCATAGATAATCTGGATATGGAGAAGGTGATCATTGGCGAAGCGCCTGCCATGCAGGAGGTGTTTCGTGCCATTGGGCGCCTGGCCAGGTCGAACATCACGGTCCTGATCAATGGTGAGTCGGGTACCGGAAAAGAGTTGGTGGCCCATGCCTTGCATCGACACAGTACACGTGCGGCCGGACCGTTTATCGCACTCAACATGGCGGCGATACCGAAAGATCTGATGGAATCAGAGTTATTCGGACATGAGCGGGGAGCCTTTACCGGTGCCCAGACGCGCCGTATTGGCCGCTTCGAACAAGCCGATGGCGGGACACTGTTTCTGGATGAGATCGGCGATATGCCGGCAGAATTGCAGACTCGTTTGCTTCGGGTGTTAGCCGACGGTGAGTTCTATCGAGTGGGTGGTCACGAACCGGTTAAAGTCGATGTGCGGATCATTGCAGCTACCCATCAGCACTTGGAGGGGTTGGTAAAACTGGGCTCCTTCAGGGAGGATCTGTTCCATCGATTGAATGTCATACGCATCCAGATTCCGGCGCTACGTCAGCGGCGGGAGGATATCCCGCTGCTATTGAAACACTTTTTAAAAAGCGCCGCCGAAGAGCTGGCTGTAGAGACCAAGGTGCTGTTACCCGAGACGGATGCCTACCTGAGTCAGTTGGAATGGCCCGGAAATGTCCGCCAATTGGAAAATATCGCCCGCTGGTTGACCGTAATGGCCTCTGGACAAGAGATTCATGTGGATGATCTGCCCAGTGAATTGAAAGAGGGCAGCGAGTCTCAACCCAGTTACCATGATGATTGGCGCCAGCAACTGCGTGACTGGGCGAGAAAAAGACTGCAGGAGGGTGGTGAAGGGATACTCAATGAGGCTGAACCGGATTTCGAAACCGCAATGATCGAAATAGCCCTGGAACATACCGCGGGTAGGCGTCAAGACGCGGCGCGGTTGCTCGGTTGGGGGCGGAATACCTTGACCCGAAAGATCAAGGAGCTCGGTTTAGAGAGGTCTTGATTCCCTATTCACGCTTGCCCTTCCCTACTATCGTCCGGGTAGCAGGATCTTTGCCTGAGCTGACCATGAGGTTATGATTCAAACCTGATTCAGGGCTGCCATGGAATCAGTTTGGCAGCTGTCAGTGGAGTGGTTTTAGAGTAGGTAAAGGTTATGGATTCTAGTTCAATCGAGCTGCCCGGCAGTGAGGTGGAGTCAATTGTCTTTGATAATGGCACTCTGACGATACGTTTTTCCCGTGCCATCATCATCAAGACCATGAGCGGTTCAGCCGAGCGAACCCGTTGGTGGCAGGCAGGCGCATTGGTGTTTGAAGGCGCTGAGCTGGAATCGGAACTGCCCAAGTGCCCCTGTATCTGCCAAGGCGGGGATGTGGGTGAGAATGTCTATACCTACCGGGATATGATCCCGATGCCCCTCGAGAGCCAGGGCCGGGCCCGTTGCGACCTGAAATTCGATAGCAGCAAAAAGCCACTCCAGGCCTGGGCCCAGGGCGTCAGTTTGGTGATGGATGATCGACCCCACTACATCGAACATATCCGCGAGGCGGATGCATAACAACGCTCAGTTATTAGCTTTTCGCAGAAGCCAACTTGTGGGCGGCGCGGGTAGTCTCCGGTAACTTAAAGCGGGTTGTACAACCCAGTACCAGAGCGATTGAGCTTTGCAGGGAGATCTTATGCCCGACGGAAATGTAGAGGGGATTGACACCGCTTCGGCTACGCACAACAGCCCCGATGGTCTCATCCTTGTGGATCAAGGGAACCCAACAGCCCTTCTCTTGGGGCAGTGTGGCATGGCGACCGACCAAGCGTGTTTTCGCCACGCCTACGCTGGGTATATCGGTATAGACTCCGAGATGACAGGCGAGACCGAAGCGCCTGGGATGGGCCGTGCCCTGCCCGTCGCAGAGAAAGATATCGGGTGGCTGCTTGAGTTTGGATAATGCTTGCAAAATGGCCGGAAGCTCGCGGAATGAGAGTAGACCTGGTATATAGGGAAAAGTGGTTGGGAGTCGCGCGACCGATGCTTCGAGGGGTTGCAATTCCGGATAACTCAAGACCACGATTGCGGCGCGAGTGATACTGCCCTGCTGCTCAAAACCCACATCCACGCCGGCAACACGGCGTAGCCTATGGTAACAGTCTTGTTCGATAACCTGTTGCCTCAATTGTACCTGCAATGCGATCGCTTCTCGGGGAGTTAGGTTCCATTGATGGGATAACATTACCGATTTCACCGCTGGTTATATAGGGAAGTTTTATATTAGCTGGCTGACTTTTCCTTGAAATATATTGTGATACAGTTAAGCTTCTTCGAACACTGTCGATAAATGTCTCATAATGACAGTGGGTTTATCTTCTGTCTTAGTTGTATGCACCAGTAATTTTAGACGCAGTAAATATTATGTCAGTTGAGCTATTTAACAATGGAAGTCACATCTGTGTGGCATTTAGAGACCTGGTGTCGGGAGAAGCCGTACAGGCCAACCAGTTCCTGATCTACGACCATCAACACGCGGCATTGATCGACCCGGGCGGTGAGTTGACCTATTCACGCCTGTTTATGGCCATCAGTGACTATATGAATGTCAAGAGACTGGATTATGTGATCGCGTCACACCAGGATCCGGACATCGTAGCCTCTGTGAACAAGTGGCTGGTGGGTACAGACTGTAAGGTAGTCGTTCCCGCCCTGTGGGAGCGTTTCATTCCCCACTTCACCCGCCCCGGCCGCTTGGTGGATAGGGTTGTTGCGATTCCCGATGAGGGCCTCAATCTTGAGCTTGGCAATATACGCCTGATGGCGTTACCGGCCCACTTTCTCCATGCAGAGGGAAATTTCCAGTTTTACGATCCCGTGAGCCGAATTCTGTTTTCAGGGGATCTTGGCGCCAATCTGCCGCCTGGTGATCTGAACATCCCGGTAAAGAAAATATCCGAGGTCATGCCCTATATGGAAGGCTTTCATCGGCGCTACATGAACTCGAACAAGGTTTGCAATCTGTGGGCGAACATGGTTCGTCAGCTCGATATCGATATGATCGTACCGCAACATGGACGCGCCTTCGCTGGGAAAAAAGCGGTGACAGAGTTTATTAATTGGATCGACGGCCTGGAGTGCGGTGTCGATCTGGTGACACAAAATAACTATCGTTTGCCTTAGTCAGCGTTTTACTGTCGGTCGGCGGCCAGTTCGCCGATCCAGAATCCCAGGTTTTTCTCGATGAACTCTTCTACCGGCATGTAGTGTGAACCGTCGCAGGAGAAGGTCAATCCCAACATGCCATTCATGATGTTGATAGAGGCGCTACGCAGGTAGATGGTCTCGTCGGCAAAGCGTAATGCCTTGAATTCAGCGAAAACCTGGCGAATCTGCTCGGGCGACACCTTGGAGCTTTGCGGATAGCGGTGCAGGGGGTAGGCGAGGACGATATCCGGGTCAACGATCTCATCGACCCCATGCACCTGGTAGGTATAGGGGTCGTTCACAACCCAGAACGAACATCGGCCGCTGGAGTAGTGAATCTTACAGTGGAAAATCCCGTGCTGGGTGATGAGATCATAGATGGTTGCGTGGACAGAATCGATATTCTCGTCCAGCCGACTCTGGATCCGCTGTTGCATGAACAGGGTGCCTCGTACCGCTGGATCACCCTTGAACTGTTGCCAATGTTGCGACTCCTTATTGAGATTTTCATCGGCGACCAGCTTGTCGAGGGAAAAGTCGGCCGCGATGAATCCAAGCAGGGTCTCCTCCTTCCTGACGGCCTGCAGCGCGGTTACACACTCCCGATGTGAAAATTGGCTGTGATAGACCGACGATAACATGATGCCCTTGAATGGCAGGTTGTTTTTCAAATAGGGACGTTCGGAGAGATCCCTGCCCCGCCAGCTATCATCCGCCTCTCCTGGCTGAATCAGTGAAGAGACCTCTTGACCTTCCAGGTCCCAGGCATAGAGAAATTCGCACTGGGTGATCTGATCTATGTTATCCAGCAATACCCGGTCCAGGGCATCGGTATCATCCCATACAGGCACGCACTGTTTGGCCAGCAGCGACAAGGGTGCTGTTACGGTCGCAGCCAAGGCGTCCTTTTTGGCAAGGATGATCTGTTTAACCGGTATCATAGATTTCTCAATATCGAGGGTGAGTTGCCTGGATAGTATCCCATACAAGGAGAATGGCTAAAATGGTGTATGGTCGGATTTTGGATCAAACTTCGATTGTCTACCGGTCTTGGTTTACGTGTACAATCGGTTGTTCTTTATAGCAAAACCGTATCGAAGGAAGTCTCTCTGTGACTACATTGAAAAATGACCGATTGTTGCGGGCGTTGTGTCGCGAACCAGTGGATGTGACCCCGGTCTGGATGATGCGTCAGGCCGGCCGCTATCTGCCTGAGTACCGAGCTACCCGGAGCAAGGCGGGAAGTTTCATGGATCTGTGCCGAAACCCGGACCTGGCTTGTGAAGTAACCATTCAACCCCTGGAACGCTATCCCTTGGATGCGGCCATACTTTTCTCCGATATTCTTACTGTGCCTGACGCCATGGGGCTTGGTCTCTATTTTACCGAAGGCGAAGGGCCCCACTTCGAACGGCCGATACGTGATGAGGCCGCGGTGGAGGGGTTGGCGGTACCGGATATGGAAGATGACCTGGGCTATGTCATGGATGCAGTGCGTACTATTCGCCACGAGTTGCAGGGCCGGGTGCCGTTGATCGGGTTCAGCGGTAGTCCGTGGACCTTGGCTACCTACATGGTGGAGGGGGGAGGAACAAAAAATTTCTCCAAGGTCAAAGGGATGCTGTTTGACCGCCCGGACTTGATGCATCGTCTCCTGGGTAAGGTCGCGGACGCGGTCTGTGCCTACTTGAATGCCCAAATAGATGCCGGCGCCCAGGCAGTGATGCTGTTCGATACCTGGGGTGGGGTTTTGACGCCGCAACACTACGAGGCATTCTCCCTGGCCTATATGCGCCAGATCATAGCTGGGCTTAAACGTGAGGCGGAGGGTCGAAAAGTACCTGTCATCATGTTTACCAAGGGTGGTGGATTTTGGCTGGAACAGATGGCGGATAGCGGCTGCGATGCTTTGGGAATCGACTGGACCCTGAGTCTCGCCGATGCCAGGCGACGGGTGGGTGACAAGGTCGCGCTGCAGGGGAACTTGGATCCCTGTACCTTGTACGCATCACCCCAGCGGATTCGAGATGAGGTGGCTCAGGTGTTGGCAAGTTATGGCATTGGCAGCGGCCATGTATTCAATCTTGGACATGGCATCCACCCCGAAATCGACCCTGAACATGCGGGTGTATTTATCCAGGCAGTACATGAGCTGAGTAGGATCTACCATGCCAAGGATTAACCTGAGGGTATAACGATGAAAGTAGCACTGCTTGGACTGGGACTGATGGGGTCTCCAATCGCTCACAGGCTGGTACATTGCGGTCATGAGCTTATCGCCTGGAACCGCTCAAGAGAGCCGCTGGATGCAGCGCGGGATGAGGGACTGAATGTGACCCCATCGCTTACCGATGCGGTGACTGCCGGAGAGGTTTTAATCCTCACCCTCAGCGACGCCACGGCAATCGGCGGAGTCCTGTTCGATCCCTCTGTGAAACCGCTGCTTGAGGGAAAGACGGTACTGCAAATGGGTACCATCTCCCCTGATGAGAGCCGTGATATCGGTGCAACCGTGGTGGAGGCGGGGGGTGACTATCTTGAGGTCCCGGTCCTGGGAAGCATTCCGGAGGCCAAATCCGGGGAACTGATCGTCATGGCGGCCGGTTCAGAGAGCGCTTACCATCAGACCTTGCTGATGTTGCGGGGACTCGGCAAGGAGGTTGAACATCTCGGTCCTGTGGGTAAGGCCGCGGCGGTAAAACTGGCGATGAACCAATTGATCGCTTCACTGACCGCCGGGTTTTCCCAAAGCCTCGGCCTGATCCGTGCAGAGGGAGTCGAGGTGGAGCAGTTCATGGGACTGCTGCGTCAGAGTGCGCTGTATGCCCCAACATTCGACAAGAAGCTGAAAAAATTCATGGAGCATGACTACAGCAATCCAAACTTCCCACTCAAGCACCTGATCAAGGATATCGCCCTTTTTCAAAAGGTGGCCGAGGCCTCGGGTATGGACGGAGAGGTTGCCAATGCCCTCTTGAAGACGCTTCGTAATGGTCAGGAGGCAGGCTATGGGGATGAGGACTATTCATCCCTGTATGAAGCGATCAATCCGGGCTTCGATGCAGAAACGGATACGGGCTGTTGACCCACTTGATCGAGGTCAAAGGCATTCATTGATCAAAGGGGTAGCATCCCGAACTCCGTTACACCACGACGTGAGTCCATCATGAATCGATATCAGTTACCGGTGGTTGCTATCGCAGATATGCCTAAGGTTGCCCTTCAGGAAATGAATGAGGTTCATCTGGAAGAGGTTGGCCTTATCAACCGTTTGGGTGAATTGGTAATGCAAGGCATTGCGGGCGATGCGGATCTCGATGAGATAGAACGGGTGTTGGACGAGTGGCTGCTGCACACCCGTGACCATTTCGAAAATGAAAATAGATTGATGGAAACCTATGCCTTCCCGCCCTACCCTGTGCACAAGGCTGAACATAACCAGGTGCTTTCTCGCATCGAGTCACTCATGGCAGAGTGGTCACAGGAGCAGGAGTTAGTGCAACTGGCCGATTTTATATTTGTTGAGTGGCGGGGCTGGTTCGATCAGCATGTGAATAGTATGGACAAGGTGACTGCGCAGTTCTTGAACCAGGTGATGTAGCTGCAGCCAATAGATCTGCAAATGCTTTTTACAAAGGCGGCGGAAGTTAATCCGCCGCCTTTTTTGGTTAACCAAGCAGTACGGCGGCAACGATACCGAGTACTAAAATGGCTAGAGCTCCAACGATTGCCTTTTCACTACCTAACATGGTGATGTCCTCCAAGTTTGACACTGACCATAAAAGTTCACGCAACGCGATGTGCAGCTTTGCAGTAATAACCTGCGAAATGTAGGGTAATGGCTCTAGATTCAGAAATAAGTGATATATATCAATGAATCATCTAAAAATGGGCAGTTGATGGGGCAAATCGGGAATATTTCTCCTTTAATTTTTGTGCTTAATGGTGAACGCTGTATGTGTTAGGGGTAGTCCCATTGGCGGCCGTTGCATGGTACAAGTCCCCTAATTGCCCCTAATCCATGTCTGAGTGAAATATGAATCTACTATTCAGTGAACGTCCCGGGAGGCATGAACGTCATCTGTTGCGGAAATATAACAATCCCCTGTTCCCAGAGGCATCCCGCCGATTGACGCAAGCACAATTAAGCGAGGCCCAGCGCCTCGATCATGAAGAGCTGGTGGCCTATATTGGAGATCTACGCGGCTTGGTCGGCGAGGCCGTTGCCCTGGGTCCCCATGAACAGAGTGACGTCATTTTGGGGTTGAAGGAGCGCCTAGACAAGGCCTATGAGACGGCCGCACGGCTGGCCGATGACCAGACACCGAACAAAGAGGCCATAAAAAAATTACTGGCTGTCATCATGACGTCTGTATGGAGGGGCACGGGTGATGACAGCGTGGCACATCAAGAGTTGCAACAGGAAGAGCATGCACGCCAGAGCCACTTTGAATTGCTTGAATTTCCCCTGGTGGCAGACCTTCTCGACCCCGATTCACCGATTGCCGCGGATGAACTGCTGCCTAGCCTGTTGAGCGCCGCTGCGGATGAGTGTGAAGCCGCGCTTAGCCTGTTTGATCCTAACCAGTTGGCGTCACTCGTCACACAGGCTGAAAGTCTGGAGGGATTGAACGGGGAGGGAAAGCTATGCGAACAGGGAAACCTGCGCCTGGAACAGCTGAAAGCCCAATTCAAATCGGTCCAGGCCGACTCCTGTTGACTTACAACAGCCCCTAAAAGCTATCAGCAAATTCCTGAGTCCAATAGATCAGATAGGTGGATGTGGGGTTTTCAGCGGCCGCTACGCCTATTTCGCTGAAATTGCCATTCATGATGTTGGCACAATGACCGGGGCTCTCCAGCCATGCAGTCATGGCGCTCTGTTCATCATTGTAACCGGCCGCGATATTCTCACCGTAGGTTCGCCAATTGTATCCTGCGGCGGTGATCCGGTCCCCCGGGTCTGAGCCATCAATGCCGGTATGGCTGAAATAGTCGTTGTCGGCCATGGATGTGGAGTGACCTTGTGCGGCTTGCTCCAGGCTGCAATGCCAGGCCAATGCAGGTACCGCCGCATAGTTGGTACTGCCGCAGTTCCTGGCCACCGCTCTGGCATCGTTCACCAGGGTCAGCATGACCTTGTCACTGGTGCTCATGCAGAGATCGATGGTGCCTTGGCTGGTTTGACCCAGATTGTATTGGGCGCCGGTGGTGAATTGCCAACTTACCGCTGTTACAGGATTACCGGCCAGGTCCTGGATATTGCCGCCGAGGGTGACCGTATAGGTGGTTTCTGTAGCGAGTGCGGCATCCGGGGAAAAGGTGATTCGGTTGTTCAGCGCATCATAGTCGACACTACCCGGAACAGGGTTTGAATCTTGGCTCAATTGCAGGCTTTGACTACTGATCAGCGTTGCATTGATTGCCTCGTTAAAATCAACCCGGATGTCGGTAGTGATAGAGACGTCGGTGGCTTCGGCTTGGGGTGTTCGTGAAAGAATGCCGGGTGGTGTGGTGTCCAGCATTGGCGACACGCTGATGGTAATGACGGCAGTGTCAGAGAGCTGACCGTCGTCGACCTGCAACTGGAAACTGTAACTGGTGGTCTGCTGCACATTTGGTGCGATGAAACTGAGGGTCGGATTGGCCAGATCTCCCAGGTTGATGGATGCACCCTGGGTCTGACTCCAAATGAAATTGAGGGCGTCCCCATCCGGATCGCTGGAGCCGGAGCCGTCCAAGGTGACAGTCTCGCCAGAAGTGACCTGCTGGGTGGCGCTAATGCTCGCGTTGGGTTGCTGGTTGTTTTGAGTCTGTTCAGGGGGCGTTTGCTCGTCGACTGGGGGCGTATCCTGCTCTGTCTGATCCTGCCCACTCTCCTGATCGGAACTGTTGGTGCTCGAGGTATCGCTGCTGGAACCACCGCCGCAGGCACTCAGCATAATTGCCAGTGCCACTAGGATTACTATCAGACTTTTATTCTTGTTCAACAACATATCTCTATCTGCAATACCTTTATGCCAATCCGCCCGGACAACGCTATTGGTGTACTCTTTCAAGCCGCTTCTTGCTTAGTCGGCGCAGGATAAAAAAACTACAGTAGAGATCCATAAAGCCGATGGAAAATTGGTAAATCTGCAAGCAGCTTCACAAACCAAGATCATTTTAAATGGGCAGATGCTGATCGATAGCTGGGATTTCCATACTATCTCCTCAGCTGGGTTATCCGGTATTGCGCAGTCCCGCTGAAATGGCATTGATCGAACGCAGTAATGGCCGCAGCCACATCTCTTCCTCCTCCTCCTGGAGGTTGCTGTGTCGATAGTGTCTTAGGAGCCCTAACTGGATGTGGTTGAGCGGGTCGAGATAGGAGTCCCGGCGACTCACTGACCTTTGCAGTATCGGTGTGTCGTCAAGCAGATTGTCCATCTGGGTGATTTTCAGAATCTGTTTCTTTGTCCGTTCATATTCAAGGCTGATTTCGTTGAAGATACTATCCCGGATGCTGTCGTCACCGCAGAGCTTGGCATACTCCCAGGCGATGATCATGTCTGTTTTGAACAGAGCCATCTGGGTATTGCTTAAAAGTGCATGAAAGAAGGGCCAGTGTTTGTACATTGCCTGTAGTGTCTTCAAACGACCAGGCTTTTGTTTTCGCCACTCATACAACGCTGTGCCAATACCATACCAACCAGGTATATTGTGGCGTGCCTGTCCCCAGCCGAATACCCATGCAATGGCACGAACAGATGATTTCGAACGATTGCCTTTGTGGCGGTGAGAGGGTCGAGAGCCAATATTCATCATACCGATTTCGTTGACCGGAGTGGCGGCATAGAAGTAGTCAAGAAAGCCATCGGTGCCTTCGGTCAATTGGCGAAAATGGTTTTCGCTGATCTCGGCGATCTCTTGCAGTGCGTCCCGGTACTGTTGTTTCTCTTGCTTGACGTTGTGCACCTCACCAAGACTTGCCTTGAAAAGACCGGTGATACCCATGGTCAATTCAAAAATGGCCGTCTCGAAATTGCTGTACTTGTTTGAAAGCACCTCCCCTTGCTCGGTGAATTTGATTTCCCCTTTTACCGTATTGCTCGGTTGGGCGAGGATGGATTGATGGGTGGGGCCGCCTCCGCGACCGACGGTTCCACCGCGACCGTGAAACAGTCTGCACTTGATCCCCCGCGCTTGCGCCAGGGAGATTATGCGCTGTTGTGTCTGATAGAGATTCCAGGCAGAGGCCATGATGCCGCCATCTTTTGCCGAGTCTGAGTAGCCGAGCATGACCTCCTGACGGTTGTTGTTTGCGCTCAGTAGATTCCGATAACAGGGATTGGAAAAAAGCTCGTCGAGTATCGATTCGCTGTTCTGCAAATCATTGATGGTCTCAAACAGTGGTGAAATCTCGAGCTGACAGAACCAGGCGCCGTTTTGTACACCGATGAGGCCACACAGACTGCCAAGAAATGCTACCTCCATAATGTCACTGGCATGATGGGTCATGGAGATAACATATTGACCGATAGCGAGGGGACTGATATCCCGTTTACTATCTGCAATCAGATCGAAAACTGCTAATATGTCTCGAGTTGATCTGGATAACTTCTCCATCACCAGCGGTTGGGTGATGCCCTCTGTGATCACTTTTTCGAGGAGCAGCATTCGTTGCTGACTATTCAGGTCGTGGTAGCCGGACTCGTGGCCGGTCACCTGGAGTATCTCGGCCACCGCATCCGTATGCAGGGTAGACTCCTGTCTTATATCGAGGCGTGCCAGATAGAAACCGAAGGTCTCTGCGAGATGGATCAAGTCCTGCAGTTCCCCCTCGGCGGCATCTTCATCGCCATGACTCAGCAATGAATGGGATATTAGTTTGAGGTCACGCTGGAATGCTGTTTCGTTGGCATAGGCACCGGATCTTGCGTCGCCACGTATCCCTTGGGATGCTTCAACGGATTGTTGTGTCTGCTTAAGTCGTTCGCGAATGATGAACAGCTTGCGTCGATAGGGTTCGTCTTCAAAGCGTCTTGGATTGTCATGAAAAAAGGCTTGATAGTATTCATTGTCGGCTTTGAGACTTTCATTGAATGTCCAGTTGGGGGTACAGAATCTGGCGGAAAATGTCAGCTCGGAAATCAGCTGATCGATACGGCGGATATACTCACTCAATATGGTTTGCTGCTGCAGTTTGAGTGCCAGGCGTGTCACTTCCGTTGTAACAAAAGGATTGCCGTCCCGGTCACCCCCGATCCATGAACCGAAACGGATAAAGGGCGGCAGTTGAATACCGTGATACTCTTCATGATCACCATAGACCCGTTCGATGCCGCTTTGCAGTCGGCGAAATATCTGGGGAATTGCCTCAAACAGACTGTTTTTGAAATAGTAGAGACCAAGACGTATCTCATTTCTAACCTCAGGCCGTACCGCTCTCACCTCCTCGGTTTTCCATAGAATCTGGATCTGGGTCTTTAACGACGTAATTGCCGCTTCCCGTTGTTCGAGACGCCGCTTGGGGGCATCCAATACCTCGTTTGTGATGAAAATTCGGCGCAACAGCTTCATGATGACCAAGCGTTTCGACTCGGTAGGATGTGCGGTGAAGACCGGTATATAGGCCGCATCATCGAGGATATTTTGCAGCTGTTGCGGTGTTATGCCCTGCTTGCGGAATTCACGCAGCGTGTGATCGAAAGATCCCTCCCAGAGCTCTTTTCCCTTACCGGCAATCAGGCGGCGTTGGCGGTGCAGAAACGTCTCTTCGGCGATGTTTACCAACATGAAATAGATACTGAAGGCGCGGACCACCGCGCTGAGCATCTCCGGTTGCAGGGATGAGATGAGTTTCGAGAGCCGTTGATAGAGCGCCTGATCTGGTTTTGCATGCAGTTTCAGGTAGCCTTTACGTAATCGCTCAACCACTGTGTAGGTCTCTTTACCCACCTGTTCCCGCAGCACTTCGCCAAGCAGAACACCGAGTAAATTAACCCGTTGGCGCAAGCGCTTATCATGTTTGATGCAAGCTTTGGTAAATGTGTCGGTCATTTGATATCCAGATCCATGAGTTGCCTATTTGTTGTCCTGACTATTAAAAATAGCAGAACTATGATGGGCTCTGCTTTAGACAGTACCGCTCAAATAACGATGGAATGAGTTTGGCCTTAATCTGGTTTGAGGTAAAGATTTTCCAGTTCAGGACTACCTATGAGTTAGAGTGGTTTTGGCTTTTCAATACCGTAACCTTGAGCATAGTCGACACCGACAGTTGTCAACCAATCTATAAGTTCTCTGTTTTCGACAAATTCCGCGATGGTTTCTATGCCCATCTCCATGGAGATGCGACAGATTGACTCGACCATCGCTGCATCAACCTGATCATCAAGCAGATCGCGGACGAAACAGCCGTCGATCTTTATATAATCCACAGGCAGGGTCTTGAGATAGCTCAGGGATGAGAGTCCACTGCCGAAATCGTCCAGGGCAAAGCTGACCTTGTGTCTTTTGAGCCGCTCCATGTAGTTAAGTGCCTGTTGCAGATTTCCGATGGCAGCCGTCTCAGTTATCTCAAGACAGATCCTCTCACCCAGTCTGGGGTGCTGGGTTAGCCGTTCTTCGAGAAGTTCCAGAATATGGCGGTTGGCAAGGGAACCGCCGGACAGATTTATAAAAAGGTGAACCTTACTGTTTTCGGCTTGCAGCAACCAATCGCAGGCTTGTTTTATCACCCATTCATCGACCTTGTGCATAAAGCCGTACCGCTCTGCGGCAGGGATGAACTGGCCTGGAAGCACGAGACCGCTCTGCGGGTCGGTCATCCTTACCAGGACTTCACGGAAATCCCGTTTTGCAGGATCCCGGGAAAGGGGGTGGATGCGTTGTGAGTAGAGGATCAGGCACTCCTCGTTGAGGGCTGCTTTGAGGCGTACGACCCACTTCATCTCGCTGCGTCGCTCGACCATCTGTTGATCGTCGGGCTGGTAGACATGCACCCGGTTGCGACCCTCGTCCTTGGCGCTATAACAAGCCAGGTCTGCAAGGCTGAGTGCATTGGGATTGGGTAGATCCCCGTCGATGAGCACAATCCCGAAGCTGGCGCCGATCTGAAAATGCTGATCCTCCCAGGTGAAAGGAAAATCGGCCAGTTGTGCGCGCAGGTTTTCCGCGTTTTTAATGCCATTATCAAGGTCGCAGCCGATCATTAACAGGCCGAACTCGTCCCCCCCCAAGCGGGCAAGGACGTCGGACTCACGGGTATGCTTTTGCAACAGGCTGGCCACCTGTCTCAACAACTCGTCCCCCGCCACATGACCCACTGTATCGTTCACCACCTTGAACTGATCCAGGTCGATATAGATCAGTACATTGACGCTGCCCCCCTGCAGCGCATGTTCGATTTGCTCCTCCAGTCGATGATCGAAGGCCGATCGGCTCCACAATCCGGTAAGGTCATCGTGCAGGGCCTGATATTCGATCTTGCGCTGCATGTAGCGGGCTGCCGAAACATCATGAAAGACCAGCACCACACCATTGATATGGCCATCTTCGTTGAGCATGGGTGCCGCGGAGTTGGTGATTGCGATCTCCTTACCTGCTTTGTTGATCAGCAGGGTGTGACTGTTCACGCCGGTGAGGCGGCCCTCGTGCAGGCAGCGATTGGCCAGATTATCGATCGGCTTACGGGTGACTTCGTCAAAGATGGGAAAGACTTCATCCAGGGTGTGACCGTAAGCCTCCTCGTTGTCCCAGGCGGTCAGATCTTCAGCAATCGGATTGAGAAATGTGATCTGGCCATCGGCATCTGTGGTGATGACGCCATCGCCGATGGATCGTAACGTGACCAGGGCCCGTTCCCGCTCCTCGTAAAGGGTGGCTTCGAGTTGCTTCTGCGCGGTGACATCCACATGGGTGCCAACCATGCGCACCGCCCGCCCCTCGGCGTCTCTGTGGGCACGGCCGCGGGCCAGGATCCAACGCCAACTGCCATCCTTATGGCGCATCCGATAGAGATTCTCATAGACGCTTTCGGGATCATTCAGATGGGTCTGGACATTGGCAAGGGCAGCGGGCAGGTCATCCGGGTGGACTTGCTCCCGCCAGGAGGTGTAGCGATTGACAATTTCATCTTCCCGGTAACCGAGCATCTCCTTCCAGCGGGGTGAGTAGTAGACCTCGTTGGTGACAAGATCTCTGTCCCAGAGACCGTCGGTGCTGCCTTCAAGGGCATGGCGTAAGCGCTCTTCATCGGCCCTGATGCGGGCGTTCATTCCTTCGACTTCACTCTCCCGCTGGGTCAAGGTATCGAGCATACGGTTCATATCAAGGGCAAGCTGACCCAGTTCATCCGGTCTGTCCAGCTGGCAGTGTTTGTCCCGTTTGCCCGATTCGATCGCTGTGGCAAAACCGGCGAGTCGGCGTATGTCATGGGTCAGTCCACGGCTCATGAACCAGGCGAAGAGCACCCCAACAGCGATGGCGATTGCGGTGTAGATGAGACCCTCACGGGTAACCACTTGCAGGCTTGAGGCAATCCCTGCACGACTGACGCCTACCCGGGCCCAGCCGATGTGGCGCTGGTTGAGCATGATCGGGTGAGCCACGTCGATATGCATTGCATTGTCGATCAGGACCTGGGTTTGAGGCAGCGCCAGTGTCAGCCGCTGGCTGACGGAATCGTTGACATAACTGCCCACGCGTGAGCGATCGGTGTAGCCCAAAACCTGGCCGCGAAGATCAGTGTAGAGCGCATATTGAAGGCCAGGGAAGCTGTGCTGGGAGTGGATTACCTCCTCTATGCCGATGTAGTCTTTGGCCAGCACCCAGGAGGTACCGTTGGCCGCCAGCGCCTCGGCCAGGGAGATAGCCTGTTTGCGCGACTCCTGCACCAGAAAATCCCGTTGCCGGGTGACCAGGTCGTAGACGAAGATGGTCATCAGCACCGCATGCACCAGGGCGATGCCGAGCATCAGCTGGCGTCCGATCGATGCTGTCCAGAAACGGTGCAGGCTGGCAAGCATGGCGGCTATCCGGGGCCGTTCAGGGGCCGCACCAGGCGGGCGAAGTTTTCGATGAACTCCCTGACCACCGAATATGACTCATCATTCGCGGTTTCAAAGCGGGACAGCTCCATTGGCGCCAGGATCTCCCTGCCCCGTTGATGAGTATGCAGATTGACCAGCAGCTCATGCACCTGCTGTACGATCTTCTCCGGGACATCGGGAGAGACCACCAGGCCGTTGTTGATCAAGGGCTCGGTCTCCCAGATCACCTGCAGCTCTTGTTTCAGTTCCGGTCGCTGTTTGGCCAGTGCCTGCCAGGGCGGAGGCCAGGTGGCGGCAGCCGCGGTCTGTTTCAGATAGACATTCATGACCGAGGACTCCTGTGACCCCACATAGCGATTCTCCAACTCCCCCATCACGTCCACTCCGTGGGTTTGCAGATAGTATTGGGGCATCATGGTCGCGGCCAGGGCGGTGGGCGCCGGATAGCTGACCGCCTGACCGCTCAGGTCGGAGACCTGACGGATAGCGCTGTCTCGTCTTACCAGAATGATGCCGCGAAAATTGCTGTCATCGCCCATCTTGGCAAATACCCGGTAGCCTTTATCGACTGCGTTGATGGTTTGATAGGGATTGGGCAGGCTGAAATGAAACTTGCGGGCATAGAGCTTCTTGTCGTAGGCGGCATAGTTGCGTGACGCCTCCAGCTTGAATCGTACCCCAGCGATCTGCTCACTCAGATAATCCATCAACGGGCCGAAGACTTTGTACAGGTGCTGAGGATTGTGTAAGGGGTGTACGCCGAAAAGATAGACCGTTTCTGTGTCGGGAGGGGTAGCGGAAAAAGTGGGTTGATAGGGGGTTGCTTCAGGATTGTTGCAGGCGATAAGAAAGCATCCGGATAGGAGGATCAGGCAAATAGTGTAAAGCGATCTCCATATCAACATGTTGAACGGCGCTTTATCATCTTCATTCCCTTTTAGGTTTAGTGGATCTGTTGTTTTGCCATCTCAGCCGGCGACTAAGCAGCTGGATCTCCTTTGACGTTTAATACAGACTCTTTTCGAGGATTACACTAGCCGTTAGCGGCATCGATTGACAATTATTAATCAATATCTGGAAACCGGTAATCCAGGATCGATTGATTCAGGTCAAAAAACCGATTGTGCTTGCAGATTGGTCGGGAGCTACACCAGCACCAGTTCGACGCCATCCCTCAGTACCTGATCGATAAAGTGTTTCTGCCACTCTTCTCCATGCAGATGACGAATGGTTTCCAGCACCAGATATTCCGGCTTCAATGCGGTCTCGTCCGTATAGCGGCTAAGGCCCTGGACGCAGGCGGGGCAGCTGGTTAACAGCTTTATCGGTGTTGCAGGTTGTTGCGCGGTTTTTCCTAGTGTCTCTATTCCCTTGAGCAGCTCCTCCGCTTTGCGGAAGCGTAATTGATTGGCGATGTCCGGGCGGCTGGTTCCCAGGGTGCCGGCCTCACCGCAACAGCGGTCACTGAGTACAACAGGCTTTCCCATCAGGTCGCTGGCGACCTGTTGCGGATTGTAGTGTTTGATCGGGGTGTGACAGGGATCGTGGTAGAGATATTCGGTCTGCTGTGTGCCGGGCAATGCGACTCCCCGCTCCAGCATATATTCATGAATATCGAGTAGGCGACAGCCGGGAAAAATCTTCTCGAACTGATATTGCAGCAGTTGATCCATGCAAGTGCCGCATGAGACCAGGACGGTCTTGATATCCATGTAGTTCAGGGTGTTGGCGATACGGTGGAACAGGACCCGGTTTTCAGTGGTGATCCGATGTCCTCGTTGATGTAGGCCGGCGGCAGTTTGCGGATAGCCGCAGCAGAGATAACCGGGCGGCAGCACAGTCTCCGCACCCAGCTCGCAAAGCATCGCTAGGGTAGCCAGGCCGATTTCGCTGAAGAGTCGCTCAGAACCGCAACCGGGAAAGTAGAATATGGCATCACTCTCGTCGTTTACCTTGCGTGGGTTTCGCAGGATCGGCACAGAGTCCGTTGCATCAAGCTTCAAGGCATCTCGCAGGGTAAGTTTGGGGGGCTCGACCCGGATCGGTTTTTGTACCATCTCCAGCATCATGGCCTGGGGCTTGGGTGTGCCTGTGGTGGCTTTGGGTGGTTGGCTGTCAGGTTTGCGCATACCGGCCTTGCCGGCCAGGGCATAACCGAGATTGAGCCCCTTAAAGCCCCACTCCGCCAGCCCCTTGCGCATCCAGCGAATTGCGGTGGGGTGGTTGATGTTGAGAAAGGCCATGGCCGCGGCGGTGCCCAGATTGCGTCGTTTTTTACCCCGGTCCACGAGGATCTTTCGCATCAAAGTCGTTACTTCGCCAAAATCGATATTCACCGGGCAGGGGTTTTCGCACTTGTGACAGACAGTGCAGTGATCCGCCACGTCATTCATTTCGGCGAAGTGTTGCATGGAGATGCCGCGGCGGGTCTGTTCTTCGTAGAGGAAGGCCTCCACGATAAGGCCGGTGGCGAGAATCTTGTTGCGGGGGGAGTAGAGCAGGTTGGCACGGGGTATGTGAGTCATGCAGACCGGTTTGCATTTGCCGCATCTCAGGCAGTGTTTGATCTCGTCATTGAGGGTGCCCAGCTCGCTCTCCTCGAGGATGATGGCCTCCTGCTCCAGCAACCGCAGGGAAGGCGTATAGGCCATCTCCAGATCGGCCCCCTCGATCAACTTGCCGCGATTGAACCGACCTTGGGGGTCAATCTGTTGTTTGTATTGAGCGAATGCGCTGAGTTTCTCTGCCTCCATGTACTGCAGCTTGGTCAGGCCGATACCGTGTTCGCCGGAGATGGCGCCACCGAGGGAGCTGGCCAGGGCCATAATCCGATCGACGATTCGGTCCGCCTGTTGCAGCATGGCGTAGTTGTCCGAATGGACAGGTATATTGGTGTGCACATTACCGTCACCGGCATGCATGTGCAGGGCGACGAAGAGCCGTGAATCCCGCAAACGGGCGTGGATCTCGCGCATGGCACGTCGAATCTGGCGCACCTCCTGGCCGGAGAATATCTCGTCCAGGCGGGTGGCGATTTCGTTGCGATAAGAGACCACCAGATCCCGCCTCAGGAGCAGGTCGAGCACTCGGTCGCCGGGTTGGATGGTGTTTTGGTCGGCCGCTTCGATGAGCGCGGCATGGTCATCCGCCGGTGCATCCAGCTGCGCCAGCAGGTCGTGCCAGCGTTGCCGGGCTTGCGCCACGGCCTGCCGAGCCAGATCGAGTTTGGCTTGCAGGATGGAGCGGTTCTCATCACTTGCCTCAAAATCGTCATCCGGTTTGCGCAGGGAGTGGTCACCGGCCAGATAGGCAACCACCTCATCGGCTATCTGAATCTTGTTTTTGATCGACTCTTCGATATTGATGCGTTCGATACCTCGGCTGTAGTCAGCCAGTTTCGGTAGCGGAATGACCACATCCTCATTGATCTTGAAGGCGTTGGTATGGGCTGAAATTGCCGCCGTACGGGCCCGGTCGAGCCAGAAATTCCGGCGCGCTTCAGGGCTGCTGGCGATAAAGGCCTCCCCTTCCCTGGCCTCTGTCATCGCAACGACCTTAGCGGCCGCATGGGCCAACGCCTCTTCATCATCACTGGCAATATCGGCCAGCAACACCATTTTCGGCCGTTCTCGGCGGGCCGCCTTGGTGGAGTATTTGACCGCTTTCAAATAGCGTTCATCCAGATGTTCCAGACCCACCAGCTTGACCTCCTGATGCTGGTCCAGATAGGTCTTGGTCTCGATAATGGCAGGTACCGCTTTGCCTATGTCGCTGCCGAAAAACTCCAGGCAGAGGGTGCGTACCTGGGTCGGCATCCGGTGCAGGATAAAGCATGCCGAGGTGATCAGGCCGTCGCATCCCTCCTTCTGTACACCGGGGAGTCCGGAGAGGAATTTGTCGGTGACATCCTTACCCAGCCCGGCCTTGCGAAAGGCGCTGCCCGGCATCCTGAGGTGTTGTGGCTCCCCTGCCGGCTTATCGGTATCGCCCTGGTAGCGGGTGAGTCGAAATTGCACCTCCTGCTGATCGTGGATCTTGCCCAGGTTGTGATTGAGGCGTTCGACCTCCAGCCACTCCCCGTTCGGCATCACCATGCGCCAGCTGGCGAGATTGTCCAGGGTGGTGCCCCAGAGAACCGCCTTTTTACCCCCCGCGTTCATGGCGATATTGCCGCCGATGGTGGAGGCGTCCTGGGAGGTGGGATCCACAGCGAATGCCAGGCCGCCGGCTTCCGCCTTCTCGGATACCCGTCGTGTGATCACACCTGCGCCGACGCGGATGGTGGGTACTTGCTCCTCTACGCCGGGCAGAGAGCGATACTCGATCTCATGGATGAAATCGAGTTTTTCGGTGTTGATGACCGCGCTATGGGGATCGAGGGGCACCGCGCTGCCGGTATATCCTGTGCCACCGCCACGGGGGATCAGGGTCAATTGCGAGTCGATGCAGGCCTTGACGATGGGCGCGATCTCCTGTTCCGAGTCGGGGGTGATGACAACAAAGGGTATCTCCACCCGCCAGTCGGTGGCATCGGTGGCGTGGGAGACACGGGCAAAGCCGCTGAAATCCACATTATCCGCCCGGGTCAGGCCGATTAGATTGGTCTTGGTACGCCGGCGCAACTCCAGCAACTCATCGAAGCGCCGTTCGAAGCTGTCCACGGCCTCCCGGGCCGCAAGCAATAGGGTCAGGGCCTGCTGATTGTCATTGGCGCGCTGTTCGAATTGATCCAGGCGATGTTTGAGCGCCCCGACCAGCGCCTCTCTGCGGGATTCGTTGTCGAGTAGATCGTCTTGCAGATAGGGGTTGCGACTGATTACCCACATATCCCCCAGTACCTCGAACAGCATCCTTGCGGAACGCCCGGTACGGCGGGTAGCCCGTAACTCCTCAATCAGCTCCCACATGGGCTTACCAAGGAACCGGATTACGATTTCCCGGTCAGAGAAGGACGTATAGTTGTAAGGGATCTCACGTATTCGTGGTGTAGGCTGCATAGTCGGTTTACGGTCAGGAGGCGTGTGCTGAGGCTATTTTCAGATCGACTATTGTAGCCTAAAAAAGTAAGGCCCTTTAGTTTACAACTATAGAATTTATCAATATTTCATTCTGACCATCCGATGGGGAATCTCCATGAAGCACTACAAAAGAACTTTCAAGAATATGCTCTCCTTGACTCTCATCTCAGCGTTGATCCTTACCGCGCCGTTGGTGTGGGCCGGTGAGATAGAAAAAGCTGTCGAATATCGGCAGGGTGTGATGAATGTCTTCGGTTGGAACATGAAGGCGATGTCCAACATGATGAAAGGCAAGACCCCTTTCGACCAAAAGGTATTTGCGGATCATGCAAAAGATCTGGCCACTGCCTCAGAGCTCAACCTGATGCCCGGCTTTCCCGAGGACTCGGAGTCTGAGGATAGTGATGCATTAGCGGAAATCTGGATGGAGTTCGATGACTTCGAAGCCAAATACAAGAAACTGGGCGAGGCGGCGGCAAAGCTGAGTGATGTTGCTGCCGGTGGCGACAAGGCTTCACTTGGCCAAGCCCTGCAGGTGACCGGCAAGGCCTGTAAAGCCTGCCACAAGAAGTATAAAAACTGAGGCTCAGGGAAACCCGGGTCCAGTGTCAGTCTCAGCCAGAATGCGGTCGATGGTGCAGGCTACATTGTAGTGGCCGCTGGCGACCGTATCGCTGCGAATGACGCTGGCCTCGGCCAGGAGGGGGGGAGTGATGGTATGGCCCGGTATGATGGCAATGGTTATTTTGGCGCCGGGTGGAAGCTCCCTGTCGGCGCTCATCAACAGGCCTGAATTACTCAGGTTCTTTATCGTCGCGGCGGAGAGCTCACTCTCACCATCGAGACGGTAGCGCACCTCGCCATCCACCGCCATCCGATAAAAGTCGCGTTTCTCGATAAAATCATTCATATCCAATATTTCCCCTCGGCATGTTCAGATATGTAACCCCTAGATTGCTAATTTATCAAGATAGAGTCTTGCTAGTCCCAACAATAATCACCAAATCAGTCGTTTTATTCTCCGGTTTACAGAATGTTAGGATAATTTTGTGGTTATCAAGAGTGACTGTAGGCCATTCCTGGAGGAAATGACAGCCAGGGTTGGTCAGCGGCTGATCTTTGGCTGGCTTGTGACGTATGATTAAACAGACCCAATGGTTTTTTATTTATCCACGGATGCATGAATGAAGTGGCAGATTGTTGTCTAATTGAATATGGACCCCGGGATGCTTTGGGTGTTGGAGGGTGGACAGGGATTGCTCAAAATCATGATACCCTGGTGTGTCTGAACAGATATTGAACCGAGCAAGATTATCAACAGCGTAGTCGAGGATTAGCATGGATATTCGCAAATCAGTCCTAGCATCTTTCATGGCGACTCTGCCGGCCCTGCTTACGGCGGCAGATGTCTATCGGACTGTGGACGACGAGGGAAATGTGACCTATACCGACGCCCCGGTTAAGAATGGCGGCAAGATCGAAAAAATTGAAATCCAGCCGGGTCCCTCCGAGGCCTCAAGGCTCGATACGCTGCAGCGCAATGCAGCCATTCGCAAGGCCATGGAAGAGGCCAGGGCAAAGCGCCTGGAAAGAGAGGCCGTTCGCGATGAGCGGTTATCCAAGGCCAGCAAGGAGCTGGAACAGGCCCAAGAGGATCTGAAACGCACCAAAGAGATTGGCGAGGACGATCGGCAATACCTGAGCGGCGGAAGGAGCCGCATCCGGCCGGAGTATTTTGAGCGGCTCAAAGAAGCGGAGAAGAAGGTCGAGGAGGCGCGCAAGAATTTAAAGGAAACCCGCGGCTACTGATGCAGATCTATCTGGTAGGCGGGGCGGTCAGGGACAGGCTCCTGGGCAGGCCTGTCAAAGAGCGGGATTATGTTGTTGTCGGCGCCAGTCCGGAAATTATGCTGGCCCGTGGTTTTCAGCAGGTGGGCATTTCTTTTCCGGTTTTTCTTCACCCCCAATCCCGCGAGGAGTATGCCTTAGCCAGGAGTCGCCGTTCAGTCGATCAAGGGGACGCAACAACACCTGATGATGGTCCGGTCTCCCTTGAGCAGGACCTGGCAAGGCGCGACCTTACCATCAATGCCATTGCCGAGGATGAACATGGAGAGTTGATCGATCCATTCGGCGGCCGGGAGGATCTGCAAAAACGTCAGCTTAGACATGTCTCCGACGCCTTCGGCGATGATCCGGTGCGTATTCTCAGAGTTACCCGTTTCATGGCCCGCTATGGGGATCTGGGCTTTAGCGTAGCACCTGAGACACTAACCCTGATGCGGCAGCTGACAGCCGCCGGGAGCCTGGAGCATTTGGTTGCGGAACGGGTTTGGCAAGAGTTGACAGGGGCGCTTGGGGAATCCCAGCCGAGACTTTTTTTCGAAACCTTGCGCGCGGTGGGAGCCTTACAGAAGGTGTTCCCTGAGATAGACGCCCTCTGGGGTGTGCCGCAACCGGTGCATTGGCATCCTGAGGTGGATTGTGGCGAACATACCATGCTGGCGCTGCAGGCCGTTGTTGAATTGAGTGATGATAGGGCAATCAGATTCGCCACCCTCACTCACGATTTGGGCAAGGCAACCACACCGCAGCGGATACTGCCTGGCCACTACGGGCATGAGGAGCGAGGTGTTAAGTTGATCAAACAGTTGTGCAGCCGCCTCAAGGCACCGCTGCGTTTTCGAGATCTGGCTTGTCGCTGCGCCGCCTACCATGGCTATCTGCATCGACTCTATGAGCTGCGGCCAAAGACGGTGTTGAAACTGCTCAAGGGACTGGATGCCTTTCGCAAGCCGGAGCGCCTGCAGGAATTCATTCTTGTTTGTCAGGCTGATTACCTAGGACGCGAGGGCTTGCAGCAACGCCCCTATCCTCAGGCAGATGATTTGAAGCGGATCTACCGGGCTGCTGCAGAAGTCACATCAGCGACCCAGGACCCGACACTCATGGGCAGGTTGCTGGGTGATGCGATCGATAGAGAGAGAATTCAGCGGATAACAGGGGTAATGAGTACTCTTGAGGCTGCTGTCGATTGAAGCCTGCTGACTCAATCGACCAAGCGATCGAAGATCCTGAATCCGGCCACATAGGTACCAATGGCGGATCCCAGGGTACTGAAGAAGAAAATAATCAGGGTCCTGGAGACCCGGTTTCTCCACCAGCCGCGAAAAGAAGTGGTGTCATTGCGCAGACGGGCAAAGTCCGCGACGGTTGGTTTACGCAGAAACAGTTCAGCTGCGGCGGTCACCATACCTGCCCCAATCGCCGGATTCAGGGATGTCAGGGGTGCTGCGACGAAGGCGGTGACAACGGTCAGGGGATGCGCCGCGGCGAGCAGGGCGCCCAGGGCGGACAGGCCACCGTTTATCACCACCCAATCCATCACCAATTGCCAGCCTAGAGTTGGGCTGCGTTGAAAACCGATGACGAAACCGCTCAACACCAGTGCTACGATCACCCAGGGAATGAGTTTCGGCCAGCGGCTCGGCTTCGGTTCCTCATCCAACTCACTGATCCGTTCATCCGGTGAGGCCATGGGGCTTTGCAGGTAGTTGGCGATGCCGTTCATATGACCGGCGCCCACCACCACCAACAGGTCTTCATGGCCCTTGCTTGCAATCTCCTGCAATATTCGCGCAGCCATGTATTGGTCGCGCTCGTCGATCAGGGGAAGGTAGAGATCCTGGCGGTCTTCCGCAAATTCGGCAAAGGTGGTTTCGAGAATATCACCCTCCTTCAGGTGCTCGATCTCCTCTTCTGATACCTCCTCTTTGGAGAGTATGCTGCCGAGGATGCCGGCGAACAGGGTGAACCGCTTCCACCATGTGAGGTTGCCTGCCACCCGCTTGAGGGTGGTGCTGATCTCTCTATCGATCAGCAGCAGGCTGAGGTGGGATTCCCTGGCTATGCGAATGGCCTCCCGCTGCTCCTCGCCGGGTGAGATGCCGAACTGGTCAGCGAGGCGTTGTTGATAGGCTCCCAGGGCAAGATTGGTGATCACCATCAAGACCCGTTTCTCCCGGACAACCTTCAGCAGGTCCATTTTTGCCAAGTCGTCGGGATTAATCAGTGCGTTGTAGCGGCTTGGGCACAACTCTACAGCCACTGCGTCGTAGTCGCCGCCCTGCAGGAGCTGCTTAACCTTTTCCGCACTCGAGCGGGATACATGAGCTGTACCTAAAAGGGTTATTTTACTATCCCCAAGAATCACTTCCCGTTGTGGTTCCCGATCTCTCTGAGCCATAGTTCTCTGTCTTTTAGTTGCAAAAGCCTATCATTGTAACAGCCTCTTCCATCCAGTGGTGTGGATATTTCTCTTGAATTTTCTATGGCGTTTGCCTGATGTGGTATTTACAGGTAGCTTAGGCTATTGATATGAATCGGTGGAGTGAGTGGGATGAGTAAGAACATTGTCTGGCATGAAGCGACGGTTACCCGTGAGCGTCGCGAAAAGATGAACAGACATCGCGCCAAATTGCTCTGGTTTACCGGCCTGTCCGGGTCCGGCAAGTCCACCCTGGCCCACGCCCTGGAGGAGGAGCTGCATCAACGGGGGTGTCGTACCTACGTCTTTGATGGTGACAATGTTCGGCATGGATTATGCCGCGATCTCGGTTTCAGCACCGAGGACAGGACTGAAAATATACGGCGAATAGGCGAAATGGCGAAATTGTTTGTGGATGCCGGGGTGATTGCCCTTACCGCCTTTATCTCCCCCATACGTGAAGACAGAGAAAGAGCCAGGGGCCTGTTTCCTCACGGCGATTTCATAGAGGTGTATGTCAGTTGTCCACTGGAGGTGTGTGAGTCGCGGGATGTAAAAGGGCTCTATAAAAAAGCGCGAAATGGAGAGATTCCAAACTTTACCGGTATCTCCGCACCCTATGATGTGCCGGGCAAGCCTGAGATTACCATAGAGACTCAGGACAGGAGCATAGAGGCGTGTGTAGACGAACTGATCGAGACGTTGCAACAGCGAGGGGTGATTCCCACCAAGGTTGTATAATTGCGAGGTGCCGATATGATCCCGAGTCAGATGAATAATTCATTGTCATTCAAATTTCTGGTCATGCTGTTGTTTTTAAGTCTGCTCACGGCCTGTCAGACCTTAGGGGAGCGTAAGCGGGCCCAGTCCCTGCAAGATACCCTGCGCAGTTATGAGGCAACCGTACGCTGGAGTTCAGGGCAGCATGCGGTAAAGTTTCAAGATCCAGAACTGGCTACGGCGGACGTGCGACCCCAGCGCAAGGATATCCGGGTAACCGGGTATGAGGTGGTGCAGGGA
Source organism: Candidatus Thiodiazotropha sp. (assembly GCA_040507005.1). Lineage (GTDB taxonomy): Bacteria > Pseudomonadota > Gammaproteobacteria > Chromatiales > Chromatiaceae > Thiodiazotropha. Next base: position 59,387 of record JBEVVS010000023.1, read on the forward strand.
CCGACCATGTTAGGTGAGGAGAGAGCTGTACAGACCGCTGTCATTCAGTATGTTCTACAGGAGAGCCAGATTGTAAAGGAGATCGCTGATCAGCAAGTGTGGCTCTTCGATGAAGAACAGGATAAGTGGTATTTAAATAGCCAGCCCCCTGAATTCAAGTAATACCCAACTCAAGCCATCAGCATCTTTTGGGCGCGCTCAATCTTTTCTTCCGCCTTATCTAGAATCTTCAGGCTGAGCTTCGGCGTCAACTCACCCAGGTCGAGACGTTTCAAGGCGGGGACCTGGTCAAGGGTTGGCAGATGCTTCATCTCATCACTGCCGATAAAGTTATGCAGTTGGGAGACGATCACCAGGTCGGCGTAATCCGCTTCTCCGTCGTGTTCCCGGAACCAGTTCTCTGCTTCTTCCGTTACCTGTATCAGGTCGTCGATAAATCCCCAGTTTTTTAATATGGCGCTGCCAATGCTGCTCCGCATGTCACGCATCACCTGTTCCAATTTCTCATTGTCGTTGGCGACCTCGGTATAGTTTTCCGCATAGCTGAGTATGGCGACGTTGCCGATATCATGCAGCAGACCCGCGAGCAGGGCGTGCTCCGGATTGAACTGTCCGGAGATCTTGGCGAGGACATAGCAAATGGCACTTACCTTGACGCTGTGCTCCCACAGTTTATGCATCTGCTCTTTCAATACCTTCGAATGGGTGTTGAACAATTCTCTTAAGGCGAATGTCAGGACCAGCTTATGGGTGGTATCGGCCCCCAGGCGGACAATCGCCGCGGCACAGGAGTCGACCGGTGTCACACCGGCATACAGGGGACTGTTCGCGGCACGTACGAGTTTGGTTGTGATAGCCGGATCGGTCTGTACGATGTTGGCCAGTTTTCTCGCATTGGTGGTTTCATCGCGCATGGCGCGGCCCACACGTACCGCAACATCGGGCAGGCTCGGCAACACCAAACAGTTGTTCTTGAGGTCATCCAACAGGACCTCTGTCATCCGGGTCTCGGCCAGGACCGGATCCACGATTTGGCTATCGCTGTCTATTTCGGTGGCCATAAAGCCTTCTTCGGTATTCAGCAGGCCCTCGAGCAGACCATTCTCTACCACCAGGTAGTCCGTGGGTGATACGGCCTCTACGGTGTAGCGTCTAGGAATCAGGTTGGCAATGGGATTTTGCGCCTGTGGTGAGTCGTCGAGGATTTCCGTTACCCGGCCATCTGCGGAGTGCAATCGCAGCTTGCCTTTGATGAGATAGAGACTGAAAGGTGTGGTATCCCCCTGCTCCAGAATCTTCAGGCCGCGGCCAGCCGAATGTATCTGGATGGAACGGCCGAGCAGCTCAAGTTGAATGTCGTTGAGCTGATCCAGTGGATGAAACCTCTTCAGGATCTCAGGTGTTGGGTGTACAACAATCTCACTCATGCTAGAAGGTATCCTTTCTCAGCAACCACATTTAGCGGTTTGTTGTTGGTTCAGCTGCAGTGTTCCGACAAGATGATCGAGTGACGGCAACTTGTGGCGTTCCATGTAGTGCAAAATCCCTGTATTGATAGTTTTACAAATTAGGGGATTATAAAAAAGGGCTGTTCCCAGTCCCACGGCGCTGGCACCGGCAATCATAAACTCAAGGGCATCCTCCGCCGAAGCTATTCCCCCCTGGCCGATGATGGGTATATTGTGATGGCGGCACACCTGATAGACCTGATGCACCTTCAAAAGCGCCACCGGCTTAATGGCCGGACCCGACAGCCCGCCCTGGTTATTGCCGATCAGCGGGGTGCGGCTTTCAATATCGATGGCCATGCCCATCAAGGTGTTGATGACGGCGAAGGCGTCACTGCCCGCCTCGATACATCCGCTAGCATTTGCGGCAATATCTGTCTGATTTGGGGAGAGCTTTGTAATCAGCGGCTTACGTGTCGCCTTCCTGCAGGCCTCCACTACTCGCGCCGACATCGCAGGATCATTGCCGAAGGCCACGCCACCCTCTTTGACATTGGGACAGGAGATATTGATCTCTATGGCATCGATGGGCGAGTCGTCGAAACGCCGGGTGACCTCGAAATACTCCTCCACCGTTGAGCCGGAGACATTGGCGATGAAGCGGGTTTCGGTGAAATCGAGGCCGGGAAGAATTTCATTGATGACATGATCGACACCGGGATTCTGCAGACCGATTGCATTCAACATACCGTCCGGTGTTTCATAGACCCGATGGGGCTGGTTGCCAAGGCGCGGTTCCAGGGTGGTCCCCTTGAGACAGACGGCGCCGGCATCCCGATTGCTAAAGCCGCTCACCCTTGTGTACTCTTCGCCAAAGCCGACACAGCCGGAGAGCAGTACAATGGGGGTATTGAATTTGAGTCCACAGAATTCTGTCTGCAGGGATGAGGGGCCGCTGTTGTTCATCGACGTAAACTATTTCTCCAACCGGGGGTGAGGGGTGTTTCATGTTGTGCTCTACGAGCCGGAAATCCCACCGAACACAGGCAATATCATACGCCTGTGCGCCAATAGTGGCAGCAAATTACATCTGATTCATCCCCTGGGATTTGACCTGGACGACAAAAGGCTGCGCCGGGCAGGTCTCGACTACCGGGAATGGGCCGATATGGGCGAGTATGAGTCGCTCACCTCATTCATCGAGAGGGTTGCGCCAACCAACCTCTATGCCTGCACCACCAAGGGGCAGCGCTGTTATGCTGAGGTCTCCTTCAAACCCGGTGATGCCTTGCTGTTCGGCCCGGAGAGCCGGGGTCTGCCGGCGCATGTACGCAATGGCTTGCAGCCGGATCAGCGAATCCGCATTCCCATGCTGCCCCATAGCCGCAGCCTGAATCTCTCCAATGCGGTTGCTTTGATTCTCTATGAGGCTTGGCGTCAGGTCGGTTTTGAAGGTGGGGCTTGAGTCGATAGCCGGGATTCTCTTGAGCTATAGACCCTCGGCCTTTTGTCGCCGTTCGAGGAGATTGTGTACCGCCTCTTTCGGCGCCAGACCCTCGTAGAGCACCCTGTAGACCTGCTCCGAGATGGGCATCTCCACCCCGTGCCGTTGTGACAGGGCAAAGACCTCCTGGGCGGCATGCACCCCCTCCACCTCCTGGCCAATCTTCGCCCGGGCCTGATCCTGGGTCAGCCCCTCGGCCAGGGCCAGGCCCATGCGCCGATTGCGGGATTGGTTGTCGGTGCAGGTCAGTACCAGGTCACCCAGACCGGCGAGTCCCATGAAGGTCTCCTGCCTGCCGCCGAGTTTCAGGCCAAGCCGCATGATCTCGGTCAGCCCGCGGGTGATCAATGCCGCCCGGGTGTTGGCGCCAAAGCCGAGACCGTCGGCGATGCCGGCGGCGATGGCAAGCACGTTCTTGCTGGCCCCACCTACCTGTACACCCACCAGATCATCACTGGTATAGGCACGAAACCAGGGGGCGTGGAGCAGCTCCGCCATCTGTCCCGCATGTCCCTGGGTGGTGGCCGCGACCGTGACAGCGGTAGGCAGGCCGCGGGCGACCTCGCCGGCGAAGGTCGGTCCCGAAATAATCGCCAATTCCCGTCCGGGGAGTTGTTCCGCCGCTACTTCGCTGAGCAGGCGTTGGGTGCCCGGCTCGAAACCCTTGGTGGCCCAGGAGATGCCGGGTTGGTTCGTAAGCAGGGGGGCGATATTGGCGGCTACGTTCTGGAAGGCGTGGCTGGGAACCGCGATAAGGATCTCTGTGGCCCCGTCCAGGGCCTTGTGCAGATCGATTTCGGGCTGGAGGCTTGCGGGAAACTCAACCCCCGGGAGGTACTGCTTGTTTTCGCGATCCCGGATCAGCGCCGAGATCTCTTCAACCAGATGGCCCCAGAGGCGAACCCGATGGCCATTGCCGCTGAGCAGGATAGCCAGGGCCGTCCCCCAGGACCCGGCCCCCAGGACTGCGATGGTCTTGCTTTGCGACGGGTCCATGGTGCTTGTTTTAATCTGTGATCAATAGCCTGCTAATGTTGGGCTTCATTCTCGACCTGTGCTTGTTGAGCCTTTTTCGCCAACTCCTGCTGGTGTTGCGCATACAACATATCGAAATTGACCGGTTGCAGTACCATCTGAGGAAAACTCCCTTTCATGACGATGTCGGAGATGGCTTCACGGACATAGGGAAAGAGCTGATTGGGGCAATAGGCGCCGAGCAGAGGGCCCATCTCCTGATCCGGGAAGCCAGAAATAGTGAAGATACCTGCCTGTTTCACTTCCACCAGATAGGCGGTCTTGTCTTCCACTTTGCAGGTCACTGTTACAGTAAGCGTCACTTCGAACGCTGTGTCGGTGAGTTTATTCACCTCGGTATTCAGGTTCACGCTGGTTTCAGGTTTCCACTCTTGCTGAAAAACCGCCGGGGTGTTGGGCGTCTCGAAGGAGATATCCTTGGTATAGATTCGCTGGAGGGCAAATTCTCGGTTCTGTTCGTCTTGTTTGGCTTCGGTCATGACTGCTTTCCTATGGAGGAGTAGGGCTACTTGGATTTTCGGGTAATGGGAAGATTCGCGCTTTGCCAGGCAAGTATACCCCCTTTCAGGTTGTAAACTTGTTCAAATCCGGCCTTTTTCAGCTGCCCGGCGGCGGTGGAGGACTGGGCGCCGGAGCGACAGCTGATAATAATCGGTTTGTCCTTGTGTTTATTGAGTGCACCCATCTGATTGGCAAAGCCGTTGCTGGGGATGCTGATCGCATTGATGATATGCCCCTTGTTGAAGTCGGCTGACGGACGCACATCAACGACCACCGCATCCTGGTGGTTGATCAGCTCGGTGGCTGCCACGGGGTCGACGGCATCTCTATCGCCGGCGAGCATGTTGAATACCAAGAATCCGGCCACTGCCACAAAGGTCAGGACGAGTATCCAGTGATTCATCGTGAATTCGATGAGCTGTTGCATTGGTGCCTCTTTTTGTAGATTAATCTATCAAGGGTGGGAGAGTTTATAACAGGAGGAGAGATGGGTTAAGGGCTGATTGCCGATAACCAGCAGAATTGAAGCGGCAAGATTGCCATTGGCGTCACCAGCCGGGACGCAAAGGAATTGGCCTGTCCGTCAGATGTGGGTGCAGAAGACCTCGCGCATCATGCCGATCAGCTTGAGGGTTCGAAAATCACTGACCCGGTAGTAGACACGATTGGCGTCTTTACGGGATGCGAGGATACCCTTATCCCTCAATATGGCAAGATGCTGAGAAATATTGCTCTGGGATGTGCCCACCTGCTCGACGATGTCCTGCACACTGACCTCCTGGTCCCCCAGGGTGCAGAGTATTTTTAGACGCAAGGGGTGGGACATGGCCTTGAGCGATCGAGATGCGCGATCCACATCTTCATCGGTGGCAAACAGATTTTCCATCCCCCCTGTCTCCTCGAGCTTAAGGGGTTGGGTGCTCTTGTCGTACTTTTGTTCCATGAATCCAGCCTTTTACCAGAATTAGAGCCTTCTGGGCTAATGTTAACAGACCCTAATACAATAATACGCTGTTTTTCATCAGAATGAGAACCCCTTTATTTTATCCGGTTACTTTATGGTCGATTCTGGCATCCTAGACCCTCCTCCCAGGCGAGCCTGGCTTGGCGCTGGGATTGGTGATTTAATGCGCGATTGTCCATATATTAAGTAGCAGCAGTAGAGAATCAGAGATTTAATCATGACGGAGAGACCCAAACCGGTTGCCTTGATCATCCTTGATGGTTGGGGTTACAGCGAGGATACACAATCCAATGCCATCGAGAATGCAAATACACCGGTTTGGGACAGTCTCTGGCATCAGCACCCGCACACCCTGATCAATACGTCCGGGGCCTCCGTCGGCCTCCCGGGGGGGCAGATGGGCAATTCGGAAGTGGGCCATCTCAACCTGGGAGCGGGACGGGTTGTCTATCAGGAGTTCACCCGGGTCAGCCGCTCGATCAGGACAGGCTCCTTCTTCTCCAACGAGACCCTGACGGAGGCTGTCGATAAGGCGGTGGCCAAGCAAAAGGCGGTGCACATTTTGGGATTACTCTCTCCCGGTGGCGTACACAGCCATGAGGAGCATATCCATGCAATGATCAAGCTGGCTGTTGAACGGGGGGTAGAACGTGTCTACCTGCATGCCTTCCTGGATGGAAGGGACACCCCGCCGAAGAGTGCCGAGGCTTCGATTATTGCGGCGGATCGAGTGTTTGACGAATTGGCCCGTGGGCGCATTGCCAGCCTGACGGGTCGTTACTATGCGATGGATCGCGACCATCGTTGGGAGCGCACCGAAGAGGCCTATGATCTGCTGGTTGAGGGGAAGGCGAACTTTCAGGCCGATAATGCCCGTCAAGCCCTACTCGATGCCTATCAACGGGGTGAGAGCGATGAGTTTGTGAAGACCACCGCGATAGTGCCGGCCGGTGAATCGCCGGTAACCGTTGATGATGGGGATGTTGTGTTTTTTCTCAACTACCGGGCCGATCGTGCCCGCCAGTTGACCAGTGCCTTTGTGGAGGAGAGCTTCGAGGGATTTGCACGTAAGCACCGCCCTGCGCTTGGTGAATTTGTCAGCCTCACCCGCTACCACAAGCGTTTCGAGATACCGGTTGCCTTCCCACCGGAAAAGTTGCGCAATGTCTTTGGAGAAACCATCGCCAAACAGGGTTTGCGTCAACTGCGACTGGCGGAGACGGAAAAATATGCCCACGTCACCTTTTTCTTCAATGGGGGTCGTGAACGCCCGTTTGAGGGGGAGGAGCGCATACTGGTACCGTCGCCCAAGGTGGCGACCTATGATTTAAAGCCCGAGATGAGCGCCGATGAGGTCACCGATCATCTGGTAGATGCGATAGGGGGTGGTAAATATGATGTCATCATCTGCAACTACGCCAACAGCGATATGGTGGGGCATACCGGAAAATATGAGGCCGCGAAACGCGCCATCGAGACCCTGGATCACTGTTTGGGGCGGGTTTTGAAAGCGATTCACCTGGCAGGTGGCGAGATGTTGGTAACCGCGGATCACGGTAACTCTGAACAGATGGAAGACCATGAAAACCATCAACCCCATACCGCACACACCACCAATCCGGTCCCCTTGGTCTATGTGGGCCGGAAAGATGCCGAGCTGATGGAGGGCGGTGCCTTGTGCGACATCTCACCAACCCTGTTGAAGATCATGGGGCTGGCACAACCCGACGAGATGCAAGGACATGCCTTGATCAGCTTTATGGAGGAGGTCTGATAGATGGGACGGAAGAGTGGCCTGATGGCCCTCATACTGGGATTGATGATAGGAGTATCTGCCCAGCCCGTCACAGCGGAGGAGTCCGAGCCTGCGGCAAGAGCCAAACTGGAGCAAGTTAAAAAACGTATTCATTCTTTGCAGGATCAGTTGCGCTCCACCCAGGGCAAGTGGGAGCAACATAGCCAGGCCCTGCAAAAAACTGAGAAAAAAATTGGCGACTTTGCACGCCGTATCCGGGTAACGGAACAGAGTCTGAAACGTCAGAAGCGCCGCCTGGCTGAACTGGAGAGCGAGCGTGGTGATGCGCGCCTGCACCTGGATCAACACCGTTCCTCCCTGGAACAGCAGATTCGGGCCGGCTATGCCATGGGACGACAGGAGAAGCTGAAAATCCTCCTCAATCAACAGGATCCCGCCGTGGTCAGTCGTGTCATGGTGTACTACGATTACTTCAACTCGGCCCGTGTGCAACAGATGGAATCCATACAAGAGAGTCTGCGGCAACTGCGTAGCATCGAGAAGGAGATCGCTCAGGAGGAGCAGCGTTTACAACAGCTGTTGGCAAAAAACCAAAATCAGAAACAACAGCTTGAATCGGCCAGGACCGGTCGCAAGAAGATCATTGCGAGTCTCAACAGAAGCTTGAAGGACAAGGGACAGGAGCTGGATAGTCTGAAGTCGGATGAGAAGCAGCTGCGGTCGCTGCTGGCGGATATCCAACAGGCCCTATCCGACATCCCCCTCGACACTACCGCCCATGTACCCTTCAACTCCCGTAAAGGCAAGCTGCCCTGGCCTTCCCGCGGTAGACTGGCCGCCCGTTTCGGCTCGAAACGGGATGTGGGTAAACTCAAGTGGGACGGGGTGCTGATCGCGGCCCCGGAGGGACAAGAGGTCCGCGCCATTCACCATGGCCGGGTAGCCTTCGCCGATTGGTTGCGGGGTTTCGGGCTGCTGCTGATCATTGATCACGGGGATGGCTACATGAGTCTGTATGGACACAATCAGAGCCTGTTCAAAGAGACCGGCGAGTGGGTTGAGCCTGGCGAAGTGGTCGCCCAGGTGGGCAACAGCGGCGGCCGGACCAGCTCCGGCGTCTATTTCGGTATCAGGCATAATGGCCAACCGAAAAACCCTACCCAATGGTGTCAGCGCATAAAAGGCAGAAAAATTGCCGATCGGGGACGTAAAATTAAACAAAAGGAACTATCTTTTTATGCAATTACTCACACTTTTCAAGGGTCACCCACAGACACGCCCATGAAAAGCAGACTTGCTGCTGGCTAAGCATAGAGCCAGCTGCACCGAAATAGGAAAAACAGATGATTAGAGTTGTAAGACAAGCTTCTCTGAGAGGTATCGGTCTGATCGTACTGTGCATCAGTATGTCGCTGATCACAGGTCAGATCGAAGCCAAAGAGGAGCTGGAGAGCCTGCCTCTGCAGCAGCTTCGGACATTTGCCGATATCTTCGGTCGGATCAAGGCCAACTATGTTGAGCCGGTTGAGGATGAAGTCCTGCTGGAGAATGCGATCCGCGGCATGGTTTCCGGCCTCGATCCCCATTCCAACTACCTGGATGCCGATGACTATAAAGAGCTGCAGGTAGGCACCAAGGGTGAATTTGGTGGCTTGGGAATAGAGGTGGGCATGGAAGATGGCTTTGTGAAAGTGATCTCACCCATTGATGATACGCCTGCACAGCGGGCGGGTGTCCGCAGCGGCGATCTGATCGTGCGCCTGGATGATACCCCGGTGAAAGGGCTTAGCCTGAATGAAGCGGTGGCCTTGATGCGCGGTAAACCCGGTACCTCCCTGGAGTTGACCATCGTGCGCAAGGGCGAAGAGAAGCCGATCAAGATTACCGTGGTTCGCGACGTGATCCGGGTGGTCAGCATCAAGAGCCGATTGCTGGATGATCGCTTCGCCTACCTGCGTATCTCCCAGTTCCAGGCCAATACCACCAGTGACATGCTGAAGTCCCTGGATAGACTGAAAAGTAAAGTGGAAGGGCCGCTGATGGGTATGGTGCTGGATCTGCGCAACAACCCCGGCGGGGTGTTGAATTCGGCAGTCTCTGTCAGCGATGCCTTTTTGGAATCCGGCTTGATCGTCTATACCGAGGGCAGAGAGAACGACTCCCAGCTACGTTTCGAGGCGGCGCCTGACGATGTCCTGGATGGGGCCCCCATTGTGGTGCTGGTGAATGAAGGCTCGGCATCGGCCTCGGAGATCGTGGCGGGAGCCCTGCAGGATCAGAATCGTGCTGTCATCATGGGCAGCCGCACCTTCGGCAAGGGCTCGGTTCAGACCATTATCCCGATTACCGATACCGCGGCAGTGAAGTTGACCACGGCAAGGTATTTCACCCCTTCCGGCCGTTCGATCCAGGCGGAGGGTATTGAGCCGGATATAGAGCTGGAAGAGCTGACCCTTTCCAAGGTGGAGCAGAGCAAGGTCAAGCCGATCAAGGAGTCCAATCTCTCCGGCCATCTTTCCAACGGTAATGGTAAGGCACCGAAAAAGGATCAGGATCAAAAAGCCAAAGCGGACGATGATGGCCTGGATGCGGTGGAGAAGGACTATCAACTGGGGGAGGCACTGAATCTGCTCAAGGGCCTGGCCATCCTTCGCAGTAAGAAAACCACCAGTTGACGGGTTCTAGGGCGCCAATGAATCCCTATCTGGGCCTGATTTGCTGTTTTTGGTTGGTTGCTAGCGCTACAGCTTGTTTGGCAGATAACAGCACTCAATCTGCGGCCCCTGAGGCGCGGGTGAAAATAGCCCTGATCATCGATGATCTTGGCAATCAGCAGCAGGCGGGGGTACGCGCCCTGGCCCTGCCGGGGGCGGTGACCTACTCTTTTCTGCCGCGAACCCCCTTCGCCTGGCAACTGGCAAGCCAGGCCCACCGATTGAATAAAGAGGTCATGCTGCATCAGCCCATGGAGTCGGACAACGGCAACCGCTTGGGCAATGGGGCATTGACTCTGAGCATGTCGAGAGAGCAGTTCACCCGAACCCTGCGCCAGAATCTGGCATCCATCCCCTATGTGGCCGGGGTGAACAACCACATGGGAAGCCTGTTGACCAGGGATCCCACGGCCATGCGCTGGCTGATGAACGAGTTGCGTGTCGGCGGACTCTATTTCATCGACAGCCGGACCACCGATGCCACGGTGGCTGAACGGGTTGCCAGTGCAAATCTGATCGCCACTTCCAGGCGACACGTATTTCTCGATAATACGCCCCAAGCGGGCGAGATCAGGCGCCAGCTTGAGCAGTTGTTGAAGATAGCGCGCACCCAGGGGCATGCCATCGGTATTGCCCACCCCTATCCGCAGACCCTGGCGGTCCTGCATCAGGAATTGCCCAAACTCAAACAGCTGGGTATTGATCTGGTCCCCGTCTCAGAACTGATCCATTCCGGGAGGTCACAATGGCACGCGTACTCGTCCCCCTCGCCCAAGGATGCGAAGAGCTCGAAGCAGTCACCATCACAGATCTACTGACCCGGGCGGGCATAGAAGTCGTCACCGCCGGCCTGGATTCACAGCCGGTCAAGGCCTCGAGGGGCATCACCCTGGTTCCCGACACCACCCTCGATGCGGTCATGGATGATGAGTTCGATATGCTGGTGCTACCCGGCGGTTTGCCCGGCGCCGATTATCTGGATGCCGATCCGCGTATCCATGAACTGCTGAAACGACTCGATCAGCAGGGAAAATTCACCGCCGCAATCTGTGCCGCACCCAAGGTGCTGGCGGGGGCGGGCCTGCTTGAAGGCAGGCGCGCAACCAGCTACCCGGGGGTGCTGGACAAGATGGAACTGCCCCAGGTGGATGTGCAGCTGGAGCCAGTCATCAGTGACGAACGGGTGATCACCTCCAGGGGACCGGGCACGGCGATGGATTTCGCCCTGGAACTGATCGAGAGACTCTGCGGGCGGGAGACCCGGGACCAGGTCGAGCAGGGGCTGGTGCGTTAACGCCTGTCCAAATGCCGCTTACCGATCGCCTCGCCGATAGGGAAGCTCTCCACTTAAGCTAGCCATCCTGATTAGAACAAAGCAACCGTTATCCGTAACGCGGACATAGCTAGTCTATGCACGACTGACGTGAATATATGGGAATTAAAAAACCGGTTATGATTGATAACTGTTTAATTGTTGTCGGCGGGTTTTCCTGGGAAGAGGTCAAACCGGCATCTGCTGATCTAGCGAACAAGCCATGGCTGGTAAGTGTTTGCGTGAAAATTGTGGTTGGTGTTAGAGTAGGCAGACTGGGTAACTTGCCTTATTGGCTTTGGTTTGTGGTAAGAAAATAACCATTTCCTAGTTAAAGGGACAGATGGAGTTGCTAACTCAAGGACCAAGATGCTCTGAGAACTTCTACCTTTCTATGAAGGAAGTGGCCTCTATTCTGTGGGCGCTCCTGATGCTTTTTCACATGTATGATCTGGGCGCCCAAACACAATGGGCGACGCTGATGAATTTTGGCGTACTCGTTGTGTCTTTATTACCTGCTGCTTTCCTAATACTATTGTCATATACCTCCAAGCCGCCTGAGTGTCTGCATGTGCGTATGGGTGGAGAAGGTGTTCCCCCAAGGCGGGCAATAATTTATATCGAATTGATATGGAAATTGAGTACGGGTGGGCTTTATGCGACCTTGGCCTTCTTTATCATTAAATTGGGCCAGGATCCGGAATTTGATGTTCATCTGCATCAGCCACTGATCGTAGTCGGACTGATCCATCTGATTCTTGCATTCATCCTGCTTATTTTGATGTATATCAGGGCCAAGCAGGAGGCTGAAGAACATGCAGAATAACCTCGGGAAATTCGCGTGGAATTTATGTCATGATACATGAAACCTTTATCCATTTAGCATCGGCAGCCGCTACCTTGGCAGGCGCTGCGGTAGGTATAACCATCGGTCAGACAGATGTGAACATGGCGTTTTTTATGGCCTTGCCCGTCACATCAGCCATTGCCATGTTTGGCATGAGCCTGACCAATCTCTATTTTTATCTCAAGCGGCGCAAACCCTGAATAGCTTCCAGCATCCTGCCAACAAACACCACCAATGGGCGTTCTAGCGCACGCCTTACCAATCCTCTCTAACCCTATTCCATTGCTGACAAGGTTCGGTCGCTGATGCCTGGATTATTGATAGAGTATGATTAGACTTGGATTGATAGTCAGATTGAGCAGGGCTTGGTGCGTTAACGCCTGTCCAGCCGCCGATACCCGATCGCCTCGCTGATATGCGCCGTCTCCACCTTCGGGCTTGCCTCCAGGTCGGCGATGGTGCGGGCCACTTTTAGGATGCGGTGGTAGGCGCGCATGGACAGACCGAGTTTTTCAATCGCCCGATGGAGCAGTTGATTACCCTTCTTGCCCGGGTCGGCAAGCTTCTCGATCTGAAGTCCCTGCAGGGTCTGGTTGGTGCAGCCCTGTCTTTCCAGCTGTACCTCTCTGGCGTCGATGACCCGTCTGCGGATGGCCTCGCTGGGCTCTTCCCGGGCGGGTGACTCTTGGTTGATCTGCAGGGGCTGACGCGGCACCTCCACATGCATATCTATACGATCCAGCAGGGGGCCGGAGATGCGATTGCGGTAGCGGGTGATCCGGTCAAGGGTACAGTGGCAGCGGTTGCTGCCATCTCCCAGGTGGCCGCAGGGGCACCCTTGCGTTGCCTTTTTGCCATATATCGCTAAAGGCAAGAAAAACAAAGAGATATGCTGATCTTAAAGACTGCGCTACTCTCGGAGACCATATCAAGCGCATGAGGCTAAAACGCGGTCTCAGGCAAAGTGACGTTACCCCAAGATTGGGTGTCAATCCCTGGACACTCAGAAATTGGGAGCTTAACAACACAGAGCCGGCTGTTCAGTACTACCCCGCCATTATGGATTTTCTTGGGTACTGCCCGTACCAGCGAGGAGATACTTTGGGGAAGAAAATCATGTTGCACCGCACACATCAAGGGGTAACTCAGAGGCAATTAGCGCAACGATTGAAGGTTGATCCGGGATCAATCTCAAGGTGGGAAACGGGGGTTCGGTTTCCCATGAAAGGCATGATAATAAAGTTACTGTATGCCTTGGAGAGAGGTTAGTGAAGCATGAACAGTATTCCAATGATCCCTAACTGAGTTGGAGCATTAGTTACTTGTACTCAGCAGGTGTGATGATGGCATGATGATCTATTTACTTACTTTATTGAAAGAGCGTTTAAGGAATTTAAGTAGTTACGACTTTAATTACTGATTCGTTATAGATGACACTTCATTGATCCAGGTCAATTTACTTAGTTCGATCTACCAAATAAATTTCACGCAGTTATCGATGTTTTATTAATTATTTAGGAATTAAACATGCAGGGACGCTAAAAAAGATCCCCACTCGCGGTTTTTTCGCTTGCCTTAACCCTCCTCTGGTCCATCTTTTTTTCCAGCCTTCTTCAGGCCAATGACCAACTCAATGCACTGTGGGTGGCAGAGTCAACTGGTGTCATCAAGGTTGCCACGGCAGATGGTTCTGTCTTGCTGGAAATTGAAGATGATGGCGATCCACGTGCTGTCTCTGTGGACCAGTCAAATGCCAGGATATGGGTGTATGGCAATGACACACTCCGCGCGTATGGTTTTGATGGTGCACTGCTGTCTCAAACACAAGTCAGTTCAATAAATGGAAGTGATGAGAACACTTCCTGCCAGGAAGCACTGACGTCATTACTGAATCTGGGTGGTGAAAACGGGTCTGGTGCGGATTGTTTCGAACATGTCAGATCTATATTGGGGATATGGCCTGTCAATCTTGCCGTCGGTAAAAACGATGGGGGCGTATGGCTAAGCGTATTTAAAACGCTCTACCAGTTCGATCACACAGGAACACTTCAGAACTCAATCACTTTCGACCGTATTATACGTTCAATTACCCACGAAACTGCTACTAACCAACTCTGGATTGCTGTCGCAAATGAAGTTGTGACGACTACGCCAGATGGCTCGTCGACAGAAGTCATAACGCTGGGTCGAAGACAGCATATATTGGATCTTGCGTATGATGAAAACCTGAATGAAATCTGGGTTGTCACCGGTAGGAAGCTGCAACGCTACACTACCAACGGTGAACGAACCTTTGTTCAATCACTACGTCACTTGAGGCAAGTGGCTCCCGATGGTCATGGCGGAGTTTGGCTCGCAGGTCGACATAAGCTCTATCGCATGGATGCATCAGGCCTGATCCATTTTGAAATGGTGCCATTTCAAGGATTAGGTTTGAGGCGTCTTATCGATATTGTCGCTGATCAAACGGACCATACGGTCTGGGTTGCAAACAAGCACGCCATTAAACATATCGATCACGATGGCCAGATATTGCATACCTTTGTTATGGAAGGTCAATGGGGTATCCGGCGCGCAAAAATCCGCGATCTTGCCATCTATACCGACGCGGTAGCCCCTGAACTGACCATTCTATCTCCCTCGGATGCCAGCTATATCAATTCTCAAAATCCGCAAATAACCTTAGAGATTGTCGACGATGGAAGTGGCGTGAATGTCAATAGCCTGGAGTTTCTGGCGGAGGGTGAAACATTACCGGTCGAGTGCAGTGGCACACTACCCGAGTGGGTCTGCACGCCGACTGTGATATTCGCAGATGGTCCGGTCAGCCTTAGTGTGACAGTAGCCGACAATGCGGGTAATCGCTCTGAACCGGTTGAAACAACGTTTACGATTGATACGCAACTGCCTGAAATCACGTTGCAAGCGCCCGTGGATGGATTGTTGACAAACCAGCCGGAACTCGTTGTCAGCGGCAGTGTGAACGAAGCGGCCATGGTAACGCTCAATGGCGAACCGCTGACGCTCACCATCGATCATACCTTTACGGAAACACTGACCCTCATCGAAGGTGACAACCCAATTAATCTTCAGGCAACGGATTTGGCGGGTAATATTGCTGAGCTTAGCGCGCTTGTGGTGCTCGATACCCTGTCGCCGGCAGCGGTCGACTTGGAATTGATGCAAGTCGGTGATGTTATCGACGGCGAAGTGACGGTGACTGGGGATCCTTCGAGTGTCGAACCCGAGTCGAAGGTGATCATAGAAAATCAACGGACAGGTGAGACCGTTACCACGACGGCCAACACAGACGGCAGTTTTATCCTTATAATAACCGCCGAGCATAGTGATGAACTGTCAATCCTCGTCACCGATCAAGCAGGTAACGACAGTGACGAAGCCAGAACAGCCGTGACCGACGTGGTCTCGGGTGTCGGTACTATCCCTCCCGATCCCGCACAGCTTGCGCCACCCTTCAGTCCCAGTGCACCTGTTACGCTGTTTGCGTCCAGCGAGTTTCTCTACAACGGCACACCTCCCGTGCAAACCGGTGTGGACCCCACGACCATCAGCAAGCAGCGGGTCGCTGTGGTGCGCGGTCTAGTGCTCGATCGCAATAACCACCCACTTCCTGGTGTAAAAATCACCATCAAGAACCATCCGGAGTTTGGTCAGACCCTGACCAGACGTGATGGTATGCTCGATATGGCTGTCAACGGCGGTGGTTTGTTGACCATCAACTATGAAAAAGCAGGCTATCTGCCGGTGCAGCGCAAGGTCGATGCTCCGTGGCAGGACTACGTCTGGGCCGAGGATGTGGTCATGATCCGGCTGGATGAACGGGTCTCCACCATAGACCTGAGTAATCCCAACGCTCCCATGCAGGTTGCCCAGGGTAATCCCGTTACCGACGAGGATGGCACACGTCAAGCCACCGTCCTTTTCCCCAGTGGGACCTCGGCAACCATGACGATGCCGGATGGCTCAACCCAGCCATTAACAACCCTCAATGTACGGGCCACGGAATATACTGTTGGTGAAAATGGTCCAGAGGCGATGCCTGCGCCCCTGCCACCGGCATCGGGCTATACCTATGCCGTCGAATTATCGGCAGATGAAGCAATCGCTGTTGGCGCCAAGCGGGTCGAATTCAATCAATCACTCCCGCTTTATGTCGATAATTTTCTAGATTTTCCTGTTGGCCAACCGGTGCCAATCGGTTACTACGACTTTGATAAATCTGCTTGGGTCCCGTCCGATGATGGGCGTATTGTACAGATATTACAAATAGAGAATGGACGTGCAGTACTGGATATTGAGGGAAATGGAGAGCCTACTAACTCTGCTGTTTTGGCAACTCTTGGTGTAACAGATCAGGAGTTGGTGATGTTAGCGGGGCTTTACGAAGTAGGCAATATACTTTGGCGATCCCAGATTGCACATTTTACACCTTGGGACTGCAATTGGCCGTATGGACCGCCAGAAGATGCAGCGCCGCCGCCACCTCCGCCGCCGAGAAATCCGCCGCCGATAAAAAAGAAAAATAAGAGAAAACCTGATAAAGAATGTAACTCTATCATTGAATGCCAAAGTCAGGTATTGGGTGAGTCACACAGCCTTGCGGGGACGCCCTATTCATTGAATTACCGAAGTAATAGGGCAAGGGGTTGGTTGAGAAACGATAAGTTTAGGATAAATTTGATTGAAAATGCGCCCCCATCATCTTTGAAACGAGTTGAACTAGAGCTTAATGTTGCGGGAAAAAGAGAGTCTTTGGTTTTTTCACCTGAACCGGATCTGTATTACATTGTTGAGGTGGATGGTGAAGATGCATATGGTAGACCCATTGGTGATACTCCGATTTCTGCATCTGTTAAATATGTTTATACCGCTCAATATTATGGTGTTGATTCATCCGACTCTTTTGCAAGAAGTTTTGGCAGAATCAGAAACTCTGATAATAGAATTAGACTTGGTGTGGATCGGGATAATAGCGAAATCATTTTTTTGTCTGAATGGAAATCAGGTTTGTACGCAGATAACAGCCAGGTACCAGATGAGGCGATTAAGCTAGGATTTGGTGGATGGAGTTTTGACTTTCATCATAACTATAATCCGATAAACAAGACCTTATTAAAGGGAACTGGGGAGAAAATTGATGCAACCAATATTGGTTACATAATTGAAAATAAGGTTAGAATGCAAAGCTACCTGGATAAAATCGCAATTGATGACGCTGGTAATCTCTATATTGCCGAGACATCGAATGATCGAGTTATTAAAATATCATCTTCTGGACAGCGAACCACTATTGCCGGTACGGGGGATCGCGGATCAAACGGTGATGGTGGGCTAGCTGTTGAGGCGCAGTTGCATAATCCCTCTGATGTAAACCTAGGCCCTAACGGTAATATCTACATCGTAGATCAGGGCAACAATAGAATCCGAATGATTGATCAGTATGGTTTGATTAGTACTGTTGTGGGTAATGGAATAGAAGGATTCTCAGGGGATGAGGGCTCTGCAATAGAAGCTTCTCTGAATTCACCAACAGCAATCTTAACATTGAATGATGGTACCCTCTATATCGCAGATGCAGGGAATAATCGTATAAGACGAGTATCTGTAGACGGAGTGATATCCACCTTTGCAGGAAATGGTACAGAGGGTTTTAGCGGTGATGGTGGCGATGCTGTAGATGCTTCACTTAATAACCCTAGAGGTATATCAATTGGTCCAAATGGTTCCTTGTTTATAGCAGATATGAGGAACCATCGAATTAGAAGAATCGATAAGCAAGGAATCATATCAACAGTCGCTGGTAACGGTGATCAAGGTTATAGTGGTGACTATGGATCTGCATTGAATGCCCAATTGTACAATCCAACAGCGGTTACTGTATTAAATAATGGAAGTTTTTATATCGCAGACAGTACAAATCACCGGATTCGTTTCGTGAATTCTGGAGGAACAATAACGACAGCAGCTGGTAATGGAGAAAATGGAGACTCTGGCGATCTAGGACCGGCAAGTACGGCATCTTTAGCGAAACCCACCGATATTCTGTTCAGTAAAGATGAACAACTGATCGTAGTTGATAGTACAAATCAACGATTAAGGGCAATAACGTTGACTATGGGTGCTTATACTGGCGAATCTTTTCATATTCCTTCTGAAAATGGAGAAGAACTTTATGAGTTCGATGAACTTGGCCGGCATCTTCGAACAATCTCAACAATTACGGGCGCAGATTTGTTTCGTTTTACGTATGATTCCAACGGATATGTGGTAGAGATATACGATGGCTATAACAATATAACCCTGGTCGAGCGGAGCTTGGATGGGGCACTAAATGCGATTGTTTCCCCCGATGGACAAAGAACTACCTTTGTCTTAGGCGCTAATGGTTATATATCAAGCTTGACTAATCCAAACGAAGAAAGCTATCAGTTTGAGTACACTGATGATGGACTGCTAGCGTCAGTGATCGATCCTAAAGACAATATATCTCGAAAGTCATACGATGAACATGGGCGATTAATCAGTGATCAAAATTATGCAGATGGTGTTTACTATTTAGATAGGACACCACTCGAAACAGGTTATGAGGTAGAACTTAGGACATCGCTCGGGCAGGTAACTAGATATCAGGCAACCATGGTTGATAATGGTGAAGAGATACGTTTAAAGACAAATCCGGATGGCACGACTCAACGGAGAGTAATTGATAGTGCCGGCGCATGGGCACACCAGGAGATAACGGATGCTGATGGCCTCTCCACTATTATAGACTATTCGACGAATCAACGATTTGGTTGGCTTGCAAGAAATCAGGGCACAGTAAACGTTGAAACACCACAGGGAAGGATAAGGCAGTTAGAAATGATTGAATCTGTTGTCTTTGAAGATGTGACAGACCCATTTTCTATGACAAGTTTAACTACTCGTTATAATACGAATAGCCGGAATAGCACTCTTCACTATGATGCTGAGGCACTAACGTATACTTATACTACTCCGCAAGGTCGGATTTACCAGAAAACTATAGATCCTCAAGAGAGCCCACTCCTTGTTCGTGCTGCAGATTTAGCGCCGATCCTTTTTGAATACGATACTCGAGGCCGAATCAGTAGGGTAAGTACAGGTGATGGGGTAGATGAGCGTCGAATTATCGTCGACTATGGACAAGATGGTTACATCAGTTCAATAACTGATCAACTTGACAGACTTTATGGTTTTGAACACGATTCTTCTGGGCAGATTACTGAGCAGACTTTACCCGATGGAAGTGTTATCGGGTACAGTTATGACGAAAAAGGTAATCTTGCGGCGGTGATACCACCGGGTAAGGCCGCACATGTGTTTGATTACACACACATCGATTTCGAAGGGAGTTATACACCACCTGATATTGGAATGGGTACGAATATAACCCGCTACGAATATAACCTAGACAAACAATTGAC
>JBEVVS010000013.1:0-18942 GCA_040507005.1 Candidatus Thiodiazotropha sp.
GCGATCCAGAAGGCCGAAGCAGAGACCGGTGAGCGCAAGGGTCACTACCTGAACGTAACCGCACCGACGGCTGACGAGATGATGCGTCGTGCCGAGTATGCCAAAGAGATCGGTGCGCCGATCATCATGCACGACTACATCACCGGCGGCTGGGCAGCCAACACCCAGCTCGCACAGTGGTGTCAGAACAACGGCATGCTGCTGCATATCCATCGCGCCATGCACGCGGTACTCGACCGTAACCCTCACCACGGTATCCATTTCCGTGTACTGACCAAGATCCTGCGTCTCTCCGGTGGTGACCACCTCCACTCCGGTACTGTCGTGGGCAAGCTGGAAGGCGATCGTGACGCAACCCTGGGCTGGATCGACATCATGCGCGACTCCTACATCAAGGAAGACCGTTCACGAGGCATCTTCTTCGACCAGGACTGGGGCTCCATGCCCGGCGTTCTGCCGGTTGCTTCTGGTGGTATCCACGTCTGGCACATGCCGGCACTGGTGAGCATCTTCGGCGACGACTCCGTACTCCAATTCGGCGGCGGCACCCTGGGCCATCCTTGGGGCAACGCTGCTGGCGCGGCTGCCAACCGTGTTGCGGTTGAAGCCTGTGTCGAAGCCCGTAACCAGGGCCGCGAGCTGGAGAAGGAAGGTAAGGACATCCTTACCAATGCTGCCAGCCACAGTCCTGAGCTGAAAGCCGCCATGGAGACCTGGAAAGAGATCAAATTCGAATTCGATACCGTCGACAAGCTGGACGTTTCTCATAAGTAATGGACTAAGGCAGGAGAGGGGCCTGGCCACAGCAGTGGCGGGGGAGATGATCGCCGGCGGTCAGCCGGCCCCACCCTGACTCAACCTTAACGAGTTCGAAACCAATTTTTAGAGGTATAGACAAATGAGTGAAATGCAGGATTACGCTTCCAGCCTGGAAGATACCAACAGCCGCAAGTTCGAGACCTTCTCCTACTTGCCTTCTATGAGCCCTGAGCAGATCCGCACCCAGATCGAGTTCATCGTATCCAAGGGTTGGAATCCATCCATCGAGCACACCGAGCCGCAGAACGCGACCGGCAGCTACTGGTATATGTGGAAGCTGCCCATGTTCGGTGAGACCGATGTGGACGCCATCCTGGCCGAGTGCGATGCCTGCCACAAGGCGCACCCGGACAACCATGTGCGTCTGCTGGGACTGGACAACTACGCCCAGTGCGCCGGTGCGGCGATGGTTATCTACCGCGGTACCCCGGCCTGATTTCTGCGAGGAAATTTAGCTGACAAGACCCCGCCCCCGTTATTTTGGCGGGCGGGGTTCTTGATACTCCTTTCAGTTTTGAATTATGGGTCTTTACCCTGCAGGCAAAATCCATAATTGAAAACTCAAAACTCCAAGCAGACCCGGAGAGGAAGATGAGCGATATCGACAGCGATCAGTATTCGATCAAAGAGGAGCCTTATTACCGCCCCGTGCAGAATGAGGTTGAGATGTATCAGGCCGCATACGATGCTCGCATGCCGGTCATGTTGAAGGGTCCCACCGGCTGCGGTAAGTCCCGTTTCGTGGAATATATGGCGTGGAAGCTGCAAAAGCCGTTGATCACCGTAGCCTGCAACGAGGACATGACCGCCTCAGACCTGGTCGGCCGCTTCCTCCTCGATATCAACGGTACCAAATGGCAGGATGGCCCACTTACCGTGGCCGCCCGCATCGGTGCCATCTGCTATCTCGATGAGGTGGTGGAGGCCCGCCAGGACACCACCGTGGTCATCCATCCCTTGACCGATCACCGTCGGGAGCTGCCGCTGGAGAAGAAGGGGGAACTGGTCAAGGCCCATCCCGATTTCCAGATCGTTATCTCCTATAACCCTGGTTATCAGTCACTGATGAAAGACCTGAAACAGTCCACCAAGCAGCGTTTCGGCGGCATGGATTTCGACTATCCGGAGACGGAGATTGAAACCGAAATCGTCGCTCACGAGTCCGGCGTCGAGCGGGATGTGGCCGAGAAACTGGTACAGATCGCACATCGCTCCCGCAACCTGAAGGGCCACGGTCTGGATGAAGGCATGTCCACACGCCTGCTGGTCTACGCGGCACAACTGGTAGCCAAGGGTATAGATCCCCAGTCCGCCTGTCAGATGGCACTGGTGACACCGCTGACCGACGATTCGGATATGCGCGATACATTGAGTGCAGCGGTCAATACCTATTTTTGATCCTTACACCTGGCTGCGCCGGGGCTGTCTCCGGTGTGATTGTCCATACGCGCTTGCGCACCTTTTGTGGTAAACAGCCATGAGCGTAGATTTTTCAGAATACATCAACTGCCTGGATGAGAGTGACCACGAGCACCTCGAGGCGCTCGAATCCTCCTATCACGAGGCACAACGGGTCATGTCTCCGCGGGGTCTGCAGAACTACCTGGAAGGTATGCGGGCTTTCTGCACCCTCGGTCGCGGTCAAGATCTGGTGCTGACCTATGTGCAGGAGATGCCTGGCGTCTCCAAAGAGGTGGGCGAAGATATCATCCCCGACATCGTTGAGGCGATGATGAAACTGGCTTCCCATACCTCCGGCAGCGTGATCACCCTGATCGTGGCCAGTCTCCCACTGGCGGCCTCGCGCCTGGGGGATGCGGAGGTCATGCGCGGTTTCCTCAAGCTGCTGCACCAGATGACCGGCAAGGCACCGCGGGGCCTGCGCCCGATGATGGAGAACCTGGACGAACTGCTCTCCAAGCTGACCCTTGGTGGCCTGCGCCGATGGGTGATGTGGGGTGCACAGGCCCATCAGCGCGACCTTGACGGACAGCTGGCCTACTTCGGCCTGCAGACCGAGTCCTCCCGATCGATTCTCCAGTCCGAGCGTCGCGGCACCCTGTTCATCGATAACCAACGCAAGCTCAACTTCTACCTGCGTGCGCTCTGGGCCCGGGCCTTCTTCATGCGTCCCACCGCCGGCGATTTCGAGTCGCGCCAGGGCATTCGACCCTATATCGAGGATTTCCAGATCCACGTACCTGACGCCTTCGATCCATTCTGCGGCATCGACGGCATGGAGGTCTACCGGGCCACTGCGGCCCATGCCGCAGCGCACATGGTCTATACCCGTGAACCGATCTCCGCAGAGCAGCTCTCGCAAGCACAGATGCGCATGATTGAGCTGTTCGAGGATGCCCGCGTGGAGTATCTCGCTTACAGGGAGTTCCCGGGGCTGCGTAAACTCTGGCTGCAGTTTTTCACTGCCGAGCCGGGGGAGAATGACGAGCTGAGCAAACCCCACGAGACCATGGACCTGATGCTGCGCACCACCCGCGCCATCATGGATCCCGACTATCGTGATGAGCTCGAAGTCATCAACCAGGTGGCCGACGAATTCGTCGCCAAACTGGAGCAGGATCCTTACGATCCACGCCTCTCTTGGATGGCCGGGGTCGACTTCTACAACAAGATCGTGGAGATCGCCAAGATCCCCAGTGTGCGCATCTTGACCGAGTGGCCGATCCCCTACCGGGACGATAATCGCTATTTCTGGGATTTCTCGGAAAACATGTTCGAGTCCCAGGGCATCGACTACCTGCCCTCATCCCAACAGACGGTGCGCCGCTATGTCAGTCTGATGGAGTTCGTCAACGACCTGGACTCGGAGATGACCCATGACAACCCGGATGAGATCCTGGTGCTGGCCACCGAACTCTTCCCCTATGAAGATATGGGGATCAGCTATAACCAGATGGAAGGTGTGGAGCCGGTCTCCGACCCCTTCCACTACAACGAGTGGGATTACCATGTACAGTTGGCGCGTCCCGACTGGGCCACGGTCATCGAACGTAAGCAGAGGCGGGGCGATCCCGAGATCATGGACGAGATCCTCACCAAGCATAAGCCCATCGCCTCACGTATTCGCCATCTGATCGATGCGCTGCAACCCCAAGGCATAGTAAGACGCCGCGGTTACGAGGAGGGTGAGGAGCTGGATCTGAATGCGGCGATCAGGGCGATGGTCGACATCCGTCGCGGGGTCATGCCCGACCCGCGGATCAACATCCGCATCACCCGCCATATCCGTGATCTCTCCATCGTGCTGCTGCTCGATCTTTCTGAATCCACCAACGAGAAGATCGGCGATATTGCCGAGGGTGAAGAGGGTTACGAGGATCAAGATAGTATCCTGGACCTTACCCGGGAATCGGCCGGGTTGCTCGCCTGGGCCATCGACTCCATCGGTGACAACTTCGCGGTGCACGGCTTCGCCTCCGACGGTCGCCATGACGTACAGTACTACCGCTTCAAAGATTTCGAACAGAGTTATGACGATGAGGCCAAATCCCGTATGGCCGGCATGCAGGGCGGCCTCTCCACCCGCATGGGCGCGGCCCTGCGCCACGCCGGCTGGCACCTGACCCAGCAGAATGCGCAAAAGCGTCTGGTTCTACTGGTGACTGACGGCGAACCGGCCGATATCGATGAACGGGATCCCCAGTATCTGCGCCACGACGCCAAAAAGGCGGTGGAAGACCTGGCCATGCAGGGAGTCTTCACCTACTGCCTGACCCTGGACCCCAACGCGGACCGCTATGTGGCGAGAATTTTCGGTGAGAACGGCTACTCCATCGTGGACGATGTGGAGCGTCTGCCGGAGCGTTTGCCGAGCGTTTTTGCCGCGCTGACCGGATAACCACCACAAGAACCCTAGGGTGCGGCTTGCCGCACCGTTAATTCCTCCAGATATGTAGCTGCCATGTAGATTTTTTTGCTGCGGCAAACCGCACGCTACATAGGCCACGACGCATTAAACAATCCGGTTTATTAACCTAGTTCCTTCACGCCTTGGAAAACGGCAACACCTTCATCGTATGCGCCTCACAACCCTTCTCTTTAGAGCGCTCCTCCACGATATCAAGGGCCTTTTTGAACTCGCCAATCAGACGTGTGTGCAGCTCCCGTGCCCGATCATCATAGTAGATCAAATCGATGGGGGCCGGATCTGTCAGACTCTCCCGCTCCTGGTCACGACGAAATTTCCAGGCCAGCCGGATCAGCTTGCCCCCCTCACCATCACGCACGGCGTAGGCCTGGTTGTCCACAAAGATCACCTCATCCTCATCGATCACCGCCTGGATCTGCATCGTCCGCACCGGGATGAATACATGTTCATACTGGCAGCGTGACAGCATCAACCGGCACTGGTTATAGAGGGGTGACGGAATGGTCAGACGTTCGCAGGCGACTTCATCGGGTCGAAAGAAGATCTCGCTAAGTCTTTCACTCATGCTACACCACGCTTATTCTGCCTTACTGGGAGCAAAAACAGCTCCAGCAGGGTGCATTGGATTAGTCTTAACAGTCCCTAATACTCAGTCGTTATCACCCAGTTCCGGATTCCACCCCTTGGCCTTGGCTTCGGCAACCGCCTGCTGATAGATGCGGCTGTGCTTCTGCGCCAGTTCCGGCGGCAGATTCGACACCAGGTGCCCATATTTTTCCCACTCTTTGGTGACCTTGTCATAGAGGGCGTCTATGCCCTGCACCAACCAACCTTCGCAGGTCTCAGTCTCAGGGATCAAACCAAATACCCAGGCGTCACGAATAATGTTGCCGGTGGGATTCATGGCGCCCTTGGGATCCTTGTCTATACCGTGATATCGCTTTTCTGCCATTTTTGAATAGTTGCTCTTGTTGACGGTGAAGTGAAAATTATCGCTTGGTTCAAATTGGAATTGCTGTCTCTCACATATTATACCGATTTGACATCAGTGCCGTTGAACCCGGTTAATGGCTGCAACGGAGGATCTGGCTTGGATCTTCCAGATCCGGCACCACCGACTACAGCCACTCATGCATAGATGCTAGATACCCTGGCTGCGCCGTTTTGCATCATTTCTTGTGTAACCACACCATAGATAAGCTATTACTTATAATAAACATAAGAATCTTTTAGGTTTACTTATAAACACAACAAATGTAAGGTTTGCACCCAATTCCCCAAACGAATTGGGGTTAATGGAGAGAAACACAGCTTCTCCCACTGACAGATTCTTTTATTTGGAGTAGACAAATGGCATTAGACCAATCATCCCGTTACTCGGACCTCAGCTTGAAGGAAGAGGACCTCATCGCTGGCGGCGGGCATATCCTGTGCGCCTACAAGATGAAGCCCAAGAGCGGTTACGGCTATCTGGAGGCCGCTGCCCACTTTGCAGCAGAATCCTCCACCGGCACCAACGTTGAAGTCTCCACTACTGACGATTTCACCAAGGGTGTGGATGCCCTGGTCTACATGATCGACGAAGCCACCGAAGAGATGCGCATCGCCTACCCCATCGACCTGTTCGATCGCAACATGATCGACGGCCGCATGATGCTGGTCTCCTTCCTCACCCTGACCATCGGTAATAACCAGGGTATGGGTGATGTGGAACACGCCAAGATGTACGACTTCTACATGCCGCCCCGGGCCATCCAGCTGTTCGACGGTCCGGCCAAGGACATCTCCGACCTGTGGCGCATGCTGGGTCGCCCGGTGGTGGACGGCGGTTACATCGCCGGTACCATCATCAAGCCGAAACTGGGTCTGCGTCCAGAGCCTTTCGCCGAAGCGGCCTACCAGTTCTGGCTCGGCGGCGACTTCATCAAGAACGACGAACCCCAGGGCAACCAGGTCTTCTGCCCTGCGAAAAAGGTCTATCCCCTGGTCTACGATGCCATGAAGCGCGCCATGGACGAGACCGGCGAGGCCAAGCTCTTCTCCGCCAACATCACCGCCGATGACCACGCCGAGATGATTGCCCGCGGCGAGTTCATTCTCGAGGCCTTCGGCGCCGACGCCGACAAGGTGGCCTTCCTGGTGGACGGCTATGTGGGTGGCCCGGGCATGGTGACCACCGCCCGCCGTTACTTCCCCGGCCAGTATCTGCACTACCATCGTGCCGGTCACGGCGCCGTCACCTCTCCCAGCTCCAAACGCGGCTACACCGCCTATGTGCTGGCCAAGATGTCCCGTCTGCAGGGTGCCTCCGGTATCCATGTCGGCACCATGGGTTACGGCAAGATGGAGGGTGACAAAGACGACCGTGCCATCGCTTACATCATCGAGCGCGACGAGTACCAGGGTCCTGCCTACAACCAGAAATGGTATGGCATGAAACCCACCACCCCGATCATCTCCGGCGGTATGAACGCCCTGCGTCTGCCCGGTTTCTTCGAGAACCTGGGTCATGGCAACGTGATCAACACCGCGGGTGGCGGTTCCTACGGCCACATCGACAGTCCTGCGGCTGGCGCCACTTCCCTGCGCCAGGCCTATGAGTGCTGGAAGGCCGGTGCGGATCCCATCGAGTGGGCCAAGGAGCACCAAGAGTTTGCCCGTGCCTTCGAGTCCTTCCCCCACGATGCGGATGCCATCTTCCCAGGTTGGCGTGAAAAATTGGGCGTGCACAAATAAGAACTGCACTCCAATGCCATCCGGAATTTAAAGCCCCCGTATGGGGGCTTTTTTTTGAGTTCGCGTTCATTTGCGGACCTCTTCATACCGAGACCTCTAGCTCGCACAGGGGATTAACCCTACGCGATCTAGTAGAATGCAGCGGACGTCCGCCTTAGTCATGCAACCGGAGTCACCATGAGTGCCGACATTGAGCAATACCAAATCCACGAGGAACCCTTCTACCAGGCGCAGGAGGATGAGTTAGAACTCTACGAGGCGGCCTATGCCGAACGCCTGCCGGTGATGATCAAGGGTCCCACCGGGTGCGGAAAATCCCGTTTCGTGGAACACATGGCCTGGCGCCTCAACAAGCCCCTGATCACCGTCGCCTGCAACGAGGACATGACCGCCTCTGACCTGGTGGGCCGCTATCTACTCGACAGTGAGGGCACCCGTTGGTTGGACGGCCCCCTCACCGTGGCCGCGCGCATCGGTGCCATCTGCTATCTGGATGAGGTAGTGGAGGCGCGCCAGGACACCACGGTGGTGATTCATCCCCTAACTGATCACAGACGCTCCCTGCCCCTGGATAAAAAGGGGGAGGTGATCAATGCCCATGAGGATTTTCAGCTGGTGATCTCCTACAACCCGGGTTATCAGAGCCTGATGAAGGATCTCAAACAGTCCACTAAACAGCGCTTCTCCGCACTCGATTTCGACTATGCCCCGGCTGAACTGGAAGCATCGATCATCGCCAAGGAGACCGGTATCGACACAACCACCGCCACCCATCTGGTAAAGATCGGAGAGACGGCACGCAACCTCAAAGGACACGGCCTGGATGAAGGCATATCGACCCGACTGCTGGTGTATGCCGCCAGACTGGTCAAACGAGGCATCAAGCCCCGGGCTGCCTGCCGCATGGCCCTGGTGAGACCAATCACCGACGACAAGGACATAGTCGCCACCCTGGACCACGCCATCGAGGCTGTGTTCGGCTGATTTTTTTTTAATTAAGTCCGCAAATGAACGCGAATGAACGCAAATGGTATTTGTATTTATTACGCCCGGTCTCTCTATTGCGTAGGGTGCGGCTCGCCGCACCATTTACCTCGATAACGGAGCAACCGGTGCGGCAAGCCGCACCCTACGCGGTCACAGGAGCGCAGCAAATTAACACAACCCATTGGCGTTCATTCGCGTTCATTTGCGGACTTTTTTCTTACCAACAACCTGATGATGTCAGATAGAGAACGACTCAACTGCGGTTTCAAGGAGATCGACCCGATCTTCGACGACTGCATGGCCAACGCCCGCCGCCACCTCAGCGAAGGGGGGATCGAGGCCTATCTGGAGGGTGCCTCGCTCTGCTGCAAGATCGGCCGCGGGGTGGAGCCGGTGATTGTCTTCCTGGAGGAGCTTCCCGAGATCGCTGCGCGCACCGGTGAAGCGATCATCGAGCTCACCGCCCAAAGCGTATGGAAACTGTCACGCAGCCCCAACGGTAAGGGAATCCTGCCGTTTCTGCAGATGCTCCCGGAGGCCAGCCGCAGACTGGGCAGCCTGGAGATGATGCAGCGATTCATCAATATCATCCTCCATATGATGGAGCAGACATCCGGCTCCATTCACGGCTTTCATACCACCATACCCAGTCCATCACTGCCGGATCTGCTGAAAAAGGTCCCCTATCTGTTGAGCCAGCTCTCCCTGGAGGGGTTGAGCAACTGGATCGATTACGGCATCCGCAACTACCGTACCCATCCGCAACGGCAGATCGACTACTTCAGCCTCCAGTCCGCCGACAGCCGCGCTATCCTGCAGCGGGAGCGGCACGGTACCCTGTTCGCCGACCATGAGCGCAAACTCGATCTCTATTTGCGATCCCTGTGGCGGAGCAAGGCGCACTTCGTGCCCTACTCTGAAGGCTTCGACGAACTGCGCAAACCCATGCCTTACTTCGACTCCCTGGGAATACGCATACCCGATGTCTATGACGATCTGCATCAGGTCTCCGGCATCGATCGCTACCGCGCCCTGCTGGCCCACGTGGCCGCCCATCAGCGCTGGACCACCCAAGTGGTAGCGGACAACTACAGCCCCTTCCAACGGGTTGCCATCGAGACCTTCGAGGATGCCAGGGTCGATCTCCTCGCTACCCGGGAGTATCCGGGTCTTCGCAAGATCCTGCTGAAGTTGCACCCCTATCCCCACGAGAAAGACTGCGACCCTGAAGTTGAGTCCTGCATTCGCCATCGCCTGGCCATGTTCTCCTATGCCGCAATGAACCCACAGCACGGCTACACCAATCCGGATCTGCTGGAGTTTCTGAATCGCTTCCAGGAGGCCCTGGCCGTTTCCACTTCAAGCACCCAGGAGATGGCGGCACTCGCCATCTCTTATATCGCCCGCACCCGACGCCAGGCGGATCTCTCCGCCAATGTCTATTTCACCGATACCGAAGTGAGCTACCGGGATGACAACCGTCATATGTGGATCTACATCGAAGAGGGGGATGAGGAGGAGATGTTCGATGCGGAGCAAAAACGCAAAACCTCGGACCAGGATATCCAAGGCCTGCCGCCCCGCCACTACCCTGAATGGGACTACAAGAGCAAGACCTACAATCCCGACTGGGTGAGCCTTTATGAGAGCCTCCACCCCCCGGGAGATGCGGGATACATCGATGCCCTTCTGCACAAACACCAAGCCCTGGCCAAACAGCTGAAACGCCTGCTGGACCTACTCAAGCCGCAACAATATGTGCGCATCCGTTATCAGGAAGAGGGTAGTGAACTCGACCTGGACGTGGCGATCCGCTCCTTAATCGAATACAAGAGCGGTCATAATCCCGACCCCCGAATCAACATGAGCCATCGCAACGACGGGCGCGATATTGCAGTGATGCTGCTCATCGACCTCTCCGAATCGGTGGATCAGATACCCCAAGGCAGCCAGCAGTCGATCCTGCAACTCAGCCAGGAGGCGGTATCCCTGTTGGGCTGGGCTATCGAGCAATTGGGTGATAGCTTCGCTATCGCCGGCTTCTCGTCCAACACCCGGCATGAAGTACGCTATCAGCACATCAAAGGGTATACCGAGCAGTGGAACGACGCGGTCAAGGGGCGTCTGGCCGCCATGCAGGCCGGCTGGTCGACCCGCATGGGAGCCGCCATTCGCCACGCCTCCCACTACCTCGGCGCCAGACAGGCGGATAAGAAACTGATGTTGATTCTCACCGATGGCGAGCCCGCCGACATCGATGTCCATGATGACCGTCTACTTATAGAAGATAGCCGGAAGGCGGTATTGGAAGCGGAACAGGAGGGTATCTATACCTATTGCATCAACCTGGATCCCCAGGCGGATGAATATGTGAGAGATATCTTCGGCCATCAATTCACGATCATCGACCGGGTTGAACATCTGCCGGAACAGTTACCAAGATTGTTCATGGCCCTGACGAAATAAGCAGATTTCAGACCTTTTCCCATTGCCATGCAATAGCGATCCGAAAACCACGCATTTCATGCAGCAATTCCACTCTCATTTGTAGTGTGTTTCAAAGAGACTCACACTCTTCTCATACCGCGACCAATCATTTATCGCCGATTCATGCGATGCATGTATAATCCCATGTTTATTTGATCCGCATTTAAACATCAACCCATGAAACAGACTGACGACCTTCGTATCAAGGCAATCAAAGAACTGAGCCCTCCTGCTCAGATTCATCAGGAGCTACCTATCACAGATAAGGCAGCCGATACCGTGTATATGGCGCGGCAACGCATACACCAGATTCTGCATGCTGAAGATGACCGGCTATTGGTCATTATTGGTCCCTGTTCAGTACACGACCCTAATGCCGCCATGGAATATGCCCAGCGTTTGCAGCCGGTGCGTGAGCGGCTGAAGGCTGACCTGGAGGTGGTGATGCGGGTCTATTTCGAAAAACCCCGCACCACTGTAGGTTGGAAGGGACTGATCAACGATCCTACGCTTGATGACAGATTCGAGATCAACACCGGTTTGCGTCTGGCGAGAAAATTACTCCTGGATCTGAATAATCTCGGGATTCCAGCCGGCACGGAATACCTGGATTTGATAAGCCCGCAATATATCGCCGACCTGATCAGTTGGGGCGCTATCGGTGCACGCACAACCGAAAGTCAGGCCCATCGCGAACTCGCCTCGGGCCTCTCCTGCCCGGTCGGTTTTAAAAATGCAACCAATGGCAGCATGCGGGTTGCCCTCGATGCCATCCGCTCATCTTCCCGCCCCCACCATTTTCTCTCGGTCACCAAGGAGGGCAGGTCTGCTATCTTTTCAACTCACGGCAATCCAGACTGCCACATTATTCTCAGGGGCGGCACCCGCCCCAACTATGATTCGGAGAGCATCAACATCGCAGCTGAAGAGATGGAAGGCAATGGCCTGAAACCCAGATTGATGGTCGATTTCAGTCATGCCAACAGTCGCAAGCAACATCCCCGGCAGTTGTTGGTTGGACGTGATGTAGCCAGTCAAATCGCACGTGGTGACCAGCGTATAATGGGAGCCATGATTGAGAGCTTCCTGGTTGAGGGAAGACAGGACAGAATAGAAGGTGAGAGCTTGACCTATGGTCAGAGTATTACGGATGCCTGTATCAGTTGGGATGACAGCGAACCACTATTGGAAACCTTGGCCGATGCCGTAAGACAACGACGCAAATTCGTCGACGCGGCTTGATGTCATGAAAGAAACAGGATGATTCCAGATGCCTGAAGAAGCAATTGAGTTATTGGTAATAGGCAGTACGACACCGGAGGTGGAGGCCTGCCTAGATGCTTTACGCAACAACGGCAATCCAGCCCACGGCTCTCGAATCGATCATGATGCCGATCAGCTGGGCTCCGCACTGAAAGAGAAAAAGACCCTCGATCTGCTGATCTACACACTCGATAACGAAGCCTTGGACACCACCCAGCTGTTCGCACTCATCGGCGCCATCAATCCTATCATTCCGGTGATCGCAATCAGTGACGCACCCAACGAGGAGATGCAGCTCGAGTTGATGAAGCAGGGCATTACAGACCTGGTACAACGTAAGAACCACGCGCATCTGGTACAGGTAATACTACGCGAACACAAACACCTCAGCGCAGTGCGCCGTCTGCAACGCCTGGAACGACAACTCGAAGAGGCCGAGGAGCGTTGTGATACGCTGACGGAAAGTTCCCGGGATGCCATCGCATACGTGCATGAAGGTATGCATGTCACTGCCAATCGCGCCTACCTGGAGCTGTTCGGGCTTGCTGGAGAGGATGAGATAGAGGGTCTCCCGATCCTGGATATGATTGCATCGGCCGAACATCAGCCTTTCAAGAAGTTATTGCGTAAACTGAGTGCCGATACCGAGCATTCCAGCGAGATGAAAACCACCTGCGTTCGCGACAATGGCAGCGAGTTCAGCGCGGAGCTCCATTTTACACCCGCCAGTATCGATGGCGAGTCCTGCACACAGGTTATCATCCGCGATCAATCGATCTCCAGGGAGGTGGAGGAGAAACTTCGCCTGCTCAGTACCCAAGATGTGCAGACAGGTCTCTACAACCGTCAATATTTCATTGGTCAACTGGACGAAGAGGCGAAACACCACTTCGATCGCGGTGAGAGTCCCCAGACACTCTTCTACGTTACCCTGGATAATTTTACTGAGATACGCAGCAAAACAGGGATTAAGACGAGCGATGCACTATTGCTGCAAATTGCCGCCGAGCTGCGCAAACATGTCTCAAAAGAGGATATCCTTGCACGCTTCGGCGATCATACCTTTACCATCCTCAGCGCAACCCGGGAGATGGGGGCCACTGAAGAAAAGGCCCGTGAAATCTGCAAGCTGATCGCTTCCAGCAACTTTGAGGATAACGGCAGCGATATCAATCCCACCTGCAGCATTGGCGTGGTGTTCTCATCCGATGACGTTCTCAGTGGTCACGATTTCATCACTCAAGCCTACCATGCGTGCGAGCATGCCCGTTCCAATGGTGGTAATGATTTCTACATTACCGACACCCAGTTACCGGAAGACTCGCAAGCAACCGCCAGTGAGGCCAACCTGAGTAACCTGATTCGTTACGCCTTCGAAAACGATCAGTTTCAACTGGCGTTTCAACCCATTGTCAGCCTGCATGGGGATACCAGGGAGAATTATGCGGTTACGGTTCGTCTGATTGACGAGAGTCGAGAGGAGATACAACCCGAACATTTTCTCAGTCAGGTCGGTGCCTTGAACAGGATGCCGGAACTGGATCGCTGGGTCATACGCCATGCCATTGATGAACTCTCCAAACAGCGCAAACAGGGTAAAAAGATCAACTTTCTGATCAGCGTCTCCGGATCAACCCTGGAAGACGACACCCTGTTGCTGTTTATTTGCGATTGCCTGCGTGACTACGAAGCCAAAGGCTCATGGGTCACTTTTCAGTTCGATGACAGTGAAGCTCGTACACATCTGCATCAATTGCAGAAGCTGGCGGAAGGATTGAAAAAGATAAAATGTAAATCCTGTTTAGGCCATTTTGGTTTAGCCAAAAAACCCGAGGCCATTCTTAGCAGTTTCCCCTTGGATTTCATTCAATTTCACAGCTCTTTCCTCTCTGATCTTTTTGAAAACCAAGACAAGCAGGACAGCTTGAATCATCTCAATGAAGTGATTCAGGAACAAAATATCAAGACCATTGCCTCGGGTGTGGAAGATGCCAGCAGCCTGGCCATTCTCTGGTCTATCGGTGTCAACTACATCCGTGGTTATTTCATACAGGAACCATCTGATTCCATCGACTACGATTTCCACACGGAATAAGTTAGCCCCTTCCCGGATGGGATTACCAGGGCATGAAGGAGTTCCAAAAGGTCATCGGCCGGGAAGCATCATGAATGTTGTAATTCATGGAATGCATATCCCTTTGGATATTATAGGTGGCATGGGTCATGGTTTTGATCGACTCTTCCATGGAATCCATGCTGGTGAGCATGGGTTCCAGGGTTCTGACATCCTGGGCCATCGATTCCACACTCACCGCCATGGTGCGCACATTGGCTGAGAGTTGACTGACACTGTCAGTCATGGTCATCAGATTGCTCGACATGATGTTCATGTTGGAATCGACGCTAAGGGCAAGAAAGTGGATATCCTTAGCCAGACTGAAAATCAGATAGAAGCCGTACGCCGCCAATAGTATGAAGGCAAATAGCGATGGATAGACGATCAGCTCCCAACGACGCGCGCTGGTTTCAAACGCCATTGACAGGCGATCCATCGAGTCCTGGCCGTTCCTGCTGCCAGCCTCGGCCGCTCCCTCTTCCACCCGATCATTTCGGGGATCCTGGTCGTTTTTCTCAAACATACTTTTCCCGACCTAGTAGTAATTCTGTAATTCTGGTCACTACGAATAGTAGCATAGCAAGCGTTTAGCACAATCAAAGTCTCTTGATACGCTAATAGAATCTATCCCAAGCAGACATCACCAGGCATGAAAAAACCGCGCCTAGGCCCGGTTTTTTTGTAGTAATAACATGCAGTTATCACATCAGATCAAGATCTATAGAGGTCAGAACTCCCCTGTCGCACCCCGATTCATGATATCGAGAATTTGCTCCTTGACCAGTAGGGCCGACTCCTTGAGTTCGTCTGGCAGCGGATTGCCTCCGTAGATCATCATGTCCATATTCAGCGCCGTCAGCCATAGTTTTCCCTGCAGGTCCTCAATCAAGGTGATGCGACAGGGCAGATAGGCTGAATAGGCATCAGAATAATCGAGCATCTTACCTGCAATCAATGAGTTACAGAAAAGATAGATCTTTACAAACCGATATTCCGAGCCCATCTTGGCCTCGATATCCTTGGACAGGGGGAGCTCGCCGACATTCGACATGTTGTGCTCATTGGCGACGAATTTCATGGTCTCCTCCACATCCTCCCAACTGAGCCCCTCCTCCACTGGTATCTTCCAGATACTCGCTTCAGCCACACTGCCGGTAGACAAGGTGGCCTGGGCAAACTCCATGAACATGGGACCGGCACCAGGATCAAAGGCTTCCAATGTCTTACTGTATTTAAAATAGATAGCAGCCGAACCGATGACTACCAGCAACCCAATCAGGGCAAAAAGATTTCTTATCATCCCCATCTCTCTCTCCAAAGAACAACCAAATAGGTAAATATCCCAAATCGAACCTGATTCACGCCCTGCTAATGATTGATGTATTTGGGATACAGCGCAGCTGTCAGTGCATAAAACTCTTTACTGCCTTTTCCTCTCGGATCCAATTCATAAACAGCGAGACCTTCGCTGAAAGACCGACGAAAGACCGTTCTTTGGCAGAGACGGTATTTTATAAAATCCACATCCGGCAGCGTGACCAAAGCGGCGGCGGCTTCATCGGACTCTCTGATCGCATGGTGGGTATCGGCCCGGTTGATGAATGCCAGCAATTCTGGACGGTCGCCACCCACCGCCTCATCGAGAAAGTTGATGAAACGCTGGGTTGACCAAATATCGGCCTGTGAAGGAGGTACCGGAATTACCACCCGGTCTGCCAGTGCCAATGCCAATTTCATTGAATCGATATCGGATGTACCGACATCGATCAATACCTCATCATAACCTGCGAGTTTCTTCCTGGACAGCGCAGAGGCATCCTTGATCTTCAGAAAGGGTTCATAGCCCTCTTCGGAACGCACCTCTGAAACATCACTCAATGTCGCCTGCGGATCGGCATCGATGACCAGTACTTCAGCCTCCGCCATTTCCAGCCAGACAGCCAGATTGAAGGTCACCGTACTTTTGCCGGACCCTCCTTTCAGACTCCCGATAACTGTGATCATACACTCCCCTTTGTTATGTTCTCGTTGAAGCTTACGCCCCTAACCAGGAATATGCAGCGCGCTTCTATTCTCTCTCTTCAGCTTCTCTGCAACCTCAGTACATGGGTGAATATTGAGAAACCCTTGGCCACTCCTGCTGCCCTGCCAGCTTATACCATGCCCCTTCACCATCGCCCCGACCATCATACCAATTGATCCCATACGGATTTGCCATGCCGGGGTGCCGCATCGCCTGTTGCATGCCGGGATAGGGCATGCCCATAGCAGGCTGCCAAGCAGGAGTCATAGTGTTGGGATAGGACCATGCTGGGGACCGCCATGGGTCGTTCGGCGCCGGATACGGACTGCTGGCGATCCAAGCCGGCCGAACGGGATAGGGATATCTGCCGGTTACAGGTCGAGTTATCGGACGATAGCGATGCCTGTTGATTGGCATATAGCCTGTATATCGGGGACTGGAGTAGACCCTCGGGCTCGGGTATCTGCTGCTGTGCCTGTTACCGTAGTAGTATCTTTCGCTGGGTCGATACGCCGTATAGCGGTTGTCCCTGGGCGTGTAGAGATAGGGGTCATAGGATGGTAGCGCAGAATAAGGCATGGGGGTGCCCATAGGATGGTAGCCATAGGGCATCGGATCCCATTGTTTGACTCCATACGGCTCTATTACAGGTTCGGTTGGCGGGCGAACTCGCTGCCTGTCCGCGGTATGCCTGGTAGGTTTAACTTTGAGCGGGCGATAGACATAGTGGTTTGGAATCTCGATTTGTGCCGGTCGATAGGTCCACCTTGCTGGAGCAGCCCCTAGCCGCGCACGCTCCATGGGCCTGAACCTATACCGATTGTTCACGCCATAACCCGGGTAACCGCCAGAGGCGGCATGGGTCGCGGGCCCTCTATAGGGTTGATTGGGAGCAGCCACTTGCTGTGGCCTGTAGTAACCAGCTTCAGGCATGGACCAGGGGTAAGACCCGTTCCCGGTGCGGGTGTTGGGTGCTCCTGGCTCAGAACCCGATTGCCCAGAGGCTCTGCTACGCTGACCTTGCCAGGGCCTGAAACTATAGGCATCCCCCCTATGCCGCGGATAGTGACTGCCCCCTGTCCATTGGACTCGCCTTGAATCCTGTTGAGCTTGGTGAGCGCCACCCCCCCCTGTAATCCGCTGAACGCTGTCAGCAGGGAGAGGCCGCCACTGACTATTGGCTGGATAGGCAACGCCTTCCAGGGCAGAGCTGGAAGGTACCAGCAGGATGGAGACTAACCCGGAAATCAGCAGTGTGTACGTCTTGTTTATCATCTGGATTACCTATTCGCTTGATCCACCATCTGTTTATGAAGGGAGCTAGACCCGACACAAGCCAAAATTCAATTTATCGCTTTTTTATTTAGGTCAGTACGAAGGATTCCACATCGCTGTGACGGCAACTCCCTCGAACAGTGCCAATTTAATGCACAGTTTAGCGGTAAACAGCCCTATACAAAACCATCACGGTACTGTTTTTGTAAGAAGTCGATTAGTTTTTCGGGATGCAGGCCAACAGCAACTGCCAGGAAGTACCTATTCGGGGCGAAAGATGGGTGCTTGATAGGCATCTGTAAATGCAGGATTGTATGGAAATGCATCTCTAGGCCTCCAATTCCCAGCATTCTGTTTCTTATCCAATCGTTTGTCAGGACGGAACCTATATACCTTCTGATGCTGGGTTTCAGTAAGACCGTAGTCATCTGTCGAGAGAATTATCCGCTTTTCACTGGCAAGCGGCTGTTTGGACTGGTTGTACTCTTCGTTGCGGCGTTTTATACGCAGCTGTTCTTTTGGCGTTAGGGTACGAAAACGATACCCATCCATATGTGGCGTGATGGTATGCCTCTCTTCTACTGGGCGATAGACACCATGAGGAATGCCCGGCGGTGTCTCGGCATAATCGATGACCGATGACGGATAGACAGACTGGGGGTATTGTTGCTGCTTGAATGATTCAGCGGGTGAATCAACACGCAGTTGATCATCCTCATCAGTCAAGGGTCGCCAGCGATAACGCTCTTCTTGAAAAACGAATCCTTGTTGTGACGGATTACGGTACTTAGCTCCGCCATAGGGCTCCCTTGCCAGGACATCACCAAGACCAACCAGACATGCGAGAGAGATCAACCATAGCCATGCATCGATACGCAAACTACCACTCCAAATTGCCAAGATGAGTATAGACCATAGGAACAAAACCAGGCGTTCACTGACTGGTAATCGGCAACGAAGTGGCCGGGTTTAGTCTTAATGGACCAGGAAGCGGGATTAACAGTTCCTAATACTACTTCAGCCTGATCCCTCTTCTGGCGGCTCTTTTGCGTATCGGAAATTCCGTCACGTTGGAGACAGGCTTCGAGGCCGGCTTTGACTGCGCAGTAGTGGATGCTGGAGAACCATTACCCTTGCTCTTTGCCGCAGGACTCTTTTTCTTCGCTGCCTGTTTTTTCAACGTCGATGGACGTTTCTTCTGTTTCGTGCTGCTGGTTGTCGGTTTGTTTGAAACGGATTTAATCTGTTTTTTCTTAACCGTTCCACGTTGCTCCCCTGTAGGGTTGGCTTTGGCGACCGGCTTTACCGGTTTCACACTCTTCCCTGAGCTGCCCTCAGATTTTGCTT
>JBEVVS010000013.1:18952-73776 GCA_040507005.1 Candidatus Thiodiazotropha sp.
AGCCTTCGAGGAGGTGGCGACTTTTTTCTTTGACGAACCTTTACTTCTGGTTTTCGCCCTGGCGGCGGGCGCCGCAGCCACGGGTACCTTTTCAACCTCGGCAACAGGAGGATCGGCCTGAGATGAAGCGGCTTCACCACCACTGCCCGAACCACCGGCTGTTCCACCTCCACTCTCATCCCTTCGCTTGCGACCCGGTCCAGGTTTAACTTTGCCAAATAATCCCTTCAACCACTGCCCGATCAACAGGAATATGCCCCTGATCAGATAGAAAAGCGTTGTGATGACGGCAAGCGCCTTTTGCCAAATGTTTCCAAGCAGGGAGGGTTTCGTCTTAACCTCATGCTTGCTATCAACAACCGGCTGGGACGCGGCAGTGGCAGCAGCTAATGGGGCTTCTGATGTTGGTTCACTATCAACATCCAAACTGCTGCCAGCCGGCGCAGTAGTGGCGGCGACTTCCATAATGTCCTTACTGGCAGCTATGCAACCTAAAGGTATCACGATCAGTGTCAGCACAGTGGAGACCATCACACCGGAAGCCAGGGAGATCGCCATGCCCTGGAAGATCGGATCGAAAAAGATGACCGAAGAGCCACACACCAAGGCGAAGGCGGTAATCATGATAGGACGGGTACGGGTCTTACACGCCATGATCACGGAGTCGACCACGGAAGTACCCTGCTGTACCTGATGAATGGAGAAATCCACCAGCAGAATAGAATTACGCACGATGATGCCCGCGAGGGCTATCCAGCCGATCATCGATGTGGCGGTAAACTCGCCGCCCCAGCCGGCTTGGAAAAAGATGAAGTGGGCAGGAATGATACCCAGCAAAGTCAGCGGGATGGGGGCCATGATCAAGGCTGGAATACGGAAGTTACCGAACTCCCACACAACCAGGATATAGATCAACACCAGCGCCACGGCAAAGGCTGCACCCATGTCGCGGAAGGTCTCGAAGGTCACCGTCCATTCACCCGCCCATTCGATACCGGTTTGGGAGTCGTTCTTGGGCGGACCCAACCAGTCAGGTTCGATGGCAACACCATCCGGCGCCCTATATTCTTGCTCGGCCAACAGGTCCTGCACCTGCAGCATGCCATACACTGGGGCCGCCAGTTTGCCCCCCACTTCAGCCACCACATACTCCACATCCCGCAGGTCCTTGTGGTAGATGATCGGATCCTCCATCACTTGTTCGAAACGACCGAGTTCCCGGAGTGGCACGGTGATACCACTGCTGGACTGGATGGGAAGATCGCCGAGACGGGTGACTTCCGATCGCTCGGCCAGGGGCACCTGCATCATGATGTTGATCGGCTCATGGCCGGCCCGCTGCTTGACATCCCCCAGGGGCGAACCGCCAAGGGCCATACCGAGATTGCGGTTGATGGTATCCACGGAGATACCCCGGCGAACCGACTTTTCCGTGTCAACGGTAAAACGCCAGTACTGATAGGGATCGCGCATGTAGTTATCCACATCGCGCAGACTCTCTGTCTGTTGGAAAGTATCCGTCAAATCACGCACCACCTGGCGCCTGACTTCGGGGCTAGGTCCGTGCACTTCCGCAACCACCGATTGCAGTACCGGAGGACCGGGGGGCATCTCGACCACCGAGATCTTTGCGCCGCTGCCCTTGATCAGCTCACCCAACATTTGTCGGGTGTCGACCGCGATTTCGTGACTGGTGCGATCACGCTCGGTTTTATCCAGCAACTGCACCTGGACCTCCGCCTGCCAGGGTTCGGAGCGCAGATAGTAGTGACGC
Organism: Candidatus Thiodiazotropha sp.; assembly: GCA_040507005.1. Taxonomy (GTDB): domain Bacteria; phylum Pseudomonadota; class Gammaproteobacteria; order Chromatiales; family Chromatiaceae; genus Thiodiazotropha. Next base: position 20,727 of record JBEVVS010000013.1, read on the forward strand.
ACCATGCCATTGAAATCGAATGGACGGGCGGTACCCGCATAGACTTGTACCGCGGTAACCTCCGGCAGGACGCGGATCTTCTCAGCCATACGATGGGCCAGATTGGCGGTCACCGGCAGTGCGGTACCCTCCGGCATATCCACCACCACCGAATATTCCGGTTTGTTGTCCAGGGGCAGCATCTTCACCGCCACCCATTTGAAATAGAAGAATGAGCAGGTGACGAGGAAGGTGCCCCACATCACCAGCTTGAACAGCTTGGCCTTGCGCGGCGTCTCGATCATCGGCATCAGAATGCGCTTGAACAGGCGCTCCAGCCATTCCGCCTCCTTGTGTTCCCGCTCACCGGCCACCTCCAGGTAACGCATGCTCGGCCTTAGCCAATGGGACACGGTCAGGTAGGGGGTGAACACGAAAGCGGCAAACAGGGATATCAGCATCGCCACAGAACCGAGGGCAGGAATCGGCTCCATATAGGGCCCCATCATGCCACTCACGAACCCCATCGGCAGCAGTGCGGCAATCACGGTGAAGGTCGCCAGAATGGTTGGATTGCCCACCTCTCTAACTGCATCCACCGCGGTCACCACATCCGTGGATTTCTCCTCCAACCAGCGTCGATAGATATTCTCCACCACCACGATGGCATCATCCACCAGGATACCGATTGAGAAGATCAGCGCGAACAGACTGACACGGTCTATGGTGTAGCCCATCACCCAGGCGCTGAAGATGGTCATCAGCAAGACCACCGGGATAACCAGCACCACCACGATGGCCGGCCTGAACGCCCGGAATGCAGCCAACACGAGCAGGAACACAAAACCGGTCGCCACAAACAGTTTAAAGATCAACTCGGTGACCTTGTCGTCGGCGGTCTTACCGTAGTTGCGGGTGACGCTGACCTCCACGTTGTCCGGTATCAGCGACCCCTTGATATGCTCCACCCGCTCCTTGATGGCATTCGCCACGGTGACCCCGTTGGAGCCCTCTTTTTTGGCGATTGCCAGTGTAACCGCGGGCACGCCATCGGCCTTGATATCGAGGTCGCTGGCCGCGCCGGTATAGAAGCCCACCAGCTGCTTGGCATCCTCCGGCCCCTGCTTGACCCGAGCGATATCGTGCACATAGACCGGGACGTTATTGTGGGTGCCCACTACCAGGCGGTTGATGTCTTCCACATTTTCCAAGAATGAACCGGTCACCACATTGAAATGGGTGCTGCCGGTCTCGACCCCACCGGCCTGTTGTTCGGCGTTGGCCGTACGGATTGTGTTCGCCACCTGATCCAGGCTGATGCCGTAGCCGGCCAAGCGCTCCGGGAATACTTCTATCGTGACCTGCTCCCGCCGACCGCCAACGACGAATCCGTTGCCCGTATCGGGTAGCTCCTTCAGGGCCTGCAGCACATCGTGACCCAACATCCGCAATTGCCCGTCGTCCACGTCGGGCGCTCCATCACGATCCAGATCCTTGGACCAGAGGGTCAACGTCACCACTGGCACATCGTCGATACCCTTGGCCTTCACCAGCGGCGGCATCACCCCGGGGGGGATCAGGTCCATATTGGAATCGATCTTATCGTTGACCTTGACCAGAGAGGGCCCCATCTCTTCGCCCACCTCGAATTCGATGGTGACCACCCCACCACCTCGTTGGGAGGCGGAATAGACATGCTTCACATCGGTAATCTCCGACATGATGCGTTCCAGGGGTTCTATGGCCAAAGCGGCGACCTGATCCGCTGCCGCACCTGGATATTGGACAAAGATATCCACCATCGGCACCGAGATCTGAGGATCCTCCTGGCGCGGGGTGATGATGAGGCCCAACAGCCCCATCAACATCATGGCGAGAAAAAACAGCGGCGAGAGAGGCGACTGGATAAAGAATCTCGCGGTTCTACCCGCGATCCCCAGATGCGCCTCGTAGTTCGGGTCCGTGGAGTGGAGCTGATCGAGTTTATCGTCGTTCTGGCTCATATATTATCTCGAAGCATTGATATCAGGCAGGTCCTGCCACAGACCAAACCCGTTTTGTTTATATTGTAGAGAGAGTGCTTTATTCTTCCTTGAAAAGCTTGGGATATCCCTCATGATCTCCGCTGCTACTGACCCTGAGAGGAGGTCCAGCCAGCGCTGATCCCCAGCGGCGGATTGCGCATTACCCGCTCCCCTGCTTGTAGCCCCGATAACACAGTGCTGTATTCTCCACCCGGCAGTTTTTCACCGACGCGAATCAATCTCAGCATCGGCTTGCCATCCTCACCAACCACATACACGCCGGGAAGGCTTCCGTTATAACGAATCGCACTATTGGGTATGACCGGATTGGAACGGGCCGGCGCATTGAAATCGGGTACCAAAACCTTGGCATACATACCCGGTGCCGAGACTCCCTGGGGCAGATCGAATTTGATGGTGACGGTGTGTCTCTGGGCATCGGCCATAGGGAAGATCTGGGCAACTCTAACCGGTACTTCCCGGTCTCCCACGTCGAGTTCCGCCCGCAACATCATGCCTTCGTTAAGGCCGGGTCGCAGGCGTCCCGGGACATCCACCACAATTTGCAGATATTCCACATCCGCGTATTTCAACAAAGGCTGACCCGGCTGTACGGTATCACCCACTTCCACAAACTTCTTCATTATCACCCCATCGAAGGGGGCTAGACTCTTGGCATCCCGCAGCTTGGCGTCGATGGCCCTGATCTCGGCCTGCACCCGATAGATGGTGTTTCTGGCCTGCTGGATATTGGTGCGGGAAGAGAAGATGTCCGCGCTTCGTTCAGCCCCTTGATCCCGTTCGCCGAATACATCCTCCATGGGACGCGTGAACATTTGATCGAACAGGTTAGGCATACCCATGCCACCCATTGCGGATCTCGATTTCGGCGACCAGAGTTCACGGTTGTACTGTACGCCCGCATTGCGCAACTGGGCATCGGCATTTGCCAACTGCGCCAGTGCAGCCTCGCGTTTGGCCATCAGTTCGCTGTCATCAAGCTCTACCAGTTCATCACTCTCCTTGAAGGTATCGCCCTCAATACCTGCAAGAAAATTCACCCTGCCAGGAAGTTGTGCAGACAGGGTGACCTCCTTGTAAGGCACCACAGTTCCACCCAACGATACATTAGGAACGCCCTGTGTCTGTTGAACGACAAAATGTTCACCGCCAGCCATGTTCGGCTGTGCCTGGGAACCGATTGTCACAAGGGAAAACACACAACCGGTTACGAGAACCTTCGCCTTCGATCTAAAACCCATATTTCACACTACCTAGTGTTGGTTCACTTGATAAGGGATATTCCGCTACTACCTGCCTGTCAGACACGTCCCATGACGGCAAAGCTTTTGATGAAAGGCCCCGCCATACGCGGATCCTTGATCATGGACGAATAATCGCCGACCACGAATTTCATTTTGCGCGAGGTGAAGGCCATGCCGAGCCCCATCATGCCAGGGGGCTTGGCAATCCATTTATTCCACTGTTCCAGGGAGGCACGAATATCCCAGTTCATGGTCTGACCGCTGTAAGCCTCACCGCTCACCGCCTTGCCATTCTCTACCCTGAGAACCCCTTTCGGGTCATCATCTCCATCGAATCCGTAGCCAATGACACTGTTGAAGCCTATTTGGGACAGGGCGTCCGCCAATTCAGGCTCTGCATTCCAGTGGGTTACAAACTCATTCATCCACGCCTCAGAAAACAGCTCTGCCATCTCATCCCCTCCACGATTTATTTACGTTTTTTTTAAGTTGTAGGTGAAATCCAAACCTACTTAAGAATCTGCCAGTATCTACGAAGGCGGGTGCCATTGCAACCGACTAAATTCATCAGAAACCATTATAAATCATTTATTTAAGAATATCAGCAAATTATAATATTATTTTTACTTTCAGTAACATAAGGCACTTCAAAACGCCTATTTTCACCCTAAATAGCACAAAAAAATTAGGGTTGAATTTCTCTCGTTGCCGGATCGCCTCATATCCTGCACAAATGGGCGCCGAAAACTGTCAACAAATTAAAAAAACTATGTACACCACCGGGGCAGGCATTAAGATAGCCCTGGACGTCTGAATTCCAGAATTCAGACTGGAGCAGCAACAATAACCAACCTGCTAGCCAGCATAATCGAGGAGCGAGACAGCCATGCATCCAGCCGGACAGGTCATAGAAGCACGCCTGCAACACCTAGAAACCCACCTGGAACAGGAAAATCCAATCCTCCTCAGCACGGTACAGAGTTTTCGCCAGCTCGACGCCGTCGCTTTTCGCCTCGGACTGCTGGAGGGTGACAACTCATTTGCCACCCAAATACCCTGGTGGCCGCTGATCTCCATCCTCGGTACCTTCTCCGCCGGCAAATCCACATTCATCAACCATTACATCGGCACGCCTCTGCAGCGCTCGGGCAATCAAGCGGTGGACGACAAGTTCACCGTCATCTGCTACAGCAAAGAGGCGACCGCCCATGCCCTGCCCGGCGTGGCCCTTGATTCCGATCCCCGCTTTCCCTTCTACCAGATGTCTGACGAGATCGAAAAGGTGGCAAAAGGCGAAGGGGAGCGTATAGACGCCTACCTGCAACTCAAGACCTGTCCCAGTGAGAAGTTGCGCGGCAAGATCCTCATCGACTCTCCGGGATTCGATGCCGATGCCCAACGTACCTCTACACTACGCATCACTGATCACATTATCGATCTGTCAGATCTGGTGTTGGTATTCTTTGATGCCCGCCACCCCGAACCCGGTGCCATGCAGGACACCCTGAGCCACCTCATCGAACGTACCATTCATCGCAATGACACGGGAAAATTTCTCTACATCCTGAATCAGATCGACACCACGGCCAGAGAGAACAACCCGGAAGACGTGATTGCAGCCTGGCAACGCGCCTTGGGTGAACGGGGTCTTACCGCCGGCCGTTTCTATGCCGTCTACAATCCCGATGCAGCGGTACCTATTGAGGATGAGGCCCTGCGGAATCGCTATGAGACAAAGCGGGACATCGACTTGCAAGAGATTCACAGCCGCATGGAGGAGGTTGAGATAGAACGGGCCTACCGAATCGTTGGCGCCCTGGAGAAGACAGCGCGGGATATTGAGGAGCGCAGCATACCTCTGATCACTGCGGCCTTGGGACGCTGGAAAAAACGGGTTCTGCTGGGAGATGCGGTGCTGATGGGGGGCCTGCTGTTGGCGCTCTTGATATTCTCGATCAACGCAGGCTATTGGCAGGGCTTTACATTTGCACCGCCATGGCTGGAAGCAGGTACCAACAGTCCTTTGCCTTGGGTAGTCGCAGGCCTGTTGCTGATTGCCCTGATAGCGATCCACTTTGCAGTCAGGGCCCTAGCAGCCCGCAGTCTCCTGAAAGGCCTGCGCAGGCAGGTAACCAGTGCCGGTATCAAGGGTAATCCTGTAGCCGCTTTTCTACGCAGCACCAAGCCCTGGCGTTCGATTTTCAGCAAGAGCCCGGCCGGTTGGGGCCGCAAATCAAAAAGGGCGCTGCGTGAAGTCCTGCAATCAACGGATACCTATATCCAGACACTTAATGACCAGTTCACCAATCCCTCAGGCAGTGAAACCTTGCTTGCGGCCGAGCCTGCCACAGCGAGTGAAACCCCGGTGGTTAGCGAAGAGAGTGTTTGACGCTCACCCGAAGAGATAGGCCCAATTCGTATCACCCTGGGCTAGAGAAAACGCCTGCGGCTGTTGTGACCTTCCCGTTTACAGTCGTACATGGCGCGATCCGCCTTTGAGTAGAGTTGATCCAGCAGTTCGCTGATCGACAAATCGTGATCATATTCGGGGGATAATGCGGTCATACCGATACAGGCAGTCAAGCTCAAACCCACCAGATCGCGACCCGTGTCGATCTGAGCGAAGCGCTCCTGTATCCGTTGTGCCATCAATTCCGCACCACCGATCCCGGTTTCGGCAAGCATGACTGCAAACTCTTCCCCCCCCACCCTGGCGAGAATATCACCACCGCGGGCTTCTTCCTTGAGCACTTTTGCTATTGCAACCAGGACATCATCGCCGGCCTGATGTCCCCATTGATCATTGATGCGTTTGAAATAATCCATATCGATCAGGAGCAAGCTGCAACTCTGGTCATGACGCACAGCCCTGGATAACAGTGCCTCCGCCTCTGTGAAAAAATAGCGCCGGTTATGCAGTCCAGTCAATTCATCAATGGTCAACAACTGTTCATAGCGTTTACGATGAGCCTCCGCTTCGTGTAGCGCATCATTCAACTCACGGGTTCGCTGCTCAACCTCGGACTCCAGGCCATTCAGTAACCTGTGGTTATACATAATCTGTCCAAGACAGCTGCAGAAGAGACTCAGGGTATGCTGCTGCCAGGGTTCGAAATACTCCGGCAAGGGATGAGATGCGTTCAAGACACCCAAAACATCCTTACCCATCATGATCGGGGCACTGATCAGGGAACCGGGCAGTTCACCCCCCGACAGGGTGTTGATTAAAAAGTCGTCACTCTTGGAACAGTCACGACAATACTGTAACTGACCGGAGCTAAAGGCCATCCCTGCAATACCCTCCCCCGGTTTGAATTGCATCGTCTTCCTTATCTGTATATCCCGTTCCGAACCACTGATATGCGCATGGGTTTCATCCAGGTTGGTCCCCGCCACACAACACAACATATCCCCGTCTATGCAAAAGACCGAGCAGTTCTCCACATTCTGATAGCGCACCAGCTCATCCAGAGCTTTGTTGATCAACTCCTCTTCACTGATCCCATCAAGATTGATTTGGGATAGTGCGCGTAAGGCCGAAAGCGAATCCAGCAGGCTAAAGAAGCGCTCTCGCAAATCCATGGATGTCTGATTGAAGGAGAGATCCATTAGAAACCCCGATTATTTGGCCAACAGCTTGGCAATCACACGAATCTCCTCTTCCTTTTCGAGAAATCCGGCCTTGATGGATTCCAACTGCTCATTCGACAGGCCACAATTGAGTTCCATTCCAGACAGTGGTTGTGCCAACTTCAGTTCCATTGGCAGTGGTGATTTCACCCATTGGGCAACACCGCCTACCAACACGGATTCGCAGCTAGGATCCGAGCCATTCTTCTTGGCATACGACTGAGCAATGATAGTGACTACCACTTCAGGTAGATGCCAGCGATGGCTAAGCCAAATGCCAGCCTGACGATGATCGATCCCGATGATCTCGGTTTCAATTTCCAGCAGGCTCTTGTCAGGTTGCTGTTTCGACAGCAACAACACCCTGGCATATTCCACGGGAAACTCATGCACCAAGATCAGTACACCAATATCGAACAGCAACCCAGCCAGATAAGCCGCTTCCGCATCCGGCTTTCTCTCGCCTCTGACCGCAAGGCTGATCTGCCGAGACAGCATGGCAATAGAGAGCGAATGACTCCAATATTCTTGCAAATCGAAGCTGCGGCAGCTGCTTGACTCGAACGCACCGGTAACCGCAATACTGAACGACAGGCTTTTCACCATATTCAGGCCAAGTACGCGAATGATGGCATCCTCGATGGTGAGGATGGGATTGGTCTGGGCAAAATAGGCTGAATTGGCCAAGCCAAGAATCCTTGCGGTGAGTCCCGGATCCTGATTGATGACTAGCGCCAGATCCTCCAACGAGAAACTGTCGTCACCCAACATGGCGAGCAGACGGGTAGCCGTCGCCGAAAGCGGCGGTAGATACTGCAGCTTCTGTACCCTGTACTTTGCCTGATTGGATTGGTGCATGTGCGATTGCTGATAAATAAAGATATAGCTATCTACTCAGTTATTATCGGCAATCTAAAAGCGATCTTTAATCGCTCGAGACCTGAACTTAGCGGGCAGTTCTGTAGACATATCAGTTAATTGGATGGGCTTGGATATGGAGCTCTCCCGCACCTGACCGCAGCACTGGCTCACTGCTTGTGCACTCTGGTAAATCCCCTCTACGGCTTGGAGTATAACGCTGGTTAATTGTTTGTGTAGTTGGTACACTAAGCTAGTATCGACGCGCTACAGATCGGCTTGATCCACTCCCGGCTCCACACCACACAGAGATATGCCACAAACCCGACAACACTGTTACACCTACCCTCACCCGGCAGTAACCACCGATGTGGTGCTTTTCACCATCCGCCAAGAGACCCTGTCGGTACTGCTGATCCAAAGGGGCAACCCCCCCTATCAAGGGATGTGGGCCTTACCGGGGGGATTTCTCGATATCAATGAGGATATTGAGGCGTGTGCCAAGCGGGAGCTATACGAAGAGACAGGGATCGAGGGCGTCTATCTGGAGCAACTCTATACCTTCGGTGATCCGCAACGGGACCCCCGGGAACGGGTAATCAGCGTCACCTATTTTGCCCTCAGCCAATCCGACAGCCTCTCACCCAAGGCTGCCAGCGATGCGGCGCTTGCAGCCTGGTTCTCAGTGAACGAGTTGCCGGAGCTGGCGTTTGATCATGCAGAGATTATCCAACTGGCTCGTACCCGGCTATTGTCGAAGTTGGGCTACTCCACCATCGCCTTTCAAATGCTGCCGAGATATTTCACCCTCAGTCAATTGCAATCTGTGTATGAGATACTGCTTGATGAAAACCTGGACAAACGCAACTTCCGCAAGGGGATACTTGCCCGTAATATCATAAAAGAGACTGGTGAGTACGTCCGCGCAGGACATCATCGTCCCGCTAAAACCTACCAGGTCGTCAATCCGTCCCAGGTCGAAATCATAAGATAGAGAAACCAGAATCCCATGAAACTCGAATCACTCAAGCTTCCCAAGATCGTAGTCCCGGAACACCCGCAATGGCCCTCACTCAGTGAACAGGAAAAGCAGGCCATCAAGGCCAGGATCAGGCGTAAGCTGGAACAGCAAAATGCCGTGCTGGTGGCCCACTACTACACAGATGCGGATTTACAGGCCCTGGCGGAAGAGAGTGGCGGCTGTGTGGCTGATTCTCTGGAGATGGCCCGCTTCGGTGCCGCCCAGTCTGCGCAAACCCTGGTAGTCTGCGGGGTTCGATTCATGGGCGAAACATCAAAAATCCTGAATCCCGAAAAGCGGGTCATCATGCCGGACCTCGGGGCCACCTGCTCCCTGGATGAAGGTTGCCCGGCCGATCAATTCACTGCCTTCTGCGACGCCAATCCCGACCATACCGTGGTGGTCTATGCCAATACCAGCGCCGAGGTGAAGGCCCGTTCTGACTGGGTGGTCACCTCAGGCATCGCGCTGCCTATCGTTCAACACCTGGCCGCTGAGGGCAAGAAGATACTCTGGGGACCGGACCGCCACCTGGGCAGTTATGTGCAGCGGCTAACGGGAGTGGAGATGCTGATGTGGCCCGGTTCCTGTGTGGTGCATGAGGAGTTCAAGGCAGTGGCCTTGGAGCGGATCCGCCGCCTGCACCCGGAGGCAGCGGTATTGGTGCACCCGGAATCACCCGAAAATGTGATCCAGCAGGCCGATGTCATCGGCTCCACCACCGCATTGATCAAGGCTGTGGCTGAGATGGACAACAAGGAGTTTATTGTCGCCACCGACGGCGGCATATTCTATAAAATGCAGCAGATGGCGCCGGAGAAGGTGCTCATCGAGGCCCCCACCGCCGGTGAGGGAGCGACCTGCGTCAGCTGCGCCCACTGCCCCTGGATGGGCATGAACTCACTGCAGAACCTGGAGCAGGTCCTCGACTCCGGGGAGAATGAGATTCACATTGATGAGGCGGTCAGATCCCGTGCGGTGATTCCGATCCAGCGCATGCTCGACTTCGCAGCCCAGCAGGGTGTCGGGATGAAGGATAAAGGCAACGCCTGAATCGGTGCGCAAGCAACGGGAAGTGGCTGCTTATGCCCTCTTACCAGGGAGTGAAAGAGTTCATGAAGTCCATGGGACGGCCCATTTGATTGATGTCACGACTCATGAACCCGGTGTTTACAGTCATGGCGCGCATCGCCTGATTCATATCTGCGACATTCACTGTCATCTGGTTGAGATTTTGCTTCATGCTGCCCACGTCGACAGCCAAGGCACCGATATTGCCGTCCATGGTGGCAATATGCTGCTCCATGCTGTCGATCTTCTCCACCAACATGGTGATCTGACCTGTCATAGTGTTGATGTTACGTGCCAACTGGCCCATGTTATCCGACATCGACTGCAGGTGCTCCTCCATACGCGGATCCACCTGTTGCGTCAGGGTGTGCATATCGTTTGTGACATTATAGATAAGGTAGAATCCGGAGAGGCCGAGCACCCCGACAACTACCAGCATGGGGTAGATCATGCGCTCCCAACGGGACATGCTTTTGTCGAAGGATTTGAAGAAGTTGGTTAAAGTAATTTCGAGCTTGACCATCGCCTTCTGTTCTGGCGACAGATTCTTGTACTCTGGCGAGAAGGTGCGTGGATCTTTCTCAAACATAAATAGACTACTTTTGTAGGCGATTATTGGGTTTTAATATTATTTTTTCCCATGATATATCTTTAATTATAGTCACCTCCATACCCAATTAGGGCAGAATCTTCAATACTGGATCTCTAAACCAATCAGAATGTCTGTTGTCTTTTCAGTTAAACTTGGGCTGTTTCAATACCACCCTGCTCTCAAGCGAGAACTATGTCTAATTTCATCCTCGAGCATGAGCTGCCGATTCGACTAACGGCCTTTTTCGCTGTTTTCGCCATCATGGCGCTGTGGGAGATCGCCACCCCATGCCGCGAGCTGCGCTACCCCCGTGCAAAGCGCTGGCTGGGGAATATCGGGATTGTGATCTTAAACTCCCTGGTGTTGCGTTTACTCTTTCCGGCAGCGGCTGTGGGGATGGCGGCATTCACCACCCAGGCCGGATGGGGGCTGTTGAACGCCATCGAAATACCCTTCTGGTTAAGTGTCTTTATCGCGGTTCTGGTCATGGATATGGTGATCTACCTGCAACATGTGATGGTGCACGCGGTCCCCATGCTCTGGCGCCTGCACCGGGTGCACCATGCCGATCCGGATTACGACCTTACCACCGGCGCCCGTTTTCACCCCATCGAGATCATCCTTTCGATGTTGATCAAGATTGCGACCATCGCCGCACTGGGCCCACCGGTGGTGGCGGTGGTAATATTCGAGGTATTGTTGAACGGCATGGCCATGTTCAATCATGCCAATATCAAGCTACCCGCAAATCTTGACCGGATATTACGCTGGATCATCGTCACCCCGGATATGCATCGTGTACACCACTCCGTGGAGCCGAACGAGACGAACAGCAACTTTGGATTCAATCTTTCCCTTTGGGACCGGATGATGGGCACCTATTGCCAACAGCCCCGGCTCGGGCAGCAAGGGATGGATATCGGCATCAGCTCCCTCAGAGATCCCAGAATAACGACCAGGCTCACGGGAATGCTGTTGATTCCTTTTCTTCAGGACAAAGATGTCTACAGTATTAATAAACGCTCTTGGAAGAGTGACAGGAACCCGGGAGATACCCAGCCATGAATGCTGAAACCTTCGATGTCTATTTTTCCGGCGCAATTCTCAAGGATCATGATCCGGCGGAAGTTAAGCGCAAAATCGGTGCTGTTTTCAAACTGCAGGGCGACAAACTCGATCGCCTCTTCAGCGGCAAACCGATTCCGATCAAAAAGGGCATCGATATGGATCGGGCGATTAAATTTCGCGTCACCTTTCGCGACGCCGGTGGATTGGTGGATATCGTGCCTACCGGTGCCCCGCCCCCTACGCCAAAACCGGCCCAACAACCCCGCCCAAGGCTAGAACCTAAGGCTGCCGCCACCGATACCCGCTCAGATAGCGGCGAGTTGACCTTCGCGGAAGGGCCCATGGAGTCGTCCACTGAGGATTCAGACATTCCTCCGATTGCGGTACCGGACTATGAGTTATCATCAGCACAAGGTTTCGATTTGAGCGATTGTACGCCTGAAGTGGAGGCTGCGGAGATCCCCGATATCAGTTCGATGGATATGGACAAGCCGGGTATCACCATTGATGAGTCCCCGGAGCCACAACCCCTTGAAATCGATACATCCGCCCTTGAGTTGGATGAGCCAGGGGTGACTCTGATTGAAGAGACTCCCCCTAAAGCACCTGAGATCGACACCGCAGACTTGAGTATGTCACCGGCCAACCAAGGCAGCCTGGAAGATTGCCAAACCCCGGTTGAACCCGCACCTATCCCAAACATCGACCACTTGAATGTGGTTGAACCCAAACAGGAAGCGAGCCAGGGTAAGGCAAAATTCAAACTCGCGGACGAATAATCGAGACAGACTAAAGCACCTCATCGAAGGGCTGATCAGGGACTAGAAACCAAGATAGTTTTCAAGGGAGGATTGGGTCGCTTCTGAAAAACCCGCATCACCGCTACCCAGGGGACGTCCCGTCTCGAGAATCCCCTCCATGGCACCGAAGGTGCGTTCTGCATAGAAACGCAGTAACAGACGCTCATCGTCATCACTTAACCAGAATTCAGCCTTGTCGATTCTTTTGACACTCTCCGGGTCAAGCTCCCATAGCCTGATTTTAAACGCAGGACGGTTCCAGCCAGCCCGCACCAACCGTTCCTGATTCACCTTCACCCGATAGGAATTAATCTCCTTGCCATTGAAGGTGGCGAAATCGATCTGTTCACCGGACTTCAGCGGCATGCGACGCAGTCGGTGCAGAAAACTGATGTAGTCCAGGGTTTCAGTATCGCCAAAGGCGATACGATGGGTCTGCAACAGCTTCTTCCATTGCTCATCGGGAAGCTCAGTGAGCCGCTGCAGACTTTGCGGAGGCTTGCCTGTCGCGTCACTCTCCCCCTCCCCGGACTGATAATGGTAGGCCTCTCCTTGGCTGTGATCGAACCATAGCAGCGCCTCTTTATGCTCCCTTGTGGTTATGGATTTGAATGCCACGAGGGGATTCAGTTTGCGCGCATCCAGCCAACTGCGATAGTGCAGTCTTACAGGATAGAGCATCTCCGCCTTGCGGTAGGGCTCTGTGGTGAGCTGCAGGTTTGTGACAAAGGCAGGGTTGTCGTCCACCAGGCCCATCGACTGTTCCACCGCCATGGTCATTTTTGCGATATCCAGTTTGACGAAACCCGTAACCACACCCCTGAATGTGAGGGTGTATTCAAGATGCTCCCCCAGCACTGGCGCCTTCGCTGCCACTGAAGAGCCAGCGAGCATCAACCCCATGAGCAGGACTAGGGCTTCAATTCGCACAATCATCTGAAATTCTCCCTAGAGATAAGCCTTTGGCTAAACTCTGCATTAGTTTATTGGCACGTTTCTAGCATTATCCCTTACAAACACTGAATTACAGCTGAATGCGTCAAATTTTTGTCTCTAGAGGAGTCAGTATTATGATCAGCCCCGTCAACAGTGACAAACCCATCAATACATCGACAGATCAGTCGGGGCGGTCCCATACCAGCCAAAAAACGACAGAGACATCGACACAGGCAGCCTCCCAACAAACTCAGGCCCCACAAGCAAGCAGCTCTACGGTTGAAGTGGATCAGGCACGTCGACTCTATGATTTAGAGAACAATCGTGTTCAGGCCACGCAATCCAGCCTGGCGACAGCTGAAGAGGCCCGCTCACTACTCGAAAACATTGTCCAGCAAATGGCAGCGACCCCACAAACGGCAGCCAGTGCTCAGGCCGGGAAAGCCGCAGCAGATCCCATGGCGGGAATCCTGCAGAGCGCCCCTACCTAGGGTCGGGCGCCAGCTGTTGCCAAACCCTTTTCAACGCTACTCTATAGATCGCGGGTTTCTGACGGAGGTTCCAACAAATTGTCGGCAACCGCCTGCTTGAGACGGGAGATCTCCTGGTCCGGTCCAATCACGACCAATATATCCCCTGCATCTAAACGGTGGGATACGCCACTGTTGGCGAAGATCAGCTGATTCCCCAATTCCAGGTCAACCACACCGGTGATGATCAGATTGAACTGCTTTTCCAGTTGCAGATCATTCAAGATGACACCGGACAAGCTTGAATCTTCGGGTATCTCAATCTCGGCGATATCGATATGTTTTCCAAATAGGGAGCTTTCCAGCATCTCCACCAGATAGGGTCTGGCAATCCGCTCATGCACCCGGTGTCCGCTGATCTCATAGGGATCGATCACTTTAGTTGCACCTGCGGCCTTCAAGCGCTCCCCGGACGCTGCTGACTCGCACACGCAGACGATCTTGAGATGGGGATCGAGGGCCCTGGCCGACAGGGTCAAAAAGAGATTGTTCGGTTCTTGGGAGAAGAGACAAAAAATCGTCTTCACCCACCTGCCAATGCCGATTTCACGCAGCTTCTCGTCATTCTTAAAATCGACCACCGCTGCCTGCGCCCCTTTTGCCAGCAGCGCGCCTACTTCATCCATATCGTTGCTGTAGAGATAGGCCTGTATGCCGCGTTCCGCCAATTGCATGGCGACCTCATGCCCCAGTGCACCGCAACCGAATATCAAGGTATCGAGCCGGCTCATCAGAGGGTTCCCCTTTCGAGACAATCACGGAAATGAACCACACTGTATTCATGTCCCAGCAGCACCAACAGGTCATCCGGGTGGAGAGTGAAATTATGTTTCGGATTAAAGAAGAAAAAACGACCTTGCAGATCATAGTAGGCATGCTCTTCGGCGGTTCCCGCATACTCTTCGCGGATCACACCAAAGGGTGTAAGCTTGCGCTGCTTGAAATCGATACTATCAATGCGCCGTCCGACCAAGACACTCTCTTCCTTGATACGCACCGCCTCGATACCCTCTTGGGATTGCCCGGTCAAGAGTCCATAGATGGCTTCGAAAGCGACCGGTTGCCCTGCATATTGTGCAGCCATCAGACCGAACACTTCATTGGGAGCGACACAATAGTCGGCGCCGGCGCGATCGAGCTTGGAAACGTTCTCCCGATGATTGGCCCGGGAGATAATCTCGATATGCGGATTCAACTGCTTCGCGGAGAGGGTGATATAGACGTTGATCACGTCATCCCCTGTGAGACACAACAGTCGCCGGATACGCTTTTCAATTCCCAGACTCGTTAACAGCTCGGTATCCTCACCATCACCGACCACTGCCAGGTGGCCGCGCTGCTTGGCAATACGCACATTCTCTTCCACCGGATCTATCACGATAAATTGACGTTTATCCGCGGCCATACGTTCTGCGACCACCTGTCCTACCCGGCCAAAACCGCATACCAGGGTGTCGATGCGTTTACGCTCCACCTCGGAATAGATCCGATGGGCGCGGATCTCATCGATCTTCTCACCGAAGGCGGAAACGATGATCGAGGTAAAAAATGAGATCACACCCAACCCGGCAATGATAAGCACCAGGGTGATGACCCGTCCCTCTGTGGTATTCGGTGTTATGTCCCCATAACCCACCGTGGACATGGTTACCAAAGCCCAATATACACTGTCGAAAAAGCCGGTTATCTCGGCATCCTGCTGATCCGCCTCGAAGAAGAATATGGCGGTCGCGGCGGTAAAGGTGATGAATGCCATGAAGATGAACAGGGTCACCAATTCTATGCGCTTTTCGGATAGCACCTTCACGAATTCACTGATACTACGGGTGTAGCGAAACAGCTTGAAGAGACGAAACAGCAGAAAGATACGCAGGAAGCGCAATGGCCGGTAGCTTGGAATAATCGCCAAAAGATCGATAATCGCCAGGGGCTGGACAACATATCTCAGTTTCCCCAGCACTGCCTGCCAGAGTGCGGGCCAGAGGCGGAAGGGCTCATTGATAAACTCGGCCCGCTCATAACGCTCGAGTATCACCTTGTGGCTGTCATTGAAGATCCAGAAGCGCATCAGATACTCAATGATGAATATGCCCACGGCGATCATCTCGAACAGATCGCCAAACAGCCCCAGGTCGTTTTTCACTTCATAGATCAGCATCCACACCGTAGTCAGGACGAGCAGGATCATGAAGATATCGAAATAGGGACGAATCGGCGCGCGTGGATTTTCCAGCAGATTATAGACAGCCCCTTTCAAACCCGTGTATCGGTCTGAACCCTGCATGGTATAACACTGTTTGATAACTCGATGGGAAAATGACATATAACAGAGGCTACTCAGCGCTTTCCATTTTCATTTACAGCCCCAGCCCCCCAAATAGACGGCGGGCGCAAGGCTATGCTTGTGGATTTATATCGGCAGATACGCCAAAACCTGGAGTGCATGCCGGCCTCAAGGGCGTTGCCTGGAGGCCGACTCCAGTTCGATACGCTCACTATTGGCCACACTCACCTCCCGCCCGTCCAGGGTGACGAAATAGCGCTCCTCGATATCACCTCGCCGCGCCTGATAACTGACACTTCTTCCCGTCTGGGTGTCAACCACGATAACGGTGACCACACGTGCGGCGTCCTGCCACTGCATGTAGAGATAGCCCCCGCTGCCCAGCAACAACATAGCCAACAGGGCATATGCCCCCCATTTCATCAAGGGATTTGTAGCCTGCCTCGGGGCGACGCCAGGCTGGCGATCATGGGAGATGGCCTCTACTCGTTGCTGTCTGTTTTTGACTACCAGCCAGGCGATGGCAATCACCGAAAGGGTGAGGATTAATTTTGTTATCATGTCGGATAAACCCTATCACGTGGATGCCATCAGGCCAATCATTGACCGCCTGCGCTTGCAGCTTCGGTAGATAACCATTTACTATCATCCACTATGTTCTACAGATTCAAACTAATCAGTCTCATCTGCCTCTACACCCTCATCGGCTGTAGTCAGCCCAGCGAACCGACGATCACAGTTGCGCGCGCAGTCCAGGTTGGCGATATCGATCAACTGGAGCGCAATATCCATTGGAACGCCGACATCAACAAGCCAGGACCGGACGGACGTTCACCGCTGCATGTGGCGGCGTCAAAGGGAAGCCTTGTGATGACCAAGATCCTGGTCAAGAACGGTGCTGATCTGGAGCTTGTGGATCCACAAGGCCACACGCCCCTGCTTAAGGCCCTGGTTTCACGCAACACCATAGTTGCGGAATATCTTTTCAAGCAAGGGGCAAAACTCGACCCCAACAGCGCCCTGCATGAGACCGCGAGACTGGGCAGTGCCGATCGGGATGTGATTGGATTCCTGCTGCGCCAGGGCGCGACACTTGATAATACCGATGCGGAAGGTAATACTCCCCTCCATTCTGCGATTCTCAACGATCAGCGGGTGGTGGCAAAATACCTTATCAATCGCGGGGCAAGCCTGGATAAAACCAATCGTGCGGGCCTGACTCCCTTGGCAATTGCCATCCAGCGGGAAAATCGTGCAATCGAAAGAATTTTACGTCAGTTCGGTGCCAGTGATGAGCGCTGAAACGAGTTATCACCCACGCAATTTTAGGAATAGTATTTCAAATGGCATCAACACCTGAAGAACTCAGTGTCACCTACTCCGAAGACGGCATCGATGTGGTCAAGGAGCTGGATAAGGTCGTACTCTCCAAGGGAGCATGGACGACCATCATCTTTCGCTATCAGGATTGGGACAGGGCCAAGCAACAGTACGGTGCTGACAAGTTCACCATCCGCCGCTATCAGAAGCGCAGCGGCGAATACATGCAAAAGAGCAAGTTCAACATATCCAGCAAGGATCAGGCGAAAGGTATCATCGAAGCCTTGCAGAAATGGACCGCAAGCTAGGCATTCAATTTCCCTAGGATGGAGCTATCTGTTCCGCCCAGGCAAGCAACTGGGAGATCAGGTTGCTTCTTTCCGGGGTAGTTTCCGGGTCCGCTTCAAGGCTGTCCAGCTTGGCCAGATATTCATCCAGGGTGATGCTGCCGCCTCCATCGATATCCAGCAAACGGCTCTCACGAAACTCCTGCCAGCGTTGAAATTCCTCGGCAGAGAGTGATTCCGGCCAGTTCCTGGCGCGATATCTGAACAGCATCTCAGGTAGACGGGCATCGTCAAAAACCAGGGGGAATTGCGCCAATGATGCTGGCTCGGTAGCCAGAATCGCATCCATACGCTGGCGATCGTCACGACTGAAGAAGCCGCCGCTATAGAGTGCCTGATCGGGATCGGTGACCGGCTCGAAGTCGGTTCTTCGATGAACATTTGCAATCTTTTCAAGAAAGGACGAGTCAGCCAACAACTGCTGCCGATAAGCCTCGCCCCGCTTCACATCGATCTGCCATCGCTCTGCCGCCTCCGGAGTCAAGGTGGAGAGGGGCACCACTGCCGGGCATTTGTTGATATGGACGGTCTTCAGTGGAATGCGTTCGACACCCTCGGGCAGATCGGCTGCCGGGGTAAACAGGCGCTCATGCAGGGTCTCCTCCGACAGCTCGAACAATGGTGCCGGATCATGGCGCAGATCGTAGACGATGACCCCATTGGGATTGAGCGGATGCTTCAGCAAAGGCACAACCATGGCGATACATCCCAAGGCAGCCGGATACATGGAAGAGACATGTAACACTGCCTGGCGCTGCTGCAGATTCAGTCGCCCGGCAATGACTTTTTTATTGCGGCTGTTCAACAGGTAGTCATAGAGTTTTGGCTGTCGCTGTTGAATCAGCCGTGCCAGCCCGATGGTGGCATAGACATCCGACAGGGCATCATGAGCGGACTCATGGGAGATGCCATTGGCGGCACTGAGTACCTCGAGACGAAAACTGGTGACGCCCATTTCGTTTTGCGGCCATGCGATACCCTCCGGTCTCAGGGCATGGGTCAAACGGACCATATCGATGATATCCCAGCGGGACGAACCGTTCTGCCACTCTCTTGCGTAGGGATCGTAGAAATTTCTGTACAGGGTGTGGCGTGTCACCTCATCATCAAAGCGAATGGTGTTGTAGCCCACGCCACAGGTTTCCGGAACGCCCAGTTGTTGTTGGATCTGCTTGATGAATTCCGCCTCAATCAACCCTTCTTGAAAGGCCTTTTGCGGGGTGATACCGGTCACCAGACAGGCCTCCGGTTGGGGCAGCATATCGTCACTCGGCTTACAATAGATGACCAACGGATCACCGATTGGGTTGAGCTGGGCGTCGGTGCGCACCCCCGCGAATTGGGAAGGCCTGTCCCTGCGTGGATCGGCTCCCCAGGTCTCATAATCGTGCCAATAGAAGCTAAAAGTCATATTTCTAAGTCCGCAAATGAACGGGAAATAAACGTAGATAAATAGTTAATTGTTTATTCTTGTTACAACGCTTCTGTGTTGCAGCCATGCATAAGCACATTGCGATTCAAAGATTGTGGCAGAGTCGACACGGCTTATACAGGGATCCGAGAAGATTTGCGTTGATTAGCGTTCATTTACGGACCCTGCAGTCAATGCAGACCCATCAACACCCGGATATGGGCCTCGACACTGCGCGCCAGGGCATGGGGTTCATAGCCCCCCTCCAAGACGGAGACAATCCGTCCTTGCGCATAGCGGTCTGCCACTTCCTTTATCTGCTCGGTTACCCATCGATAATCAGCTTCTGTCAAGCTCACCCCGGACATATCATCCTCGATATGCGCATCGAACCCGGCTGAGACGAAGATCATCTGCGGCTTGAAGTGATTCAGTGCAGGCAGCCAATGACTGGTAACCGCCTGCTTGAAATCAGCACTCTTTGCGGTCGCCTGCAGGGGCGCGCAGATAATATGATCAGGGCTCTCCTCGATGGCGGTGTAAGGATAGAAGGGGTGTTGAAAGGTGGAACAGATAATTACCCGTCGATCGTTGCGAAAGATATCTTCACTGCCATTCCCATGATGCACATCGAAATCGAGTATCGCGACCCGTTGCAGTCCGTACACCTCCATTGCATGGGCCGCCCCGATGGAGGCGTTCCCATAAATACAAAATCCCATGGTGCGCATTTTTTCTGCATGATGGCCGGGGGGCCTGACATTGCAAAAGGCATTCGACAAACCTTCGTTCATGATCAGGTCTACCCCCTTGACGACTGCACCCGCTGCCCGCTTCGCCGCCTGGAGACTCTGTGGGCTGACCACCGTGTCGGGATCGAGGTGGGCATGCCCGGTTTGGGGCATCAACTTATCGACCTGAGAGAGATAGGCTGCATCGTGACAGCGAAGCAATTGTTCCCTGGTTACCTCGGGTGCATCGTAGTGGCGTAAAAAATCATACAGTTGTGCCGCCATCAAGCGATCATCGATCGCCTGCAGCCGGGCGGCGTTTTCAGGGTGTCCCACACCGGTATCGTGCAGTTGACAATCCGGGTGTGTTATATACGCAGTCTTCAATCTCCAACCCCCATTTCAAAAGCCTCCATTTAACCAAGTAATACTCAATATTATCTTTTAAAAAATCACTACTTAGTTAAAGAAATTGTCATCATATAAAGGTAAACTTCAAGCCCATCTAGCCGATACACAAGGGTGATATCCACTACTTAATTCTTTATCGGTATAGTCAAAATTTCTCGCTGTGCCTTAATGGTTAATCAAGGACATCATACTCCATATCATTATCCGAAGTTCAACAGGCTGTAGATCATGCAATCACACTATTTGACACCTCTCTTCTCCCCCAAAAGCATCGCCATGTTTGGCGCCAGCGAAAGAAAAAACTCTGTCGGCGAGGTGGTATTCAAGAATCTCATATCGGCTGGATTCAAGGGCCGGATCTACCCGATTAATCCGAAACATGAAAAGGTCCAGGGTAAAAAGGCCTATAAGAGTATCGATGCGATCAATAAACCTGTGGAACTGGCAGTGGTCGCCACACCGGCAAAGACGATTCCTGCAATCGTTCAGGCCTGTGGTGAACACGGCGTCAAGACCATGATCATCTTGTCAGCGGGCTTTCGGGAAACCGGTGTCACCGGACGCCGTCTGGAAGACAAGGTGGTGGAGCTGGCAAAGGAGTATGGGATACGCTTCATCGGCCCCAACTGCCTCGGTTTGATCCGCCCGGATAAAGGCCTCAACATCACCTTCGGCAACAACAATGCGGCCCCTGGCAATCTGGCGTTGGTCTCCCAATCGGGGGCTATCTGCACCGCCATCCTCGACTGGGCCGAGGTGAACGAAGTCGGTTTCTCTACCGTGATTTCCACGGGTATCGGTGCTGATCTGGATTTTGGAGACTATCTGGACTACTTGGTGTCCGATCCCATGACAGACAGCATTCTGTTGTATGTGGAGGGAATCAAGAATGCGCGCCGTTTCATGAGCGGTTTGCGGGCAGCGGCACGCATCAAGCCGGTTATCGTGCTCAAGGTGGGACGCCATGCTGCAGGGGCGGAGGCCTCCATGTCTCACACCGGCGCCCTGGTGGGTAGCGATGAGACCTTTGAAGCCGCCCTGGCCCGCTCCGGTGTATTGCGGGTGGAGACAGTCACCCAACTCTTCTCCGCCGCCAAGGCGCTCTCCTCCCGTTATCGGGTCTATGGGGACAGGCTTGCGATTATCACCAACGGAGGCGGCCCGGGCGTCATGGCCGCCGACCGCGCCTCGGACCTGAATATCGAACTGGCTGAATTCAGTGACGACACGGTTACTGAATTGAATAAAGTCCTGCCGGATGTCTGGTCCCATGGAAACCCGGTGGACATCATCGGTGACGCACCCCCAGAACGCTACCGTGATGCGGTCGACACCTGCCTAAACGACCCGGATGTGGATGGCACCATTGTGATTCTCACCCCTCAGGCGATGACCGAACCGGTAGAGGTCGCCAAGGCCCTGATCGATTTGGCGGATCAGCATAAAAAGCCGATCCTCACCAGCTGGATGGGGGGCACCCAGGTTGAAGAGGCACGCAAACTTTTCAACAATGCCAAGCTTCCCACCTTCCGCACCCTCGAAAATGCGGTTGACGCCTTCTCCTATCTCTCTTCCTATCAGAAGAATCAGCGCCTGTTGCTGCAGACACCGGCCAAGAGCTCCCGGCGCCACATCGATCCGGATACGGAAGGGGCGCGGCTGATCATCGAAAGCGCCCTGGCGGAACAACGCAAAATCCTCACCGAACCTGAATCATTCGCTCTGCTGGGAGCCTTTCGTATCAATGCGGTGCGCAACGGTATCGCCCGTTCCGCCAATGAGGCGCTGATCCTGGCTGAATCGATCGGATTTCCCGTCGCCATGAAGATCTACTCCCCCGACATCTCCCATAAATCCGATGCCGGCGGTATTCGACTCAACATCAGTAACGCCCAGGTGGTACGGAGTACCTATCGGGATCTCATCGAACAGGTCAAGGAGACCCGCCCCGAGGCCAATGTGGAAGGGGTTACCGTGGAACAGATGTACCAGAGCCCGAATGGCCGGGAGCTGCTCATCGGTATCGTGCGGGACCCGGTATTCGGGCCGGTTATCAGTTTTGGCAGCGGCGGTACCACCGTTGAGGTGATGGGTGACTCGGCCATTGCCCTGCCCCCCCTCAACCGCCGCCTCGCCAGCGATCTGATCGATCGTACCAAGGCTGCAAAATTATTGAGTCAATTCCGGCATATGCCTCCCGCCAACCGGGAAGCGCTCATCGATGTACTGTTACGGGTCTCAACCATGGCCTGCGAACTGCCCTGGATCCAGGAGATGGATATCAACCCTCTGATTGTGGACGACCAGGGGGCGGTTGCCGTGGATGCGCGTATCCGGGTCGATTTTCCTCGCCCTTCCACCGACCCCTACAACCATCTGGCCATCCATCCCTATCCGGTCAACCTGGTGAATCGTACCCAGCTCCCCAATGGGACCAATATCGTGATCAGGCCAATCCGGCCGGAGGATGCCGACCTGGAGCAGACCTTCACCCGCCAGCTCTCCGACGAGGCGAAATATTTCCGCTTCATGAGTTCCATACAGGAACTGACCCCGGAGATGCTGACACGCTTCACCCAGATCGACTACCACAATGAGATGGCACTGATCGCAGTCACCGAGCACGACAACCATGAAATCGAATTGGGCGTCTCCCGCTATGTGATCAATCCGGACAAAAAGAGCTGCGAATTCGCCCTGGTGGTATCCGATCAGTGGCAACGCCAGGGAATCGGACACAAACTCATGCATCAGTTGATGGAGATCGCCCGGGATCGCGGCCTGGAGAGGATGGAGGGCGAGGTGTTGAGTAATAATTTCAAGATGCTGGACCTGATGAAATCCCTCTACTTCGGCATCTCCACATCTGTTGAGGACAGCAGTATCAAGCAGGTGGTGATTGATTTGTAGGGTGCGGCTTGCTGCACCGAATACCGGTTCAAATAATCGTGCCGGAGGAATGAGTTATGAGTTTTTAGTTTTTAGTTTTTAGTTTTTAGTTTTTAGTTTTTAGTTTTTAGTTTTTAGTTTTTAGTTGGATGTGTGGGTTTGAGCGTGAGCGAAGCGAACACATAACAACTTAAAACTCAAAACTCATAACTAAAAAAGCCGCCCCTCCAATCAGAGGGCCGGCTTCCCAGCTCGTTTTGCAGCTTGAGTTCAGATCTTCTCTTTGATCCGTGCGGCCTTGCCCGTGCGGCCACGCAGGTAGTAGAGTTTCGCCCGGCGCACATCGCCACGGCGTGTCACCTTGATCGAGGCCACGGTTGGGCTATAGGTCTGAAAGACACGCTCAACACCCTCGCCGTGCGAGATCTTGCGCACTGTGAATGCTGAGTTGAGTCCTCGGTTGCGTTTGGCGATCACAATGCCCTCAAAGGCCTGCAGGCGCTCACGCTGCCCCTCTTTAACCCGAACCTGAACCACAACGGTATCACCGGGGCCAAAATCAGGCACCTCACGCCCCATCTGCTCGGCTTCGAGTTCTGCGATGATATTGCTCATGGTCTATTGCTCCTGTGTCTGCTCCGCGTCTCCCGACGCAGCAATGATTTCTGCTAATAACTTCTCTTCTTCCGCCGTCATCTGACGGCCCTGCAACAGATCGGGTCGTCTCTCCCAGGTACGTTTCAGTGCCTGCTTAAGACGCCAGCGCCGTATGGCATCGTGGTTTCCACCTTGCAGTACCTCCGGTACCGACATGCCATCGATCTGTTCTGGACGGGTATAGTGCGGACAATCCAGCAACCCGTCCATGAATGAATCCTGTTGTGCGGAATCGGCATCGCCCAGGGCGCCGGGAATCAGCCTTATCACCGCATCCAAAACAACCATAGCGGCAAGCTCGCCGCCACTTAAAACATAGTCGCCTATGGACCACTCTTCATCCACATAGCGCCCTATGATGCGTTCATCGATACCTTCATAGCGACCCGCAATCAGTAGCAGTGGCTGCTGCTGTTCAACCACAGCCTTGGCCTGCCTTTGATCAAACCGAGCCCCCTGGGGGGTCAGATAGATCACTTTCGCCTGGGGCGAGGCGTCTACAGCCGCTTCGATCGCCTGCTGCAATGGCTGGTACTTCATCACCATGCCAGGCCCGCCGCCATAGGGCCGATCGTCCACCGTGCGATGCACATCCACGCTGTAGTCACGCGGGTTCCAGAGCTCGATCTGCGCCAGTTGCCGAGCAATCGCTCTAGCCACGACACCCTCTTTGGTCAGGGCATCGAACATCGCCGGCATCAGCGTGACCAGGTCGAATCGCATCAGAAATCCGGATCCCAGTCCACGGTCATCTGCCCGTGTTCCAGATCCACCTCCCGGACGGCCTCTCCCGTGGTATAGGGTATCAACCGTTCCCGTTCACCGCGGACCACCAAAACGTCGTTGGCCCCGGTCTCGAAGAGGTGTGAGACGACACCCAGTTCGATCCCTTCCAGGTTCACCACCCGCAATCCCTGCAGGTCGGTCCAGTAATATTCACCCGCTTCTAGTGTCGGCAGCTGCTCACGGGGGACAGCAATGTCACAATCAATCAATGTGGCGGCCCGATCCCGATCATCGATGCCTTGCAGCTGGGCGACGACACCTTTGCCCTGACTGCGGCCGCTAACCAGCTTATAGGGTTTCCAACCATCCCCTTGCTTGAGATACCACTCCCGATAACGGACGATTCCCTCTCGCGGTGAGGTATGGGAGTAGATCTTTAACCAACCCCTGACACCAAACAGGCCAGAAACCCGGCCCATTATTATCAACTCATCTTGCGGCATCTTCTCCGTCCCTCTACGCGGCTTCCACCCGGGACGGGATGACTGACTGTCAGGCTGCCTGTTTAGCTGCCTGTTTCAGTAGCGCCGTCACCCGCTCACTCGGCTGGGCACCTTTAGAGACCCAGTGCTCTACACGCGCCTGATCGACTCGCAGTTCCTCTTCGCCACCGACAGCAACGGGATTGAAGAAACCGAGACGTTCAATATAGCGACCGTCACGGGCATTGCGGCTGTCAGTCACCACGATGTGGTAAAAGGGTCGCTTCTTCGCGCCCGTTCTTGAAAGGCGTATGGTTACCATTGATGTATCCTTAAGAAATTCGCTAACGCACCGGAGCCTGCCCGGCGGGAAACGGCGTATTATAACTAACTTTGGGCTGATGTGAAGCCCTAAAAAGGAAATCCCCCGCCTCCCGGCGGCATGCCCCCGCCGGGAAACTTGCCCGCCATTCCCCGCATCATCTTTTTCATGCCTCCGCCCTTCATTTTTTTCATCATTTTCTGCATCTGCATGAATTGTTTGAGTAATTTGTTGACATCCTGCACCTGGGTGCCGGAGCCGGCAGCGATCCGCCGTTTGCGGGAACCCTTGATGACGGCGGGAAAGGAGCGCTCGTGGGGGGTCATGGAGTTGATGATGGCAATCAGCCGGCCGATCTCCTTGTCGTTCACCTGATTTTTCACATGGTCGGGTATCTCTCCCATGCCGGGCAATTTGTCCAGCAGTCCGCTCATCCCCCCCATATTGGCCATCTGCAGCATCTGCTCCTTGAAATCCTCCAGATCGAAGCCCTTGCCCTTTTGCAGCTTTTTCGCCAGCTGGGTCGCCTTCTCCTGATCCACCTTGCGGCTTACTTCCTCGACCAGGCTGAGGACATCGCCCATGCCTAAAATACGCGACGCGATTCGATCCGGGTGAAAGGCCTCCAGGGCATCGGTCTTCTCACCTACACCGATAAATTTGATCGGTTTACCGGTGATCTGGCGTATCGACAACGCGGCGCCACCCCGGGCATCACCATCGGCCTTGGTCAGAATCACCCCGGTCAGGGGCAGTGCATCATTGAAGGCCTTGGCGGTATTGGCCGCATCCTGTCCCGTCATGCTATCCACCACGAACAGGGTCTCCACCGGGTCGAGGGCGCCATGCAGCTGCTTTATTTCGCCCATCATCTGCTCATCCACATGGAGTCGGCCGGCGGTATCCACAATCAGTACCTCGGCAAATCCCTTGGCCGCCTCCTTGACCGCCCGCTGGGCGATGGCCAATGGTTTTTCCTCACCCGAACTGGGTATGAAGTCGACCCCCACATCCCGGGCCAGGGTCTTGAGCTGATCAATCGCCGCCGGTCGGTAGACGTCGCAGCTCACCACGCTGATCTTCTTTTTCCCCTGCTGCAACAACCAACGGGCAAGCTTGGCCACACTGGTGGTCTTACCCGAGCCCTGCAAGCCTGCCATCAGGATCACCGCCGGCGGTTGTGCCGCCAGATCAAGGGCCTCGTTGGCCTCACCCATGACATGAATCAACTCGTCATTGACAATCTTTATCATGGTCTGGCCCGGAGTGAGGCTCTTCATCACCTCCTCACCGGTCGCCTTCTGCTTCACCTGATCGATGAACTCTCGCACCACCGGCAGGGCCACATCGGCCTCCAGCAGCGCCATGCGCACCTCACGCATGGTCTCCTTGATATTGTCATCCGTGAGACGGCCCTGGCCGCGTAGATTGGTGAGCACCTTGCCCAGTCGTTGAGTCAGATTGTCAAACATGGCTGTCCTAGTGGGTAGCGTATGAATTGGGGGTCAATAACAAGTCGCAAACGAACAGTAAATCAGTATACCAGTCCGAGAGAAATACTCTCTATCTCTTTCACAGCAAGGGGAAAATATGCGAACATCGCGGCTTATTCCCATGCACCAGGGCCTGCCAACAGACTCAAGTTAAGGATTTACAGGATCTTGATCGCCACACTCGCCATTCTCGCATATCTTGCCGCCGGCTCGATCCTGGCACTGCGCCTGTTCCGCAATCAGGAAGGCTCGAAGCTGCCCCGCGCCCTGGCGCTGGCTGTGGGGTTTCTCGGCGTGGCCCTGCATGCGGTTCCCCACTATCAAAACCTTATCTCATCCTCAGCTATCAATTTGGGCATTTTCAATGCCATGTCCCTGATCGCCTGGACCATCACCCTGCTGCTATTGGTCTCCAGCATCAGTAAACCGGTCGAGAATCTGGGCATTGTGATCATGCCCCTGGCGGCAGTTGCCCTGTTTCTGGAGAGTCGCTATCAAACGGTGCATTTCATCACCGAACAGGTCTCAGGGGGTTTGACCATCCATATCCTGGTCTCCATGCTGGCCTATAGCCTCTTCACCCTGGCCAGTGTGCAGGCGGTATTGCTCGCTATTCAGGATCACCACCTGCGACAGCGTCATCCCGGCGGCTTCATTCGCGCCTTGCCACCGCTGCAGACCATGGAGAGCCTGCTGTTCGAAATGATTGCGGTGGGCTTTGTCTTGTTGAGCCTTGCCCTGCTCTCCGGATTCGCCTTTCTGGAAAACATGTTTCAGCAGCAGCTTGCCCATAAGACCGTGCTTTCGATTATCGCCTGGGTTGTCTTCGGTACCCTCTTATGGGGGCGTTATCGCTTCGGCTGGCGGGGCCAGAAGGCACTGATCTGGACCCTCAGCGGCTTTGTGGTTCTGATGCTTGCCTACTTCGGCAGCAAGGTGGTGATAGAGTTGATTCTCAGTTGAGGCTGGTCACTCAGGGGTGAGGAAAAGCGTTCAATCCCGCGACTGCTTTCGATAGGCCTGGACTGCATCTCTTCCCAGTTTGAGCTTTTTCCCGTCTCGCATGACATCCTCCCTGGCCGCTTCGCAGAGTGCCACAGTCCGGTCATTCAAGCTCACGATCTGCTGCATCCTCTCTTCAAATCCAGCGCTTTTGGAGGCTTCGGGATCGGCGAAGATCGCCTTCAGGGACTGCATCCGTTTGCGGTCCAGCTCCTCCAGCTCAGACCACTGCTCTTCCTCAGCCAGGCGGAAAATCTCCTGACTCAATTCAAAGGCCAGTTTCAGGTTTTGCTCGAGCGTAGGCACGGTGCGCTCCCCCCCGCGCTTGGTAATCCAGGGTTGATTGGATACACCGGTTATTTGGTTTTCACCACATCATTGATGTTTTTGGCATTCTGAATGACTTCCGGCATCGCATCCCAAGCGGTTTTGATCTCTTTCAGCAACGATGCCACTTCATCCAGGGCCTCCACATCCTGATTGATGTTTGCCTCGAACAGACGCCGGATCATGTAGTCATAGAGCATATCGAGGTTGTTGGCGATCTCACCGCCCTGTTCAAAGTCCAGGGCACCCCGCAGGGCCTCGATAACCGAGATGATCCAATTGATCTCATTGTGTCTGGCTTCATGTTCCTTGCGCTGTATCGAGCCTCGTGCATTGGCAATCCCGTCCAAGGCCCCAGTCATCAGCATCTGCACCAGTCTGAATGGGGTGGCATACATGGCTTCAGATGAAGCGGCTTGACGATAACTGTTTATTGCTGAGTTACTTACCATTATTAGACCTTCAAGCTGTCTGGGTTAAGCCAATGTTGTATACACTCAGCTGTTCTGGATGGAAGCCAGCTGATTAGTAAGAAAGGTGCTGGTACTTTGCAGTATAGCAACCGTTTGATCCAAGGCTGCAAATTGTGCAACCAACTGTTTCTCATAATTGTCCAGACGTAGCTCCGCCCGTTCAATCTGTGTCTGCACATTGTCCTTCTGATTGTTCAGACTTTCATCTTTGGATTCGATAACCCCACCCACATCCAATAGCAGATCGGCGTAATTATAAAAACGGTTGGCGAAGCCTGTGGTTTCATTGGTCAGGATCTGTGTCACACGATCGAAATCGTTGACCAGTGCATCCGCCAGATCGCCGGTATCGAGGGAGAGCACACCCTCTCTGTCCCTGGTGATGCCGATCTCGAACAGGTAGGCACTGGCGCCATCCACGGTCGCGACCTGATTCAGGACATCCACAAACCCTTGTCGCATCCTGCGCAGGCTGCTGTCGCCCCCCAAAGAGCTCTCTTCCATGGCGTCGAACTCATCCATCACCGTGTTGTAGGCATCCACCAGTTCCTGGATACGCTCTTCGATCTGGGTGTTGTCCCGGGTGATCCCGATGGATGCGCTGCCAACGGCTACCAGTTCGATGGTTACCCCGGAGATGGCGCTGGTCACCGCATTCGATGCACTGGTGACGGTAAAGCCGTCGATGGTGAGGGAGGCATCCTGGGCCGTGTCCACCTGTTCCGCCAACCCGTCGCCGCCGGCACCGATATAGAACAGCCTGGAGAGGCCGTTGGCATCGGTGTTGTTGCCATCATCACCATCCACGAAGCTGACCGTGACGGCGTTCGCCGCACCGGTCTCCTGGCTGGTGAGGATCAAGCGGCTGCCGCCACTCTCATTCAGGATGGTGGCCGCAACCCCTGGATTGTCGGTGGCGCTGTTGATGGCATCACGCAGACCTTCCAGGGTGTTGTTGCTGGCATCCACGGTCAGATTCATGGTCGCCCCATCGACAGTGATCGACAAGCTGCCTGTACCGACCGCGGTGTTGCTGTCTGTATAAGCGGAAGAGGCAAGCTTATCACCGCTCGCCAGCTGTCCCACAACGATGTCATAACTCGACACCGCGGCGTTTTCATCGGCGCTGACGGTGACTACCGATTCATCGGTGGTACTGGTGGAGAAGAGCGCCAGACCGGTAGCGGTGGTCAGATCTTCCACGGTACTCTTGAAGGTGTCGATGGCGCTCTTGATCAGTCCATAGTCGCTGATCTGCTGATCGATCTGCTGCTCACGGGAGCGCAGCTGATCGAGGGGTCTTGCCTCGATCTGCAACAGCTGATTGATAATCGTGTTCCAGTCACTTCCTGAACCGATGCCTGAAAAACCGATTGCCATGATAAGCTAAGCCTCATCAATAGTATGAGTACGACGTTTAAACCTTGTCATCGAGCAAGACGCCCGGTAACAGTTCGTCCTGCATCTCCTCGATATGGGAAATAACATGCAAGACCTGTTCCGGAGGGATCTGCCTGACCAATTCACCGGTTTCGGAGTCGACCACCCGTATCACCTGGGTGCCGGTCTCCTTATCGATACTGAATTCGAGATTCCGATTCACCATCTGCGTCAGGTTTTCGACGTTGCGCGTCAGTTCTCTGCTGCTGACGACCGCCGTTTGTTCAATATCCTTTAGCGATCTCTTTTCACCCTCTACTGGGGGTGTCTGAGCCTGCACAGCAGGCGTCGGCGCCGTCTTGGAGACTTCGCGTTTGTAGCCATACTCATTGGCCAAATTGTTGATTACGTTTGACATGATCACACCCTATCCATCTGTGGGTTTAATCATGGGGGCGGCTCATTGCGCCACCCCCACGGTCATCCTTAACTGAGCAGTCCCAGTGCCAACTGCGGCAGTGAGTTGGCCTGCGCCAAGGCGGCAACGCCAGCCTGCTGCACGACCTGAGCACTGGTCATTCTGGCGGTTTCACGGGCGAAGTCCGCATCCATGACCCGTCCGGCGGCCGCATATTGTGCCTCTTCGATGGAAGCTGCTACGCGGGAGGCCGATGACAGACGGCTCTGCAGACTACCGACGTTGGCCAGTTCGGCTGCCACGGCGTTCAGGTCTGTGTCCACCGCTGCGATACTGCCGATGGTCGCGGTGTGAGCGGGTGCTGCCGAGGAGACAGTGATGGTCTGACCTGCGTTGGCGCCCACCTGAATGGTGCCACCGCCACCGAATACTGCTGTGCCGTTGAAGGTGGCCCGTGCCAGGGCGTCCGTGATCTCAGTGGCCAAAGCGGTGAATTCAGTGGTCATATAACCCTGCTGGGCTGCGGTGTAGAGACCGCTGGCATATTGCACGGCGAGTTCACGCTGACGCTGCATCATGTCACTGACGGTCTGCAGGGTGGCGTCCGCCACGCTGAGATAGGAGATACCGTCTGCGATGTTGCGCTGGGCAACGGTCATGCCACGTGCCTGACCGGTTTGCAGCTGTGCGATGGCGAGGCCGGCGGCATCGTCTTTCGCCATGTTGATGCGCAGGCCTGAGGAGAGACGCTGGACTGCGGTTTCAAGGCTGGATTGGGTGCGACCTAGGTTTTTCTGTGCCGCAAGGGAGAATACATTAGTGTTGACTGTGATTGCCATGATCTAATTCCTCTATCGAACCAACGATGGCATCTGTGTAAGCGCTCTATCGTCGGTGATTTGCATTTAGCGGATATACCAACAATTTTGGTATTTACCGCCTCCGATATTTGTAGCGGCCCAGCAGGCGGGAACTTTAACCCGTTTCACACTTTGCATAACCCGCTCCCCAATCCGAGCAGGTATGATTACTCATTGTTTATATTAATATTTTTTAGGTCACGGAGTTTAATTCAGGGGGAAAATAGATCCTATGCCTTAGCTTCCCGAGCGTTCCACCGGGGGTTCGCCATTGGTCATATGGCATCATCCAGTCTGGATGGGATGCCGGTCTATTGCCCGATAACCGGCGCGATCATCGGCCTTAGGGATGAGATCTTCGGGCTAGAGATAGTTGAAGAGTGAAAGACCCTGCACCATGTTGAAGGTCTGCTGGGCCGCTTGCAGGGCCAGCATATCCTGCTCGAAACGACTGATCGCCTCGGCGATATCCAGGTCTTCTGTTTCAGATAGCGCGCTCTCCATGGTGAAGATGAAGTCCTCATTGATATAGCGCTGTTCATCGATGGTGTTGAGGCGTGCGCCGCCTCGCGCCCTGACGGTCACCATGTGCTCCTGGGCCAGCTGCAGATCATCCATGAATGCGCTGTTCGGCGCATCCGCCTCCATACCGGCGATGATGCCGTGCACGGTTTCGAAGATATTGCGTCTGCCCCCCGCGGCGGTTTCAACATTCATGAACACATCGAAACCGTTTTCCCGGTCCTGAACCTGTCGGGTGGCGGAGATCTGCAGGGTTCTGGCGCCCATGTCGCCGCTGTAGGCGAAGACCCCGTCTGCCGGGTTGTCGAAGGGTATGCCGTCGGCATCATATCCGGCGAAGATATATTCACCGTCACTGTCCCGGGTATTGGCCAACGCCATCAACTCATCATTGAGCTGACGCAACTCTTGGCCAATGGCCTGGCGCGCAGCCGGTGAATAGGTATCACTCTGCCCCTGGATGGCCAACTCCATGATCCGCGGCAGCAGGTTATCCACTCCCCTCAGGGTGGCCTCCTGCAGCTCGAGTCGGGATTGGGCCCGATCGGCATTGTTCTGATACTGTTCAACCTGGGTGATGGAGGTACGCAGGTCGAGCACATAGGCGGCACCGGGAGGATCATCCTTGGGGGTCAAAATGCGTTTGCCGGTGGAGATCTGCATCTGTGCCCTGCTCACCTCCGACTGACGTTGCAGCATGCTATTGATACCACGGTCGAACAGCATGGATGTGGAGACCCGGGCCATAGCATTACCTCCTGACTGCGCCGATGAGGGTATCGAAGAGGGTGCCGGCCACGGAGATCACCTGGGCCGATGCCTGATAGGCCTGCTGAAACTGAATCAGCTTGGCCGCCTCTTCATCCAGATTGACACCGGAAATTTCCGCCATCGCCTCCTGGGAGCGCACCAGCAGACTCTCCTGGGCCCCCAGGTTCAACTCCGCGTGACGGGTCTTCGATCCCACATCAGAGACCATCTGAATATAGGTGGCATCGAAGCTGGCCGTCCCGCCCAGCAACAGATTCTGGTTCTGCAGATTGTCCAATGCCAGGGCATTGCGATTATCGCTGCTGCCATTGGTATTGTTGCTGATGGTGAAGCTGTCCCCATCGGCGGGCACTCCGGCGATGGTGAAACTGATATCCCCATAGAGGGCGAATTGGGCGCTCGGCACCTGGGTACCGGCGATGGTTGAAGTATTGAGATTGTCGTAAACGATGAAATCGTCGAATGGATCCACACCGGGTGTCGATCCCGGATAGTAGACCTCGAAACCGCTGGTTGCCCCACCCTGATCGTCGTACACCAGTTGGATATCACCAGCCAGGGGCAGGCCGGTCATGGAGCTATTGCCCGGCTGGGTAATACGGGCGTCGCCGCCGTTCAGGGGATTGCCGTTGCCATCCACGGCGGGCTGCACCTGCACGGGACCGGCCGCCGCCAGTCGTCTCACGTCGCTGATCAGCAGATTGAGATCCTGTGAAGCGCTACGGGTCGGCTGTATCAGGAAGGTATCACCGGTGATGGCGCCGGCGGCATTGATATTGATATCCAGGCCGTCGATGATATTTGCACCTGCCGCCAGGGTCTGGGTTGCGCCGGAGACCAGGTTCTGCAAGATAAAATCGGCGCCGTCGTAGGTCAGCTCATAGCTGTTCCCGGTCAGGTTGCCCACATTGTCGTAATCGACGGTGATGGAGCTGCCGTTACCCGGTGCCGACAGCACCTGAACCGAACTGGTGTTGAACAGGGCCGTGCCTACCAGGCCGTCCAGATCCAGGCCCATCTGGTGCTGGGTGTTAAGTTGATCGGCTATACCCAGGGCGACCAGGCCCACCCTGTCCTGGGTGGGATCGAGAACCTCACTGCGAAACCGCAGCATGCCGCCAATAGTGCCGCCGGTGATCTGATCGGTGATGATCTGGGTACCGAATGAATAGTTGAAGGTAATTTCGATATGACTGGGATCGAGGCTGGATGGCTGGGTGCCGATGGTGGCGGCACTGGTATCCATCACCAGGGGCTGGCCCTTGCCGATGAAGACATTGTAGGCCCCGTCGCTCTGTTGCAGAACCTGGATATCCACCAGTTCCGAGAGCTCGTTGACCAGCTGGTCCCGCTGATCCAGCAGGTCGTTGGGAGTACTGCCGTAGGCGAGTTTGATATCCGCATTGATATCGGCGATGTTCTGCGCCACCCGGTTGATCTCACCCACATTGAATCCGATCTGATTATTCAGTGTGGTGCGACTCTCCTCGAACTGCTGATCGAAATAGTGAAAGCGGTCGGCCATGGATTCCGCCTCGGTCAATACCAGCTGCCGTGCCGGGATCGAGGTGGGATCGTCGGCCAATCCCTGCAGGGCATTGAAAAAGCTCTGGATGGTGGGCTGGATGCCGGCATCCGGGTCCGCCACCAGGTCGTCGAGTCGCTGCGCCCCCTCGTAATAGGCGCTCAGTTCCGAGGTGACGGTCAAGCTGGTACGCATCTGACCGGCGACAAAGGCATCGTATTGGCGTTGGATCTCCGAGCTCTCGACACCGGTACCGATATAACCGGCCGGGCTCAGATCCGGCTGTCTGGTATTAAAGTCTATCCGCTGACGGCTGTAACCCTCAGTGTTGACGTTCGAGATGTTGTGTCCGGTGGTATCCAGGGCGTGCCGATTGGCAATCAACCCGGAGACACCGATGGATAGTATGCTCACTTAAATCGCCTCTGTTTCACTCTGTATCGACTGCTCCAACGTTCCCTTAAATCGGTTCAGGGCGGTCTGCATCTCCGCGCCCTGCATCACCCGTACTATTTTCTGGGCATAATTGGGGTCGGTGGCGTAGCCCGCATCTTGCAGCGCCTTGAAGTATTGCGCGGCATCCTGGGTATTTTGCAGGGCCTCGGTGTAGCGTGGATTCTGTTTGAGAAAGGCCACGTAGTCCCTGAAGCTCTCATCGAATGAGGCGTAGGTACGGAAATATTCGCGCCGGCGCACCGCAATATCCTGCTCAAACTCCAGGGTCTCCTGCTTCACCCGATCACCGCTCCAGCGCTGATCCGCCTTGATGCCGAACAGGTTGTGACTGCTTCTGCCATCCGCTGCCTGCATCACATGTCCCCCCCAGCCGGTCTCCAGGGCCGCCTGGGCAAGCAGTGCCTCGGTGGGCAGTCCCAGCTCCTTCGCCGCGTTGTCGGCGGCAGACCAGAGGGCCTGGACGAAAGATTCCGGTGAATCGATACTCACTGGGGTCTGGGCTTCACTCGCAGCTCCGCTGGATTCCGCCCGCGTCGCCAACTGTGGCCTTGCCAGTGCGGACGGACGTTGCCAGTAGGCCTCAAGGGAGGTGTTCTGCTCTGTCGGCTTGGTCTCCTCCACACCCAGCTGATTGCGCAGCAGCTGTACCATGCCGAGGCCACGCTGTTCCGAGAGGTGGACCGAGAGCTGCTGGTCGTACATATCCCGCACGAATTCGCTCTGCTTGCTCTCGAACAGACCGTTGCCGAAACTGGCCTGGCGCATCTGCTTGACCATCATCTGTACGAACAGGGATTCGAACTGGCGCGCCACCTGCTCTGCGGTGCCCACCTGATCCTCCCGCGCCTGATGCTTGAGGGCCGTCAGTCCGGAAAAATCGTGATAGAGGGCAGCGCTGGAGGTGTTCATCAGATCACCAGCAATTCGGCACGCAGGGCGCCAGCCTCTTTCAAGGCCTCTAAGATAGCCACAAGATCGCTGGGTGCGGCACCTACCTGATTGACAGCGCGGACCACATCATCCAGGGATGCCCCGGGGTTGAAGAGAAACATGTGATCCTTGCCCTCTTCGGTGATGGTCACCTGGCTCTGGGGTACCACCGCCGTCTGTCCAGTCCTGGCAAATGGAGCGGGTTGGGAGACAGCCGTCTCTTCACTGATGCTGACCACCAGATTGCCGTGGGAGACCGCGGCGGGATAGACCCTGACTTGGCTATTGATCACCACCGTGCCGGTACGTGAGTTGATAATCACCTTGGCCGAGGTCTTCCCCGGCTTGACCTCCAGCTCTTCCAGCATGGAGATGAAAGTGACTTTCTGCCCGGGATCGACGGGCGCGTTGACCCGAATCGAGGTGGCATCCACAGCCTTTGCCGTACCCGGACCGATGGTGAGATTGATCGATTCAGCCACCCGCATGGCGGTGGTGAAGTCCCCATCGTTGAGATTCAGCGTCAGCAGTGCCGCCTGGTTGAAGTCGTTCGGCACTTCACGTTCCACGGTGGCACCGTTGGGGATGCGTCCTGCACTGGGGATATTCACCGTCAGCTTGGAGCCGTCAGACCCCTCTGCGCTGAGCCCCCCCACCACCAGGTTACCCTGGGCCAGGGCGTAATTTTTGCCGTCAGCACCTTTCAAGGGTGTCATCAACAGGGTGCCGCCACGCAGACTCTTGGCATTGCCCAGGGATGAGACCGTAACATCGATCTTCTGACCCACTTTGCTGAACGGAGGCAGGTCGCCATGCACGATCACCGCGGCCACGTTCTTCGGCTTCATATTCACACCATCGGGTATCTGCACACCCAATTGTGAGAGCATGTTCTTGAGACTGTTGATGGTATAGGGTGAATCGGTATCTTTATCGCCGGTACCGTCAAGGCCGACAATCAGACCATAACCGATCAGCTGATTGGTACGCACACCCTGGATCGAGGCCAGGTCTTTGATCCGCTCCGCCCATACGGCCTGGCTTGCCAGCAGGAAGATCGAAAACGCGATAATGACTTTGTGTACGATGACGTTCATTGCATGACACCTCAGAAGGGCGAGAGCACACTGTTAAAGAAACGGGCCAACCAGCCCATGGAGTTGGCATCCGCCAAGGCGCCTTCACCCACATAGGTAATGGTGGGATCTGCGATGCGGGTGGAGTCCACGGTATTTCCAGGGGTGATGTCCCTTGGCCGAACGATGCCCGACAGGCGCACATACTCGGTTCCCTGGTTGATACCGATGCGTTTTTCACCCCGCACATAGAGATGGTTGTTGGGCAGTACCTCGATCACCGAGACGGTGATGCTGCCATTCAGGGCATTGCTCTGGGTGGCACTGCCGTCGCCGCTGAAATCGTGGCTCGAATCGAGACTGAAACCTAGCCCTACGTCTTTATTGTTGGGAACCGGTACGAAGCCGGGGATGTTGAACTGCATCGACTGACCAAACAGGGTGGGATTGGTGATGCTGTTACTGGTGCTTTTAGCGGTGCTGGTGGTGGCCGATTTATTCGCTTGCGTGCTCTCGACCAGGTTCACGGTCAACAGATCGCCAACCCGCCGGGCACGGATATCCTCGAACCAGGCGTGTTCGTAACCTGCCTGGTAGATGGCCCCATTCCCCCTTGGCGCGGGCGGTGGCATGACCGGCCGAATCGGCGCATAGGCCGCATCCCGGGTCGGGGTTGTGTTATAGCAACCCGTCAACAACGGTAAGGTCATGATCATGATCAGTAGGCTGTTGCGGAATCTATCCATCAGAATGGCTCCGGTTAGAGTTGCTGATTGACGTAGGAGAGCATCTCATCGGTGGTGGAGATGGCCTTGGAGTTCATCTCATAGGCGCGCTGGGTCTCGATCATATTGACCAGCTCCTCCACCACATTCACGTTCGAACTCTCGAGGGCGGCCTGGATCAGGGTGCCGGTGCTATCGGTGCCGGGTATCGCGGTATTCACGCCACCGCTGGCATTGGTCTCCCGATAGAGATTGTCACCGATCGGCTCCAGGCCCTGAGGATTGACGAAATAGGCCAACTCGACCTGGCCGATCTGGGTCGGGGTATTGTTACCCGACACCAGCACAGAGACCACACCGTCTGAGCCGATGGTCAGGCTGGTGGCGTTGGTGGGTACGGTCATCGCCGGCTGCAGTTCATAACCGTTGGGAGTCACGATATTGCCGTCGGCGGTCAGGCTGAAGGTGCCATCGCGGGTGTAGACAATATTGCCGTCCGGATGCAGGACCTGAAAATAGCCCTTGCCCTGGATCGCCACATCCAATGAGTTTCCGGTTTGAACGATGTTGCCCTGGCTATGTTCTTTCTGAGTCGCCACCACCCGCACGCCGGTGCCCACCATCAAACCGGAAGGCAGCTCGGTATTCTCGGAGGACTGGGCACCCACCTGACGCAGGTTCTGGTAGATCAGGTCGTTGAACACGGCCCGGTCCCGTTTGTAACCGGTGGTATTTACGTTGGAGAGATTGTTGGATATCACAGACATATTGGTCTGTTGTGCGTCCAATCCGGTTTTTGCGATCCAGAGTGCCGGGTACATAGTCTCTTCCTCGTAATTGATTAATCGGGTTCGTCAACTGTTGCCGTGCAACATCTCTATCTATCTATGAGCAATTTACTTGCCAACATCAGCTCATGCTCATGAGCTTGGCCGAGGCGCTGTCGAGATCCTCAGCGGTCTTCATCATCTTGACCTGCATTTCGAATTTACGGGACAGCTCGATCATGGTGACCAGGGTATCCGCCACATTGATGTTGCTGCTCTCGATGGCGCCGGAGACCAGCTCAGTGGCGGCATCAGCGTCCGCCTCTTCGCCATCCTGCAGCCGCAGCAGGCCGTCTTCACCCTTGATCAGTCGCTCTGCCTCAGGATTGACCATCTTGATGCGATCGACAATCGCCAGCGCATTCGGAGTGGCGCCTTCAGGCAATACGGTAATGGTGCCGTCCGGGGCGATCTCCAATCGTTCATAGGGCGGCAAGGCAATCGGCCCGCCATTGCCGATCAGCGGCAAACCCTGGCCGTTGGTTACCAGGCCGTTGGCATCCACCTTCAAGTCGCCGCGCCGGGTATAGGCCTCTGAGCCGTCCGCTGCCTGCACCGCGAAAAAGCCATTGCCCTTGACCGCCAGGTCGAGAGGATTTCCGGTGGACTGGATACTGCCTTTGTCAAAATTGATATGCGGGCGCTCATCCAAGGCATAGACCCGGGTCGGGTAACCCTGGCCAAATACAGGCATACTGCGGAATTGGTTGAGATCCTCCATGAAACCGGGGGTATTCACATTGGCCAGATTATTGGAATTACTGGCCTGGGCGATCAAGGTCTCTTTCGCCCCGCTCATGGCGATGTAAAGCATGCGATCCATGGGTTGCTC
This sequence comes from Candidatus Thiodiazotropha sp., assembly GCA_040507005.1. Lineage (GTDB taxonomy): Bacteria > Pseudomonadota > Gammaproteobacteria > Chromatiales > Chromatiaceae > Thiodiazotropha. The sequence goes on from JBEVVS010000013.1 coordinate 59,698, forward strand.
CTGTTTAAAAATCAGTTTGCGTTAACGCTTAACTGAAACACTGCAAGAAACAAACCAAAACTCATAACTCAAAACTCTTCAGTAAAAAAATCGCCACTCCTGTCCCCCGTACACTGAGGACAGAAGTGGCGATTACCCAGCTTCTTAACGGATATTGATGACTGTCTGGGTAACGGCATCCGCAGTGGTGATGACCTGCGCATTGGCCTGGAAATTACGTTGTGCGGTAATCAGATTGACCAACTGTTTGGCCAGATCCACATTTGAGTTTTCCAGTGCCCCGGACTGAATCAGACCGAAGCTGCTGGTACCGGCCTCGCCCAGCTGCACATCGCCGGATGCGAAAGACTCCGCCCAACTGGTATCGCCAATCTGGCGCAAACCCTGGTTATTGCTGAAACGGGCCATGGCAATCTTACCCAACGGCTCTGATTGGCCATTGGTGAAGCGGGCAAACACCACCCCGGTACCATCCACGTCCACGCCGCTCAGACGGCCCGAGGTAAAACCATCCTGACTCAACTCATTCACGGAAAAGCCTGAACCGAATTGGGTGGTTGCACTGTAATCAAAGGTCAGGGTGGTGATATCCGCAGCGCCACCGCCCGGGTTGAAGGTGTCGATCGCCACGTTACCCAAGGCATCCACATCTCCCACACCGGTATCCAGGGCGCCCTCGGTGGTGAATTGGACGTCCGCGAAGGCGTTGCCACCCACGGTGACATTCACCCCGTCCACGAAGGTAAAGACGTTCCACTGATTGTCCGCCACCTTGCTGTAAAACATGGTTGCGGTATGCGCGGTTCCCAGGGAATCATAGATGGTGGTCGCGGTGGAGTGATTGTAACTCTGCGGATCCGGCGGAAAGGTAAAGGTAGCCGCTGTCGGATCGAGGGTGACCACCGGCGGTTGTTCCGCCGCGCTCAGATTGAGGGTCGCATCGATATCGCTGGTGGCCTGTGGCGTACCAGAGACCACGGGTAGATTCAGATCACTGGTATCACCGGTGTTGAACAGGGTTCCGGTGGTACCGATACGGGGAAAGATCTGCACCCTGGCACCGGTATGGTCGACCACATTGCCGTCCCGGTCCACGCTGAAGGCGCCGGCACGGGTATAGGTCACGTCACCGGCAGAGTCCTCCATCACGAAGAAACCCTCTCCGTTGATCGCCAGATCCAGGTTGTTGGATGTAAATTCAGTGCTGCCCTGGGCAAACTGTTGTGCAACCCGGGTGACACGAACGCCCCTGCCCGGTACTGAACTACTGACATCACTGATGGAATTTGCATAGATATCGGCAAACTCGGCACGGGACTCCTTGAAGCCGACCGTACTTGCATTGGCAATGTTGTGCCCGGTTACATCAAGGTCGGTGGATGCCGCATCCAATCCACTAAGCGCTATACGAAATGCCATCTCTGTTCTCCTGTCTCTTCACTGTTTGCAACTAACGCCTGAAGCATCGTTGCTGATGTTCTATTGAATCTGTGCCACGTCATTCATGGAGATCTGACCCAGACCACTCAGGTTGAGTTGAATCCCCCCTGAGCCGCCCAGATTGACACTCTCCACCTCGGCGGATACCAGGGTGCTGGGCGCCATCTCTGCATCATCGACGTTGGCAATCGCACTTATCTGATAGAGTCCGTCACCCACATAGTCGCCGGCATCGTCATACCCGTCCCAACTGAAGGCAACCTGTCCGGCCTCGTGGGTGCCGAGTTGCAGCTCGCGCACCAGCTCACCTGACTGACTGGTGATCATCACCCGCAGATTGGTTGCCGACGAGGGAAGCACCACACTGCCCTGGAGGGGTTCGCCGTCTGCCAATGCACCCAGATTGCTCTCAACCAACACATCATGACCGACCAGATTCGCCGCTTGCAGGGCCTGATCGGATGTGAGCGCGGCACGCAGCTCATTGAATGAGTTATTTAAGTCATCGATACCGGATACCGTGGCGAACTGAGATACCTGGGTCGCCATTTCGGAGTTTTCCATGGGTTTGAAGGGATCCTGGTGGGTCAACTCGGTGACCAGGAGTTGCATGAAATCCTCGAGTCCCAACTGACTCTGGTCCTTTTCCTCTTGAATACTGTTGTTGGTAAGACCGATCTCTTCATACAGATCGTATTGGCTAGTGATGGCTGTCATGGTTATCTCCTTACTGGCCCATACGCAGTGTGGCGAGCAGTAGCTGTTTGGCTGAGTTGGCCACTTCCACATTCCCCTGATAGGAGCGTGAAGCGGAGAGCATGTTCGCCATCTCCTCAACCATGTTTACGTTCGGACGAAAGATATATCCCTCCTCGTTGGCAAGGGGGTGATCGGGGGCATACTCCTGGACCAGGGGGGCCTGACTTTCCACAACCCCCGCCATACGCACACCGCTGGCTGCCGCATCCGGGTTGGACTGATCCAACAGGGTCTGGAATACCGGCTGTCGGGCCCGATAGGTCTGGTCGATACTGCTGCTCACCGCGTCGGCGTTGGCCATGTTGCTGGATACCAGATTGAGACGCAGACTCTGCGCGCTCATGCCTGATGCAGCCGTATCAAAAATTTTGAAGAGAGACATGCTCATTCACCCTTAATTGCTTTACGTATGCCACTGATCTTGCTGTTGATGAAGCTGAGACTCGCCTGATATTCAACCGCATTGCTGCTGTACGCCACATGCTCCCGTTCGGTATCCACCGTATTGCCGTCCAGGGACGGCTGCATAGGGGTACGATAGAGCAGTTGCGAAGGGGGCACAGGGCCTGACTCGGGCTGAATATGTCGATTGTCAGTAGTCCTCAAACGGGTAGAACCGTTCATTTCACTGTTTAGAAGCGCCTTGAAATCGAAATCCCGGGCCTTGTAACCGGGGGTGTCGGCATTCGCCAGATTCGCCGCAAGCACCTCGGCCCGCTGCGAACGCAGCACCAGCGCCCTTTCATGTATGCCAAACAGATCATCGATGTTCATGGATAGCTCCACAGCCTTCTTTGCAACTGAAGATGCAGGGAGCGTGCCAAACCCAAGGGGCGCTGTATTAAAGGGGGAAATCGAATTGTTGCGCCTGGTGTGCGGCAATCGGATGCCGCATCACGGCAAGCTTTGCCGTTCAGGACTTGAGGCGATAAGAGATGCCGCCGTGACCCACCTTCATCTCAAAACGATTGGTCAGCTGGTTGATCGATTCGGTGGACCCCAGAAAAAGATAGCCACCCGGGTTCAATGCATTAGCCATCCGGTCGACGATATCTCGCTTCAATTCATTGGAGAAATAGATGAGTACATTGCGGCAGAAAATGACATCGAACTTTCCCAAGCCATGATAGCTGCTAGCCAGGTTCAGGGAGCTGAAATTGACCCGGCGCTTGATCTCAGGTTTTACTTCGAGACAGCGCTCTTTAGGCACAAAGAATCTGCTTTTTTGTTCCTGGGTAAGGCCCCGTTCGACGGCCAAACCACAGTAGATGCCGGCGCGCGCCTCATCCAGCATCTTGCTCGAGATATCGGTGGCGATAACCTGCACCGGCCTGGCGGTGGGTTTTGCGGTCTGAAACTCCTGGGCGATCATACTGATGTTGTAGGGCTCCTGACCGCTCGAACAGGCCGCAGACCAGATGCGGATCGAACCGCCCCGCTGCATGTTCAGATCGGGCAGGATGGTCTCTTTCAATAAGATGTAGTGGCCAATATCCCGAAACCAGAAGGTTTCATTGGTGGTCATGGCATCGATGACCTTTACCTTCAGACGTGTATGAGCCGGTGAGCGAATCAGATCCATCAAAGCGCCCAGGGAATCCACCTGCGCCTCCTTGATAATGCCGTTCAATCTACTCGAGACCAGATACTCCTTTCCGCTGCCCAGTAAGATCCCGCATGCCTGCTGCAGAAAAGTTTTAAACGACTCATACTCTGCCGGTGATATGCTGGCTGACCTATGGTACATGTTCTTATTTTATAATTACTTTGTTCAGGTATAACAGTTATGCCAAGCGTTTTAAGCGCTCGGTAACGCGGTTGACCAATTCATCCGGCATGAATTTGGCGAGAAAATGATCGGCGCCTACCTTTTTCACCATGCTCTCGTTGAATACGCCACTCAATGAAGAGTGCAGGATGATGTAAATATCTGACAGCTTGGGATTTTCCCGTATCGCGGTCACCAGGGAGTAACCATCCATTTTCGGCATTTCAATATCCGAGATCACCATCGCCAACCAATCATTGATGTTACCCTCTTGCGACCACTCGAGGAGCAGATTCAGGGCCTCGCTACCATCTTTCGCCAGCACCGCCTCTACGCCTATCTCGTTCAAGACCTTCTTGATCTGATTGCGTGCCACCATGGAGTCATCAACCACCATGATCTTCAGCTTGCTCAAATCGGCGCCTGTATCCTCCACAGGTTGGGTCAAACTCTCATCGATACCCAACACCTCACTGAGCACCTTCTCCACATCGATGATCTCAACCAGCATATCATCGATTTCGGTGACTGCGGTCATATAGCTGCTGCGTCCCAAACCCTTGGGCGGGGGCAGAATATCTTCCCAGTGAGTGTTGACGATGCGTTCGACACTAGCTACCAGAAAGGCGAGCTGTCGGCGATTGTACTCGGTAATGATGATGAAATAGTCCGTCGCTTTCTCCATCCTGGGGCCGCCAATGGCGTTACTCAGGTCCATCACCGGTATATTGTTGCCCCTGAGAGAGGCGACACCGCGAATAACCGGATTGGAACCGGGTAATTCCGTGAGATGAGGACACTGTACGACCTCTTTCACCTTAAACACATTGATGCCGAAGACCTGGCGTCCCTGCAACCGAAAAAGCAACAATTCCAATCGGTTCTGTCCGGCTAGTTTGGTTCGCAGATCCACATTATCCAAGACGCCAGCCATGGTTTTGCACCCCGTAGTTCGAGAAATTCAGTATATAGAGTATGGCGGCTTTAACAGAGTGACCTTTAGTGCAGCCGACCATTGTTCATATTGCAGCGCTCAATTACCCGGCATGGTGATTGCATATATTTCAAATAGTCAATCGAGAGACTAAGATCATGCAACGGAAAAATGTGTTAACCAAGACCCTGCTGGCAATCCTCCTGTTCGCGGCCACTGCTGTCAGTCATGGGGCAAATGGACCCCATCAGTCGCATGACGCCATCACCGATGCGGTGAAGGCGTATCTGCTGCAGAGCGTGGTGAAACAGCAGAATCATGCAAAGATTGTCATTACGCCCCTGGATCACCGCTTAAAACTGAAACAGTGCGATAGCCCATTGCAGACCTTCAGTCCACCCGGCGGCAGCAAAATGGGGCGCACCTCGGTAGGTGTCCGCTGTGAGAGCCCTGCACCCTGGTCGCTGTATGTCTCCGCCAAGGTCGGTCTTGAATTGCCGGTGGTGATCGCTGACCGCGATCTAGCCAGGGGCCAGGCAATCACCCAGGCCGATGTGAAACTGGAAATTTCAGATACCACACACCTGCTAAGGGGTTATTATGAATCCGTGGATGAAGTGGTCGGCCGAACCCTGAAACGCCCGCTTCGCAGAGGCAAAGTCGTTACCCCTTCCCAGTTGGTGGTGCAAAAGACCGTGGCACGGGGCGAACAGGTAACCATCCTGGCGGCCGCGGGCAGCATTGAAGTGCGTATGCAGGGTAAGGCAATGAAAAATGGCAATCCGGGGGACTTGATACCGGTGGTGAATGTAAAATCGAAGAAAAAGCTGCAAGCCCGGGTCATCGCGGAAGGGCTGGTGAGAGTAGACTGAGCCGATGACTTGGCTGATTGTCGGGGAGTCCAACTCTCGCGAAACGGGGTTGGCAACTAAAGTAACGGTGTCAGAAGTCGATATTTAGGGTAAGCGACAAGTAAATGAGGATGAACCATGGCGGTTGAAATCAATAGTCTCTCCAGCGGTAATCTGAAGGGAACGGGAGACAGTGGTCTGGTGACACGCTCTGGCTTGCCGGGAGGCAAACGTTCCGCCACATCCACAACCTCCACCCGCAAGGATCGCTTTGACATGACCGGTTCCGCCGGCAAACTGCTGGAATTGGAGGCACGCATCGCGGCGATGCCCATCGTCGATGCACAGAAGGTGGAGGCGGTGCAGAAAGCCCTTGCCACAGGAAGCTTCACCATCGATCCCCAGACCGCTGCGGACAAGATGTTGGCCATGGAACTGTCACTGCCCTGATCCCCATGAACTATTCATCTGAGGCCGCCACAGCCCTCGTCAAGATCCTGGAGAACGAGATTGAGCAATCCCAGCGACTGCTCGATCTGCTGCGCCTGGAACATACTCTGCTGCAAGAGGGATCAGCGCAACAGCTACAGGACCAGCTTGAGCAGAAGAAGCAACAATTGGCCCAGGTGGAAACAGCCGTGCTTGCACATAACCGGTTCATCGAGCAACAGGGACTGGCGGCGGACAAGCAAGGGACAGAAACCTTTATCCAGCAATGCAGTGACAATCAGCGCCTGACCGCCACCTGGCAACGATTCACAGCCCTGTTGGAGGCGTGTCACAAGCAGAATGAGATCAATGGCGGTGCGGTGCAACTCAATCAACGCCATGTGGCGCAATCGCTGGATATCCTGCGTGGCATCAGTCAAACGGACAAAACCTACGGCGCCTCCGGCGAATCAAAGCCCAACTCCACCTCAAAGTCCTTGGGCAAAGCCTGATTCCCTAGACCCCTAAAACGGCCATAGATCGGGATATTCGAGCTGCAAGCGTTGCAGATCACCGGGTCTGTCCAGATCCCAGAGCAGGGGCAACTCCCGCCAATCCCAGTCCAGTTCAGCGAACGCCTCTCTGGTGGAGTCCGCCACATCGCCACCACCCCAGCGATGTCCCTGGAAAAGACGCCGATGGTAGCTTTTCAGACCCAGCAGAACATAACCGCCGTCCTCCACAGGACCCAACACCGCGTCTGCGCCTTCGTTCAACCAACGGGCAGTCTGTTCTATATGGCTTACAGCCAAGGCGGGACAGTCCACGCCAACGAGTATGACATGAGGATGACGGGTAAGGGCCTGTTCTACTGCCAGCCCCATCCGCGCACCCAGATCATCACCCTGCTGCAGGTGGACCGGCAACCCATACTCAGCGGCAAGTTGTTGCCACAAAGGATGTCCCAGATCCGGGGCTACCCAGAGTTCCGTGGCATAGGGGGTCTGCCTGCAAGTCCAGTCCACCAAGCGCAATAAAAGCCCCCTATAGAGCCGGGTCGCTGCATCCTCGCCAATGGCGGGAATCAGGCGTGTCTTCACTGCCCCCGGGTCAGGGGTCTTGGCGAAGATCAGGATTGCACACTGCTGCATGGCCAGATCAGCCCGTCACTGCCGGATAGAGTCTGGCGAGGTATTTCGGACTGACACCGATCCAATAGGCGAAACGCAATGTCCACATCAACAGCATGGTGCGGATTATCCCCTGTGACTCCCAACGACGGCTGGAGGTAACCAGGGGGCCTGGCAAACAGAGCCCCGGGGTGAGTCGTTTGAGGCGGCGACTGATGGCGATATCCTCCATCAGCGGCTGATCAGGATACCCCCCCACCTTTTCAAACAAGCGGCGATCCATAAAGATGCCCTGATCACCGGTTGCGATACCACTGAAACAGGATCGCCAATTCATCATCCGCTCGATAATCCGCAACAAAGGATGCACGCCACTCAGCCTGACATCGAACCGCCCCCATGTTGGTTCGCTGCTGAGAGCCCGTAAAATGGCGCTATGCATATCCGCATCAATCCGGCTGTCGGCGTGCAAGAACCAGTAGACATCACCGGATGCCTGCATGGCGCCTCGATTCATCTGCAACGCCCTTCCCGGTGAGACATGCAGCAGTCCATCCACAGAGGATTGCAGTTTTCCCATCAGCTCCAGATCCCTGCTGCCTCCATTAACCAGGATCAGCTCATGGCCAGCCGCTCGCATGGGTTGCAGATCCATTAAACAGCGTTCCAAATCCGCCCCCTCATTCAGGCAGGGGATAATAACGCTTATCATGGTCGAGTCATTCGTGTGACGGTCAGGCACCAGCATATCCCGGTCAATCAGATTACTCCTTCAATGCACCCCCGCAACTGCTGCCTTGACCTGCGGTACAGCCGTAGCAATGCTCTGCAACCTGGATCGGCAGATCTGTCAGATCCACCTCGAACAGATCTCTCAGGCGTGGCCGCACACTGGCAGCGGTTTTGAGGTGGATCTTCAGCATCTGGTTGAAATCGCAGTCGTAGAGGTAACCGCGCCAGTCAACACTCAAAAGGGTGCGGCACATGACATTGTCGAGATTGTAGGGTTGATAGGCATCCCGCAGCAGTTGCAGATAGTTGTTGAATTCGCCCTTGGATTGCAGATAACTGCCAAAGCGTTGGATCGGCATATTGGTAATGGTCAGCAGCTGATTGAACCGTATGCCATAACGTTCCAGCAGCTGCTTTTTATACTCGGCCTCGAGTGGAGCTTGGGGTGGCGGCAAAGCTGGACCCAGTGGATTGTAGACAAGATTCAGCATTAGCCCGCTCTCAGGTATGCCGTAGCCCAGGCGATTCAGTTTGATCAAGGCATCGATGCTGCTTGCATAGCTCCCTTTGCCACGCTGTTGATCGACGTTCTCCTCCTGATAGCAGGGCAAGGAAGCAACGATTTCAACCTGTTGTTGGGCTAGAAAATCCCCCAGATCCTGCTGTCCCTGTTCCAGCAAGATGACCAGGTTACTGCGATCGATGACATGCACGCCCAGCTGCCGCGCCTGATTTACCAGATAGCGGAAATTGGCGTTCAACTCCGGTGCGCCCCCGGTAAGATCCAGACGCTTCAGTTGATGTTGCCGCAGGAAGGTCAATACATCGTCGGCGGTTCGCCTGTCCATCTCCTCCTTTCTTTTGGGACCGGCATTGACATGACAATGGACACAGGAGAGGTTGCAACGGAATCCGAGGTTGACCTGCAGGGTCTCCAGACTCCCCCTGCTGAGGGCAGGAAAGGTGCTGGGCTGAAGGAGGTGGGCCGTATCGATCATGTCTGCTCCCGATTCTTGTTTTCTGAGTTTATCCACATCATACGTAAGGGGAGATGTATCGGATTCAATCTGTGATGACGCACCCAAATCCGAATCGTCCAAGAAAAAGCAAATACACTCTAACCATATGTTATTTAATAACTAAATCAATAACTACCGGAGATTTATACGGGACATTCCCTGAACCATTTCCGCAATACACACTCCATTCTGGTAACAGGATATTTAGTTTTTGTTAATTTACTTATGGATTCCCTGATCCCAAGGAGCTGTACCATGTTACCCATACTGTTAGGCCTGGTTCTCGCCATGTTGTTCGGTCTGATGTCGTTTTTTGTCTATGGACTGGATGGTTTGATCAACTACCCTTGGATCGATGCCGTATTCTGGGGCTTGATTGTCACCGGTGCGGCAATCACTCTAATCAACGAGGCAGGTCAATGTCTGGCCTGCAAATTTCACAAACTTCTCACGCTCAGACAGTTTGAAAGATACTGTAAGCATCTGGCTTGCGCAAAGTGAACAATCTCTTGATGTTGGCCCCAAAGCCTATCCGGTTTGCCGAGTCCGGTATGACAAAGTAAACTTCGCCTCACTCGTGAAATATGCTGCCTTTGCCGGGCCATACTGCCTAAAATGGCGACAATCATTTTTCATCCGCCCTCGTAGCTCAGCAGGATAGAGCAATCGCCTCCTAAGCGATAGGTCACAGGTTCGACTCCTGTCGAGGGCGCCAACACGATTCATATGCGCAAATATCACCCTGGAAAATTCTTATTGCTTTTCTTCTTGTTGATTGGCCTGAGTCCATTCAACAGCTGTTATGCCGCCACGGCAGAGGGCCAGGTGGTAGAGATAGCGAGTGGCGATCGCATCACCATCAGACTGTCGAATGGTGAATATCGGGGGGTCAAACTCTTAGGTATTCGCATACCAAACCCAGCCAGAGATTCGGCAAGCATCGCAAAACGCCATCTCAGCATGTTGCTGGCGGGACGCTTCATCAGTGTGGAATACACTACCCTTTCACCCAGGGGTGTTATACTCGGAACAGTCCTACATGGGGGATCGGATGTCGCCTTAAGGATGCTATCCGATGGTTTTGCCGTCACTGCAAACCATCCCCGACTGCAGCCGTCGAGATTGAAACGCTATAAACAGGCCGAGACCACCGCCCGCGCTCGCGGACTCGGTGTCTGGCAGACATTGAGATAAAAATCACGAGGTGGTCTGATGGGAAAGAAAAGCGATAAAGAGAAAAGCAAGAAAGAAGCTAAAAAGCTGGCCAAAAAAAACAAAAAAAGTATCACTAAAAAAGAGAAAAAGGGGCGTAAAAAAAGCACTGTCGTCAGTCAGGAGCAACGCCTGGAGATGATCGCCGAGGCAGCCTACTTCATCGCCGAGAAACACGATTTCGATCCACACAGGGTAGCCCTGGATTGGCAGCAGGCAGAACAGCAGATAGACGCGTTGCTTGATAACGAAAAATCGAAGTAGGCGGTGGCGAATAACCAACGCCCTATAAAATCATCCCTGTTTCTTCTTTTTCGCCTTAGACTTGGACCGGGACTCCTTTCTGCGCAGACGTTTCAGGTTCTCTTCCAGTGCCGCTTCCAATGCCTTATATACCTTGAGCTGTGCCGCCTGATAATGGGTTTCCGGTTCTCCAACCAGTTCCAGCCGGGCACCGAAATAGGCCAGATCCGCCTCTAGGGAGATCGGATTGAGATTAACCCTTAATTTGTTACTCTCTTGTCCAGACAATTGCTTTCTCTTTCCACCTGACTGCCATGTGCGGTGCCTTATGAATTAACCGGGGCCAGCATAGTGCTTTGTCGTTGAGTATGTCTAGTCGAGACACACATCTACAGGGAAGCGATACAAGCTGTTTACAAAGCCTCAAGAGCGAACCACAGAAAGCATTAATCAATACGAGACACCACACTATTTTAGCAGAGCTCTGCCATGAATCGAGACAGAGATTGGTTAATGTATTGATTAAAGCAATATTTTATATAAAACACACATAGAATTTTTTGTACTATCTTCTGTCAACCTAGTTGTCTGTGCTAACATTTACTGATAGCTGCCCAAAAATAAATTATCCACCAACCAAATACCCTAATGGGCTTTGAAAAATGACCGATTATCTGGATTTACTCAGATCCACCTCCGCCTATTCAGGCGGCAATGCCGCATTTGTTGAAGAGCTCTACGAAAGTTACCTCAAAGATCCCCAAAGCATCCCAGAGGACTGGCGAAGAGAATTCGATGGTCTACCTAAGCAAGACCATATAGACACCGCACACGAACCCATACGTCAACGCTTTCTCCATCTGGTGAGTGAAAAGCGCTCTGCAACCGTCACGGCCAATGAGAATCTCTCTCCCGGGGCCGCTGAACAGCAGGCCTCGGTATTACGCTATATCAATGGATATCGTATGCGCGGTCACCAGAATGCGGATCTAGATCCTCTCAAATTGCGCGATCCCGTTTACGTTCGTGACCTGGACCTGGCCTACCATAAGCTGGACAGGATCGATCAAAACACTATTTATAATACCGGCTCCCTGTTCGCGCCGGAGCGTTTGCCGCTGCGGGACATCATAGACCTGGTAAAGAAAAGTTACTGCGGCAGCGTCGGCACAGAGTATGGTCACATTACCAGCACTCAGCAGAAACGTTGGATACAGGAACGCATCGAACAACGCCACCTTTTCCAACAGTTCAGTCATAAACAGAAGATCTGGTTGTTGACCCTCTTGACCGCGGCGGAGGGGATCGAAAAGTACCTGCATAACCGCTACGTCGGTCAAAAAAGGTTCTCTCTGGAAGGTGGTGAATCCCTGATCCCTTTGTTGGATGATCTGATTCAAAATTGCGGCACCAACGGCATCAGTGAAGTGGTTATCGGCATGGCCCATCGCGGGCGCATCAATGTCTTGACCAATATTTTGGGTAAACCGCCTCAAGATATCTTTGATGAGTTCGAAGGCCGGGTAACAATCGATCCCGTGCGTCTCTCCGGTGATGTCAAATATCACATGGGATTCTCCACCGATATCAACACAGACGGTGAGATGGTACATGTCGCGCTGGGCTTTAATCCATCCCATCTGGAAATCATCAATCCAGTCATCGAAGGTTCCGTAAGAGCACGGCAACGCCGCCGTGGCGATCATGACGGATCCAGAGTGTTACCGATTCTTATCCACGGTGATTCAGCCTTCGCCGGCCAGGGTGTGGTGATGGAGACCCTGAACCTTTCGCAAACCCGCGGCTACACGACAGGTGGCACGGTACATATCATCATCAATAATCAGGTCGGATTCACAACCAGTAACCCGATGGACACCCGCTCCACCCTGTATTGCACTGATGTAGCCAAGATGGTGCAGGCACCCATCTTTCACGTCAACGGGGATGATCCCGAAGCGGTGCTCTACGTAACCCGCATGGCACTCGAATTTCGCATGCGCTTTCGCAAGGATGTGGTGATCGATGTGATCTGCTATCGACGCCTTGGCCACAACGAGGCCGATGAACCCGCCGTCACACAACCCGAGATGTACAAAAAGATCCGCAACTATCCTACCCTTCGAACCCTGTATGCGGATCAACTGGTGCAGGAATCGGTGATCTCCCCCCAGCATGCCCGGGATTTGGTGAATAACTATCGAGACTCCCTGGATCAGGGTATCGTGGTGGCAAGGCCTGTAACCTGCGCCCTGCGTCATCCCTATGCAGTGAGATGGAACGCCTATAAGGGTATCGAATGGGAACACCCGGTTGATACCCAGCTGAGCATTGAGCGTTTCGATTTACTGTCGGATCAACTGCTGCATGTTCCTGGCGGTTTCGAACTCCACCCGCGGGTTGAGAAGATATGGACCGAGCGGCATCGCATGGCCACCGGCGACCAGTTCATCGATTGGGGGTTTGCCGAAAACCTGGCCTATGCCTCGCTGTTGACAGAGGGTATACCGGTGCGTCTTTCCGGACAGGACTCAGGACGCGGGACCTTCTTTCACCGCCATGCAGTGTTGCATAATCAGGCCGATGGCGAATCACTGATTCCACTGCAGCACCTGACCCCCGACCAGGCCGATTTCCTGGTCATCGACTCCCTGTTGTCTGAGGAGGCGGTGCTCGGATTCGAGTACGGCTATGCCACGGCAGAGCCCAACTGCCTGACGATCTGGGAGGCCCAGTTCGGTGATTTCGCCAATGGGGCTCAGGTGGTCATCGACCAGTTCATCACCTCGGGTGGTGAAAAGTGGGGCCTGTTATGCGGCCTGACCATGTTCCTTCCCCACGGTTATGAAGGCCAGGGTGCCGAGCACTCCTCGGCGCGCCCAGAACGTTTTCTGCGTCTCTGCGCCAACCACAATATTCAAGTCTGCGTCCCCAGTTCGGCATCCCAGATATTCCATCTGTTAAGACGCCAGATGCTACGACCCTATCGTCATCCACTCGTGGTCATGACCCCGAAAAGCCTGCTCAGACACCGTTTGGCCACATCCCCCAAGCAAGACCTGCTGGAAGGCGGATTCCAAAACGTCATCGACGAGATCGATGACATCGATCCGAAAAAGGTCAAGCGCCTCATTATGTGCTCCGGCAAGGTCTATTATGAATTACTGGAAACCCGCCGCTCCCGTGGCCTGGAGGATGTGGCTATTATTCGTATCGAGCAGCTATACCCCTTCCCGCAAAAAGATTTTGACCGGGTGGTGAAACGCTACAAGGGCGCAAAAATGGTCATTTGGTGCCAGGAAGAACCGCAAAACCAAGGTGCATGGGATCAGATCAAACATCGTTTCTACCCGATCACCTCGAAAAACAGGCAGCTACATTATGTCGGACGTGCTTCAGCAGCGGCACCCTCAGTGGGTTACCGCTCGGTACATATCAAGCAGCAGGAGACGCTGATTGACGAAGCCCTCACCGGACGTATCAACCCCCGCATGAACTACAGGAACCAGGACTATCAATGAGCATCGAACTACGCGTTCCCCAACTTCCCGAATCGGTTTCA
>JBEVVS010000053.1:0-6263 GCA_040507005.1 Candidatus Thiodiazotropha sp.
TACCGCTATGACGAGCAGGGTCGAATCACTGGCATCGACTACAATGGTGTTCTGCAAAACTATGACTACGACCTGTTTGGCAGGCTGACCCATGCCGAGACCGAGCTGGGCAGCTATCGCTATGAATACGACAGTCTGGGGAACCGGACGCAAAAACTCCATACCGATCCCAAAGGCAACACCACAAGCCAGAAAAACCAATACCCCGATTCAGGTAAGGGTAACAGATTGCTGAGTCAAGAAAATGCAGGGACTCAAAACTACCGATATAATCCAGCAGGCAGCCCCGAACAGATTGGGGAGCGCCTGTATGAATACGATGCCTATCAGCGGCCAGTAAAACTCTACATGGCTGATAGGAACAATCCTTTAAATAAGATCTTGATAGCTACTTATACCTACAATCGTTTCGGGGAGCGGATCAAAAAAGTCACTTATACAAACTCAATAGGTCCAAAAGTTACCTACTATCTCTACGATAGTCATCAGCTGACAGCAGAGATAGACGATACAGGTAAGATTACATCTCAGTATCTCTACCAACCACGTCGCCCAATTATAAAATTAGAAGGCAAAACCGCCTACACAATACTCACTGATCATCTAGGAACACCGAGAGTAGTTATAGACGAAGATCAGCAGGCCGTATGGTCGGCGGATTACAGTCCATTTGGATTAATTAAGATAGGGCATGAGCAAATTACCCTAAATCTCAGACTGCCAGGGCAATATGAGGATCAAGAGAGTGGGTATTATTATAACTACCAAAGAAATTACGACGCGAGTCTCGGAAGGTATATCCAGAGTGATCCTATTGGTCTTGCTGGGGGACTGAATACCTACGCATACGCGAACAGTAATCCAATCATGTACATTGATCCGTTGGGGCTAATGGTTGAGGGTACTTACGATAGAACCACTGGAATATTGACAATTACAAACTTGGACAACGGTCAGACATTAACCGCACCAGCTTTTTCCGGTGCCCCGGGTCAATATCAACCAGCACCAAATGGTACTTATACACTAACTGACTTTCCGTGGGGTAGTGCCGCACAAGACAATTATTTCGCATTGTTGTTGAATGACGGTCGCCTGGATGATTACGCAGATGGATACCCAAGTAATTATGATCCGAACCAAACAATGTCGAATATCCGATTGCACTCGGGGTATGTAAGCCATGGTTGTGTTACAGTTCCAAGTGATGCTGATTCCGATACGTGGTTACAGATTCAGGAAATGATTCAGGGAACAAGCCAAGGTGATCCAATTGTTATTGGTGAACAAAGTTTTCCAAACTACGGCACGATTCACGTGATTGGATCGGGGTTTGGCTCCGTCCCTTAATTGAATAGGTAAATTATATGAATAGACTATTGATCGGTTTATTGGCTCTTTTGATTCATTGTGGGTGCGCTACTGCATCTACAACTGATGGATCAGTTGTCGAACAAAAAATTGGTCAGTTAATTATCTCGCATGATCAGATGTTTAGTTATGAAAACGATGACAACCCGTTTGGCTCGACTATGCTTTATGATCAATTTGTTAAGGTATTTAATAGTGATATAAAGTTGTTATCGAAAGACGATCAGGTCAGATTCTTATGGTCAGCAATGTGGCATTTGGATTTCGATGGGCACTCGATGATGCAATTCCAAACAATTATTGCACAGAATTGTGGTGAGGAATTTATCGAAAAACTTGAAGGTTATGTAAAAATAGAAAATGAGCTTCAGCGAAATAAATCGCGTCTACATTTATCAGAAAAAGTATTATTTGGAATAAAGAAGATAATGGAACTCGGGGTTAAATAACCATCATTAATATTAACGGCATAAAGGGAACACTCAAAAAAATACTGTCTAAATTAACAAAAGTAAAGTGGACACTTGTAGTGGCATAGTTATTTAGACGACTTAATTATGGGTGATATTATCAACCTCAGACGTGAAATAATAATCTAGGGCACCATTTGAGTTACACAATAGTAATTGAAGCGAAATGTCATGGCACTCTTGTTGGCTGTACTTTAATCTAGAAATCCTAAATGCTAGATCATGCTAATGATTAGCTAAGGGAGCATCTGTGAAACAACATCTAATAGTTGGGCTATTGGTATTAACAGGGTGTATCGGCCAGCCAGATGGATCCACAAAGGATGAATTTAGAAATATTTTCGTGTTTACTAAAGTTAATCATCATGCCAAGGATTCAAATGATCTCTACAAAAAAATAAAAACATCATTTTCGGAAGAAGAGATATCCAAGATTACCTATGTCCTGAAATACTATAAAGAAGAATATCGCGTGGATAAGGGCAAAATCTATATTTCTGATAATCTCGCGAATGATTTAGACTTAATGGCCAACTATTCAAAAAAGGCTTTTGATGAAGAGTGGTTGAAATCAAGGAAATAAGCCAAGCTATGTGATTTTAAAAAAAGCCCTATGTAAGAAGCATTTATAGACTCAGCATATCTAATGGAGTCTGTATTAAAAAAACCATATAGACCGCAAATGTAAACCAACAGTTCAATCTTCAAGCTATAAAAAGTACATCTAGTATCTAAATACTCAGGTCAAGGTAATAAACGGAGTAATAAGAATAGAGCCTGATAGAATGAAAATATCTTTTCGATTATGGATAGTAATATAGTCAGAGAATCATATTTAGATCACCAATTTAGATGATTAGAGCGTGATTGTGTTATGTCGATAGGCTTAAGTGATGCAGACAATAGAGGCAGTTCCTGCCTGATCTAACAGCGAATTAGAATCGGATGTAACTTCACGTCCAAGTTAAAGTCTGAACTACTACGCACTAAAGCAATGACCTTGTTGATAGCACTGTGTAATATTCAGTGAACAACTGAGCAAAAATGCGCCACCTATTTCATTACAGACATCTAAGGGCTTAATGAGTTATCCACATGATATGTGAAATAGATCACGTAACAATATAATGAGACGCTGAATTACTCTCGAATAAGAGATTTATTGTTCCATTAACTAGATATTAAACGGTATTCTCGTTTTTGAACTTTAGGAAAGTCGTTAATGGAATTACAAGAGGTATTATTTAGATCATGTTTGGACGATTCAGTGGACTGTTACCAGGAGTGTTTTCTTTAATATTGATAATGCAAGGATGCGGGGGCGGTGGTGGCTCATCCGACAATCCGACCGATACTAGTGATACAGGTAATGGCAGTAATTCAGATCAAGCATCTCAATTGGCAGGTCGTACATGGCAGTTGTGTAATCAATTTAGTGCAACCAGTACTCTCTTCACTCAGGAGTATACAGAGACAGGATTTGCAGCGACATACAACACTTATCAGAATGATAGTTGCTCCGGTACTCCATTTACCTCTGATGAGATTGTTTCAGGTACTTATACGGTGGGTGGTGACGTTACTACAACCGGGGGAGTTACCGCAACAGAGTTAGACTATCATGTAACAAGTGCTTTTGGTTCACCGCTTCCGGTTGCAGATCAGTATTCACTTTATGATATCTATTATATCGATAATGATGCTCTTTATTTCAGCGATGAGAGTTCGACCGAAGCTCAAAGTCGACCGGACACTATAGACTTTTCTGACGCATATTTACTGATTTAAGAAAGGTTAAGCTTACAATCTTGTCACTTATTCATGCTAAACAGCAATAAGTTATCCTGATTACTCGTCATGATCAGCCATTGATTCCGATCTTGATTTAAGCGTACTAGTCTTTGTAGCCTTGAGTTGTCTATGAAAAGCGTTGGCTGAAGGGAAGTGGCCATCGAGCACCCAGGGATGGGTTTGCAGTGGTTTTTCATAGACAGCCCCAGGCTACAGAGGCAGTCTCGGATTAAACATCAAAGTCCAGTGTGATCCAGATATTGCAATAGCCTAGAGAATGTTTACTTACCGGTTCCATAGCTGAGACTCGTGGCTAACCAGCTAAGTTATAAAGTAGACCGGAAGACACTTCAAGCCACGACTACTCCAGGTGAATATGAGTGCTTCACTCGATTAAGATAAGTGATTATCCACCTTCATCATCCGTATTCAGATATTCACGGACTTCATAACTGATGACGCTTCCCAGGCTTGGCAGCAAACATGTAATCCCATAATACCCACCCACGCTGCTATAGTCGACATCGAGGTAGAGCACACGGTTACCAGATAAGGGTGTTTTGTCGGTGTAAGATTCCAAAAGTGACCCGGTGCTGCTGTAGCTGTATAGCGTACATTCAACCATTGTGGTCCTTGGTGGATTGGTAACATTGACATAGACGGCATAAGTGCCATTTGTGTTTTCTGTGTTATCCCGCACTATTGGGCAGTCTACATAGAGGTAGCCACTGTGATCCTTGTGGAAGTACATACCGAAGGCCAGGTTTGAGAATTTGTTAGCCTCATTTGCATCCTGGGCTATACAGTTTCTTCCGGGATAGGTCTTTGAATCATACTTTTTCTTAGAATTTTTTGTTGTTGTGTAAGGGTCTTGGTCAATATCGATTGCTTGTGTCTGTATGGGAGCGGCAACTGCAGTGCACAGTAACAACATAGTCATTAGTTTTGTTCTACTAAGAGCTTCCGGTTTTTTCATCTTACTATTTCCATTGGTTATTAGTGATTATGAATACGAGTGTATTATGAAGTGGGGATCGATACTTCGCAGGTAATAATGCACACACTGTCAAATGGTAAAATTACCTTTACCTGTGCGAGAAATGATGAAACATGGCGGGAAAGATCGAATTAGAATGATCTCGCGCTCAGGAAATTAAGCAGAAATTCTACTTAGCCGACAGCAAACTATCCCAGTTGGTTTTGAGCTGCCTCTTGATACGACTAACGCATAAGATCAAGCAAACCGCCACTACCCTTGTTTTTGTCGATATACTCAGCGATCTTCTTATGTCCGTTGTGTCGGGCAAGGTCGACAGCAGTTTCTCGGCGCTTGTTGAGGTGGTGGGCGTCGGCTTTGACTTGCAGCAGGCGTTTTACAACCTCCATGTTGCCTTGTTCAGCCGCCAGCATCAGAGCGGAATTGCCGGCTTTGTTGTAATGGTTGAGATCGGGTCCATAGCGTAACAGGATATCGACTGTGGATAGGGAGCCGTTTCTCGCGGCCAGCATCAGGGCAGTGTTGCCGTTACTGCTTTCCTGATTGATGTTCTGATCATTTTGAATCAGTTCAGCGACGAGTTCAGCGTGACCGTGGTAGGCAGCGCGCATCAGTGGCGTTAAACCATCTTTCGCCTTCAGGTCTGCCTGCGCCCCCGAGCGCAACAGTAAATAAAAGATATCCTTATCCCCTGTATCGATGGCGTGATAGAGGGGCGTACGGCCTTTGTTGTCAGCCTGGTTGATCGCCACGCCCTGTTTCAGCAGCAGATTGACGATATCGGATTGTTGTTTGGCTACTGCCAGGATTAATGGTGTGATGCCATCTTCCGTGGTTTTTTTAGCATCTGCATCTTTTGTAAGCAACAGTTTGACGAGTTGTTGATTCTTGTGTTCAACCGCCATATGCAAGGGTGTTATACCGCTTTTCTCGGAGACATTGACCTCGGCATTATGTTCAATCAGCAGTCGTACAAGTTCGAGGTTGTTCTCTCTGCTGGCAAGAATCAGGGGTGTTGGACTCGCTGCGCTGGCGAGGTTTGGATCGGCCCCATTGTCCAGAAGCAGGAGGACTACATCGCTGTGTCCCTGCCAGACGCCTCGACTCAGCGGAGTGAGCCCCTCAGGATCCAGGCCGTTGATTTCAGAGCCCTCCTTGAGCAGAGCTTCAACAAGTGGCATCTGTCCACGCCATGCGGCCAGGTGCAGGGTGCTCCAGCCGGCAAAGGGATTTCTTTCCTCGTTGGCTTTCGTTTTTGAAGGCATGACAGACTGACTGACTTTGGCCAGGTCCGGAAAATCAGTTCTTAGATTCCTGGTCTGGGTAGCTATGCCTCCTGCTGCCTTGAGTTTTTTAGCAATGACGTGGTATTTGCGTAATTGGGCTATGTCCAGCGGGGTCTGCTTATTGCGGTTTTTTGCATTCACTTTGGCACCGCTGTGGATCAGTGCTTCAACTGCTGTGGCCTGTTGCCTGCTGGTGGCGATCAGTAGCGGCGTGTTGTTGTTGGCATCATGGGTTTCGAGTTTGGCGCCTGCCTTAATCAGACTGCGTACGATCGTGGTATGACCAAGACCGGCGGCGGAGTGGAGTGGGGTATCACCCAGACTGTCGCTTGTGTTGGGATTGGCGCC
>JBEVVS010000053.1:6363-21901 GCA_040507005.1 Candidatus Thiodiazotropha sp.
TGATAGGCCTTGGCAGGGTCTTTTTTAACGCCCCGGCCTGAGCGATAGAGTCCGCCAAGGGCAAACTGCGCCTCCCGATCACCCTGTTGAGCCAGATTCGTATAGATCTCTGCCGCTTGGTTAAAGTTGCGAAGACGAATTGCCGTTTCTGCCTCTTCGTGAGAGGAGGCCTGGAGCGAATGGGGGTGCAGGATGAGCAGCATGCACAGTAGGCAGGCGCTTTTATAGCAGCTGAGATTAATTGTTCCTTCTCTTTTAGGCTGTGCCATGTTTGGTTTCCACATTGATTCCTGTGTCTTTAAGAAAGCCTGTCGGCAGGATACCCCCCGCACAGATAATGGCTGCATTGTTCGCTATCACAATCTTCTCCCCTTCCTTGTCGATAGTCACCTCATCCTCTGTAAACTCCAGGACATTTGAGCTTAACAACAGATTGAGCTTACCTGATTCCGCAGCGGCATCGACCTTGGCCCGGTTTTTCTTTTTCGCCCGGCTGAATGCGCCGCTCCTATAAGAGAGGGTGACCGTGGTGCCTGGTTCGTCGGCGATGCTGTGGGCCGCCTCCAGGGCGCTGTCACCGCCGCCAACGACCAGTACGTGTTGATTCCTGTACTGTTCCGGGTCGATGAGACGGTAGGTGATTTTACTCAGTTCTTCTCCCGGTACTCCCAGTTTTCTGGGTGTTCCTCGCCTGCCGATGGTGAGTAGTACCTTTTTTGTATGGTAGACATCTTTATTGGTTTTGACATCATACCCACCTTTGTCATTAGGGGTAATCTTCTCAACCCTTTCGTGGTAGCTGATCTCAACGCCGGTTTTTTTCTCCACTTTCTGCCAAAACTCCAGCAGCTTTTCCTTGGTTGTCTCCGTGAACTTCACTTCACCTACCAACGGCATCTTGACCGGGGCGGTCATTACCAGCTTGCCTCGAGGGAATTGAAACACCGTCCCCCCCAGGGACTCCTGTTCGACGGTTTTGTATTTCAGCTTTTTCTCCAGGGCTCTCAGGGAGGCGCAGAAGCCAGACGGTCCGGCACCGACAATCAAGACATCAAGGGGCGCGGAATCCTCACCCTTTTGCAAATCCTCAGCGATGTAGTCCAGGGCCTTGTAGCCCTGCTCGATGGCATTTCTGATCAGCCCCATGCCACCGAGTTCTCCGGCGATGTAGATACCGGGCATACTGGTTTCGAAGTTGGGTTCCAGAAGCGGGATGTCGACACCGCGCTTTTCGGTACCGAAAACCAGGGTGATGGCGTCGAAAGGGCAGGCGGTTTTGCAGGCGCCATGGCCGATGCAGTTGGTGGGGGCGATCAGCTCCGCCTTGTTGTCGATGAGGCCGAGAACCGGGTGATTGGCCTGTTCCGGGCACGCTTTGACACAGGTGCCGCAGCCCATGCACTTTCCCGGGTCGATCAGGGGGTGGAGTGAGGCGGGTTCGGTCAGGCCGGCCTCGAACTCCTCGGTCTTCAGCGCCAGATTCCGTTTACTCTTCCTCCTTGTATAGATGATATAGATAGCCCACACCAAAAGTATGGGTATCGCATAGATCATGTAGAGTTCTAGGGAGTACTGCATCTTGTTGTTTGTACTCGAAAAAATAGAAATGGTAGAAGTTCACATTTTGATAACATATGGGATGTAAATTCTACACGCTTATTCATCATTTCGGTCTCGCTGCCGAAAACATAAATGTTGTCAGAGTTTGTTTTTGTGAAGCCTTTCATAGATGGGAAAATTGTCCCAATATAATATTAACTGTATAAGCTAAATTGAGGCTGACTATAAGATTCAACTCAATAAATAAGTAAATAAGTGATTGATTTTATACCAAAGTTACAGGTGAACTATGAATACAGCCGCAATTCCGGCCAATGTGAGTGAGACAGCCGTTGAGAGGGTTCTCTCCGCATGGCAGCGTCGAGCAGGCATAATAACAACCCTAGCTTTTACGCTGTTTTCCATCCTCCTGCTCTACATGGGGTGGCTCAACCACACGCAAGCGGTATGGACGGCTGAATCGGGTTGGGGCTACTGGTTCGGTATTGTCGGTGGCAGCCTGATGCTGATGTTGCTGCTCTACCCGATGCGCAAGCGGCTCCATTTCATGAGCAAGTGGCTGACCGTCAAATTCTGGTTCCGGCTGCACATGGTGTTCGGTGTTTTGGGGCCGGTGTTGATTATGATGCATTCCAGCTTCCATATTGGGTCCCTCAATGGTCAGGTAGCGCTCTATAGCATGTTGCTAGTCGCTATCAGCGGTCTCTTCGGTCGCTATTTCTATACCCGCATCCACTACGGTTTGTACGGAAAAAAGGCGACTTTCTCTTCCCTGCATGCCGATTCGAAAGAGCTGAAGAAGAAACTTGGCCCCCTGTTTGAGCTTCAACCCAGGGCCAGGGAGATGATGAAGCAGTATGAGAAAGAGGTAATGGAAGCACCGAAAGGCACGATCACCAGCGCCAAACATTGGTTCAAAATGCGCATTATGTCCGCCAGGATCTACCCCAAAGTAATGCGTGACCTGAACAAGAAGCTGCTGGCCGCCGCTCATAGAAAGGGTTGGGACAGGGCCAAGGTGAGGCGGAAGCAACTTCGAATCCGGCGTATGCTGCTTGCACATCGTGGTGTACTCCGGCAGGTTCTCGAACTACATTTCTACGAGAGGCTTTTCGCAATCTGGCATCTGCTTCATATGCCGCTGTTCATCATGATGGTGATCACCGGTTTCGTGCATGTCTATGCTGTCCATGCTTACTGATTAACAAGCAATAGTTTCCTGAAGTTCGTGATGATTCGAAATGGCAGTTATGCCTTTTGTTTGTGCCTACTTATGTTTACTGCGATTTCTCCTGCAATAGCCGGGAAGCTGGATCTCATCCTTATGCCCGGGCCGGTGATAGAGGGTCATGCCGAATTTGAGGAGAAGTGCGAAAGCTGCCACGAGACCCTGAAGAAAGCAGACCAGGTCGAGCGCTGTCTCTCCTGCCATGATCATAGCGATGTGGCCAAAGATATCGAAACCGGCAAGGGTTATCACGGCAGGCTCGATCCCGATCAGGCAAACAACTGTAAGCGATGCCACACCGAACACAAGGGCAGGGAGAAGGATATTATCAATCTGGACAGCGAATCTTTCGATCACAGCCAAACAGATTTCAGGTTACGTGGATCGCATAGCAAGCTTGCATGCAAGCTTTGTCATACCGCAGATTATAAAAAGTACAGTCAGGCACCTTCCTTGTGTTTCGATTGCCACGAATCCGATGATACGCACCAGGGAAAATTAGGCGAGGAGTGTGATACCTGCCATAACGAGGAGAGTTGGCGTAAACAGACCTTTGATCATGACCTGGATACTGAATACCCATTAACCGGTAAGCATAGAGATCTCGACTGTAAGTTATGTCATGCCGATGATCACTATAAGAACACCCCAAAAGAGTGTATCGGCTGCCACCTGATCAATGATGCCCACAATGGGCGTTATGGCAAGGTGTGTGCTAAATGTCATGGTACAGAGGAGTGGAAGGAGTTGGTCTTCAATCATTCCATAGACACTCAATTTCCACTACACGGCCGGCACAAAGATGTTCCCTGCGATACCTGCCACAAAAAGGGCCCGTTTGAGAAAGCACCAGGCAAGACCTGTTTTTCATGTCATGAAAAGGATGATGTGCACAAAGGCAGAAACGGTGAAGAGTGTAAGGATTGCCACACTGTCGATAGTTGGAATAAGGTGAAATTCGATCATGAGAATGATGCCGAGTTTCCGCTCAATGGAAAACACAAGGACCTGGTCTGTTCAGCCTGTCACCGTACAGTGGCAATGGATGATCTCGAAGAGGCTGAATGTATTACCTGTCATCGGGCGATTGATGTCCACAAAAATGAACTGGGAGAGGATTGTGGATATTGTCACAACGAACAGGGTTGGAATGTAAAACTCTTTTTCGAGCATGACATCACGAGTTTCCCCTTGATTGGTATTCACAGCGTTACCGCTTGTCAGTCCTGCCATCTGAATGCAGAGTTTCAGCAAACCGATTCCGCCTGTCTTGCCTGTCATGAAGACGACGAACCCCATGAGGGACGTATGGGCGAAAAGTGCGGTGATTGCCACAATCCCAACGCCTGGTTGTTATGGACATTCGACCATGACAACCAGACTGACTTTCCATTGGAAGGAAAACACAGTGAGGTCTACTGTGAACAGTGCCATCGGACGGATCTGACTGAACATAAAGAATCTCCAAACCACTGTTATGGCTGTCACCGGGGTGATGATATTCACCGCGGTGGCTTTGGACGCCACTGTGACCGCTGTCATAGTACAGAGACGTTTGAAGATCCGGTGATTCGTTGACTGTCATTGGAATAGACAAATGATGAAATCGACACAACACGGCAAGGTGATAGGAGGCAAGGGATTGATCCAGCTCTCTTGGTTGGCGCTGCTGCTCATGGTGTTGTTTGGTGGCTTGTTCAATAATCTGGCATTGGCAGTTTCCACTGACTACGATCACTTCTCCACAGGTTTCCCACTCACAGGAGAGCATCGCAACGTCGAGTGCGATCAGTGCCATATCAACGGCCGCTTCGCCGGTACTCCTGTGCTGTGCAACGGTTGCCATAACGATACCGATGCCGCCGGCAAGTCGATGAATCATATCAGCAGTGATGACCAGTGCGATGATTGCCATACCACGGTGGGGTGGCATGTGGCCAGGTTCGATCACGGTAGTATCTCCGGTAACTGTTTCGCCTGTCATAACGGCAGTTCAGCGCAGGGTAAGGGAGCTAGTCACATTCTGTCGGGCAACACCTGTGAGTTCTGTCACTCGACATTCAGTTGGGCGCGGGTCAGCCATGTCGACCACACCCAAGTGACTGGTACCTGTGAAAGTTGTCATAACGGTGATATCGCAGCAGGTATGCATGCCAGCCATATCACCACCAACGAACCTTGCGATACCTGTCATATTACACAGAGTTGGGTATTGGTCTTTTTCGATCATTCAAGCGTTGTCAGCGGTAGCTGTGAAACCTGCCACAATGGCGTCAGTGCCACCGGCAAGTCCGCATCCCATATTCTGACATTTGAGGCCTGCGATGTCTGCCATACGACCAATAGTTGGCAGGTTGCAAATTTCTCCCATGCCGGTGTCAGCGATAATTGCGAAAGCTGCCACAACGGAATCAGTGCCACCGGTAAGCACGTGGGGCATCTGGCAACAAATTCGCCCTGTGAGATTTGTCATACTTCGACTAACTCCTGGCTGGTTGTCAACTTCATCCATGGTGAAGAGGTATTTGGGCAATGCTCAACCTGCCATGATGGTGTCACCCAGCCGGGTAAGCATGCTGAACACATACAAACCACTGCAGAGTGTGATCGCTGCCACACATCCACCGAGTCGTGGGACCAGGTCGGTTTCGATCATAGCGAGGTGGTTCCTGGTACTTGTGCATCATGTCACGATGGTGTCCAGGCACCCGGTAAGCACGAAACCCACATCGTCACCAACGAATCCTGCGATCTCTGCCACGCCACAACGGCAAATTGGAACGTGATCCGTTTCAACCATGATGGTTTTGACACAGCCGGTGTCTGTTCAACTTGCCATGATGGCGTCAGCGCAACCGGCAAGCACGCTACCCATATACAGACTACAGAGCAGTGCGACATTTGCCATAACTCAACCGACAACTGGAGCGACACAAGTTTCGATCACTCTGGCGTGGACACGGTGGGTGTTTGTTCAAGCTGTCACGACGGCACAACAGCAACCGGCAAACATGCGTCCCATATCGAGACAACAGAGCAGTGTGATACCTGCCATAGTTCAACCAATGCCTGGAATATCGTGACATTCAATCATCCTGCGGACACGGCGGGCCGCTGCTCAAGCTGCCATAACGGCATCCAGGCCACCGGAAAACATGGTAACCATCTGCAGACCAATGGAGAGTGTGATGTCTGTCATGTGACGACTGCATGGGGTGTCTCCAACTTTGACCATACCGGGATTACCAGCGGTTGTGAGACTTGCCACGACGGGGTGACCGCCACCGGCAAGCATGGCAACCACATTCAGACAACTTCACCTTGTGAGGTTTGTCATACCACAGACAATTGGAGTGTCGACAGCTTCAACCATGAGGGCGTCTCCGGAAACTGCGAATCCTGTCATAACGGCGAGATCGCCACCGGCAAGCATGGAAACCATATTCCCACCAACGCATCCTGTGATAATTGCCATAACACCAGTGGCTGGGCGATAAACAGTTTCAACCATGAAGGTGTGACCGGCAGCTGTCAGTCCTGTCACGATGGTACCTTGGCAACCGGCAAGAGCGATACTCATGTAGCGACCACGGCGGCATGTGAAAGCTGCCATATCTCGACCACCAGCTGGACAGATGTCAATTTCGACCACTCAATTGTCACCGGTACCTGCGAGAGCTGCCACGATGGCGTTACCGCTACCGGCAAGTCAGCCACTCACGTCGAGACCACGGCACCCTGCGACAATTGCCATATCTCCAATGAGACCTGGACCGCTGTCAGATTCGACCACAGTGGTATCACAACTGGCTGTGAGAGTTGCCACAATGGTGTGGATGCCGTCGGTAAACACGATACCCATATCCCGACCACTGAGCCCTGCGAAAACTGTCACAACACAATCACCTGGAGCACCGGTGTATTCGACCATGCCAATGTCTCCGGTGCCTGTTCGAGCTGTCATGACGGCACCACGGCCACCGGCAAACCGGCGCAGCATATCCCAACCGATGCACAATGTGACAGTTGCCATACCTCGACCATCAACTGGACACTAATCAGTTTCAATCACGAGAACTTCCAGGTGAGCGGAAGCTGTTCAGACTGCCACGACGGTACCCTGGCCACGGGTAAGCATGCCCAGCATATAGAGACCACGGCACAGTGCGACACCTGTCATCTCTCTACCCTGGTCTGGAGCGACACCAGTTTTGACCATAGCGGTGTAAACACTACCGGTGTCTGTTCGAACTGCCATGACGGCACCACCGCCACCGGCAAGGACCCCAATCACATCACCACCACCGAGCAGTGCGATGTCTGCCATACATCAACTACCTCCTGGCTGCGGGTGACATTCGATCACAGTTCGGTACCGACAGCGGGGGTTTGCTCAACATGCCACAATGGTGTAAACGCCACCGGTAAGCATGACACCCACATTCAGACCAGTGCTCAATGCGATACCTGTCATACTGTCAACAGCTGGAATGTTACCAGCTTCGATCATAGCGGGATCACCGATAGCTGCGAGTCATGCCACGACGGTAATACCGCCACCGGTAAGCATGCCGCCCACATTCCCACCAGCTCGGCCTGCGATGTCTGCCATACCACCAATGACTGGACCATGGCCGGTTTCAGCCATGCCGCGGTGGTCGATCCCTGCGAGTTATGCCACAACGGTGATATTGCCACCGGCAAGAGTCCGTCCCATGTGCTGACCAATGCCACCTGCAGCAACTGCCACAATACCAACAGCTGGCAGATTACAAGCTTTAGTCATGATGGTGTAACCGGTAGTTGTCAGTCATGCCACAACGGGGTTCAGGCGACAGGCAAACATGCTTCCCATGTGGCAACAACGGCCTCATGCGAGGCGTGTCATACCTCGACCAGCAACTGGTTGCAGATCAGCTTCGACCACTCAGTGGTCACCGGAACCTGCGCCAGCTGCCACGATGGCGTCACCGCCACCGGCAAACCCGCCGACCATGTGCCAACCGATGCGGCCTGCGACAACTGCCACATCTCCAATACCACCTGGTTGAACGTACGTTTCGACCATACCGGGATCGTCGCGGGATGCGATAGCTGCCACAATGGCGTGGATGCCACTGGTAAATCCGCGACTCATATCCCGACCACCAGGCCTTGTGAAGATTGCCATACCACAGTGACCTGGACCACCGGCACCTTCGATCATGCCGGCGTCGTCGGTACCTGCTCGAGCTGTCACAACGGTAGCACCGCCACCGGCAAACATGCGGCTCATGTGAACACCAATGGGCAGTGCGATAGCTGTCATACTTCCACAGTGACCTGGTTGCAGGTCAACTTCGACCACAGCACGGTCAGCGGCGCCTGCTCGAGCTGTCACAATGGCACCACGGCTACAGGGAAGTCGGCGAGCCATGTGAACACCAACGGGGAGTGCGATCTCTGCCATATCTCACAGAACAACTGGACCGCGGTCAATTTCGACCACTCGGTAGCGATCGGCGTCTGTTCCAGCTGCCACAATGGCAGTACGGCGACGGGTAAACCGGCTGATCACGTGCAGACCGTATCCGAGTGCGATGCCTGCCATATCTCTCAAACCAACTGGTTACTGGTGCAGTTCGATCACAGCAATGCCGCCGGCAACTGTTCGAATTGCCACGATGGTA
Organism: Candidatus Thiodiazotropha sp.; assembly: GCA_040507005.1. GTDB lineage: Bacteria > Pseudomonadota > Gammaproteobacteria > Chromatiales > Chromatiaceae > Thiodiazotropha. The sequence goes on from JBEVVS010000053.1 coordinate 14,821, forward strand.
TCACCGCAACCGGAAAGGATCCGGGGCATGTGCCGACTACGGCACAGTGCGATGATTGCCACCTCTCCACATCCAACTGGCTGAATGTGCGCTTTGTCCATGGCAACGTGGCCGGTACCTGCTCCAGCTGCCACAATGGGGTGACCGCAACCGGGAAACATGCGACTCATATTACCACCTCCTCACAGTGCGATGTCTGCCACACCTCGACATCTGACTGGAGGAGCGTGAACTTCGATCATTCAGGTATCACCACGGGTTGTTCGAGTTGTCACAACGGTACCACTGCGAGCGGTAAGCCGGGGGATCATATTCCGACCAACGAGGAGTGCAATGTCTGTCACTTGTCGACCAGTGATTGGCTGAATGTGAGTTTCAGCCACAGCGGTGTGGCCGGAACCTGCTCCAACTGCCACAATGGCAATTTCGCCACCGGTATGCCACCTGGTCACATCACGACCACGGCCCAGTGTGACAACTGCCATACCTCCACCACCACCTGGACCGCTGTCACTTTCGATCATTCCGGGGTGACTGGTAACTGCGACTCATGCCATAACGGGTCGACTGCCACCGGCAAGCCCAACGGACATTTTGTGACCACTGTCCAATGCGACAACTGCCATACCACCAATGGTTGGTTGCCGGTGACTAACTACAGTCATACCTCAGCCAATTATCCAGGTGACCATGGTGTTCGTCTGACCTGTAACTCTTGTCATACCAGCAACAGTGAGACCATACCTTGGCGGTATCCGACCTACGCCAATACCTGCGCCGGCTGTCACGCTGGCGACTATGAGGCAGGAGAAGACGATCATCGAGGCCTCAGCAGAGACAGAAACTGTGGCGAGAGTGGATGTCACAGGGTCAGTTCACGTGAATGGTGATTCATGGGTCTTTGCCTGGTAACCTTCCTCCAATTGGAGGTTACCAGGCAGTAACCGTAGCTATCCAAGCTTTTGGTTCTTAGGTCTAGCCAATTTATGGTCAGGATAGTCCCTGTATCTGTCATATTTTCTATCAGGTAACTAGTCGAGTGCAGCGAACAATCCAATTAAAGCTCTATCCCTGGCTATTGTCGCTAGTACTCCTTTTTCTGGGCCAGGCGGAGGCGGCTACCCGGGTTCTGGATAGAATAGAACTCTCCACCGAGCGGGAAGAGAATGTTATTTCCATCTATTTCAATATCCCGGTGCGCTATGTCTCTCACCTGATCAACGAGGCCGGCAATGAGGTCGGTGTTCAGCTGAAACTGGGTCAAACTGCTGATATCGAACTCAGCGATCTTGTTGAGAGTGATCAACTGACCTGGAGTCCAACCGCCGCTGTTCCTCTGGAGAAGGTTGAGTTTCAGGGCAATATCGTCGGCACTTCCGCACTTTTGGTCTCCTTTGCTGCACCGGTTGGCGATGTAAGAATACGACAAGGACGTGACTTCTATGTGATGCAGTTTATTCTGCCCCAGCTCTCCGGCATGGCGGATACCCTGGGTAAGGCTGTCGATATCCCTGTGCCGGAGACACGTGCGCCGTTGAGTGTTAAGTCCCTGCCTCTGGTGATCTACGTGATCAATCTGAGCGCGCAATCCGAAGCTGTCGATTTCACTCAGATTCCGCCGGTGCCGGTAGGTGAGAATCAGCTGCTCTACACCACCAAGGTTAAGCTTGAAGATCGACAACTCTACCGCCTACGGCTCGGCTTCTTTCGTACCAAGCTGGAGGCCCAGGAACAGTTAAAAGAACTGAAAAACTTCTATCCCGATGCCTGGATCGATACTGCCGACATTCAGGAAAGGCGACAGGCCTTTTTCGATCGTGGTATTGAACACATCTTCAGCGATCAGATGATGGAGGAGCCGCAGCTGCTGGATGTGGATCCCCGCCTCACCGAGATGATGGAGATGATCCGTCGCACCATAACCGCCGGCGACTATGCCAAGGCGGTTCGTCTGCTCGAGGCGCTGCTGGAAGAGCCGGAGAATATCTATTCCAAGGAGGCCCTGGAACTCCTGGGCCTGTCACGGGAGAGAAACAACCAGATCGCCCACGCCAAGGGTGAATATCGCCGCTACCTGGAGAAATACCCCGAGGGGGAAGATGCCGAGCGCGTCTGGCAACGTCTGCTGGGTCTTGAGACCGCACCGATGAAACCCAAACAACCGCTACGCGAAAAAGAGGAGCTGGCGGAGGGTGAGGATCGACCCAAGGCGGTCTGGGATACCTATGGCAGCCTCTCCCAGAGCTACCGCCGGGACAGCATCGACAGTCCCTTTGTCGAAGACGAGGATAGTGTCACCCGCTCCGAGATCGAGACCTTTGTCGACTTCAATGCACGGCGCAGGAGCAAGGATTTCGACATGCGCTTCAAAGTCACCGGCAGTTATATCCTCGATCTGCTGGATGACGGTGACGGCAACGAATCGACCCTCAGCGATGCCTACATCGATGTCGAGCACCTGGACAGCCGTAGCAGTGCGCGCTTCGGGCGCCAACGCTTACGCTCCAGCGGTATCCTCAATCGCTTTGACGGTCTGGTGCTGGGCTACCAGCTGACCCCGGATATCACCCTGCGGGCGACCGCCGGTCTACCGGTAGAGCGATCCAGGGATACCTTTTTGCATGAACATAAGGAGTTTGCGGGATTGAGTGCCGATATCGCTAGTATCTTTGTAAATTGGGATCTGAGCCTATTCATGGTGGAACAGCGCGTTGACGATCTTGTGGACAGGCGTGCGATAGGTGGTGAGGTACGTTACTTCGATCCCAAGAAATCCCTGTTCAGTCTGCTCGATTACGATATCTTTCACGAAGAGATCAGTATCTTCATGGTGCAGGGAAACTGGCGGCTCGAGAATGACACCCGCATGTATATGAACCTCGACTACCGCAACACCCCGATCCTGAGCACATCCAATGCTTTGAGTGGCCAGGTCGATCCCGATACATCCTTGCCCATCGAGTCGATCGAGGAGTTACAGAACTTCTTTAGCGATGACGAGATCTATGAGCTGGCCAGGGACCGCACCGCCGAGACCGCTTCCTTCTCCTTCGGTATCAACCACCCGCTATCGGAAACCCTGCAATTGAGCGGCGATATTACGCTAAGTAAGACCGGTGAGACCCCGGAATCAGGGGGGGTGCAGGCCACCGAAGAGACCGACAATGAGTTCTTCTACACCTTCCAGGTGATCAAAAACGATCTATTGAAAAAGGGTGACATAGGTATTTTCAGCCTGCGTTACTCCGATGCCAATACCTCGGATACCTTCAGGCTGGGCATCAGCAGCCGCTACCCGATCACCAATGCCTGGCGTATCAATCCGCGCCTGGATCTCTCCTACCGGACCAATGACGATAATGACGGCTCGCGAAAATCGATCAGTCCCTTTCTCCGCATGGACTACCGTTTCCGCAAGAGTATGACCTTTGAACTGGAGACAGGACTCAACTGGTTTGAGGAAGACGATGGTACCGAGGTGACCGATTTTACCGATTACTTCTTCTATGGCGGATATCGTTGGGACTTTTAACCGTCAGCAGCGATTCGGCCTTAAATTAGTGGTAACAGGCGCCGGGGAACTCTGGTTATAATTCCGCCTTTGCATAACCGAAAAGGTCTCGAGATTGTATCAGCTGATCGCCATTGCATCCGGAGGCGCCGTCGGAGCGCTGTTCCGATTCTGGGTATCCAGTGGTGTCCATAGCATGCTCGGCCGTGGTTTTCCCTATGGTACGCTGCTGGTGAATGTGCTGGGTTCCCTGGTGATGGGGTTTCTCTATGTCCTGCTGCTGGAGCGGACAACGGTCTCCCCCGAGTTGCGGGGTGCGCTGCTGATCGGTTTTCTCGGCGCCTTTACCACTTTTTCCACCTTTTCCATCGAGACCCTCAACCTGCTTGAGCAGGCAGAGGTGTTGAAGGCCGGACTGAATATATTGCTGAGTGTGGTTGCCTGTGTATTGGCCTGCTGGTTCGGCCTGATGGTTGGGAGACAGCTATGAATCTGACTGAAGTGACCATGGTGAGGGTCTATCTCACAGAAGGTGACCATCAGCTGCAAAAACTGCTCGACTTTCTGCATCGGGATGAGCAGGTGAGGGGGGTAACGGCGTTTCGCGGCATCGCCGGTTTCGGCCGCTCAGGGAGAGCCCACGAAGCTTCGTTGCTGGATATCTCCATGGACCTGCCGCTGGTGGTCGAGTTCTTCGATCTGCCGCAGCAGGTCGAGAAGGTGCTGGAAGATTTAAATCAATGGGTTGAACCGGGCCATGTGGTGAGCTGGCCTGCACAAGTGAATATGGGTGAATGATCAATGTTGGATCCGCGACTGTTACGAAATAACCTGGATGAGGTGGCCCAACAGTTGGCCCGCCGGGGTTATCAGCTGGATAGGGAACAAATCAACAATCTGGAAGAGCAGCGCAAGCGCCTGCAGGTAGAGTCACAGGAGCTGCAGAATCAGAGAAACAGTCGCTCCAAGTCGATCGGCAAGGCCAAGGCGGCAGGGGAGGATATTGCTCCTTTGCTGGCCGAAGTCGCCGAGTTGGGTGACCAATTGAAGGCCTCCCAGGAGGCGCTGAGTAAAGTACAAGAGGCACTCTCGGAGATTACCCTCGGTATCCCCAATCTGCCCCATGAATCGGTTCCCGATGGCAAGGACGAGGCGGACAACAGGGAAGAGCGGCGCTGGGGCGAACCCCGCGAGTTCGATTTCGCGCCCAAGGATCATGTCGATCTCGGCGATGCCTCTGGACTACTCGATTTCGAGGCGGCAGCACGGCTCACCGGCTCCCGTTTTGCGGTGATGGCGGGGCCATTGGCGAGGCTGCACCGGGCATTGACTCAATTCATGCTCGATACGCACACCACTGAACATGGTTATACCGAGGCCTATGTGCCCTATATGGTGAATGCTGACAGCCTGCGTGGTACCGGTCAGCTGCCGAAGTTCGAGGAGGATCTGTTCAAACTCTGTGGTGATGCCGAGTACTATCTGATCCCCACCGCCGAAGTGCCGGTGACCAACCTGATCCGGGATCAGATCATCGAGGCCGACTACATGCCCCGCAAATGGGTGGCGCATACTCCCTGTTTCCGTTCCGAGGCGGGCTCATACGGCAAGGATACTCGAGGCATGATCCGTCAGCATCAATTCGAGAAGGTCGAACTGGTGCAGGCGGTTGCCGCCAGTGAATCATTCCAGGCCCTGGAAGAGCTCACTGCTCATGCCGAGGCTATCCTGAAAAAGCTTGAATTGTCCTACCGGGTGGTCACGCTCTGCACCGGGGATATAGGTTTCTCTTCCACCAAGACCTACGATCTGGAGGTCTGGCTGCCGGGTCAGAACAAGTACCGTGAAATCTCGTCCTGCTCCAATTTCGTCGATTTTCAGGCACGCCGCATGCAAGCACGCTGGCGCAATCCTGAAACGGGTAAGCCTGAGCTGGTACACACCCTCAACGGATCGGGTTTGGCGGTCGGCCGTACCCTGGTCGCGGTGATGGAGAACTATCAGCAGGCCGATGGCTCGATCACGGTCCCCGAGGTATTGCGTGGCTATATGGGGGGGATCGAGAAGATAGGGTAGGAATTGTCTCTGCTTGGTCTGCTGCGGCTCGGCTCAGACCATCATGATGAGCAGGACCACAAAGCCGACGACAAAAGCCAGCGGCAGTAACACTGCCTGCCAATCCCCTTTTTCCGCTTTTGGACTGTGTTTGAGCATCTGCTTGGCACGTGGCCAGAGGAAGAGAATCATGGCGCCCAGCAGCAGGGCCCAGATGATCTTGGTCCAATCCATACAACTATCCTCCACATAAAAAAACCCCGGCAAAGCCGGGGTTTCGCTAGTTATTTCAAGTTGCCATCAATCCTCGCCGGAGAGGGCTCCGAGCAGGGCCAGGAGATGGACGAACAGGTTGTAGATGTTGAGGTAGAGGCCGATGGTAGCCATGATGTAGTTGGTCTCTCCACCGTGGACCATGCGGCTGGTGTCATAGAGAATCAGCCCGCTCATCAACATGATTACAACCGCGGAGATCGCCAGGTGCAGTGCGGGCATCTCGATAAACAGCCCCGCCAGCATGGCGATGAAGACGACGATCAGGCCCGCCATCAGAAATCCGCCCATGAAGCTGAAGTCTCGCTTGCTGGTCAGGGCGTAGCCGGAGAGGCCAAGAAAGATGATGCCGGTACCAGCCATCGCCGTACCGACGATCTGCGGACCGTTCGCCAGGCTCAGGTAGGCATTGAGAATCGGTCCGAGACCAAATCCCATGAGGCCGGTGATGCCGAAAATCACCCACAAGCCAGTGGAAGAGTTAGCTGTGCGTGGCAGTACAAACCAGATCAGTACGATGGAACCGATCACGGATGCCATGTAGGTCCAGCCGGGAACAGCAAGAAAAACAGAAGCGGTCGCCGTGAACGCGCTGAACAGCAGCGTCATGGAGAGCAGCATATAAGTGTTTTTTATCAGTTTATTGGTTGACAGCACCGATTCGGTGGAGCGGGCTGCACTAATATCTAGACGATTCATGATGGCATAATCTCCTGATTACTTCCCTAAAATCAATCTTGTTGATGAGACAATCATTGGCTCTGTTGGTTCAGCACAGGATACCCATCCTGGCGGAAAGATCAATATCCCTTATTTGGGGTTAAATACTGGATATTTCAAGGTTAGTTAGTGTATCCTAGCGCCCCTTCGGAGAGGTGGCAGAGCGGTTGAATGCGGCGGTCTTGAAAACCGTTGAGGGTTAGTAGCCCTCCCAGGGTTCGAATCCCTGCCTCTCCGCCAATTAAAAAGGGGCCCATCGGGCCCCTTTTTAATTGGCTGCGCGGCAGGTCATGATTCGAACCCTTCGTTCGACAAGGAGCGCAGCGACGCAGGACGCCTGAGCCTTGCGATGGCGCCCCGAAGGGGTGAGGCTGCGCAGCAGGCGAATCAATCCCTGCCCATCCGTCGGCACCAAATCTATCGCGGGCGCGCCATCGGGCCCCTTTTTAATTGGCTGCGCGGCAGGTCATGATTCGAACCCTTCGTTCGACAAGGAGCGCAGCGACGCAGGACGCCTGAGCC
>JBEVVS010000053.1:22001-71423 GCA_040507005.1 Candidatus Thiodiazotropha sp.
CTATCGCGGGCGCGCCATCGGGCCCCTTTTTAATTGGCTGCGCGGCAGGTCATGATTCGAACCCTTCGTTCGACAAGGAGCGCAGCGACGCCCTTAATAATGGAACTATTGTTGAAATTGGCCATCCATGCACCAATATCCTGCCATAATGGAATTTCTCGATTGGTGATACAAAAATGATGAGAATAGCGCTATTTCTGGGTACAAACCTGGCTATCATGATGCTGATCAGCATCACCTTCAGGCTCCTCGGCATCGAGGGGCTGCTACTGGAGAACGGGGTCGATCTCAACCTCAACGCACTGCTGGTCTACTCCGCGGTAATTGGCTTCTCAGGTTCTCTGATATCTCTCTTCATCTCCAAGTGGATGGCGAAACGCAGTATGGGTGTCAAGGTCATCGAAGCACCTGGAAACGAGGTTGAGCGTTGGCTGGTCGGCACGGTGGAGAGACAGGTGCGACAGGCCGGGATTGGGATGCCGGAGGTCGGAATATTCGATCACGCATCACCCAATGCCTTTGCCACGGGATGGAATAGGAACAACGCCCTGGTGGCGGTCAGCACCGGTTTGTTGCAGCAGATGAACCGGGATGAGGTGGAGGCGGTACTTGCTCACGAGGTCAGTCATGTGGCGAATGGGGATATGGTCACCCTGTCACTGATTCAGGGGGTGATCAACACCTTCGTGGTTTTTCTCTCCCGTATTATCGGGCATACGGTTGATCGTCTCGTGTTCAAGACCGAGCGCGGCTACGGTCCCGGATACTTCATCGTCTCCATGATTGCCGAATTTGTACTTGGCATCCTGGCGATGACCATTGTGATGTGGTTCTCCCGCTGGCGCGAGTTTCGTGCCGACAGGGGTGGGGCAGAACTTGCTGGCAGAGAGAAGATGGTTGCTGCCTTGCGACGTCTGCAACAGGCCCATGAAACGGAACCCATGCCGGAAGAGATGGCGGCATTCGCAATCAGTGCCGGAAAGGTGCAGAAGCTGTTTGCCAGCCATCCTCCATTGGAAAAGAGGATCGCCGAATTAGAGGCGATGTAAGCAAGTTCCTCTACTGAAAGGTATTTTTGCTGCGCAGTTGGGTTATAACTGGCGAATACCAGACTTCCTCTGCAACAGCACAAGAGTGGTGCAGAGTTGGACTTTTTTTATTTTGGACAAAGGCCCGCAGGGAAACCCGTGCCGGCCCTTGTCTATGAATCAGCGGTTGCTAATCCTGCCATCGTTTGGATGGCAGCACTATGCTTACCAGCGACCACCACCGCCGCCGCCGCCAGAACTGCGCTTTGGCTTTTCCATCGCTTCGTTGATTCTCAAATCACGGCCTTGAAAATCCTTGCCATTAAGCTGGGAAATGGCCTGTTCAGCATCACTCTGGCTCATTTCCACAAAAGCAAATCCCCTTGAGCGACGGGTTTCCCGATCCAGAATCAGGTTTGCTGACTGTACCTCACCAATGCCTGAGAAGAGCTCCCGGACATCATCCTCTGTGGCAGACCAGGGAAGGTTGCCAACATACAATTTAGTCATCTATCTACATTCCTAAAACAAAAAAGATACTTAATATTCAGAGTCTGATGGTCCCATGCAAACCTGCCAGAAAGACTCTAAATGTTATTGGCGCGGCTTATATCTGCCTTGCCTGTATGCCCGGAAACCGAAGGATGCCGATTCTCGACCTGAATAGAAATCAAATGGGGAAGCGGGTATGGGTCTGTTTCTTAAGCGTATCCCTGATCATACCCCTGAATAAGACGATATGCTAATGAATTTTTAATAAAAAACGCCATTCATTTGTGTGTTAATTTTATCCCAAATTAGTTTAGATTTAGAGAGTAGAGGGGTAAATCGAAACTGGATTGATATGCCTGATTCAGATTTTGACTAAACGCATGCCTGGGAATCCAGAATTCAGGCTTGTTTCACAGGAGGGAGTCTCCCGCTAGGGTTCAGCTATTTAAGATCTCATTAAGAATGGCCGTGTAATCTGAAATGGGTGTCAACAAGAACAGAGACACTGACATGTCATCGCTAGGTGGGTAGGGTCCAGGCTTCACCATGAGTGCCAATCTATTCTCAGACAAGTTGCAGGAAATTGAAATGTTACAGTTGACCTCTGCACATAATATAACCCAGATTAAGAAATGACTCGGCTTCTAGTGAGAATCTGAACATGCGAATTCTGCTGGCGGAAGATGATCGACATCTCGGCGAAGGCTTGAGTCTGGGCTTGAGACAGCTTGGACATACCGTAGACTGGGTGATGGACGGAATAAGGGCAGAGCAGGCCCTGTCTACCGAGAATCTGGATGCATTGATTCTGGACCTGGGTTTACCAAAGCAGGACGGTTTGCATCTTTTGCAGAAGATCCGCAAACAGGGTAAGGATCTGCCGGTACTTATATTAACTGCGTGCGATACCGTGGAACGGCGTATTCAAGGTCTCGATTTGGGTGCGGATGACTATGTGGTTAAACCCTTCGACCTATTGGAGGTTAATGCCCGACTGCGAGCCATTACCAGGCGCCGTGAAGGACGTGCGGCCTCTGTCATCGTCTATGGTGACCTGGTTTTGGACCCTGCAGCCCGCAGCCTCTCCAAGGCAGGAGTGGATATAAAATTAGCGGCCAGCGAGTACGCTGTGCTGGAGTCTCTTCTCACCCATCAGGGACGGGTTTTATCCCGACAGGCATTGGAAGAGATACTGTATGGTTGGGATGAAGGTGTGGAAAGCAATGCCGTCGAGGTTTATGTACACCACATACGAAAAAAACTCGGCAAGGATCTGATCAGGACTATACGTGGCGTTGGTTACACAATCCAAAAGTTGGCTCAGCAATGAGATCTAGGCGTGCAACAGTTGAATAACTCTTCAATACGAAGACGGCTCCTTATCGGCCTGATTACTAGCATCGTCGTCTTGTGGCTGATCTCGGCCTACTTTGTCTATGTTGCCGCTTACCATGAGGTTGAAGAGATCTACGATGCAACCCTGGCTCAAGACGCTCGCATCCTTGCCACCTTGATGGTTCACGAAGTGGAGGAAGACAACGAAGCAAGGGAGAACTTACAAAAACTGGTACAAGAGTTGGGTGAGGAAGTGATCAATAGCTCCACCTTGTTCAAGCATTTCGTCAGGGAGTTCATGGCGGATGAGAGCAAAAAAGACTATCTGACAATGATGCCGAGTAATCAGGATACGGGGCATCGTTATGAAGCTAAGCTTGCTTTTCTCATCAAGGGGGTTAATGGACGTACCTACTTGCGCTCTAATTTGCCGACCTCGTTTAATACCTTTACTGAAGGATATAACAATCAGATCGTTGACGGTAAACTGTGGCGTATGTATGGATTGAAGGAGTCAAGTGGTCAGTTCCATGTGCAGATAGGTGAGTTGATGGCACTACGTCAGGAGACGGTTACAGAAATAGTCTTCAGTAGTTTGTGGCCGATAATCGTCGCATTACCTATGTTCGGTATTTTTATCTGGATCGTTGTGGGACGTGGTCTCAAACCCTTGCAAAGTATCGCCGGCAAGGTAAAGCATCGGGATCCAAATGCATTGGATGCCATCTCCACGCAAGGTGTGCCGAGCGAAGTAGTACCAATGGTAGTCTCGCTGAACACTCTTTTTCACCGCGTACAGAGGGTGTTGGAGAATGAACGAAGATTTACCGCGGACGCAGCCCATGAATTAAGAACCCCGCTTGCCGCGTTGAAGACATTGGCCCAAGCTAAATCCCTGGCCGATGAGGGCAGTGAACACCGGCATTTTCTTGAGCAGATTATGCGCGGTGTTGATCGTGCCACTCATCTGTTAGAGCAGCTTTTGACTCTTGCACGAATGGATAGCCATTCCCTCGATCAATCACATGTAGAAGAGGTGGATTTACATGGTGAAACCATCAATATACTCGCTTCACTCGGTCCTTTGGCATTGGAAAAGGATATCGAACTCGCCTATGAAGGTGTTGACCATGCAGTGATGATTCCTGGCTATGCACCCGGTATACAGATTTTATTGAGAAATATTGTTGACAACGCTATACGCTATACACCAGAAAAGGGAGAGGTTTGGGTAAAGCTGGAACAAGTAGATACAGCTGTAAAAGTATTGGTTATGGATACAGGCCCCGGTATCCCGAAAGAGAAACAGCACGGATTGTATCAACGCTTCCGAAGAGGAGAGAGTGCTAACACTCAGGGAAGTGGACTGGGACTGTCCATTGTCAAGAGAATAGTGGATCTGCACCATGCCTCGATCGAGATGAAGAATCGCACCGATCGAAGTGGACTTAAAGTTACTGTTTCATTTTCCCGTTATCACATTTGAGACTCAGTTATAGGCCCTTATACAACTCAATTGGATTGCTGTTGTTGATCGCAGATCTCCTTGGCCATCACCAACAGATGCTCAAGATAGTGAAGTCGTTTTACTGAGAGTTCGACCTTATCTTTCAATTCCGAATCTTCGTCACTTCCTTCAATGACGTGGAAAGTATCTTCAAAGAAAAAGACAAAGAAGCTGTCGAGAAAACGTATCTCGCGGTTGGTGTCCATGATCAAGTTATCTATGCCGAAAAGATCGATCATCTTTGGATTATCCGATGTTCGCCAAGCTTGTGCGGCCTTGACGAACCGCGCCAATTGAATGCGCGCCTTCGGGTAGGCACATAATAGCTTCATGGCCTCTTCTTCATTTTGTTGATTTGCTATGTTGAACCAGATGTTTACCGCCTGTGCTAGGACGAAGATACTTGGTTTGCCGTTGATTTTACTGACTACGAACAGCGCATCCGGGATGATCTCATCAAGCGTCTCCTTCAATTGGCGATAGTGGCGTGCAAGAAGTGCTGCTTCACTGATAGAGTGGTTGGTAAAGGGACGCTTGATAACAAATTCTGTATAGACGACCTCAACTTCATCGTCGGTTCTGGTTTCGAGGCGTCTGTTACTGCGCCATACTTCACAATGACTTCCAATGGTAGAAACAAGGGTCGGTTTCAGCTTTTCCTGATCTAGACATGCTATGCCCGCTGAAACCTGATCTTGCTGTTTATCATCACTCTCTTGCATCTGCCAGCTACCTTATCTGTCCTGCACTGTGTGCCAGGATTAGAACTCCTGCGCCACGATCGGTTTGATCAGTACCATAGAGCGAACAGCGTCAATCTTGAGCAAACACATGCTTCAGATATGCCGGAATTCGATAGTCCAGCCAGTAGACAGGCCGCCAGGGAAAGCTGCCCTGGACAAATCCCACATGACCACCCCTATTGGAAACTTCTAGTGAAACACCCGGGCCGAGATCTTGCAAGCACGGCACGTCGTCCGGTCGCATAAAGGGGTCGTCCTTTGCATGCAGAATGAGTGTGGGAGTGGTGATTCGTTTTAAAAACTGAGCACAGCTACAACGGTTGTAGTAGTCATCGGCATTGAGAAATCCGTTATCTACCGAGGTGATCCGATCATCGAATTCGTATATCGAACGAATGGAAGTGAGATCCTCTATTCCAGGGATCGAGAGGGTGCGACATTTACTAGCGTAGGATTTGAGCAGCTTTCGCAGCAGATGCCGCCCATATATTCGGGAGAAGCCTTGTTGCAGACATTCTGCTGCGCTTTTTAGGTTAAAGGGTACTGAAACAGCAACCGCAGCCCTAATACCCGGGTCACGATCCGGCTCACCCAGGTATTTGAGTAGAAGATTACCACCTAGCGATACGCCGATCATAGCTTGTGGTGCTTCTCCTCTCTGGTGTAGAAACTCAACGATCTCCCTCAGATCCTCTGTGGCACCGGAGTGATAACTTCGTAGCAGTCGGTTGGGTTCACCGCTGCAACCCCGGAAATGCATGAAAAGGGGTCGGAATCCCGCGCTGCGCACTGCTGATATGAGCGGGATTGCATAGTGAGACTCCAGAGAGCCTTCGAGTCCGTGCAACAGCAAAACCAGTGGGCCATCCGCATCTTGCCAGGCAAGATCGATGAAATCCCCATCTCGAAGTTCAACTCTCTCCCTGTGCAGATCCGGAAGGGGGGTTGACCTGAGAAGGCTGGGCCACAGTGTCTGCAGGTGAGGCGAGGCAATCCACCAAGGAGGATTGAATGAACTTTTGATCAGTGCCGACACGGTTTTTGCTGCCAACCGGGGTTTGATAACACCATATGGTCTGCCATCAAATGCACCGGATCAGTGCGTCATATGGCTTGTTGTGGTACTGCTTGCCAACTCCATTTTTGCCATAAGCAACTGAAAACGCTCACTAAAAGAAACGGTATCAAGGATCGTCTGCTTATCCGCATGGGATAGTGGCAGCGCTGTGGTCAGGACGTTGACAAGTTGAGGTGCGGTCAGCTCCTTGAGTAGATCGGTATTTGTCTTTAACTCATTGTACTCCAGATATCGATCGAGGGTGGAGTAGATCATACTCCGTTTGTCATCAGTAGCTGGAAGATTGAGCTCATAATCGGATCCAAAACGCTCCCAATTGGGCTTGATTAGTCGGTAGCCACGGTTTGAAGTCAGTTCAGTCAGAATGTCGAATCTGCAGACACCTGTGAGGATGATTTCGATGCGCCCGTTGACGGTTTCGTTGTAGAAGGAGATCCGTCCTGCGCAGCCGGTAGTGTGCAGTGGGGAGGGATCCAATTGATCGCCTTCGTCGGGCTGAACCATACCGATTAGATGGTGGCTGGCCAAGGCATCTTCCACCATATTCAGGTAGCGGGGCTCGAAAATATTGAGCGGCAGCTGTGCACCGGGCATGACGACGGCCCCGGGCAGGGGAAAAATAGGCAGCGTTGAGGGCAATTGCTGGTAATCAGGGATAAATGGATTGTGCATGTAGTCGCTCCTTTAACCAGTAAGAGTTGCCTAGGGCTAAGAATGTTCCAAACCGCTTACATATCCGTGTCATGAATCTATACTCCAATAGGGAGGCATCTCCAGAACAATCATGCATATCCGCCCTTATTTTGCTCTATAAACAGAGGTTGATCACTAGACATCTGTTGAAACATATGAGGAGTGTCAAATGAGCAACATCGAATCCCTGCTTGGCGACGAGGCTGAAAGTTTACTCACTCACAGCTGTAGTACCATCAATAAATCAATGATACACCTGCCCGGTAGTGACTATGTTGACAGGGTTCTAAGTCAAAAAGATCTCAAGCCGGGTGTCCTTCGCGGAATGCAGACGCTGTTCGACAATGGTCGTCTTAGCGGCAGTGGTTATCTCTCCATACTACCCGTCGACCAGGGTGTAGAACATTCGGGGGGCGCTTCATTCGCAGCCAATCCGATCTACTTCGATCCGATGAATATCGTCGAACTCGCCATTGAAGGGGGATGCAATGCGGTGGCTTCAACAATGGGTGTACTGGGGTCGGTGGCCCGCCGATATGCCCATAAGATCCCTTTTTTGGTTAAAATCAACCACAACGAAATACTCAGCTACCCTAATTTTTACGATCAAACCCTATTTGCGTCGGTTGATCAGGCTTTTGATATGGGAGCAGTAGCCATTGGTGCGACAATCTACTATGGCTCGGAGGAGTCGAGGCGCCAGATTCAGGAGATTTCCGAAGCCTTCCAACATGCCCATGAATTGGGCATGGTTACTGTACTTTGGGCCTATCTAAGGAACAGTTCATTCAAAGTAGACGGGATAGACTACCATACTGCAGCCGATCTGACAGGCCAGGCCAATCATCTGGCGGCGACCATTGAAGCCGATATTATCAAGCAGAAACAGGCGGTGGGAAATGGCGGCTACAAGGTAATCAAATTTGGCAAAACGGACAAAAAAGTCTATACAGAACTCACCAGTGAGCACCCAATCGACCTTGTACGTTATCAGCTGGCCAACTGTTATATGGGGAGGGCAGGGCTTATCAATTCAGGGGGCGCCTCTTCCGGTGAGGGTGATCTAGCGCAGGCAGTACGAACAGCTGTGATCAATAAGCGTGCGGGCGGTATGGGGATGATCTCCGGTCGCAAAGCGTTCCAGCGCCCGATGCAGGAGGGGGTTGAGCTGTTGCAGGCGATTCAGGATGTCTATTTAAGTGATAAGGTAACTATTGCTTGATTTATCAGTAAGTTATGTGCATTTACAATGCCCGGGAGGCAAAAGCAGATTGAGTGTCATGCTTTGAAGCATATGATGTGGGTGTTTATCAAAGGGATTCCCAGTGCGATAACGGGAAAAGAACTCTATAAACTGGTATCTCGCCAGTTTAATCCGATCTGGTCTATTATGCCGATCAAAGGTGTAAAGATAGAAGACTGTAAAATTCTCAAAATCATGCGAAACAATTCCTCTGTTTGGGAATACTACGGGCTGGTATATATGACTCCCGCAAATCTCGCTCATGCCGCAATTGGTAGACTGAATACCACCAGCCTCAACGGAAAGCGTGTCAAAGCACACCCCTATGTGAATCGTGACAGGAGTCGGGATCGCCGTCAGCAAACAGTGCTGGAGGGAGAGCCATACCCGGGAGAGCGCAGACGATATGATCGTCGACGGGCTATCCTGGTGAGCCAAGTTGGTGATCTTAATGAGTGATAGGGCAGAAATAGATATCCATTCAGTAACAAAGCAGTAAGGAGAGTTGCAAGTTTACATATTTTTTAAAATCTTAGCTTCAAGTAGGGTTTTACTAACCCTAGAGTGATAGTACCTAAAAACCAACTATAGAGAGACAACAATGACAAAGTTAGTCGATATTGAAGGAATCGGTGATACATATGCTGCAAAGTTAACCTCAGCAGGAGTCACCAGTCTGGAAAATCTGTTGGCAAAGGGAAGTACCAAGAAAGGCCGCAAGGAGATCGAGGACGCGTCCTCGATAAGCGGCAAACTGATTTTGCGCTGGGTAAACATGGCTGATCTGTTCCGTATCAAAGGTATCGGTGAACAGTACTCGGATCTTTTAGAGGCTGCTGGTGTTGATACGGTGCCGGAGCTGGCGCAGCGTAAACCGGAAAACCTGCATCAAAAGATGATCGAAGTAAATGAGGCTAAAAATCTTGTACGGGCCACCCCCAGCCTCTCTGCGGTCGAAAAATGGGTGGCTGAAGCAAAACAGATGCCTCGTGTAGTCACATATTGATATCACGATTGCAATAGACCACCAAACCTGGTCTGGTTCCCAGCTTGAAGAGAAAAGGCCACTGCCCATGGGCAGTGGCCTTTTTGTTGGATCTGCGAATCATAAACCCTATTCATAAACCGTTTCTGGAAGTGGGTTTATTCGCTAGAATAGTAGTGAATGTGTTAAGGGAAATCGGAGTCTGAAACATGCCAACCTATGATTACTACTGCGAAGCAAATGGCGAGAAAATAGAGGTCTTTCACCCTATGAGTGAGGTAATAGCTAATTGGGGTGAGCTTTGTGAAAAAGCTAACCGATCGCTTGGAGATACCGACAAAGGCGAACCGGTACGTAAATTGATCAGTGGTGCTGCAGTAATCAGCAGCAGTAATCGTGTTGATGCTGAGCCTGCATGTGCCACCGGTGCCTGTTGTCCAGGTGGCGTTTGCGGATTCAATGAGTAGGCGTATTACAACCAGGAGATGACCTACCTAATCCTGCTAGGGATTCTGTTACTGCTGATTTTAGGGCCACAGTTGTGGGTGCGGCAGATAATGGCGAAATATAATCGCCAATCAGAAGAGAATTTTCCCGGTAATGGAGGGGAGTTGGCCAGACATCTTCTGGATCGCTTCGATCTGCATCAGGTAGAAGTTGAAAAGGCTGAATCGGTGGATCACTATGACCCGAATGATAAAGCGGTCAGACTTTCAAAGGATAAACTGGAGGGGAGGACCCTTACCGCGATTACAACAGCCGCCCATGAGGTTGGACACGCACTCCAGGATGCCGCGGATGAACCACTCTTTCAGTGGCGCACGAGGCTCGGATCGATCGCTGTGGGTGCGCAACGCCTTGGCTCTTTTTTACTTTTTGTCTCTCCTATACTATCCATTGCCACTCGGGCGCCAACAGCAGGCCTGTTGAGCGCCATGGCTGCTTTTCTGGTAATGGGTTCTAATGTGATTCTTCAGTTGGCAACACTACCGGTAGAACTCGATGCCAGCTTTAAAAAAGCTCTACCACTACTGAAAGATGGTTATTTAAAGCCAGAACAGTATCGAGCCGCGGAAAGAATCTTGCGGGCGGCCGCATTCACCTATCTCTCCGCATCGCTGGCAGGATTGCTCAATTTCTGGCAATGGATGAGAGTTTTGAAACGCTAGGATGTTGCAGTTATAGGGGAAATGGAGGAAATTATGTTGGAGAATTTGCTTAAGAGACGCGCCTTACAAGCGGTTTGTACATTGCAGTTTTTTCAACTCTATACAATGCAAATAACTGCTGATGAGCTACAGCAGTCGCCTGTTCCTGCAGCTACTGTTGCGAGAGCGCAATTTACCACTGAAATTATAGACAGAGAACCGGTCGATCAAGTTGTCAAGCTGGATAGCCAGGCAACTAGGGTCTACTTCTTTACCGATTTGAGGAATTTGCAGGGGCGAACGATAATCCATCGCTGGGAATTCGAAGGTGAGGTAATCAGTGAAGTCGAATTCAATGTTGGGGGGCCTCGCTGGCGTGTCTACTCGGCGAAAAGCTTAAAGCCAAACGAGCCGGGTAAGTGGACTGTATTTGTAATCGATGAATCCGGATGGCCTCTGCATGCCAGTATATTTGAGCACGGTGTTATAGTGGAATGATGTCGCGGTTATTCTGAATCGTCGCTGGTCGGTTGCGGATTTTGCATGAAATTCGATGTTTGGCTGTGGTTAATCAGTGCCTGCTGAGATTTAATTCTGAATTCCTCTTCCGCAATCCTCCGCAATGTCAGCTCTTTTTCCAATCTAATTTCATCCGCAATTGTCGCCTCGGGGGTTTTATCAACTTTGTTTGATTTGTTGATTTCCGCCCTATTGACAACTACTGCCTGACCAACAGGAGTAGAAGTTTTGTGTGATTTGGTTTGAGTTTGAATCGAACCTTGGTCCTGGCTCTGTTCAGAAGTGACCTCTGCTGCATTAACCCCTGACTTGGGTTCTTCACTGAAAATCGTGAAGAGATATGCGGTACCAGCAATCAGCATCGCTATGAGTATGATGCTAGCGATGGTGAATGATGACAGATGGAAACCATTTTTGAATATTAGAGGTTCAGCTTCCACGCGGAATGGGGGTATCGTGGCTTTGGTTTTTAGCTGTTGTTTGGACTTGACCTGATCTTGGTCGGGGAATAGATGAACGCTGGGAGGCTCACTCTCCACACGATTGGCAATAGTGTCGGGCAATGGGTTCAGCAACAGATCTGAATTCTGGGTGTTACTGACGCTCGCGGAATCAGTTTGGGTTTGGGAGTTAGAATCAAGACCGCTGCTTTCTGTATCGACTCTCTTCTCTTTGCTTGCAATATGTATTTTTTTCTGTTTTTCTTCGGCCAACTCCTGCTGCAATTGATCGAGCTGCATGTGCAGTAGTTTGATGTTGTCCTCAAGGCTGTGTACCAATTGATTGGATTTGATATTCTCCGACTCTGCCTTCTCTGTGCGCCCCTTCAGTTCTGCGATCTGACTCTCGAGGCGCTTATTCTCTTCCTCAAAAAAGAGTTGGTTACTATTGTCGGAGCCAGATCGAGACTCCTGCTCCATGACTAGGGCCTGATTTAAGCTCTCAATGGTTTCAAGACGACCAAGAAGTTCTTTGTTTACACTCTCCGCAGTTTCAGCCTGCTGCAGAAAACTGCTTTTCTCGTTCTCAACGGCTTCAATTCGTTGCAGGAGGCCACTATTTGTGCTCTCTGCGGTTTCCGAGCGTTGGATGAGAAGGTTGTTTTCGCTCTTTAGGACCTCAATCCTTTGCAGAAGATCTTTGCTGTTATCTTCGGACGCTTCTGCTTTTTGCAGGAATTCGTGATTTTCAATTTGCAGCTCACTGAACTTGACCTGCATCTGTTGCAGTTGGCTTTCCAACTCGAATAACCGTCGGCGTAGGTTATCCGATTCTGCGGATTGCCGTTTCCAGTGAGCTATCTCATTTATCAGTTGACGGTTTTCGTTTGTCAGACGTTCTATCGTCTGTTGATGTTCAATCAACTCACTATCCGGATCATCCTGGTCAATCGCATCATTGCCATATTTGGCTTTTATTTGGGCAACCTGCTCAGCTGCAAGACGATGGATTTCGGTGGCACTTCGAGTAGGCGAGGTTTGAGAAGCGGTCGTGTTGTTTGCTGATTGACTCGTCAACTCTGATGTATCAGATACCAGATTGACATGGTTTGGACTCTCATTGCCTTTGTCGACAACCTTGTTGCCGCCATTTTCCATCGCAGTATTGAGCCGCCCTTGTGCAAGGTTGAGCAGTTCAATGAGGCGGGTTCCGGGCTTTATGTCTGGTGCTGAGATGGCAATGCTTGCACTGATGATCTGTTCTGATTCACCCAGATAGAACTGTTTTGTTGCCAGGTCTTCAAGAATTCTTCTACCGAGATATCGGGTGCCTATTGCATTTGAGGCCGGACGCAACATAGCGAATAGACCTCTACCGAAATAGGCGAGGGTGTCGTCAGGGTGAATATGCAGGTTTATGATCTCTGCCAATGAGCGCAGAATGTGGTCAATAGCCGGGTCACTGTAATGTTCGGAAATCTCATCGATCTGATCAATTCTGACCAGGGCAATGGCGAGTTCATTCTTATTGCGGATGGCAAAGGCGAGTTCCCGACTGGCGGATACCATGAATTGCTGTTTGTCGGCGATTCCCTCTAGATAATCGGATTGTGGCTCAAACTCCTGTTGGGCGGTCTCATTCTCTTTTGACGAGGTCTCCTGTTGCGCTCGCTGAGTCTCTCCAAACCTTTGCACATATTCTTTAATGTTGTCAGCATCAAAGGGTTTACAGATGATCTCATTCGCGCCCATTTGATCCAGTTCTTGACGGATTTCTTGACTCTCCTCATTGCCAGTCACAACGATAAAAGGGATTTTAGCGAGTGCAGGTGATTCTGAGGATCTGACCTTGGTCAAAAGAGCTCTGCCGTCGAGTTTCGGCATCGAAAGGTCACTAAAGACAAGGGTCACAGATGGTGTATCGCAGAGAAGATCCCAAGCCTCTTGGCCATTTTCCGCCTCAATAATCTGGCAATCATCCTTGAGGATATTTTTAAGCGAAACCCGAACCACACGCGAATCATCAGCGATAAGCACGACTGGCTTGTCGCCGGTATGATGAGAAAAGCTAGTTAGAGCCTGTTCTGCCATTCCGTCTGGATCTTGTTGTTTCATGACAATGGATTTCTACAAATTGCTTCGACTAATTGGCTAAAAACTTTAGCTGGAAGCAGTCAATGTAGATTGTAAAAAATATCCAATAACTTACTGTTAAGAAAGAAATAAATACTTTTAATCCTATTGTGTTAAATTGCAAATTGAGAGTTGTGTCACCCAGGGTAGAGGATCCTTTCCAGAGCGCTTTTCACACAAACTGTAAGAAATCCTAATCCCGAGGTGATTTTTGCTGATCCTGATGTAGGGTGACTGATCACTTCCTGTGAGGGGCAACATCGAGCATACCCTCATACGTCACGGGAATTTTGGAACAGGTTCATACTTTATAAAATCCCGTTAATCCATAGGTTTATTTCATTTACTTAGCAAAATTTAGGACCCATTTCCTGTCTCTGAGATGGGCAGTTTGGCAGGGATTATTGTGAACCTTGACGCACTCTTACTCCTAATCTAGCTTGATGTTGAGCTAGAGCTTGAGATATTGCAGATTCGGCCGATAGCCAGTTTGATCAGCACAACAAACGAGTCAACGCAGGAAGAGATGACAAAATCAGTCTTTTATCTTTCAGATGGTGAAGTTGTAGAATCCTCGGAACAGAGGGAGGCAAAACACCAGGAGCGGGAATCGCTCATCGTTAAGTCGTTTGTGGACGCTGTCAAGGAAGACCTCCTCGCTAATAAGATTTATCTTCCTACATTACCTTCACTGGCGCTCGAAGCCCTTGTGGTGATCAATGATGCCGGTAGTTCGGCCCATGATCTGGAAAAAGTGATTTCCAGGGATGCCGCACTAACCGCAAGGTTGATTCGATATGCCAACAGTCCGCTCTATCGGGGGCTGAACACCATAGCATCAATTCGTCCAGCGATTACCCGCATAGGATTTCAACGGGTAAAAAATGCTGTCTATGCGGTCTCCATGAAAGAGGTCTTTCGTACTTCGGAAAAGGATATCGAGCGGCGCATGAACAAGTTATGGACCCACTCGGTGAAGGTTGGTGCGCAGGCGGCTATCCTGGCCAAGGGCCAACCCAATCTCGATCCGGATGTGGCACTGGTTGCTGGATTGGTACACGATATCGGACAAATTCCACTGCTGATCAAGGCGTGTCATTTTCCCGAGTTGCTCGACAATCCTGGCTTTTTGGACAAGGTCTTGCTGAAAATGCACACACAACTGGGTGGCAGCATTCTTAAACTGTGGAAGTTTGATGCACATGTTATCGAAGCGGCTGCCGAGCATGAAAATCTAAAACGCGATCCGGGTGATGCCCCGGTCGATTATGTCGATGTGGTCCAAGTGGCGAATATCATGGCCTACGAAGGTACTAGCCATCCCTTTGCAACGATTGACCGCTCAGAAATCAAGGCATTTGCTCGTCTGGAAAAGGCAACAAACGACGGCTCTTTGGATGAAGAGACAAAAAAGGTCGAGGATGTTTTTTTCTGAATAGATAGCTTGCAAGCTATCTGGCCAGAACATCAACCCCTTCATTCCGTAACATAGCGATTAGACGTATCAGCGGCAGTCCGATTAAGGCGTTTGGGTCATCTCCCTCCAGGCGTTCAAAAAGCGAGATGCCCAAACCCTCTGATTTAAAAGAGCCTGCACAGTTATACGGCTTCTCTTTAACCAGATAGTTTTCAATTTCCCGTTCCTGCAAGACCCTGAATACGACATGGAAGGGCTCACAACAAACTTGAAGTTGGCCAGTCTCGCTGTTTAGCAGGCAGAGACCGGTCAAAAAAGTGACCCGCTTTCCCGATGCTTGCATCAATTGCTGCATCGCCTTTTGATGATCACCCGGTTTTCCCAGGATCTTGCCATTCACAACCGCGATCTGATCGGAGCCTATTATGAGACCAGTCGGATGATCTTTCGCTACCTCTTTAGCCTTGCTTTCGGCAAGGCGGATAACTAACCCCTGCGGGGACTCATTCGGCCGTGTTGATTCATCAATATCGGGGGAGGCAGAGCTGAACTCGACACCCAGGCGACTCAGCAACTCACGACGAAAGGGGGAACTGGAGGCAAGAATGATCTGTGGCTGGGGTGAAGTGTCGGAGTTGGGCATTGAGGATGCAACTTGGATGGTCAGAATTGCTGCACATAGTAACAAAATTGCAGCCGGCGCTTCACGCCTAATTCAAATTGGAAGCGTTTTGCTATGAGAATGGGTTGAAATATTATTTTTATATTGGGGTTTGTAAATGTATCATTTAAATATACAATACAAATCATATATATTCTAAATAGAGAGGTATTTTCTCCTATAAAACATGCTGATAGCCCTCCCTGGGATTTAAACCACAGCTTGACAAGGGGCGTAAACCCAACGTAGAAATGGGCCTGCACAATTTTGGGGTCCAGTTCTGCTATGCCAACAACAGACTTGTTGATGACGGGTATCAATCTCATGCTTCTCGGGATGGGGATCGTGTTCACCTTTTTGCTTATCCTCGTTTTCACTATGAAAGGCATGTCCAAGTTGGCACTTAGCCTAACTCCACGACAAGCGGATTCTGAAAGGGTATCATCACAACCTTCGATTTTAGGGCAGGGCCAGGCGGGTACGCGGGGAGATCTGGTCGCGGTCATTACGGCTGCCATCAGTAGTTATCGAGCCACCCATTAACAAGATCTAACAACACTCCCTTTTTAGAGAATTAATTTGGCTGTTTACCAATCAACGGCGGCTAGTTTATGAGCGAAAAGAAACCACTTGGAATTACAGATGTCGTGCTACGCGATGCACACCAGTCTCTGTTTGCAACCAGAATGCGTATCGAAGATATGCTGCCTATTGCGGAGAAGTTGGATAATGTAGGTTTTTGGTCTCTGGAGACCTGGGGTGGCGCCACCTTCGATGCCTGTATTCGATTTCTGGGTGAAGATCCTTGGGAGCGTATTCGAAGGCTCAAGGCAGCGATGCCGAAAACACCCATGCAGATGCTTTTTCGCGGACAGAACATTCTCGGCTATAGACACTACGCTGATGATGTAGTCGATAAATTTGTCGAAAGGGCAGCAGTCAACGGCGTCGATGTGTTTCGAATATTCGACGCCATGAACGATCTGCGAAATCTTGAGACAGCCATCAAGGCCACACTCAAGGTTGATAAGCATGCGCAGGGTACCATGTCCTATACGGTCAGCCCGGTCCATAACATGGAGTATTGGGTTGACATGGGCAAGCGCTTGGAAGAGATGGGCTGCCACTCGATCTGCATCAAGGATATGGCAGGCCTGTTGAATCCCTATCTCGGCTATGAGTTGGTAACCCGTCTAAAAGAGGCCGTCTCCATACCCATCGCAATGCAGAGCCATGCCACCACCGGTATGAGTACGGCCACCAATATCAAGTGTGCCGAAGCCGGCATCGACATGCTCGATACCTCGATCTCTTCGATGAGTATGACCTATGGGCATTCAGCGACGGAATCCGTGGTGGCAATACTCAAGGAAAGTGATCGCGACACCGGACTCGATCTGAATCTGCTTCAGGAAATCGCTGCCTATTTTCGCGAGGTACGTAAAAAATACGCCAAATTCGAAGGTTCGCTCAAAGGTGTCGACTCCCGTATTTTGGTGGCACAAGTGCCTGGTGGCATGTTGACCAATATGGAAAATCAGCTCAGAGAGCAGGGGGCCAGCGATAAACTGGATCTGGTGCTCGAAGAGATTCCCCGGGTGCGCAAGGATCTGGGTTACATTCCTCTGGTGACACCAACTTCACAGATAGTGGGAACTCAATCAGTGATCAATGTGCTGATGGGTGAACGTTACAAAAACATCGCCAAAGAGACCGAGGGCGTGCTCAAGGGTGAATATGGCGCCACACCTGCACCGGTGAACAGTGAGCTTCAGATGAAGGTCCTTGAGGGCGCCGAGCCAATAACCTGTCGCCCGGCCGATCTGCTGGACGATGAGATGGACAAGCTGACGGCCGAGTTCCATGACCTGGCTGAAGAGCATGGGATCAAGCTAGCTGCCGATGAGGTGGATGATGTGCTCATCTATGCACTTTTCCCTCAAGTCGGATTGAAGTTTCTCAAGAATCGCGATAATCCGGATGCCTTTGAACCACCGCCAGGGGCTGAGCCTGCGGCAGCTGCACAGGCTCCGGCACCCGCTGCTAAGGCTGTCAGCAAAGGTGGCCCCGAGTCCTATCAGGTCGAGGTCAACGGTGTTGCCTACAATGTCAAGGTTACCCCCAGTGGGGCGGTATCCGAAGTGGCTCCAGCCGCCGCTCCCGCTGCGACCCAGAGCACTGCGCCGGCAACTCCTCAAGGAGAGGCTATCAACGCGCCACTCTCCGGAAATATCCATGCGATCAAGGTCGCTGTGGGTGATAGGGTCACCTCTGGGGATGTGGTAATGGTTCTCGAGGCGATGAAGATGGAGACGGAAGTTCGTGCCACTGCGGCGGGAACTGTCACCCAGATATTGGTGAAAGAGGGTGATAGTGTCCAGGTTGGATCACCCCTGCTGAGTCTCTCCTGATATGATTGAAATAGGCATTCAACCGCTTTGGCAGTCAACCGGACTGGCCAATCTGGAGTGGGGGCAGGTATTGATGATGGGAGTCGGCTCCCTTTTGATCTACTTGGCGATCGTTAAGAAGTTCGAACCCCTGTTGCTGGTACCTATAGGCTTTGGCGCCATTTTGAGTAATATCCCTCTCGCCGGTATCGGTGGTCCTGAAGGAATACTGGGCTACATCTACCAAGTCGGTATAGAGACCGGTGTATTTCCCCTGCTGATCTTTATGGGGGTCGGTGCATTGACCGACTTCGGGGCCCTGATCGCTATGCCCTGGACGTTGCTGCTGGGTGCTGCCGCCCAGTTTGGTATTTTCGTCACCTTGTTGGGTGCATTGGCATTGAATTTCGTACCGGGGTTCGAATTCACTCTGGCGGATGCTTCCGCAATTGCGATCATCGGTGGCGCTGACGGGCCGACCGCGATCTTTCTGGCTTCCAGGCTCTCCCCCGATCTGTTGGGTGCGATTGCGGTCGCGGCTTACTCCTACATGGCCCTGGTGCCGATCATTCAGCCGCCAATCATGCGTCTCCTGACCACTGAGAAGGAGCGCAATGTGGAGATGCAGCAACTGCGCCATGTCACCAAGCTGGAGAAGATTCTATTTCCCTTTGCGGTACTCTTGTTGTGTGCGATATTTCTGCCATCCGCGGCACCGCTGATCGGTATGCTGACGTTCGGTAATCTGCTCAGAGAGAGTGGTGTTGTGGAACGCCTGAGCCATGCTTCGCAAAATGAGATCATCAACGTGGTAACGATCTTTTTAGGCCTGGCGGTAGGTTCGAAGCTTTCCGCGGATAAATTCCTGACGGTCGAAACCCTGGGCATTCTGGCCCTTGGGGCTTTCGCTTTCTGTATCGGCACCGCGGCCGGCGTTATCATGGGAAAGATCATGTACCGGGTCACAGGGGGCAAAGTGAACCCTCTGATCGGCGCCGCTGGGGTCTCCGCGGTACCGATGGCAGCTCGCGTGGTCAATAAGGTCGGTCTAGAGACAAATCACCACAATTTTCTGCTGATGCACGCCATGGGACCGAATGTAGCGGGTGTGATCGGCTCGGCGGTAGCCGCCGGCATCCTGCTCGCATTGGTCGGTGGTTGATCCCGCAGGCACCCCTGTCATTTTGACATGGGTGCCTTAGTCATAATATTATTGCCCGCTTATGTTGAAGCGCTTTCCTGATCGGTTGGATCCGTGGCGCTTCGCGGATCTTGGTAAAGAGATCGGCGGAGAGCTTCCTTTGGAGACCTTTTCAAGGCTGAGCGCTTGCTTGCTGAGAGCGACGGGTGATGTCAGTTTCAAGCTGGTATTCAGCCGTGACCAGGAGCGGCGGGCACTACTCAATGGTTGGCTCAAGACAGTGCTAGCATTGCAGTGTCAGCGGTGTCTTGAGGAGGTAGATCTGCCGATCGATATCCGTTTGTCCGTGGTATTCGTCCAAGGATTGGATGAGGCTGAGATGTTACCCGAAGAGGTGGATCCCTGGTTGGTTGAAGAGGATCAAGTGGTGTTCAAGGATTTGATAGAAGATGAACTTCTTCTGGCCCTACCGCAAGTGGCAACGCATCAACCGGGTGCTTGCCGCGCGCCAGCAGTGGATCTGGATAAGGAGACGCCGGAAGAGAGCAGTAAGCAAGAACGAGAAAACCCGTTTGCGGTTCTAGCCGATATCAAACGGGATAAACAGTAGATTGGTTAACAGACAGAATATTCAGGAGATCAGCCATGGCTGTTCAACAAAACAGAAAGACTCCTTCCAGACGTGGTATGCGTCGCGCCCACGATGCACTGAAAGGAGAGACTCTCTCAATCGATTCCACCTCGGGTGAAACCCATCTTCGCCACCATGTTACTGCTGACGGCTTCTACAAGGGGCGTAAGGTAGTCAACACCAAGGGCGAGTGATCTCCCATTCCTAGCTGCTCGTTATTGAAGCCCATCAAGGGAGCCCCCTTGCTGGGTTCTTTAATTGATAGGCGAAATTTTTACCACAGCGATCTCTTCTAAAGAAGGGGTTTCAGGTGGCAACCATCGATCAGGATCAACTCTGTTCAATAATGATAAAAATGAGTGATCCGGTGGGTTTATATGGATGGGTGAATCGTTAATACATGAGTAAGCCAGTTACAATTGCATTGGATGCCATGGGAGGGGATGTCGGCACGGACGCGGTGATTCCGGCTGCCAGGGAATACCTCCGTGGTGATCGGGAGACCGCTCTGATTCTGGTTGGTGATGAGAAGCTGCTGAAAAAGAAGCTGGGGCCGCATCCGTTTGGAGAAAGATTGCGCATCAAGCATGCATCCGAAACGGTTGCCATGGATGAACTGCCCTCGAAAGCCCTGCGTAATAAAAAAGACTCATCGATGCGTGTCGCCATAGATCTGGTGAAGAGCGGCGAAGCGAATGCTTGTGTCAGTGCCGGCAATACCGGTGCCCTGATGGCCACCTCGCGCTTTGTTTTGAAGATGCTACCGAATATCGATCGGCCAGCGATCATCACAGCGCTGCCGTCAATTAGCGGTCAGACCTTTATGCTGGATCTTGGGGCAAACGTGGATTGCAGTGCCGAACACCTGTTTCAGTTTGCCGTTATGGGCAGTGAAACCGTGGCTGCAGTAACAGACATAGCCAACCCGCGAATCGGGCTATTAAATATCGGGCAGGAAGAGATCAAGGGCAACGAGCAGGTAAAAGAGGCGCACGAACTATTACTGCAAAGTTCGCTTAACTATGTCGGATATGTAGAGGGTGATGACATCTACCAAGGGGGGACGGATGTTATCGTTGCCGATGGCTTTGTAGGCAACATTGCACTAAAGAGTAGTGAAGGTGTAGCGAAGATGATTCGCCACTTCATGACTCTCGAGTTCAAAAAGAATCCAGTGACAATGCTTGCGGGCTTAATCGCCATGCCGGTATTGAGAGCCTTTCGCAAGCGTATCGATCATCGGCGTTACAACGGCGCCAGCCTATTAGGATTGCGTGGCATCGTTATCAAAAGCCACGGTAGTGCAGACAAACTGGCCTTCATGAATGCCATAAGCATTGCGCGCAAAGAGGTTTCGTGCGATATCCCGCACCGCATCGCTGAACAGGTTAAAAATCATCTGGATAAAAGGGAAATCGCTTGACCTATTCACGCATCACAGGTACCGGTGGTTATCTTCCCGAGAAAGTTGTCACCAACAAGGACCTTGAAAAGATCGTCGATACCACGGATCAGTGGATCGTGGAGCGTACGGGTATCCGTAAGCGTCATATCGCTGCGGAAGGTGAATATACCTGCGATCTTGCTGAGAAAGCCTCGCGCAAGGCCCTTGAGATGGCTGGTCTTGAGCCCAGCGAAATCGACCTGATCGTTGTCGCGACGACCACCGCCGATCAGGTATTTCCCAGCACTGCCTGTCTCCTGCAGGCGCGTCTCGGCATTCGAGGACCTGCCGCCTTTGATGTTCAGGCGGTGTGCACCGGATTTGTTTATGCACTTGGTGTTGCCGATAATTTCATCCGCGCCGGAGCCGCGAAAAGAGCACTTGTGGTGGGTGCCGAAACTTTCTCCCGTATTCTCGACTGGAGCGATAGAAATACATGTGTGCTATTTGGCGACGGCGCCGGTGCGGTTGTAATCGAGGCGAGTGACGAACCCGGTATCATCTCGACCCACCTGCATGCGGACGGTGCCTATGAAAGCCTGCTGCGGGTTCCCACCGGGATCTCCAAAGGATATGACGAAGTGCGGCAAGGAACGGCCTACGTCGAGATGCGGGGTAACGAGGTATTCAAGGTTGCAGTAACCACCTTGGGACGGATCGTGGATGAGACGCTGGCCGCGAATAACATGGAAAAGTCGGATATTGATTGGCTGATACCGCATCAAGCCAACATGAGAATCATCAACGCCACGGCGAGAAAACTGCAGACTCCGATGGATCGGGTAGTCGTTACCGTGGATGAACATGGCAATACTTCGGCGGCATCAGTACCCCTGGCATTGGATGTTGCGGTCAGAGATGGCCGAGTCAAGCGCGGCGAGACGATCCTCATGGAAGCATTTGGCGGTGGTTTTACCTGGGGTTCGGTGTTAGCGAAATTCTAGGGGTTGAAATTTGAATCTATGAGTAATTCATTCGCTATCGTATTTCCTGGGCAGGGATCGCAATCCATCGGCATGTTGAGTGAACTGGCAGATGCCCATGCTATCGTCAGGCAAACCTACGCGGAGGCGGCGGAGGTCCTTGGTTATGACCTCTGGGATCTCATCCAGCAAGGTCCTGAGGAACAGCTCAATCAGACCATGAAAACCCAACCTGCAATGCTCGCTGCCGGCGTTGCTGTGTGGCGGACCTGGATAGATCAGGGTGGAGCCGACCCGCAGCTTATGGCGGGACACAGTTTGGGAGAGTATACCGCCCTGGTCTGTGCGGGCGCGTTAGAGTTTTCCGCTGCGGTCAAACTTGTGGCAGAGCGGGGTCGCTTTATGCAGGAGGCGGTACCCGAGGGCAGCGGTGGTATGGCGGCGATCCTGGGGCTCGATGATGAAAAGGTCAAAGCGGTCTGTTCCCAAGCGGCAACTGGCGACGTGGTTGAGGCGGTGAATTTCAACTCCCCGGGGCAGGTTGTCATTGCCGGTGACAAGGCGGCTGTGGAGCGGGCCTGTGGACTTGCCAAAGAGGCAGGTGCGAAGCGGGCATTGCCACTGCCGGTGAGTGTGCCATCCCATTGCGCATTGATGAAACCAGCTGCAGAACGTTTGGGTCAACTGCTCAGTGAGACAGCTATCAACTCACCCACAATTGCTGTTATTCACAACGCCAGCGTCGAATTCGCGGCTGATCCCGGATCAATACAAGCGCAACTCGAAGCGCAGCTCTACAGTCCGGTACGCTGGGTGGAGACGGTACAGAAGATGGCAGCCTCCGGTATCTCCAATCTGCTTGAGGCTGGCCCCGGTAAGGTGCTTGCCGGCTTGACCAAAAGAATCGATCGCCAGCTTGTCGGACTGCCTCTGTTTGACAGCAAAAGCCTGACCCAAGCCCTGGAGGAATTGAAATGAACCTGGAAAACGAAATAGCACTGGTAACAGGTGCCAGCCGAGGCATTGGTGCCGCCATAGCCGATGCCATTGCAACGGCGGGGGCGACAGTGATCGGCACGGCGACTTCCGACAAGGGGGCGCAGGGGATAACGCAACGCTTTGAGTCTGCGGGCCAAGCGGGTTGTGGCATGGTGCTGAATGTCACTGAAGCCAAATCCATCGATAGCCTTATCGAGGCGGTGAATAAAGATTACGGCGCTCCGACGATTTTGGTGAACAATGCCGGTATCACCCGTGACAATCTTTTGATGCGCATGAAAGACGAGGAGTGGGAGGCGATTATCAATACCAATTTAAGCTCCGTGTTTCGTCTTAGCAAGGCGGTGTTGCGAGGCATGATGAAGGCGCGAAAAGGCCGTATAATCAACATCTCATCCGTGGTGGGCGTGATGGGGAATGCGGGTCAAAGCAACTATGCCGCTGCCAAGGCCGGGATTCATGGGTTTACCCGTTCTCTCGCTAGAGAAGTTGGATCGAGAGGGATCACGGTCAATTCCGTGGCGCCCGGTTTTATCGAGACCGATATGACAAAAGAGTTACCTGAAGCTCAACGCAAGAGTCTCGAAGAGAATATCCCTTTGCACAAACTGGGGTTACCCGAGGATATCGCCAATGCTGTGTTGTTCCTGGCGGCAGAGTCTGGACGATATATCACTGGTGAAACACTCCATGTAAATGGCGGAATGTACATGAGTTGATAAGACAAGGCCTTGAGTATGTCCTAACAATCAACATTAACTAACAAAAATAAATCTATGTAATTTATACAAATATATACTCAATTAATGGTGTAATCCCTATCAGAGGATTGCGCTTTTCTCAACTGTGGTTTGTTACTACAATACCGCATCGGTCCTTTTCGAGGCCGTCGGATAATGCAGAGGAAATTAATAACATGAGCGATGTCGTAGAACGAGTTCGTAAAATTGTCGTAGAACAACTAGGCGTGAAGGAAGAAGAGGTAACCTTAGAGGCCTCTTTTGTCGATGATCTTGGCGCTGACTCTCTCGACACTGTGGAATTGGTAATGGCCCTCGAAGAGGAATTCGAAACCGAGATTCCTGATGAGGAGGCTGAAAAGATTACAACTGTTCAGCTTGCTGTCGATTACATCAACGAACACAGTTAATCTTTAGCCAAAGATTTTTCAATCTTCGTAGGCCGCCACGCTCTATCATTTGAAAGAGGCGCGGCCTTTTGCTTTTCAGCAATACCACTCATTTTTTCGGGGGTAGTCATATATGACTGCAAGAAGGGTCGTCGTTACGGGTTTAGGCATGGTGTCACCTGTAGGACTGGATATTCCTACCTCATGGGAGAATATTCAGGCCGGCAAGAGTGGTATTCAACCCATCACCCATTTTGATGTTGAATCATTCTCGACCCAGTTTGGTGGTCCCATCTATGGCTTCGAGATTACAGACTACATAGCGAAAAAAGAAGCCAAGAAAATGGATAAGTTTATCCATTACGGTATTGCTGCGGGTATACAGGCGATCAAGGATGCTGGGCTTGAAGTGACAGAGGAGAATGCCGACCGAATTGGCGTTCTGATCGGTTCCGGAATCGGTGGAATCACCGGTATCGAAAACAGCTATCAGTCCTACCTGGATGGTGGTCCGCGTAAAATCTCACCCTTTTTCGTGCCCTCGAGCATCATCAACATGGTCTCAGGAAACCTCTCTATCATGTATGGGTTGAAGGGGCCGAACTACTCCATCGTCTCCGCATGCAGCAGCGGTGCCCACAGCATTGCCGAGGCGGCAATGATGATTCGTTATGGTCGCACCGATGTGATGATTGCCGGTGGCGCGGAGATGGCTACCTCTCCGGTGGGCCTTGGCGGATTCGCTGCAGCCCGCGCACTCTCCCGTCGCAATGACGATCCTCAGGGCGCCAGTCGTCCCTGGGACAAGGACCGGGACGGTTTTGTGCTCAGCGATGGCGCCGGTGTGGTGGTCCTGGAGGAGTACGAGCAAGCCAAGGCGCGTGGCGCCAAGATCTATGCGGAGCTGGCCGGGATCGGTATGAACTCCGATGCCTATCACATGACCGCCCCTTCGGTGGACGGTTCCGGGGCTGCCAAGTGCATGCAGTTGGCACTTGAGGATGGTGGTATCAACATGGATGAGGTCGATTACATCAATGCTCATGGGACATCCACCCCGGCCGGTGACGTGGCGGAGACAATGGCTGTGAAACGCGCTTTCGGTGATCACGCCTATAAGCTGTGTGTCAGCTCCACCAAGTCGATGACAGGCCACATGCTGGGCGCAGCGGGAGGTGCGGAGGCGGTCTATACCATCCTTGCGCTCCACCACCAGGTTGTGCCTCCCACCATCAATCTGCAAAACCAGGATCCGCAGTGCGACTTGGACTATGTGCCCAACACCGCGAGGGAGATGAAACTGGATGTGGTGATATCCAACTCTTTCGGATTTGGCGGCACCAACGGTACCCTGGCTTTTCGTCGCCTGACCTGAGGACGATGGCTCATTGCTGATTAACGGCAAACCTGGTGAGCGGATAGATTGCTCTGATCGTGGCCTGCAATATGGCGATGGTCTATTCGAGACATTGGCTGTCTACCAGGGGCGTCCCGCACAATGGCAGCGGCATATCACCCGGCTCAATTACGGCGAGTCGGTTCTCGGTCTGCCTGCAACAGATAAACAACTGCTCAAACAAGAGGCATTATCGCTCTGTGCGGGGCAGGATCGAGCAGTATTAAAGATTATTCTCACCCGTGGCAGCGGGGGCAGGGGTTATGCGATACCGACTCTGTGCACACCTCAGCGCCTACTCAGCCTCCATCCCTGGCCGGATTATCCACAAGCCTGGTACAGCGAAGGTCTCCGTCTCGGCGTCTGTCAGACCCGAATCGGTCGAAACAGCCAGCTCGCAGGTTTAAAACACCTGAATCGTCTGGAACAGGTGCTGGCCCGCAGTGAGTGTCAGGATGCACAGCTGGATGAGTGCCTGATGTTGGATGAACGGGAACAGGTGATTTGTGGCAGCCAAAGCAACCTTTTCATGATACGGGAGGGTATCCTCTACACTCCCGACTTGAGCCATTCTGGTATAGCGGGAGTAGTCAGAGAGCTGGTGATCGAAATCGCCGAAGAGCTCTCAATGCCGTTGCAGATCACTGAGTTGGATGTGCAAAGTCTACTCAATGCCGATGCCCTTTTTATGACCAATTCTTTGATGGGATTTACTCCAGTCGCGGAGTTTAATAAACAACGCTATGATTTGGATATCATACCGCTCGAGTTGCGCAGGCGAGTAGAGCGTGCATGCATGGCATCATAGCCTTATGCCACTCCCTTCCCATCGCTGTGGTATCCGGCTTCACCCCAGGCTTTTTTCCAGTAGAATGGGATTATGCGTAAGGTCTATGCTTCACTGCGAATTTGTAAACTCAGCCTGGTGAGAAATGCGGGTTAATCGACTCCTCGGAACCCTTATCTTCGTTGTCAGTATCCTGCTTGCCTGGGGCTGGATGGAGTATGAAGGTTTCATCAACAACAGACTCAATCTGCCTGAGGAGGGGATCACCTATATTCTGCAACCGGGAATGACGGTAAGAAGCCTGGCGGATGATCTGCAGCAACGGGGTGTACTCGAAAAACCGTTGTTGTTGCGATTCGTTGCCCGTTGGCAGGGACAAGCGAGCAGACTCAAGGCCGGTGAGTATTTCCTGCCCGCGGACACAACACCACCGAAGCTGCTGGAAATCCTCAGTTCCTCTCAGGTGGTTCAGTATGCACTCACCATCATTGAAGGCTGGACCTTCGAACAGATGATGCAGGCGATCAGAAATAACCCTATATTGATACCCACCTTGAAAGATGTCGCCAATGACCAGGTGATGCAACACCTCGGTTTCGGTGACCTGCACCCCGAGGGGCGTTTCTATCCGGATACCTATCACTTTCCGCGAGGTACCAGTGACGAGGCGTTTCTCAAACGCGCTTACAAGCGCATGCAGGCGGTACTTGAGCAGGCCTGGCAGCAAAGACAAAAAAAACTGCCACTGAAAAATTCCTATGAGGCACTCATCCTGGCCTCGATTATCGAACGTGAGACCGGTTTGCCAGATGAGCGGGGCAAGATAGCAGGCGTTTTTACCAGACGGTTAGAAAAGGGCATGTTGTTGCAGACCGATCCCACGGTGATCTACGGCATGGGCGATAGTTTTGATGGCAATATCCGCAAGCGGGATCTCACCCGTGACACTCCCTACAACACCTATCTGCATAAGGGACTGACACCCACACCGATTGCCATGCCCAGCGGTGCGGCGATTCATGCGGCACTGCATCCGCAAGATGGCAAATCACTCTATTTCGTTGCTACCGGGGATGGCGGACACTATTTCTCGGCAACACTCGAGGAGCACAACCGGGCGGTACGCAAGTATCAGTTGAAGAGATAAACGAAACCAAGCTGATGGCAAGAGGAAGATTCATTACAGTTGAGGGTGGTGAAGGCGCGGGAAAGAGCAGCAACCTGGCGTTTATTCAAACCCAGCTCGAAGCCGCCGGTAAACAGGTATTGTTCACCCGGGAACCGGGAGGAACACCCCTGGGTGAGGCAATTCGTGAACTCCTTTTAGGACACAAGCACACTGGGATGGCGGATGATACGGAGTTGCTGCTGATGTTCGCCGCCCGTGCCGAGCATCTTCAGCAAAAGATCCTTCCGGCCCTGGAGCAGGGGATATGGGTGTTGTGCGATCGCTTCACCGATGCAAGTTTTGCCTATCAGGGGGCTGGTAGGGGGCTCTCCCTTGAAAAGATTGCAGAACTGCAGAAGTTTGTTCAGGGAGAATTGCGCCCGGATCTGACCCTTCTCCTCGACTTGCCGGTGGAGTTAGGCTTGCAGCGTGCCGGAGAACGCTCCGAGCCCGATCGGTTTGAGCGAGAAACGCAAGATTTTTTCGAACGGGTGAGAAGCGGTTATTTACAGATCGCAAGGGAGGAACCGGGACGCGTGCGAGTCATCGATGCAGCGCCGGAATTGTCACAGGTTCAGCAGCAGATCTCAGCGACGATTGGTCACTATCTGGAGAGTCTGGATGAGTGATTTACGCTATCAACGGCTGCCCTGGCAAGAGGCTCAGTGGCGTTTGCTGCAGCAAGCCCTGAACCAGGAGCGGTTGCCCCATGCACTGCTACTCTCCGGTCCTCCCGGATTGGGCAAGGAGCAGTTCATGCTCAGTTTTGCCCAGTCCCTGTTGTGCACGGATAGAGAGAGTGACGGCCTCGCCTGCGGGGTCTGCCGACATTGCCAACTGCTGCAGAGTGGTAGTCATCCTGACTTCAGATGGCTGAGACCGGATGAGGAGAGCAAAAGCGGCGAGATAACGATTGAGGCGATACGCAACCTGACCGCCAGTGCCTCGCTAACTGCCCATGGGGGTTCTTATAAGGTTATCGCGGTAGAGCCGGCGCATCGCATGAACAATGCCGCGGCGAACAGTCTGCTCAAGACCCTGGAAGAGCCTACACCGGGGACAGTGATAATGCTCCTGAGCGATCAGCCTGGCAGGCTTCTTCCTACCATACGCAGCCGTTGTCAGGGTATTCAGTTCCTGCCTCCGGATAGGTCAGAGTCCGTTCCGTGGCTGCGTGAAAAGATCAACCATGAGGATCCGGAGCTAATTTTGACCCTGGCAAACGGTGCCCCGCTCAAGGCCCTCCAGCTGGACAACAGCGAACTGATGAAGGCCCGTCGCGAGATGTTGAGCGGTTTTTTACAGCTCCCAGGGGGGAAGCGGGATCCGGTCAGCCTGGCAAGGGTATGGGGTGGTTTCGAGAGGAAACTGCTATTGGAGTGGTTGGCGGGATGGGTGATCGACCTGATCCGTCTTCGTGAAGGAGTAGATAGCGAACTTCTCTTCAACCGAGATCTCACTCAAGCTTTGCAGAAAGCGGCCGACAAGTTAAACTCGAAGGCCCTTCATGGCTATCTGCTCCAGGTCTATGCGGCCAGGAGGAGTGTGGAGAGTAACCTAAACCCGCAGTTGGTCTTGGAAAAGTTGCTGATTTCCTGGTCTGATTGCGCTAAACGGGCAAACTAGATAGAGACCGAGAACCCTATGCCAGGCGGACCTAAACAGGGCATACTATCGCTGACCATCAAGGATAAAAACGCCTTGTATGCGGCCTATATGCAATTTGTTGAATTTGGGGGGCTTTTTATCCCTACCACCAAGCAGTACCGGCTGGGTGACGAGGTCTTTATGCTGCTGACGCTGATGGATGAGACAGAGCGCCTGCCGGTAGCTGGAAAGATTATCTGGATTACCCCCGTGGGCGCCGAAGGCAATAGGGCAGCCGGTATCGGTGTCCAGTTCAGCGACCAGGACGGTGGTGCCGCACGCAACAAGATCGAGACCTATCTTGCCGGTGCCTTGAAATCGGATCGACCCACCCATACACTTTGATTCTCACCTGCCTAGATATTGAGCTTGTCATCCAACCATGGGCGAGATGACTAACTGAGCAACGAAGAAGTCTGAGCGCAGACAAATCTCAGCACCACACTAACGCTGCTGATGAATCTCCTACCTAGGCATATATATTCCGAGCTGAGTTCGTAGATGGGATTGCAACCCCCTCAAATAAACGGTAACCACGACGGAAAACTTGCATGCTAGTCGATTCACACTGTCACCTCGATCGCGTCGGACTCGCCCCCTATGACGGGGATTTCGCTCGTTTCATGAGTGAAACCCAGGCAAATGGCATCGATCATCTCTTGTGTGTCTCTATCGATCTCGAATCCTGGCCGGCGATGGCGGCGCTGGTTGCGGACTATCCCCAGGTCTCCATTTCAGTGGGTGTCCACCCGAATGACAAGGATCGTCGCGAGCCGGATGTTGACGAGTTGCTTAGGCTCTCACGCGGTGAAAAGGTGGTTGCCATTGGTGAGACAGGTCTGGACTACTTTCACGGCGAAGGGGATCTTGATTGGCAGCGCTCAAGATTTCGCCAACATATACGGGCAGCCAAGGCGGCGGCCATGCCTCTGATCATCCATACCCGGGATGCCAGGAACGATACCATTCGTATCATGCAGGAAGAGGGGGCCGATGAGGCTGGCGGCGTGATGCACTGTTTCACCGAGAATTGGGTAATGGCGAGGCAGGCCCTGGAGATGGGTTTTTATATCTCATTCTCCGGTATCATTACTTTCAACAACGCCAGTGAGTTGCGTGAAGTGGTAAAACAGGTGCCGATGGATCGCCTGCTGGTGGAGACAGACTCACCCTACTTGGCACCCGTGCCACACCGGGGCAAGCCGAATCAACCCATCCATGTGCGCCATGTCGCCGCACGTGTAGCCGAGCTAAAAGGGATCAGCGTCGAGGCTATCGCAGATATTACAACAGCCAATTTCTATCGCTGTTTTCCCTTGGTACAACGACAACAACCCAGTTGAACTAGACACGCTATGCATAGAATTATTCCACTGTTGCTACTCAATGTTCTCTTCTCTTCTGTTTTATTCGCAGCGCCTGAAGCGCCTTCTGACAGCTATCGTGATCTGGTTATAAACACCGATGGTGGATTGGAAGCGACCACAACCGATGGTGAATTTTCCATACAGCTGGGGGGCAGAATCCTCGCCGATGTGGCAGTCTATGACGAAGACAAGAACGCCCTGGGTAATGGAAGTGAACTGCGTGACTTGAGACTCGATCTGGAAGGGCGTCTGTACGCTGATTTTATCTATGAGTTCAGTGTCGACTTTGCCGATGGCGAAGCGGACGTCAAGGATGCCTGGTTTGCCTATGATGCCAACTATCCCTGGCAATTTACTCTCGGCCACTTCAAAGAGCCATTCAGTCTCGAGGAACTGACCAGTAAGCGCTACCTGACCTTCATGGAACGTGCATTGCCGAATGCATTGGCACCGGGAAGAAGCATGGGGCTCGGGGCACATTGGCACGCAGAGCAGATGACCTTCGCCGCCGGTTTTTTCGGTGATGACTACGATGACGATGCGGATGATGAGGGAGACGAAGGCTGGGGAGTGACCGGTCGACTCACCTATGCGCCCTGGGCAGAAGAGCGATCGGTGCTGCACTTGGGTATGGCTGCCAGCTTCAGAAGGTTGGATGATGAAGAGAAGGTGCGTTTCGACGTCAGACCGGAATCACACATCACGGATATTCGCTATCTCGATACGGGTAAACTCGAGCAGAGTCGTTCCTCAGTCTTGCTAGGTGTCGAAGGTGCATGGGTCGCTGGTCCGTTTTCGCTACAGGGAGAGTGGATACAAGCCAAAGTAGAGCGTGACGAGGGTGCCGATCCCACTTTTGAAGGCTGGTATATGCAGGCAAGTTGGTTTTTTAGCGGTGAAAGTCGTCGCTATAAGCAACGCGCTGCAAAATTTGGAAGGATACGCCCCCTTTCTGATTCGGGTGCCCTGGAATTGGCGGTTCGTTTCAGTTCTCTCGATCTTAACGATGAAGAGATTGAGGGTGGTTCCAGTGATAGTCTTACCCTGGGACTCAACTGGTACATCAATCGACAGATCCGACTAATGGCCAACACAATATTTGTTGAGAACGACCGCTTTGCCGATGCCGATGGTGACGTAGAGGCCGAGGATGAACCAGCAATATTTCAGGTTCGGGCACAGCTTGACTTCTAGGGCTTGACGTTTGATGCGCGCACCAAGTAAAAAAGTCCTGTTGCTTGTACTAGTCCTCTCATGGCTAATGCCGCTCTCCGCAATCTCAAGTAGCAGCAATCCTGAAACGCTTGTTTTGGGAAAGATCAGCCACAATCCCAAAAAGCACTATCGCTACCTGAAACCTCTACTGATTTATGCGGTGGAGAGAATGCGGGACCTTGGTATCCGCAAGGGCAAAATCCGTATGGCAAAAAACAAAGAGCAGATGGCTGATCTGGTGGCCAGTGGCGAAGTCGACTGGGTGACGGAAACGCCTATCGCCGCTGCCTATCTGCATGAGGAGAGCGGTGCCGAGATATTGTTGCGAAAATGGAAAAAGGGAATGCCGGAATATTATACGGTGTTCTTTTCCCGAACAGAGGGTTCAATAAAAAAACTGGAGGACCTGAAGGGAAAGCGCATTGCACTGGAGGACCCGGCATCGACGACGGCCTACTATCTACCACTGAATGCGATGCTACAGAGCGGGCTGATACCAGAAAAGCTGAATAGCTTCCGCGACAAACCGCAGCCGGACAAGGTCGGTTATCTATTTGCCCGGGAGGAGATCAATATCGCAACCTTGGTGCACAAGGGTGTGGTCGACGCCGGCGCATTCAGCAACCTGGACTGGGACAAAGAGGATCACCTGCCTACCCAATATCGTCAGGAGTTTTCAATTATCCATCGCCTTCCACCAGTAATCCGTGCAGTCGAACTTGTGCGCAGCGACCTGGATTCTGCTGTTAAAAATCGGCTTCAAGAGATACTGTTGAAGATCGATGATGATCCAAAGGCCGCACATGTCCTGAACGCCTATCAGAAAACTAAAAAATTCGACAAAATGAGTGAGGATCAGAAGCAGTCGATATACGATATGTACAAGATCATGGAATATGTAGATCGATCTCTATAGCTCGAGTTCAGCAACCTGTTTGAAAAGGTCTTGGGCTTGAAGCGAAGCATACAACAATTTATTAATTCCAGTTGAAGGTCCTGTTTTTGAATGTCTGGATCAAGGCTGTAACCAAGCAATTTCAATAAACGGCTAGCTCAATGGCAAGAAGTCTCCAGTTTCGTTACACCGTTGCTATAGGTATGGGTATTGTCATCGTTACGGTGATATTGGCTGCCCTGTTCCTGTTTCAGTCGAAGGAACTGTTGTCAAATATAAAAACCACCACGGCATCAACAATGAGTGCCGCGCTTCATAATGAAGCCCAAAAACGGTTGATGAATCTAAGCGCAATTCTTAGTGAGGACCTGGTAAATCCACTCTACAACTTCGATATGCTTGCAATCTTGCAGCTGTTGCAGAGTGTTAGCGCTCTTGATGATGTAGCCTATGTCATGGTGATAGATCCCGAGGGTGTTATCGTTCACGACGGCAACGAGCTGCTGGTCGACTATGGTAAAAAAATTGAAGAGGCTGCGATAGTCGACTGGATCGGTAGCCAATCCTCACCATTGTTTATTGATACCGCTGAGCTCATGGAGATTGTCACACCCGTAGAAATAGCGGATGAGAAGCTGGGTTGGGTTAGAATCGCGCTGTTTAAAAAGGCACAACTGGAAAATAGCGCCAATCTGACCCAACAACTCGCTGTTCTGATATCCGAATCCCAGTTGCGTGAACGCTATCTGCTTATTTTCGTCACCCTGATCCTGTTGTTGCTTGGGTTGTTGCTGGCTGCTTTTATTTCAAAGCGATTGGTGTCACCGATTCGGCAACTCACCGATTATGTCAAGCGGGTCGGTGAAGGTGCCTACGGTATTGAGCTAAAGAAGAGTCGCAATGATGAGATAGGTCAACTGATCAGTTCATTCAATCGCATGAGCAGGGACCTTTCCAATACCTCGGTGTCGAGGGCGTATCTGAATGATGTGCTCAATAACTTACGCGATGCCTTGGTGGTTGTCTCGGTTGATATGAAGATTATCATGGTCAACGATGCTGCCTGCGAAATGCTCGGCTACGACAAGCAGAAACTTGAGAGTATGTCCTATTATGAACTGATCGACAGCCGAGATGTAATTCGGGTAAAGACCTGGCTGAAACAACTTATGCAAAAGGATGTGGAGAGCATCGATACCAGGTATGTTACCGTCACTGGTTACTCTGTCTTGGTTTCTCTATCTGCTGCCTTTCTGCAACAATCTGGTGGCCAAGGGCATATTATCAGTGTGGCACAGGATGTCAGCGAAAGCAGAAAGAATGAAGAGCATATACGCTACCTGGCGCAATATGACGGTTTGACTAATCTACCGAACCGACAACTATTTCGTGATCGTCTCAAGCACGCGATGGATCAGGCGGAACGGGAAGAATATCTAATCGCTCTGATGTTCATCGATCTCGATCGATTTAAGAAGGTCAACGACAGCCTTGGTCATCATGCAGGTGATTTGTTGCTGAAAGAGACTGCGGTACGCTTGAAGAAGATGCTTCGACTGGGTGATACAGTGGCACGCTTGGGGGGTGATGAGTTCACCATTATTGCGGAGCAGATCAAATCGATAAACGACGGTACCAATATAGCGAAAACGCTGCTGCAACATATCCAAGAGCCCTTCGAAATCGATAGCAGGCAGGTACATATCAGCTGCAGTATCGGTATTGTCTTCTATCCTTTTGCCAAGGATGACATCGGTAGCCTGATACAGAAGGCCGATATGGCCATGTATCATGCAAAACGAAGTGGACGTCGGCAATACTGTGTCTACGATCATACATTTGGCGCAAATGAGGAAGGCATACTGCAGTTGGAGAGCGAATTGATGCAAGCATTGAAATCGAAGAGCTTCCATCTACTCTACCAACCCATTGTCGATACCCGCTCGGGTGAAACCGTCGGCATGGAGGCCTTGCTGCGTTGGGACCATCCAAGGCGTGGTGTTCTTGATCCTACTGAATTTCTTCACTTCCTTGAAAACACCGGTCTGATTATTGAGCTGGGGGATTGGGTACTGGAGCGGGCCTGTAGGGAGATGCTGGCTTATCAACGAGGCAGTGGTCGCTCGTTGCAACTGAATGTCAATGTATCCATGCAACAGTTCAACCAGGGCAATTTCTCCAACCGGGTTGAATCGATATTGAAAACTGTAGGTTTTGACCCAAAATGCCTTGAGTTGGAGATTACCGAGAGCAGCCTGGTAGAAGATATTGAGATGAGCAGAAATGTGGTGCGCAGCCTGAAAAAATATGGTGTTCGTATTGCCGTTGACGATTTTGGTACCGGTTACTCCTCCTTTTCCTATCTCAGAGACTTTAACATTGATACCTTGAAGCTCGATACGAGTTTTATAAAGGGTCTACCAAATGATAACTATGCCATTGGTATATGTACCGCAATGGTTAAAATGGCGGAAATAATGGACCTCAAAGTGGTCGCCGAAGGCGTTGAAAACTCGGATCAGATTGAATGGTTAATTAGAGAAAACGTACAGCAGTGCCAAGGCTACTACTACAGCGAACCTGTCGCTCTGTCCGACTCTATCGAGTAAGCTAACTGTTTTTTTATCAATCGATCTGCAGTTTGGACTTAATGCCCAACATACATCTCGTCATACTCATTGGCATAACGTTCCAGGATCTTGTTGCGCTTCAGTTTAAGTGTCGGTGTGATTAAGCCGTTCTCCACGCTCCAGGGTTCTGCGAGCACGGTTGCCCGAATCACCTTTGCGTAACCGGGAAAGTTGTCCAGGTGGTTATTGACCCGGGTTAACAGCTCTTTTTCCTGCTGTTCACTGAGGTTCGCGGGATCGAGACCTAGGGATTGTGCATGCTCGGGATTAAGCACCAGGATGGCGGATAAATAGGGTTTGCTCTCGCCCACCACCAGTACCTGTTCGAAGAGTGGGTCCATGGAGATGCACATCTCCATGTCGGCGGGGGGTACCTTCTCGCCGTTGGCCATGACGATGATCTCTTTCAGGCGCCCGGTGATAAAGATGTAGTCGTCCTCGATCTTCGCCTTGTCCCCGGTGTGGAACCAGCCCTCTGCGTCGATTACCTCGGCGGTGGCGGAGCGGTTGTTCCAGTAGCCCATCATCACATTCGGCGCCCGACAGAGCAGCTCGTCGTATTCACTGATCTTCACCTCGACTCCGGGAAAGGGCCTGCCCACGCTTGCCGGGAAATTGTGTTGATGAGTATTGGCGGAGATGATTGGGCTGGTCTCCGTCAAACCATACCCTTGAAGTATCGGCACCCCAAGCCCGATGAAGACCTTGGCGATATCGGGTGACAGGGGAGCGCCACCGGAGACGGCTATACGCAGGCGACCGCCCAGTTTCTGCTGAATCTTGCTGGCCACGATTTTTTCCAGCAGCGGCCAGAACAGGAGTTTTGGCGACCAGCTTGCGCGGCCCTGTTGGTATTCGAAATTGTACCAGCCGGTGTCGACAGCCAGCTTGAAGATGGCACGGGCCACGGCGGAGTCGTTTTCAAGCTTATCCTGAATCTTGGCATAGACCCTTTCAAATATTCGAGGTACCGCAATCAGGATGGTGGGTTTAATGATTTCGAGGTCTTCTGCCAACTGAGGTATCGAGCGTGCATAGGCGGTAGAGGCTCCGGCCATGATTGCCAGATAGTAGCCCACGGTCCGTTCCAGGGTATGCGACAGAGGCAGGAAGGAGAGAAAGGTATCTGTTTTATAGATATCGATAACTTCAATGCCGCTGTTGAGGTCCCATAATATGTTGTGGTGACTCAGCATCACACCTTTCGAGCGTCCCGTGGTGCCTGATGTATAGACGATGGTGGCCAACTCATTGGTCGAGACGTCGACTACCTCCAGTTCGTCGTTGGGTTGATCGGGCAGCCACTCATGCAGTGACACCAGATGCGGTTGCAACCCCATCGGTTTAACCGGGTGCAGGGAGACGATACGGTTCAGTCCGGCCAACTGGTTACTGATCTGTTGCAGGTCCTGCCACTGTTCGTTGTTTTCAATAAGCAGCAAACGCACTTCGGCATCCTGCAGGATATAACCGATATTTTCCGCGCGATCATTGGTGTAGAGAGGCACGGTGACCAGCCCCAGGCATTGTGCCGCCAGATCGAAGATAGCCCATTCACGGCAGTTGCGTAGCATCAAGGCGACGCGGTCGCCAGGTTTCAGATTCTCTTTGCGGAATGCGGCTTGCCAACGAATCACCAGCTGCGCCATCTCGCTCCAGCTGGTCTCTTGCCAGGTTTCGCGATCTTCGTCGTACTGGATATAGGCAATCGCATCCGCTGTGCGATTCACCCGTTCGCGAAAGACCGCACCCAGGGTGTCAGCCTCGTTTAACAATATGTAATCGATATTAGGATTGTTCATGCCGGCATCCCTATTCTCTTTTTCAGAACCCCGATTTTTATCAGTCGGTTCATTCTGTTGTGGTTAGAGTAGCATTAACTTAGCCTATCCTGATCAGGGATGGAACTATTAAATCCTCAAGCGGCACCCCGCTTGTTGATATTGGAGAGTTTTGGTGCTGATTTTTTGACATCGTCGGTTGACTCACCAAGATCACTGAAGGCATTGACCTGTATGACTTGGCGACGTAGGCGGTCCGCTTCGTCGAGGGCTACTTTATCACTCTCACTGAGGATGCCAAG
Source organism: Candidatus Thiodiazotropha sp. (assembly GCA_040507005.1). Lineage (GTDB taxonomy): Bacteria > Pseudomonadota > Gammaproteobacteria > Chromatiales > Chromatiaceae > Thiodiazotropha. Next base: position 59,269 of record JBEVVS010000053.1, read on the forward strand.
GGTGACGGCTTCCGTGATCAGATTACGAACGTCCCGGGATTTAAGCTGTCCTGCCCGTCTTGCACGACGTAGTGTCTTTTCATGGGGGGCCGCGGCAGTAACCGCAAACATTGCCTGTTCCAGTTGTCCTGCACGTTGTCCTTGATCCTCCGTGATAAAGATGCCTTCGGTGAGCCTGTCCCTCACCTCACTTGGTGTGAGCAGGATGCGCGCGACCCGGTGGTCGAGCTTATCGGTGGGTTTGTGGAAAGGGAGTCCCGTGGGAAATATGACCAGCCGTAACAGCCAGGCCAGAGGGCGTAGCGGCATATTACGTAACAGGCCACGTAAAGCGTGTTGATATCGATAGAGTGAATCCTCCATGGCCCACTGCATCAGGGACAAATCGCTATCAAGCTCACCCTCATCGACATAGCGTTTGAGTACCGCGCTGGCGATATAGAGATTGCTAAGCATATCGCCGAGTCTGGCTGAAAGGCGTTCTTTGCGCTTTAAGGATCCACCCAGGGTCATCAGGGCTGCATCGGCGGTTAGGGCGAAGCTGGAAGACATCCAGTTCAGGCGTTGAAAGTAACGTTTGCTGGGACCACCTCTGGGGCTTTCGGAGAGCCTTCCATGGGTAAGTCCGTACCAGAGTGTACGGGCAAAGTTTGTAAGCACGAAACCGATGTGGCTGAAGAGGGCGTCATCGAACTGGTTGAGCGCATTGTCGCTATCCGGGTTTTCCGCCGCCTCGAACTCCCTGAGCACATAGGGGTGGGCGCGAATCGCCCCCTGACCGAAGATGATCATACTGCGGGTCAGGATATTCGCACCCTCGACGGTAATAGCGATGGGGATAGCCTGGTAGCCCCTGGCGATCAGGTTGTCGGGGCCGAGGCAGATACCGCTGCCGCCCTGGATATCCATGGCATCATTGAGTGCCTGTCGATAACGCTCGGTGAGATGGTACTTGATGATGGCCGAGATCACCGCGGGAGATTCGCCACTGTCCATGGCGCTGAGGGTAAGCTTGCGCGCCGCGTCCATCTGATAGGTAAGCCCGCCGATTCTCGCCAGTGGTTCTTCCACGCCTTCGAAGTGGCCGATGGGTTGACTGAACTGGGTGCGAACCGCTGCATAGGCGCCGGTATAACGGCTGGCGCTCTTACCCGCCGAGGTTGAGAGTGCGGGGAGTGAGATGCCACGACCCTCCGAGAGGGATTCCATCAACATATGCCAACCCTTGCCCACGCCATCGACGCCACCGATCACCCAGTTGATGGGAATAAAGACATCCCGGCCTTGAATGGGACCGTTCTGGAAGGCTAGGTTGAGGGGCATGTGACGCGCACCGATCTCCACCCCGGGGGTGTCGCGGGGGATCAGCGCCAGGGTGATGCCAGGTTCAGGATCGTCGGAGAGCAGGCCTTGGGGATCCTCCAGCTTAAAGGCCAATCCAATCAGGGTCGCAACCGGAGCCAGGGTGATATAGCGCTTCTCCCAGTTGAGCTTGATACCCAGCACCTGGGTGCCATCGAACTCACCATAGGTGACCCGGCCGACATCGGGGATCGCGCCGGCATCGCTCCCCGCATGGGGATTCGTCAGGGCGAAGCAGGGCACCTCCTCTCCAGTGGCCAGACGATTCAGATAACGCCCCTTCTGTTCATCGCTGCCGTATTGCAGCAGCAGCTTTGCCGGACCAAGAGAATTAGGCACCATGACAGTAACCGCCGCGGTGATACTGCGACTTGCGATCTTCATCACCACCTGGGAGTGGGCATAGGCGGAAAAACCGAGACCGCCGTAGGACTCAGGTATGATCAGGCCGAAAAAACCGGACGCCTTGATAAACTGCCAGACTTCGGGGGGGAGATCCTGACGTTCGTGGGTGATATGCCAGTCATCGAGCATTTCGCACAGTCTCTCCACCGGGCCGTCGAGGAACTCCTGCTCCCGTGAGGTCAGCTGGCATTGTGGTTGCTTGAGCAGACTATTCCAGTCCGGTTGTCCGGAGAAGAGCTCACCGTCCCACCAGACGCTTCCGGCGTTCAACGCCTCCTTCTCGGTGGACGACATGGAGGGCATTACCTGCTGGAAGGCGCTGAGCAGTGGCCTGGTGATCCAGCGGCGTCGAAGTTGGGGTTTGAGGTAGAAGAAGAGGGTGGCGGCGTAGACCAACCATAGGGGTAGGGCGCCCAGAGAGGTTACTAAATCAGCCAACTGCAGGCAGACCAGGAGGATCGGCGGCAGCAGAATCCAGACAATGGCCCGTGCGGATCCATAGGCCAGTCCCCATAGGGTTAACAACAGCAGCAATAGTCCCAGCATCGTCATTGATTGGCCTCGCGAATACTATTGGCGATAGGTTGATCGGTCTCATCGAGATCAGATTGTGCCTGCTTGAGCTGATACCCTTTGCGTTTATCATGCAGCTTGGTTTCATCCTCGTCGCAGTTAGCATCATCGACCTTTGTGGAGGCGACGAATGCGCGTTCATTGTCATTGTAGAGAATGGTGTCGTCACACCAGGGTAGACGACGATAGACCCCCAGGTCATCCAGACCCAGAAACGGGTACTTGATGATGTCGAAATAGGGTGAGTAGTCGAAATCCTTGGGAGTGAAGAGTCTTGGGTTGCGCTTGAAGAATCGCAGGCTGCCATCCTCATCCCGATCTATGAACGGGAGGATTGGAAAATTCACATCGTTGAAGGCGGATGCCAGCATCGATGAGCAGACGGTGCGGGTCGGTGATCCTGCATTGTGCTCGAACAGGCTGGAGCGCCAGCGCCTCGGGAGTATGGCCCAGGGAAAGAAGAAGCGGGCCAGATCGAGCAGATGACGTACGTCATAATCGGTACCGATATGCTTGATGGCGTGGGCTACGACCTTGTGGACATCCTCCGGTTCTAGACCTGTGGGTCGACAGATCCGCAGATGGTCGTTGCGGTACTTGGAGAGTGGCGCAATGATCGTACCCTCGCCCAGCAGGGCCTCCACCATCAGCTGTTCGCTGAGATCGCCCTGGTAGGCCATGCGCACCCGCTGCTGAAGCTGTGGATCGCGAATATCGTAAATACGACCGATATAGAGGGCGGAGTGGGTCCAGGTGCTCTGGGTAATGGTCTTGATCACATTGCTGACCCGGGTACGCCCCTCCACCAGCAGTACATCGGCGGGTCTGAGTTCATAACTGAGACGATTGAAATCGCAAAGTGGGGATGTCGAAGGCGGGCTCTCCTTGGTCAACCACTCCGCAATCCACTGCATGATCTTCTGCCCGAGTTTCTTCATGCTAAAACCTAGTAAAACAGTATGTATTATAATTAGTATAGACCGTATTTTCCGTGGGTGAGTTTCAAGTATTTTGTGAACGACGCTCAGCGAGTTTGTCAACGCGGATACCACCGCTCCACCAGATCCTGCAGGCACCCTCATCGGAAACCATACAGGGGCCGATGGGTGTCCGTGGTGTGCAGGCCTCGCCATAGAGTCGACACTGGTTGGGATATTTCTTTCCCAGCACCACCGCCGCGCAGTCACACCCGGGAGGCATCTCTCCACTGCGTCTGCGCTGAGGTGAGTCGTAGTCGGGAAAACGTTTGCGCGCATCCCACCGGGCATACCGGGAGTTGAGGGAAAATCCGGAGTCGGGGATGATTCCGATGCCGCGCCAATTGGCATCGACCACATCCAGTGCCTTCACCAGGTGGGACTTGGCGCTGGGGTTGCCGCCGGGTCTGACCAGCTCGGGATAGCAGTTATCAAGAAAGATCCGCTGATTCAGATATTGTCTGATTACGGAGTAGGTTGCAGCCAGCAGGCTCTCGGCTGTAAAGCCTGCGACAGCGGCGGGTATGTGGTGTTGCTCCACCACAAAGGACCACTCCTCAGGGCCCATGACGGTGGCCACATGTCCGGGTGCAATCAGGGCATTGAAACCCGGCTTTTCACCACTCAGCAGCATGGCGACGGCCGGCCAGGTGAGTCGGCCGGAGAGCAGGATCGAGAGGTTGTCGGGGATACCTTGCACTAATAACGAAGCGACAGGGGCGGTGGTGGTTTCGAAACCGGCGGCGAAAAAGACCACCTCTCTTTGAGCAGAGGCCTGGGCGATCTGCAGAGCCTCCATCGGTGAGGCGATGGGCCTGATGTCGGCCCCAGCGGCGTGGGCCTGGTCCAGGGAGCGGGGTTCTCCCTTGGGGACGTTCACCGGTACCCGCAACATGTCGCCAAAGGCCACCAGGGTGATCGGTTCCCGTAGTGCCAGTTGCATGGCTTGATAGACATCCTCTTCGGGACAGACGCAGACAGGACAGCCAGGACCTGGGATCAGCTCTATCTGGGGCGGCAGAGCGCCCCGCAGTCCTGCCTGGGTAATGGAGCGCTCATGGCCGCCGCAGACATTCATGACCTTGATCGTTTCCTGCAATGGCAGGGCGTTTAACTGCTGCAACCAGGATCTCGCGCTTATGGACATCTTGTATAGTCCGCAAATGAACGCAAATAAACGCAAATGTTTTTATGCGAAAAGATCATCATCTATCCGGTATGCAATTTAGCACCTTCCGGTTGCAGTTTCGGCTGTAGTGTTTCACCCCGTGTGCGTCTCTCTTTTTGCAACTCGATTTGATTCTCGAGCCAGTCGAGCCAGGCATCAAAGCCTTCCCCTGATTTTGCCGAGGTGAGGACGACCGGCACCTCAACGGCGAGCTGACGGACTGCCCGCTCGGCCCGTTCGGGACTGAACTCTTCCATCACCGCCAGCAGATCCGATTTGGTAAGCAGCACAAGATCCGCCGCGCGGAAGATGACCGGGTATTTGCTCGGCTTGTCGTCACCCTCGGTGACTGAGAGCAGGGTGATGTTGAGGTGTTGGCCCAGATCGAAGCTGGCGGGGCATACCAGGTTGCCGACATTTTCGATGAACAGGATATCGACCGCATCCAGATCCATTCGATGTAGCGCATGGTGAATCATATGGGCATCGAGATGGCAGGCGGTGCCGGTGGTGATCTGTACCGCTTCCACGCCTTTGTCACGGATCCGCTGAGCATCGTTTTCCGTCTCCAAGTCACCTTCGACGACAGCAATTCTGTATTTCTCCTTGAGCCTGTCGATGGAGCTCTCCAGCAAACGGGTCTTGCCGCTCCCCGGTGATGACATGAGATTGATGGCGAGCAGCTGGTGACGGTCGAAGTGTTCCCGGTTGTGAGCGGCCTGGTGGTCGTTTTCACTGAGCAGGTTTTGCAATACCTCCACCGCCACGCTGCCATCCTCGGTATGGGCATGCTTGCCACCCTCTTCGACCAGGTGTTTGTTGTCTTCTGTGATATTGCAGCCGCATGTATCGCACATCGGAAATGCTCCTTGACTTATTACTCTCGTATCAGCTCCACACTAGCTAGCAGGAGCTCGTCGCCGCTGATAAGCTGAGTACGGAAATCGCCGCATTCACAGCAGATCAAGCGGTTGCTCTTGGCATCACACTCGGCACCGCACTGCAGGCAACGTATACGTACCTGTTGCAGTTCGGTATGGAGTTCGGCCTTTGCCGCCACGCTGCCTGCACGGGCGATGCTGAAGGCCTGTTGCAGCAGCTCAGGTACCACGCCAGAGAGGGGGCCGATATGGACCACGATACGCTCCACCTGGCTGGCTTGTTCCCGTTCTGCAATCGTTTCGACCTGTGCCAGCATCGCCTGGCAGACAGAGAGTTCATGCATTCGGCGGTGATTCCATCTTTGCCAGCATTTCGTCGTAGATCTCCCAGGCCGAGCGTGCCTCCTGTGGCGTCACCTTCTGAATGGCATAGCCCACATGCACCACCACGAAGTCATCCGGCTTCAACGCTTCATGTTGCAGCATGAAGAGACTGACTTCACGCTGAATGCCTTTTGCTTCACACTGTGCGGTAAAGCCGTCGATGCTTTTGATCTGCATGGGTATGCCTAGGCACATGATATAACCTTTGTCATAGAGACTGTATTTATTGCCATGGATCAGGTTGCCAACCGTTCTCTTTAAATATAATAGAATCTGAACCGGATAGCTGTTTCATTCTCGCTAGGAGACCGTTTTTGTCAATCAAATCTGTGTTGGTCCTGGGGATAGGAAATACCTTGTTGAGTGACGAGGGTATTGGGGTTCACCTGGTGAATCGTCTGCAGCAACACCTTGGAGAGGTCCCGGGGGTCGAGTATCTCGATGGAGGTACACTCAGCTTCACCCTCGCGGAACCCATAGCCAGGGCGGATGGATTGATCGTCGCGGATGCAGCCCGTATGGGTGAGAGGCCAGGCACATTGCGGCTCTTCCGCGACCAGGAGATGGACCTATATCTCCAGGGCAATCGCGCCAGTGTACACGAGGTGAGCCTGGGTGATCTCCTCGATATCGCCCGGCTCTCGAATACTCTGCCGCAACACCGCTGCCTCGTTGGCATCGAACCCGATAACCTGGATTGGGGGGAGGCGATGAGCAAAGCGGTGGAGCCGGCCGTTGCGAAGGGAATTACAGAGATAACGTCACTATTGAAGTCGTGGGGACTGCTGCCTGATTGAGGCAACCATTACTATTTAGAAATGAATTGCCTGAGATCACTATTTTGGTCTCCAATCATGATCCAGATCAGCAAACGTATCAGTATTTAGTGATATTCTTTAAACGTATAAGAGAAGATCAATACGACCATGCAGAAACTGCGAGACATTGCTGTTCGGGTTGAGGCAAAGGAGGGCGTAGACCCAACCACCAATCACTCAAACGCAACACCAGTGATGCATCAAGTGCTACACGCACTACAACGTCTCAAGGAGCGAGGCGAGGTGACCACAATCGATCTTAAATCCATACCATTCGGTCCAGGGGATGAGGCGGCTTTACTCAGTATTCTTGGCTGCGGTGAGGTCTCCATCGAGCTGCAATCCCTGGGTAAAAGCAGGATCTGCGAAACCTATTATCCCGGTGTCTGGCTAGTCGATCACTACAATGCGTCCGGTGAACGCATAGCCCTCAGCATCGAGATCAACCGTGTCCCGGAGATCGTTCGTTCACAACCCGAGGATATCTCGGACGCAATTAGCAGGCTCCAACAGCAGCTAAACCCAGATAGTACCGCATGATTGTCCTGTGCGGGAGGAGTAGTGATGGCTGAAGAACTCAATCCCATGGCTAAAACACTCGGGGAGAGCTTACGTCAAAGCGGCGTCTCGAGACGGGGCTTTCTTAAATTCTGCAGCGCCACCGCTTCGATGATGGCACTACCGCCGACCATGGTCTCCGCGGTCGCCGAATCCCTGGAGCAGGCGAAGCGACCCTCGGTTATCTGGCTCTCGTTTCAGGAGTGCACCGGCTGTACCGAGTCCCTTACCCGCAGCCATTCACCAACCGTCGAGAACCTGATTTTTGACTATGTCTCCCTCGACTATCACCATACCTTGCAGGTCGCCTCCGGGAGTGCGGCAGAGGCCGCCCGTGAACAGGCGATGCACGACAATGAGGGCAAGTATCTGGTGGTGGTCGACGGCTCGATCCCGCTGGGAAATCCTGGTTTCTCCACCATCGCAGGGATCAGTAACCTGCAGATGCTTGAAGAGACGGTTGCCGGCGCCGCCGCGGTGGTTGCAGTGGGAAGCTGCGCCGCATTCGGTGGATTACCCCATGCCAAGCCCAATCCCACCGGTGCGGTAGCTGTCTCGAATATCGTCAAGGACAAACCGGTAGTCAATGTATCCGGTTGTCCCCCCATTCCCACCGTGATCACCGGTGTGCTTGCCCACTTTCTCACCTTCGGTGCGCTACCCGAGCTGGATAGTCTTGGCAGGCCCATGGTCTTTTACGGCAAGAGTATCCATGACCGCTGTTATCGCCGCCCCTTTTATGACAAAGGTCTGTTCGCCGAGACCTTCGATGACGAGGGTGCGCGTAAGGGCTGGTGTCTGTTTCGTCTCGGCTGCAAAGGTCCGATGACCTATAACGCCTGCGCCACCACCAAGTGGAACCAGGGCGCGAGTTGGCCGGTAGAGTCGGGACACGGCTGCCTGGGTTGCTCCGAGCCTGACTTCTGGGATAGCGGCGGTTTCTACAATGCGCTCTCGATTCCCGACAGCGATGTAATCCGCAACGCCGCCTATGTCGCGGGTGCAGGTGTGGTCCTTGGCGCGGCTGCCGGCGCACTCAATCGGAGGAAGCAGTCAAAGGCCGCTTCCGAGCATGAGACCGTAACTATCGACGACTTGGATAAGAGATCATGAGCACTCCAGTTGACTTTCTTCTATGGGTAAGAGGGCCGGGTTTTGATATCGCACTGGTGGTTTTTATTATCGGCGTGGTTATCCGGCTGCTCGAGGTTTTGATACTGGGCCGTAAGCCCGACTTTGCCGAGCCAAGAGGCGCTGAACTGGGAGCGGGGCTGCGTACGGTGTTTACCCGAACCCTACCGGAGCAGGGCTCTTTCAGACGCTCCCCCTTTACTGTCGTGGGTGGGTATATCTGGCACATCGGCTTTTTTATCAGTCTGTTTCTTTTTATCCCCCATATCGAACTGATCAATGCCACCATTGGACTCAGCTGGCCGGGGATCGCCAGTAACCTGGTCGATGCAGTTGCCGCGGTAACCATCGTCACTCTGGTGGCGATGCTCTTCAGCCGCATCAGTCACCCGGTTAAGCGTTACCTCAGCGGTGCGGAAGACTATCTGACCTGGCTGGTGACGATCCTGCCCATGGTGACCGGATATCTGGCCTACCATCGAATGATCGATCCCTATCCGCTGGTGTTGGGTCTGCATATTCTTAGCGTTGAAATCTTGATGGTGGTCTTTCCCTTCACCAAACTGATGCACGCTTTCACTTTCTTTATCGCACGTTGGTACAACGGCGCCATGGCAGGTCGTAGAGGAGTTCAGTCATGAGCGAAGCAACCCTTGAACGAGGCATGAACGCCTTTCGTGAGCAGATGAACGCACCGATCGCCTCTTTTTTCTCCAGTTGCGTGAATTGCGGTATGTGTGCCGAGGCCTGCCTCTTTTATACCGAGACCGGCGATCCCAAATATACGCCCATCAACAAACTAGAACCCCTGCGCCGGGTATGGGAGCAGGAATACACCCTTTGGGGAAAAGTGAAATCGATGCTGGGTTTGACGCAACCGGTAACCGATGAACTGCTCGAGGAGTGGGAGACATTGATCTACGATGGCTGCACGCTCTGTGGACGCTGTTCCATGGTCTGTCCGGTGGGCAACGACATCAGTTATATGATCCGTAATGCCAGGGAGGGATTCGTAGCGGCAGGCTACTCACCGGAGGGGATGAAAGGAGCCAGCCGCAGAGCCGTGACCATCGGTAGTCCGATGGGGGTTAAGTACCCTGCCTTGGCGGCGCAGATAAAACATGTTGAGGCCGATAGCGGTTTGCAGATTCCGGTGGACGTGGAAGGGGTCGACTATATGGCGCTGCTTTCGTCCATGGAGATCATGAACTTCCCCGAATATCTTGAGGCCCTCGCACGAATCTTCAAACAGGCGGGGGTGAGCTGGACCATCAGCTCGCAAGCCTTTGAGGCAACCAATGCAGGTATTCAGATAGGCTCTTCAGACATCGCCCGTGAGCTGGTCAACAGGGTGGTGGTCGCGGCGGAAAAACTGAAGGTCAAATATGTCATCAGTCCCGAGTGCGGTCACGCCTACACCGCAATCCGCTGGGAGGGCCCGAACCTGATTGGCCGAGCCTACAAATTCAAGGTTGTGCATATCCTGGAACTGCTGGAGGAACTGCGCACCAGTGGGCGTCTGAAGACAGAAGGCATGGATGAGACGCGACTGACCTTTCACGATCCCTGCCAGATTGTACGCAAGGGCGGTGTATTGGAACCGCCACGTAATCTGCTGAAGATGGTCGCCAGCGAGTTTGTCGATATGCATGATGCCCGGGAGATGAACTGGTGCTGCGGTGGTGGCGGTGGTGTGAGTGCCAACGAGCGGGCCGAAGAGCTGCGCATCAAGGTCTTCAATCGCAAGAAAACACAACTCGATGAGCTCAATGTGGAGACCCTGGTCACCGCCTGTGCCAACTGCAGGTTGGTGATAGAGGAGGGGCTCGAAGAGTACCGCATGGAGATTCCCGTTGTGGGATTGACCGAGATGCTCGCAGAACACCTGGTCGAGGATAAAGAGTAAGCAATGCAACAGAGCACGGCTGAAATGTGTATCGATAGGAGACGAGAGAAATGAGTAACAGAATCGTCGTTGACCCCATCACCAGAATCGAAGGCCATCTGCGTATCGAGGCCCAGATGGATGGTGATCAGATAGCCAGTGCTTATTCATCGGGTACCATGGTTAGAGGCATTGAGATCATACTCAAGGGTCGTGATCCCCGGGATGCCTGGGCATTCGCACAGCGTATCTGCGGTGTCTGCACACTGGTGCACGGCCTGAGTTCGGTACGTGCAGTGGAAGATGCCCTCAACTACCCGATTCCGCCGAATGCACAGCTGATCCGCAATCTGATGATCGGTGCCCAGTATATCCACGATCACGTAATGCACTTCTATCATCTGCATGCCCTCGACTGGGTGGATGTGGTCTCAGCACTCTCCGCCGATCCAGGAGAGACCGCTGCGTTGGCACAATCGATCAGTAATTGGCCGAAGGCTTCACCGGGTTATTTCGCCGATGTGAAAAAGAAGCTCAAGGGCTTCGTCGACGCCGGGCAGCTGGGTATCTTCGCCAAGGCCTATTGGGGACACGAGGTCTACAAGCTGCCGCCGGCAGCGAACCTGATGGCGGTGGCCCACTACCTGGAGGCCCTGGAGTGGCAGCGTGACGTGGTCAAGCTGCATGCCATCTTCGGCGGCAAGAACCCCCATCCCAATTTCCTCGTCGGCGGTGTGGCCTCGGCCATCGATCTCAATTCCGATTCGGCCATCAACAGCAAGAAACTCTCCCAGGTGCAGAACGTCATCACCAAGATGAGCGAGTTTACCGACCAGGTCTATGTGCCGGATACCCTTGCGGTGGCGAGCTTCTACAAAGATTGGGGCGAGCGTGGCGAGGGCTTGGGCAACTTCCTTTGCTATGGTGATCTGCCGGCCACATCGATGGATGATCCGGCCAGCTTCTTCTTTCCCAGCGGCGTCATTCTCGACAGGGATATCTCAACCATACATCCGTTGGATATGAACAACGCTGATGAGATACAGGAGCAGATTGCCCATTCATGGTATGACTACAGCAGCGGCAAGGATCAGGGGCTCCATCCCTATGAAGGCGAGACCACACTCAACTACACCGGTCCCGAGCCCCCCTTCGAACAGCTGAATGTGGAGGAGTCCTACTCCTGGCTGAAGGCACCCAGGTGGAAAGGCAAGGCGGTCGAGGTAGGCCCCTTGGCACGGGTGCTGATGCTCTATGCCAAAGGCCACGAGCAGACCCGGGATCTGGTCAACAAAACCCTGAGCACGCTGGAACTGCCGACCCGGGCACTCTTCTCGACACTTGGCAGAACCGCTGCCAGAACCCTGGAGACCAAGATCCTGGCGGATGCAATGCAGGGTTGGTACGACCAGCTGATCGCCAATATCAAGGCGGGGGACACCAAGACCTTCAACGACACGCTTTGGGATCCCTCCACCTGGCCGAGGCAGTGCCAGGGCGTGGGTTTCATGGAGGCGCCTCGCGGCGCATTGGGACACTGGATCGTCATCGAGGACGGCAAGATAGCCAACTATCAAGCAGTGGTACCGAGTACCTGGAATGCCGGGCCGCGGGATAGTGCCGGACAGGCCGGCGCTTACGAGGCTGCGTTGCAGGATAACCACCAGCTGGCGGATGTTAATAAGCCGGTGGAGATCCTGCGGACCATACACAGCTTCGATCCCTGCATCGCCTGCGCGGTCCATCTCTCGGATGAGGATGGTGAGGAGATGTTGCAGTTGAAAGTGACATAGAGTCTCAGCTTTCGCACTGCAAGTTTTTACGCCTCTGTCTGTTGTATGGGCAGGGGCTTTTTTTTTTACTTGTTAAAGGTTTTTTTAATTCAAGCCGCAAATGGACGCGAGTACGACAGTTTAATAACCCCCCTCTCCCCTGGCGGGAGAGGGGCCGGGGGAGAGGGGGTTTAAACAACACCAACAGCTACCACAATAATCTGCAATATAGGGATAGATG
>JBEVVS010000072.1:0-70817 GCA_040507005.1 Candidatus Thiodiazotropha sp.
GAAAAGACGAAACAACAGACAACGCAATCCGTTGCACAACCATCCCCTGCTCAGCAAAGGTGGCGTGCATGAAAAAACCAACAAGGCCAAACGCCGCAGAGAGAAACAGAATCTGCGTAAGGCGTGGTTTTCTCTGAGTGCATAGGGTGTATTGAGAGAAGACCTCGCCGGCCTATTCCGGATAGCGAACTTTATGACCTGGTTGGATATTGGCCAAGTGTCTTATGTGAAGAAAAAAATAAGACATATATGAACACCTCACCGAGTTCAAGGCTAAAACAGTAAATTAATGGTTTATGTGGGAATGACTCACATATAACATGGTCTGTAGTTGAATAGTAGAAGGCAGATCAGTTAGGGTATGTAGTTGTTAGCACTGAGACATTTATCTATGCAGTTTCACATGGCTGTCTCGATCATGTTCATCTACGGTGAATTGCAGGATTATAGGTGAAATATGGAAAACAACTCCCGACATCAACTCTATAGATTATCTTTAATCGAAGTTTTAGTTGGCATTGTCTTTTTTATCATCTTATCGGTATCTGGTCTCTTTGGCCTATTCATCATGTACCTGACACCAATTCTGACATTTGCTTTCATTTTGGCTTTTGTAGCAAAAGGCGAAAAGTACAAATGGAAACCTGTAGGGTGGATTGCTCTGGTTGTCGTTAATACAGTTTTGACATTTTATTTCAGTTGGTACTTTTGGATTAATGACCCTATTAATCATTCCGCATGGCATTGATATTAAATAAGACGCCCTCCCTTAAGTCACGCAACTGAAAATCCCCTCCCTGACTCTTATTCGACGGCTATCCATCATATATCGGTTGAATACAGCTCCATCTACAACAGAGTCAAAGCTTAGGCCCAGTCATAGCAGTCGAATTAATTAAGTGTTTATTGCAAATCGATGGCTGTCCCAAGGACAGCATAGAGTATTTGCGAGATCATGTCATTCTAATGAGTTCGTTTATTTTTCTTTTTATTTCAATAATCTATCGACACAGATACTGTATGATACAGAGTTGAATAAGACCTCCTTTCTTTACCTGTAAAACAGGATTGCAGTGTTGCATAATATTTCCCCGTGTATGCGTAAATGTTTGTGCCTTGATTTTTAATGGAGATTTCCAATATGTCTGACTTAGGAGCAAAAATTCTACTCGCGTTTGCGCCAAAAAACTCAATGGAGGCATTTGGCGTACCCGATATGGCATTGCCACTCAGTCCAGATGACATCAAGAAGCTCCAATCAGAAAGACAGATAGAAAAAGAAACACCTGCAGAAGAGATACTACGTAGCTACGACAATACTTTCCCCAATTTTCGCGCCATGCTTGAAAACAAATCCATTCTCGATTTTGGTTGTGGCACTGGCGACAGCACATTTGCATTTGCTGAGGTGGCAAGCAAATCTGTGGGTTACGATATTGCCGGGCATAAGTTTGAAAAAAATGCAGAAAAAGCCAAGTCCAAAGGGTTGGCGGATAAAATAGCCTTTACAACCAACCTTTCTGAAGAATACAAAGGGTCGTTTGATTATGTGATTTCAATGAACAGTTTCGAGCATTTCGCCGATCCTGAAAAAGAGCTCGACAATATGCTGAGCATTCTTAAACCAGATGGGAAAATACTGCTATCATTCGGGCCCCTTTGGTACTCCCCGTTCGGGGTGCACAATATGTTTTTCATACGTATTCCCTGGGCCAACATCCTGTTCTCAAAGCAGTCCATTTTCAAAGCGCGGCAGTCGTTTATTGACGAAGTCATCACTGATTACAGCCAGTTGAGCCTGAATGAAATGAGTGTCAAGAAGTTCGAAGAGATTTTATCTCACCGTAGCATCAAAATGGATTATAAAAATTACAATTGCTCTTTTAATCTCAACTTTTTTATGAACATTCCTCTACTGAGAGAGTTATTCATCAATCATATCACTTGTATAATCAAGCGATAAGACAACATATAGGTAATGATGGCGAACGCCAGCAATCCACTGATGAGCTTGGATACCATAAGGGCCGGTGACAAGCAGCAGTAGAGGACTGTCCGTCGACTTAACCGCGGTCGGTCTTCCGCCTTCGCCAACCTTCAGGGGGTTCCGGTCTGGTGCTTAACGCCATGATTATCGCACCCACGAGACAGGCCGCCCCTGCAATGACAAACGGTGTCATCCAGATCACCGGATAGGTCACCCCCTGTGCGGCATCCTTGAAATAGCCCGCCAATAGCGGGCCCGCGATCCCGGCAATGCCGTATGAGGTGAAAACCCATCCGTAGTTGCTGCCCACATTGCGATTGCCGAAGAAGTCTGCGGTGGCTGCTGGAAACAGGGCGAAATTGCCGCCGAAGTTGAATCCGATCAGGGCGGCGGCGACGATGAAGCCATTGACCAGGCCGAATGCGATGAATACATGGTAGATCATCAGCATAATCACACCCTGCAGTGCGGCCATCAGGATGATCGCCACCTTGCGGCCGATGCGATCGGAGATGCTGCCCCAGGCGATGCGGCCGATGCCGTTGAAAATGGCGTACCAGGCCATGGCCGTGCCGGTGATGATACCCGCGTCGGCGATACCGCGATGCTGCAGGGCGTCGATGCCGAACAACTTGATGCAGTAGATCACCATCAGGCCAGCCAGGGCGCTGAACATGAAGACTGACCACAACATATAGAACTGACGTGTATGCAACATTTGGGATGCACTGAACTCCACTGCGCCATGGCTTTGACGACTATTGGCATCAGGGGGATTCCAACCGGCCGGGCGGTATCCCTCGGGAGGATTTATCATGACGCTGCTGCCCAAAAGTACGAGGATGGCGAATGCGATACCGTAGATAAAGAAGACGCTCTGCACCCCGGGCAGGCCAAACAGATTGGTGGTGTTGAGCAAGCCGCCAAACCAGGAGCCGGCCAGCTTGACCCAGATGGTGGCACCGAAGCCGAACCCGGCTACCGCGAGCCCGGTGATCAGCCCTTTCTTGTCGGGAAACCACTTCACGCCGACCGCGATGGGCACCACATAGCCGAGACCTATGCCCGCACCGCCGATCAGACCGATGAAGATCAGTTGAGCCCAGAAACTGCCACCGAACAGCCCGCCAAGGATATATCCCGCACCCAACAGCAGGCCGCCTGAGACCGCTAGCATGCGCGGTCCGATCTTCGGCAGCCAGCGCCCCGCCAAAACCATGACAATGGCGAAAGTGGCGAGCCCTGCCGAGAAGACCCAGGCGGTCTCACTGGCGCTGAAGGCATAAGGGCCCGCGGGATCGGTAAGCAGAGCGGTGAATACCGACCAGGCATAGATCGCACCGAGGGCGAGCTGAATCAGTACGGCGCCGACTACCACAAGCCAGCGATTGAAAGGTGGTCGTTTGTCCATTGGCGGGACTCCGGATGGGTATAAACAAGAGACTTATTCTTATTTTCAATTATAGTTTTTTGCTTCGAATCCGCGCCCAAAGGGTTCAATTAATCTGTCGCTCATAAACCGCAATAGCGAAGCCAATAGTAGTTTTTATAATACACTTCGGTAATTTGTCACAATTTTACCAATTTTCTGACATATTAGGTTGTAATTCGTTGTAATTATGCTATTTTTTTAGTTGTAAATATGCAACTAACCGAGACAACCGAAATGACCGGCCTCTACAAATCGAAAATCTGCCAGGAATGCCCTCACCTGGTTATCAGCGGAACGGCCTGTGACTGGCAGCCACATGAATGCCCGATCCAGAAAGAGAAGATGCAACGTCAGAAAAAGACCCGGGCGAAAGCGTTTTTTCTGACCAATCTGTTGATTGCTGACGATTTTGACGCAGTACGCAGCAGCAACTGATAGCATCTCAGGATAAGCGGCAGCAACCGGGACACCCAGCCAAATCCCATCGAATGGGTTGGATGGGATCTCGGTGTGCTGTGATTGTGCACCTCTGTACATTCCATCATGCCTGAAAGCCGTGAACTCCCAGGCTTAAATCCATCACACTTGCCAACATAAAAAAACCCATCCTCGATTGAGGATGGGTTAAAAAGCCTTTTGCAGCATCCCTGCTATTCAGGCCATCGCACACTCAGTCGTCGATAAAGTTGGCTATGTTTCCATTCAAGCCACGTTCCGGTCGGCTGAAGTCATGGCAGGTCGAGCAGTCTATGCCTTTATCCTTGACATGCTTTTCATGAACCTTGGCAAAACTCATACTGCCTTTGTTTTCGTGGCACTGGGTACATACTTCAGCTTCGCTTCCTTTCAGGCCGTAGCCCAGATCATTCGCCAGATCCATGCGCAGCGGTCCGCCATTCAGGCTGTCATGGCATGCGCCGCACTCAAGTGCTGCCGATGAGTCTTCGACCCCATGGTTGAGGGTTTGAAAGGTATGGATCTGCTTCACGGTGTAGCTGTCACCGCTTCTGCCGGTCTGCTCCAGGGCGCTCTGCACCGCGGTATCGAAACTGCCGGTGCGGAAGAACTCGAAGGTGGAATGAGCGATCAAACTGTTGCTCGCGTCATGGACCGCTGACTTGGAGGTGTGTTCCTTCATGGGATAGATCTTGGCATTTTGCGTGTTCACCCAACCATTGGGCAGACCCAGGGTGATGGCCTCGCTGCCGTCCTGCAGCACCTTGATCGGGTAGTCAGCCAGGTCCTCACCCAGCACATAGACCTGACTGGTGCCGTCGAACCATTGATAAGTCGGCGTCAGGTTCGATGCCTTGTCCTCTCTCGGCAGCCAACCGCCACGACCGTTGCAGGCCGCACCCGAGAAGTGAGGATCTTCCCAGTCCCGATTGGTCTCGGTCTCCACACCCTTGGCATAGGTTGGAATGTGGCAGGTCTGACAGGCAACCCGGGCGGCATGTTTGTCACGGCTGCTGCCGACACGATTGCTGTAGTCACCATGGGGCTGATCGTGGCAGCTCTCACAGGTGAAGTGCTCGGGCACGTCATTGGGCCTGAGATCGAGACCGCGTCCCTTCAGCCGGTGTCCGCCCGCGTCGTGACAATCGGCACAAGTGAGATTCTCCCCAGCTGAACTCATATGGATATCGATCTGCGGACTAGGATCGATCAATGCCGATGAGATATCGCCCCGCTTGGTGCCATCGCCACCACCTGCTTTTGCATGACAGTTGAGGCAGGACTTTCTGGTGGTCGCATGTACCGACTGGGCGGCACTTACACGATCCTGCATCATGGGTGATCCGCCAAGTTGCACCAGATTACTGTTCAGATCCGCAGGCTCGAAGAGAAAATCGAGTGTCTCTCGATCAACCACGGGAACCCCTTGCGACCCGGTGCGCAGGATCGGCTCAAGAGTCGGATCGGGGTTACCGTCCGTGTCAGCCGAAACGATCTCCAGAGGTTCGAACTCACCGGTCGGGAATCGCTTGTAACTGTCCTGATGGCACATCAGGCAGTCGATATTACTCAGCTCCGCATTTCTTTCAGTCTCATCCAGGGGAAGCGTCGAATTTGGGAATCGACCATTGCCCACATGACAGCCCGCACAGGTAAAGCGTG
The DNA here is from genome assembly GCA_040507005.1 of Candidatus Thiodiazotropha sp. Lineage (GTDB taxonomy): Bacteria > Pseudomonadota > Gammaproteobacteria > Chromatiales > Chromatiaceae > Thiodiazotropha. The sequence goes on from JBEVVS010000072.1 coordinate 5,538, forward strand.
GCGAGTTTTCGTGGGATCCGCAGTAGGTATTGATGCCGATGGCGCCATCACCCCGCTCACCGGCACGGGCCAGGCCGTTGCCGCTGAAGGGTGTGACATCGTTGGTCAGGTTGATGGTGTCCCCGGACTGTTGATAGTGGACCGAGCCATGCATCGCCACGGCCTCGTCTTCGTGACAGCTGATGCAGGTTGAGGGGCCTTCATAGACTGTGATGCCGGCATGCGCTTCCGCCGCCGTCGTAGGCGGTTCGGTAGGCGGAGGAGGCTCTGCGGATGCTGCATGTATGCTAACCACGACACTATCAAGTTCACTTTCTTCACCCTGATCATCGAGGACCACAAGGGAGAAATCATGGGTGCCCTCGCCAAGATTGATGCTAGGAGAAACCACATCATCAGGATCAGGTGAGCCAGACCAGACAAAGTTGACTACTGATCCATCAGCATCAGATGAACCACTGCCATCCAGGGTAACTGTCATGCTGGTTTGCCCTGCTTCCAACACATGAGCCTTGTCGACACCTGCATTTGCAGTAGGAACTTTATTCACAGGTGCAGGCGGTGGTTCGGCTGTAGCCATTGGAAAGCATCCATCCGGTCTCTGTTCAGTTTCGTTACTGATGACGTCCTGCTCCAGCACTTGGGTTGTATCTTTGTTGATGACCCTGATCCTGCAAGGTAGAGGATCAGGTGATCTGCGCCTAATCTTCAGGGTTTCCTTTCTCAATTTAGAGTCGGCAAATACCTGCGATGCATCAAAAGCGTTTTCCACAAGGATTCTTTGGCCCTCGGGGGCTTTGACCACCACAATGAGGAGTGATTTTTCTACCTTCCATAGCGCCTTTTCTATCTTAAAGTCTGCACCAGTCGCAGTACCGCTTATCAACAGGCTGAGAGCTACAATTAAGAGCAACTGCAAGGATAGTTTTTTCATTGTTTCACACCCCGACCAAATTCAACTTAAAGCGCAATATCCGCTTATCGGAATACAAACCCGTTTGAGTCATTTTCGTAACCGCCCAACCTCCCATTAAGGGATAAGCCTTCAAAACGATTTGTATAAAAAAAAGACTATGCCGCAGGGCCGATGAAATCTGTGAGTCGGTCGCTCCATTGGCTTATTAGAATGTTACGGATATCTTTTTTGGGAATTTGTTCACAAATTCTGCCTCTCGGTTCATAGGAGAGGATTTTTTATGATCTGGGTCTTTGTTTAGGAATTTTATTCTTACTTAAGCGCGGACAAATCGTCGAGCTGAATACATCAACTGTTCAATTTCCGACTCCAGTGCTACTCGGTGCAGGTAGGCGGTGGACTATAAGGCGATTGGTTGGTGCGTCACACCTTGTTATGCCGATAGCTCAATCCAAGCAGTCCAAGCAGCGCAGAACCGAAGAGCCAAACCGCCGCCGGAATCGGCACCACAGCTATCGTCCCCGACCCATTCATTTGAGCCGTAATGTTGCCTTCACTGTTTCTGAAGCGAATGACAAAATTCAGGGCCGGGCTTGGCGGTGTATCCAGAAGATCCCCGGATGGGAGATCTGTGCCATAGGGTGGGAATGTTGTCAGACCCACGAAGTCCGGTGAGAGACCATCCAGATTTCCAAAAAAACCTGCATTGTAGTACATAGCATCCGAAGTAAATCCGCTTAGATCCTGATAAACCTTGATGTGACTCGTCTCCCCGGGACTTAGAACCGAATCAGCAACATTCGGTCCGCTGAAGCTTGAGCTGCCTATTACGAAATTTAAGGAGTGGATAGCGTTCGAATATGTGGTCATGGCGTAGTTGTTCGGGATAGTCACTAGGGTGCCAGGGGTAGTGTTTTCAAAGACCATGGTGCCGCTGAAGGCGTCACCGATCCCAATCGAAGTAATTGTGTCGGTTGGGTAATAATTTGACACACTATTGATGGTGCCGGAAAAACCCCAGCTGACAAGCGCCGCATGAACCGGGAATGAAAAAATAGTCAAAATGACCAACGGAGCCAGTCCTGGTAATTTCTTCATGAAATCTCTCCCATCTTTTTCCTAACCCTGTGGCAAGTCCTAAATCCACTGCTATTTCGCAAGCTATTAAAATGAGATCAACTGGGCAATGGGTATTTCTACCCAATTGCCAGTTCGGGCATACCCGGTCTCATGATGAATATGGGAATTAAAATATGAAAAAATATGGGGCACCCATGATGTGCCTGCAAACTCAATCAGCCGATTGACATCTAATCATCCAGCCAATAGAGATCATTCCCATAGACGATATTTTTCTCGTTCTTGCGCTTTTCGTATAGGAACAGCTCAGTGTGGCTGTAGCCGTTGTCATGCAGCATGGTAATGGTGTAGTCATTCACCTGGTAACTGCCTTTGTTCTTGGAACCATCTTTGCGCTTCGAGGAGACGCCCCCACCAACGTTACTGCCGATGACATTGGTGTTAGCGGAAGATCCATGCTTGTTGCTGCTGTGAACAGAGGTCAACAAGGGTGTGGTGTTGCCCCCGCCCATGCCGCTGTTGCTCTGCATCGAGAATGAGCTCATCTCAAAGCGGCCATCGTCATGGAAGATGATATGTTTCTTCCATGAACCGCTGTATTGACTGCCTCCCGCGTTGAGGAATTTTCCTGAGAGTTCCGTCCCCTCCGGCGCCATGATCCCGGGGCCTCCGCGTAAGTTATACCAGGTGCCCTTTTTCTTGTTCTTCATTTGATAGACGCCCCGCTTTTTTCTCCATTCTGTCCACTTGCGCGGCTGCACTCGCTTAGAGACCTCAATATCCAGTTCATCTGGGGGTATCCTGCAGTTCCTGTAGGCCGTGCCATCTTCGAACAGCAGATGGGTATAGACTTCGATACCACCCATTACCACATCGATATCGCTATAGACCCAGACGAACTCGATATCATCGATATCGGCGCCTTCTCCGGGCGCAACACGAATCCGCTCCTTTATCTGCTTGGGTTTATCCTTGGCAATCTGTTTCGGCTTTGCAGCAGGTTTATTTTTGCCCTGTTTCGGGCCCGCATTTGCAAGCGCGGTTACAGAGGCTCTGCCGGATAGATATTGCTTGGCATTGTCACGCACCTTATTAATCGCAAAGCCATACTTCAGCATCGATAATACTGATATATCGGCACTCGATATCATCGCGATGACATAGGCCCTGTCGCTATCGAGCTTGCCGCCTTCATAGGCGATGTTCATCTGTACCCCACGCTTCTTGTCCACGTATTGATTGCTTGTGGACCAGGCACTATCGACTGATTTGAAATCCCACTTCGCCAATGGCTTACCAAGGCGATCTTGCATCTGTTGCACTTGCTTGGAGAACCACTGTCTCACGTCAGCACCGTTCAGATCATAGGGTCCTGAAGCAACATACATGAAGACCTTATCGCGCTGGATGTCATTGGGAAAATAGAGTCTCAGCCCCCCATCATCGGAGGTGGTCCATCCCTCCAGGGCAAGAGTGGAAGCGGCTAGGCTTAATAAGAAGAGAAATAGAAGTCCTTTTCCTGTTTTCATTCTGCAATCCCTTGTGCTGAATATAAGAGTAATGTTTGGGATGGATTATATCTGAATATCAAGCATAAACACCCCTAATCCGGGCCCTGCAACAGGATCAGTTCGAAACCGAGGTTGCGGTAGTCGTTGATCTGCGCCGGCCCCGAAGCAGAGACGTCCACGTATGCGGGAAAATCTTCCGGCGTGTAACCGTCCCATCCCGCATGTACGCCGCAGACATGCAGATCGATGTCATCGACTCGCAGCTGTTTCGCCCGATCGTGGATCGGCGCCAGGAGTCCCTCGGCCTCATCCGCCAGCAGACCGAACTGCTCACGGCCATGGGTCACCACGGCAATCGGCAGATCGGGAAAACGCTCTCGCAGCCGGGCACTTAAGCGGGCAATCTTAGTCAGTGCCCAGCCCAGGGCGTCGTCGTCATCCTCGATGATCTCGAACACCACGCCGGCAGGTTCTTCATCGGCCTCAAGCAGGCGATCGATCTGCGCATCGGCCAGGGCCAATCCAGATAGCGAAAGCAGTAATAACAGTGAGAGAAGGCGCATGCAGTGAACACTCCCCGGTTGTCCCATCAGTAGATGGACAGCAACCCCGGGATCCAAGTTTCAATATTATGACCTGTCACGGAATTTGTGGCTTAGGCGTCCAGGGATTGGGTGACATCCATCTCTTTCTTGTACTGAAATTGAAATCTGCAATCATCCGCCTCTTCCGCCGCACAACAGAGCTTCTCGATATGGTGTTTCCCCGGCAGTGCGGTGCTAAGCAGACCTTTCAATGTGCCGAGCAGGAACTGGCAGGCGTGCTTCTGGGGTTTTTTCGCTCTGACGTTGATTTTCGATGAAGTGATCGCCAGCACATTGTTTTGCAGATGGGCCTCGGCCATGGGCGATATGGCCGGCAGGACCAATTGACTGAGGGCGTCGGGCAGATCCACTAACGGGGAAGTGAGTTTTTGCTGCTTATACAGATGCAATCCGAAGCTGTGCCCGAGCTCCCTGGCCCTGGTCAGACGCTCATCCTGGGGTATGGTACTCAAGATTTCATAAAGCCGCCCCCCCACATTGGGATAGCGGCTCAACAGGGAGAAGACCAGCATCCGGTCTCGTATCTCCTGGTCCCCCACCTCCGGGGCAATAGTCTGTTGCTGCTCCGCCTGGGGCCTTTTTTCCTTGGCGGCTGCAGCGACGGGCTTGCCCTGGTGTTGTATCTTGTCGATAGAGAGAATACCGTGCACCCCCCTGAGCTGGTCGGTGATCTGCTGCTCGGAGGTTTCCGGGCCGTCCAGCACAAGCACCAGGTAGCGGGTATCGACGAATGGGGTATTTTTGAGGGTTCTTTGGGTACACACCAGATCCAATAGCTTCAACCGCTTGACGACTCTCAGTTGTATGCCCGGTGCCGATGCTATCTGCAGTACGATTTCTGTTATCACGATCAATTCACCCTTGGCGCCCTCCTGCTACCTAACCGGGCATTAGTCATAAACTAATTTTATCCATGTATAATACATTCTAGGGGATATTATTCAAATTTGGCGGCTGTCAACGCCAAGGGGAGAAACCGCACTGCGCGGTTACAATCGAGCAAGTATCAGGCACTGAGCAGCAAGGGACCTGGATCCTCAAGCAATCTGTTCCGGCATGAAATTATTGGTGACTATCCAGTGACGAGGAGTCAGGCCCTGCTAGAGGATCGTCAGTTGAAATCGGCGTTTCATTGAATAGGGTGAAGACATACTGCTTGCCATTTTCGTACTTGCCGACCAGGGGGCCGTTCCAAATCAACTTCCTGACTTGTGACAGCTCCATGTTAGTACTGGCGGCAAGCTCTGTTGCCTCAATCCACCCCTCCGCATCATTGATGGCGCGGTCCAGATCGCTTATTGATCCAATCTCCAACGCTTTTATCCCGTCGTATAAACGCAATGTATATACCGTTGGGTAGTAAAAATAGTTTGGGGCAAGATGCTTGAGCAGAGCAGAAAAGGTCTCATAGCTACCTAGGCCTTGTTCGCGAATCCTGTCGTTTAGCGTCTCACGAATACTAATGACTTTTCCAGTACCCCCGCGATACATCGCGAATAGTACGGAATAGGCAACAAAAAGCGATCCGAGCAGCGTCCCCAATACTAGGGGACCATGCCCCGCTGCGGCTCGGAAATTAGTGCCAGTCAATTGGATGAGACCCAATGCCGATACTCCAGCGAACAGGGCCCATCCCCAACTGTATTTGCCTAACCGGGCTTTTGAATCACTAAGTATCCAAAGCGGTACAACGACCGGTGAAACGAAAAGTAGATACATCCCTATTTTAAATAGCAGTGCTTGGTCCATATCTGCTTAGATCCATTAAGCTAAAAACATTGGATAATGGTGTACAATTATCTCATCCCCTGTGACAGCTTCCCACTATTTTTTGTATTGCAAGCTGCTGCAGCGGGTGGGTGGAAGCGGTATCTGCGGATTCGGGTATTACTACGATTAGATCCTGACATGTAGAGTCAGTCATGCGTATATTTAAAGTCGTCTTTCTCAACCAGGGTAAGGTCTACGAGATCTTCGCCAAGACGGTGCATCAAGGTGAGCTCTATGGCTTTGTGGAAATCGAGGACCTGATCTTTCAGGAGACCAGCACGGTGGTGGTGGATCCCTCCGCTGAAAAGCTGAAACAGGAGTTCTCCGGCGTACACCGCACACGGATACCCATCCATGCGGTGATTCGTATCGACGAGGTGGAGAAGAGCGAGCATGGGCCGGGCAAAATCATAGAGATAGATTCCGACTCGAATATCACCCCTTTTCCCAATCACCTGTTCGATCCCAAGAAGAGACCCGATAAATAGCTGCTGATTGCGATTTGGCATTGAGCCCCTGGCGCTGCTGGTGAGAATAGATGGGATGAGATCTATTCACTCCCCCGCCACTCAACTGCTGGGCATCATGCTACTGCTATCGCCGATCTGGCATGGTTGCAGCAGCGATACGCCTGAACAACAGGTCGTGGATCAGCCCCCGGCGTTGCTGATCGCCGCCGAGAGCGGCGACCTCCCTACCCTCACCAGGCTGATCGAGGGTGACGGGGCTGTCATCGATGTCAAGGATGCCTGTTTCTGGACCCCTCTGATGAAGGCCGCGTTGAACGGCCATAGGGAAGCCGTCCAGCAGCTGATTCTGGCCGGTGCCGACGTCAACCAGAAGGACAAAGGGGGTTACACATCACTGATGCTGGCAGCATCCAACAATCATCCGCAGGTGATCGATCTTCTGCTGGAGGCGGGGGCCCAGATCGATCTGGTAGAGACGACTCAGGGTTGGACCGCATTGATCTGGGCGGCGAAACGGGGCCATAGGGCGGCCGTGGAAAGTCTGTTGGCTCACCCGGCCGATCGGGAGATAAAGGACTTCTCCGGAAAGCGGGCTGTGGATTGGGCCAGGGAGAGCCAGTTTCCTGAGGTTGTCTCTTTGCTGGAATAGATAGAGCGCAGCGCTCCATTAGCAGAATATGCTAATTAACTGATCCAGATCATCACCCCGGAAGCATGCCAATTCTATGATAGTTATTTAGATAGCTCCTATCTGTGATCGAGCGTTTCTCAGGAGGGATCTCTCATGCCTCAACACATCACCAACGACCATGATCTTCGAGAAGCAATCAGCGGACTGACACCCGTTGAACAGCGTGCCCTGGGTGGTCAGTTTGTCGCCAACGTGGGTCATTTGAGTCAAGACTCGCGGATCAACCGTGCCGTCGACGTGGCTGCCAATCCGGATATATCCCTGGCTGAGCTGGAGGAGACCTATAAGACCGTGAAGGCGTTTGCGACACAAACCTATACCGCTTGCGGTAGCGATGCGGACTGGGCGGCACAGGCCGAGCATTTTGTCGCAGCGGCTGCGGCGGCTGCACTCTCCAGTGATGACCAGGCCGGTGCGCGGGGGGTCTGGAAGGCCGCAATGCAAGCCCGCATGGCGAAAAATTGCGAGATGATTCTAACCGATGACGGTGCTGTTGCGAATGAGTCGGAAAACCAATATCAGATGGCTGAGCGCTATCTGGCGGGGTTGTAATCTCAGTTGAGGGTGCGGCTCTCCGCACCCCAGCCAGTTTCGTTGATCAGTGCTTGCCATCCGATAGGGTGATCCCATCCAATTCATCGATCAGAGAATCGCTGGTATGGGAGGCGCCCAGTTTTATCATCAGGCGTACATCGTTGGCCGAATCGGCATGGGCCAAGGCATTCTCATAACTGATGACCCCCTCTTCGTAGAGCTGGAAGAGATGCTGGTCAAAGGTAATCATGCCGTGTTCCGTCGAGCGCTTCATCAGCTCCTTGAGTTTATGGATTTCACCCTTGCGAATCAGCTCCGCGGCCAAGGGGGTATTCAACATCACCTCCACGGCGGCGCGTCGGCCGTTGCCGTCCGCTTTCGGGATCAGTTGCTGCGCCACTATCGCCTTCAGGTTCAGGGATAGATCCATGAAGATCTGCTCCCTGGCATCCTCCGGAAAGAAGTGGATGACTCGATCGAGTGCCTGATTGGCATTGTTTGCATGCAGGGTCGAGAGGCAAAGATGTCCGGTTTCGGCGAAGGCAATGGCGTGCTCCATGGTCTTTCGGGTACGTATCTCACCAATCAGAATCACATCCGGCGCCTGGCGCAATGTGTTCTTAAGCGCCACTTCATAGGAGTCTGTATCTATGCCCACTTCACGTTGGGTAATGATGCACTGGTCGTGATCGTGCATATACTCGATGGGGTCTTCGATACTGACGATATGACCATCGCCTCGGGTGTTGCGATAGCCGATCATGGCCGCCAGCGAGGTCGACTTACCGGTGCCGGTAGCGCCGACGAAGATCACCAAGCCACGCTTGACCATGGAGAGATCTTGCAGAATGCTGGGAAGATAGAGTGATTCCAATGTGGGTATCTTGGTTTCAATCCGGCGTAATACCATCCCCACAGTATCCCGTTGATAAAAACTGCTGACCCTGAAGCGGCCCAATCTTTTTACACTGATGGCGAAATTACACTCCTTTGTTTCATCGAACTCCTTCTGTTGCGCATCGGTCATGATGCTATAGACCATCTCCTTGGTCTGCCTGGGTGTCAAAGGGGTCTTGTTGATGGGATGAATCTTTCCATCCACCTTGATGGATGGCTCTCGCCCTGCGGTTACGAACAGATCGGACGCCTTGTTTTTCACCACCACGGATAGCAGTGCGTTCAAATCCATAATCTTATCCTCTTGATTCAGATTCCAACCCGGCAGCGATCAAATGCCGCTTACTCAGACAGCTGATAGCAACCGCTAACGGGGCTGAACAGGTGTCATCATACACCTGGAAGATAATATAGTTTAGAACTGATCCTTATTTTGCGCTTTGGCCTTGGCATCGAGACGACTTACGACACCACGCTGCACCAACTCCTTCAGGGCCTGGTCCATGGTCTGCATACCCGCTGCCTGTCCGGTCTGGATCGCGGAATACATCTGCGCCACCTTATCCTCACGGATCAGGTTACGGATCGCGGGTGTGCCGATCATGATCTCCCATGCAGCGATTCGTCCGCCGCCGATCTTTTTCAGCAGGGTCTGGGCGATGACAGATCGCAGGGATTCGGACAGCATGGATCGCACCATCGATTTCTCTCCCGCCGGAAAGACGTCAATGATACGGTCGATGGTCTTGGCCGCTGAACTGGTGTGCAGGGTGCCGAATACCAGGTGACCGGTTTCGGCGGCGGTCAAAGCGAGGCGGATGGTTTCCAGATCACGCAGCTCGCCCACCAGGATGATATCCGGGTCTTCACGCAAGGCCGAGCGCAGCGCCTCGGAAAATCCCAAGGTGTCACGATGCACTTCGCGCTGGTTGATCAAACACTTCTTGCTGGAGTGAACAAACTCGATCGGATCCTCGATGGTGAGAATATGGGAGTAGTCGTTGTCGTTCTTGTAATCCATCATCGCGGCCAGGGTGGTCGATTTACCTGAGCCTGTCGGCCCGGTCACCAGCACCAGCCCTCGGGGCACATCCACGATATCCTTGAAGGTCGAGGGGCAGCCGAGCTCTTCCAGGGTCAGTACCTTGGATGGGATGGTACGAAAAACCGCCGATGCACCGCGGGCCTGATTGAAGGCGTTGACACGAAACCTCGCCAAACCGGGAATCTCAAAGGAGAAGTCATTCTCAAGGAACTCCTCGAAGTCTTTGCGCTGTTTGTCGTTCATGATGTCATACACAAGGGCGTGCACGACCTTGTGTTCAAGGGCGGGGACATTGATGCGTCTGATGTCGCCATCCACACGAATCATGGGTGGCAAACCGGCAGAGAGATGCAAGTCTGATGCGTTGTGCTTGACACTGAAGGCCAGAAGTTCAGCGATATCCATTCATTCCCCCATTTGAAATTCTAAAGACCCATGATGAGTCGCGATATAGACACTTTAGCGATGTTCCGCGATGATGGCATTCCCTATCCATAGATTTGCGCTTTTCATAGCTATCGTCCCAAAAATAGATAAGTTTAGCTATCTTGCGCTTAAAAATTAAGGAAATACGCTCTGCATTTGAGGCAGTTCTACTTGAAATGGCATCCACTTGACCTCACTTTGCAGGATACTATAAAGATCGACCCGGCAAACAAGCAAATTACACAATTGAATTGATCTACCCAGCGTGACAGACGAGACTCGAAACAGGCTACAGCAGCACTATCAACAGGTGTTGCAGCGAATTCGCCAGGCGGAAACCACAGCTGAACGAACAGCAGACAGCGTTCAGCTCCTCGCTGTCAGCAAGACCAGGAGTGCCGAGGAGATAGCATTGTTGGCGGATCTGGGACAGAGGCGTTTCGGCGAAAACTACCTGCAGGAGGCGCTGGCAAAGATTGACCAATTAGGCGACAAAGGCCTGGAATGGCACTTCATTGGCCGTATCCAGAGTAACAAGACCCGACCGATAGCCGAAAATTTCGCCTGGGTTCACAGTGTCTCCAGCCTTAAACATGCCACGCGGCTGAGCGAGCAGCGTCCCTCAGATCTGCCACCTTTGAATGTCTGTCTCCAGATCAATACCAGTGGCGAATCGAGCAAGGACGGTCTCAGCGAAGCGGCCCTGAAAGAGCAGTTCGAGGCCTATACTGCGCTCCCCAATCTGCGTATCAGAGGACTGATGACCATCCCGGCGCCTGCTGCGGGGAAAGCGGCTCAACATGTCCCCTTAAAGGGGTTAAGATTGCTACGGGATGAACTTGCGTCTGCGCAGATACCGCTGGATACCCTATCCATGGGCATGTCCGACGATCTTGAGGCCGCCATTGAAGAGGGGGCGACGATCGTCAGAATAGGCACCGCAATTTTCGGACCGCGGCAGTATAATCAGTGAAGCTTGCACCCGTACAACAAGAGTGAACAGCACTGGCATGAGTAACGATAACATCACATTCATCGGTGGCGGCAACATGGCCACCAGTCTGATAGGCGGCTTGATCGCCGATGGGTATGACCAGGGGCGAATCACGGTGAGTGATCCTGACCCTGACAAGCTGGCGCAGCTGGCCGCACGCTGTGGCGTTCACACCCTGTCCGACAATAACAGTGCCGTCAGTCAGGCCGAGGTGGTGGTCTTGGCGGTAAAACCGCAAGTTCTGAAGGCGGTCGCAGAGGATCTGGCTGCATCCATACAAGAGGTCAAGCCACTGGTGATATCCATCGTCGCCGGTGTCAACGAGTCCACCCTGCGGCATTGGCTGGGGGGCGAGGTAGCCCTGGTACGCTGTATGCCCAATACCCCGGCCATGATTCAGTCCGGGGCAACGGGCATGCACGCCGGCCCTGGCGTCAGCGAGACCCAACGCAACCAGGCTGAAAGCATTTTGCGGGCAGTAGGCCTTACCCGTTGGGTTGACAATGAATCTCAAATGGACGCGGTCACCGCTGTCTCAGGCAGTGGCCCAGCCTACTTCTTTCTCATCATGGAGGCGATAGAAGCCTCCGCGCGAGGGATGGGATTGGATGAGGAGACCGCCCGCTTGTTGACCCTGCAGACAGCCCTTGGCGCCGCCCGTATGGCCCTTGAAAGCAGCGATTCACCTGCACGCTTGAGACAGAAAGTCACCTCTCCCGGCGGCACCACAGAGCGTGCCCTGGGCATCCTTGAGGAGGGCGAGTTGCGAACCCTGTTCGACAAGGCCCTAAAAGGTGCCAGAGAGCGCTCAGTCGAACTCTCCGATATGCTGGGAGACCAATAGCATGGGTAGCAGTTATCTCACCGATCCAGTCATCTTTTTGATCCAAACACTGTTCGGGCTGTATATCCTTGCGGTGCTGTTGCGTTTCCTGCTGCAACTGGTGAGAGCGGATTTCTATAACCCGATTTCACAGTTTTTGGTGAAGGTGACGAACCCCCCGCTGAAGATTTTTCGTCGTTTGATTCCAGGTTTTGGCGGCGTAGACCTCTCCTCCATCGTCCTGGCCTGGCTCCTCAAGGCCATTGAACTGTTTATCATCATGAGCCTCACGGGAACTGCAATCAACCTGATAGCCCCATTTATTTGGTCCATCCCTGAACTGGTGGAGTTGCTGATCAATATCTATCTGTTTGGGATTTTGATTCAGGTTATCCTGAGTTGGGTGAATCCAGGCAGCTACAACCCTGCGACAGCCCTGCTCTACAGTTTGACCGGTCCTGTGATGCGACCGGCGCAAAAAATCCTCCCCCCTATGGGCGGTATAGATCTCTCGCCGATGTTGGTTATGATCGGCCTGATACTCCTGAAAATGTTGCTTTTGCCACCGCTTCGACATATCACAGGCAGTCCTTTTCTGTGACCTGGTTTCATTGGGAACAGAATGACCTGATCCTGCATCTGCGCATACAACCCAAGGCGTCGCGGGATGCCTTCATCGGCCCGTATGGTAAAAATCAATACAAAATCGCCATCACGGCACCACCCGTTGACGGCAAGGCAAACCGTCACCTGGTGAAATTTCTTGCCAAGGCATTTGCGGTTCCCCCCTCGCGGATTGAATTGATCACCGGAAAGAACGCCAGAAACAAGTCCATACGGTTAAAGTCCCCCCAAGTACTGCCGATAGATTTTGAAGATTAGGGCATCCGGATATGGCTTCATCGGCACACCTCGCGTATTATTGCGCTTTTAGCTGAAAACGTAGAATAAGGGTTTGTTCCGGCTTTAAAAAATTTTTGGGGCAATGGCATGGAAAAAGTAAGATTTCAAGAACAGTTAAAGGCTTACGAGCAATGGAAAACGGATGTTATCAATACCATTGAGGAATATGGCCCCTGGCTGGAAGAGAATGGCATGTCCTCCGCGGACGTGGAGCACCGGATCGAAGAGACCCTGGCCGCCCTGAGGGGTGACAAACTGACAATCGCCTTTGTCGCCGAATTCTCCCGCGGTAAGACTGAACTGATCAACGCCATCTTCTTTGCCGACTACGGCAGACGCCTGCTCCCCTCCGATGCCGGCCGAACAACCATGTGTCCCACCGAGATCTTCTACGACGATGTGCGCAACGAAGCCTATGTACGGCTGCTGCCCATTGAAACGCGCTTGCAGGACACCACCCTGAGCCAGTTGCGGCACGATACCAAGCAGTGGGTCCACTACCCCCTTGAAACCGAATCCGTTGAACAGATGCAGGCCGCCCTGAACGAGGTCGTGCAGACCAAAACGGTCACCCTGGAGGATGCCAAGCACCTTGGACTCTACAACCAGGAGATGCACCCCCATCAGACCGAACCCCCCGAGACTGTAGAGATACCCAAGTGGCGCCATGCCATGATCAGCTTTCCCCACGAGATGCTGAAGAAGGGGCTGACCATTCTCGACACCCCCGGCTTGAATGCCCTGGGCACTGAACCCGAGCTTACCTTGAATATGCTGCCGGCCGCTCAGGCGGTGCTGTTTGTACTCGGCGCCGATACCGGTGTCACCCGCAGCGACATGGAGATCTGGCAACACCATGTAAAAGGCTTCCAGAGTGGCCGCCAACGGGGTCTGATGGTGGTACTGAACAAGATCGATACCCTGTGGGACGACCTGCGCGAGCATGAGGACATTCATGATGCCATTCGCAGTCAGCTAAGCGATACGGCTGAAATGCTGGGTGTGGATTCCAAGGCCGTGTTTCCCATCTCCGCACAGAAGGGGTTGCTGGCCAAGATCAAGAACGAACCTGATCTGCTGGACAAGAGCGGACTGCTGGATCTTGAAAACTATCTGGGACAGGACGTACTGAATATCAAACAACAGATCGTGCTCGACACCATCAGTTCCGATGTCGGTCAGATGCTGGACAACAGCCGCAGTATGTTGTCAGGCAAGCTCAACGAGACCAAATACCAACTCGAGGAACTGGAGGAGTTGAGCGACAAAAGCGACGATGTCATCAACAATCTGATGGAGAAGACCCGCAGCGAACAAGCCCAATATCTTCGCGATGTGGAGACATTCCAACAGAGCCGCAAACAGCTTAAACAGCAGGCTGATGTTCTGTCGGAGATCCTTAGCCTGAGCCTGCTTGATGAAACCATCAATAAATGCAGAAAGGAGATGACCAACAGCTGGACCACCAGCGGTATGAAATCCTCAATGAAAAATCTCTTTGAGGAGACACGCAGCACCATGCTCCAAGTTGTCAATCAGAGTGAGCAGACGCGTAAGCTGATCCGTTCCATCTACCGTAAATTTCAAAATGAGCATGGCTTTGCCGTGGTGCAGCCGAAGATGTTCTCGATTGTTAAGTACCGGGTAGAACTCGAGCTGCTGCATCAGGAGGCGGAGATCTTTCGCAATAGTCCGGTTACCGCGATGATGGAACAGAATTTTGTTGTAAAGCGTTTCTTCTCTGCATTGGTGAAGCGCGCACGGGATATCTTCCAGCGTGCTGACAACGAGATCAATCAGTGGATCGTAAGCGCCCTTGAGCCTCTGGTGATACAGATCAAGGATCACAAGGAGATGATGGAGAAACGGCTTAATAATCTGCAGAAGATTGGTCAATCCCGTAATACCTTGCAATACCGCATCCTTGAACTGCAGGAGCAGTATACGGAACTGGCGCGTCAGTTGACCTCTCTGCGAAACATGTCAAACCGGATCAGTAACAACCGTCCACTACACCAGAGTCAGCGGCAGAAACCCAAGCTGGTGAAGCAAGGTGTCTCCTAAGGTCAGTTGCGGTCATCAATGATAAGGTGCTTTCTCAAATTAGCTTCATAAGCTTTCGTTTTTATTAGTTTTTTTAAAAGATATTACGCCTGACCAGGGACTTACCCCTACTCCCAAGATCGTCGTTGATGCCACTCACCTGCGCGGATATGGCAGACTGCGGATCAGCGCAGTCAGGGCGTCTGTTTTTTTCAGCCACTTCACCCCATCTCACTGATCGACTACACTGAAGCTACAACAAAGACCGGTCATGCAGATCGGCGACTAATTAATCAGGAGGGGTTTGTTCATGACTGTTACCAAGTATATTTTTGTCTTCTTTTCTCTATGCGTGTTGAGCACCGCCGGTTGGGCGGAAAACAGCACGGCGATACCCGGCTTTACCATCCACCACAATGCCATCCCCAGTGCCACACTTGAGCCCTCGGTAGCCAGGCAGTATGGAATTCAACGCAGTAAATACCGGGGCATGCTTAATGTCAGCGTGATTAAATCAGTAGCTGGAACCACCGGTGAATCCTCCGAAGCGGTTGTGTTGGCCAAGGCCAATAATATACGCGGTCAACTGATCAGCATTCCGATGCGAAAAATCATCGAAGGCGATGCCATCTACTACATAGGAGAATTCCGCATCGCCGATCAGGAGAAACTCAATTTCGAGCTGCAGGTTCAACCTAAGGGTGAAACCCGTTACTACTCGGCTAAATTATCCCAGGAATTTTTTATCGACTGAGATCGTTGATAGGTTTTTTAAAAGCGACTTTCTCCTGCCAGGGGCTGTGGTATTTCAGCCCGACCAGGAGATGGGTTCGAGAAACTAGATGGCCCTCGCCAGGGTTACAATCCCAAACAGAATAACCACTAATCCCGCGGCTCGTCTGACGCGTATATCCTTCAACCAGCGGGCAAGACTGCCTGCCAATACACCCATCACGAACAGATTGGGCAAGGTGCCGAGACCCAAGGCGAGCATCAACCCCGCCCCCTTTGCCACACTTCCGGCAGACACCGTCCATACCAGCATGCTGTAAACCAATCCGCAAGGAATCCAGCCCCAAACCAAGCCCAGCACCCAGGCCTGAGCGGGAGTCTTCACGGGTAGCAGCTTGCGGGCAAAAGGCTCAATCTTGACCCACAGCAGATTGCCCATGCGCTCGATTTTGGCTAATCCTGTCCACCACCCGCCCAGGTAGAGACCGAGCAGAACCATAAAAACACCGGCGATGATCAACAAGCCTTGCTGAGCGACATAGACAGGCACTGCATGGGTCAACAAAACACCCAAACCACCCATGATCGCACCAGCGACGACGTAACTGGTGACTCGCCCCAGGTTATAGCCCAACTGATAGGGAAAGGTGTCGATCAGGCGGCTTTGCACCGTTTGGGGAAGACCAAAGGTCAATGCGCCGACAATACCTCCACACATACCGACACAGTGGCCACCGCCAAGCAATCCCACAACAAATGCGGCCAGATAACTGCTTTGTTCAATCATTCATGCGCCCTCAGTCGCAGCTGCTTGGTTTGGCGTGCGGCTAGATGGCAGATAGCGCATGGCCATAAGGATCAGGATCAGTACAGGAATGCCCATGGAAGCAGTGATAAGAAAGAAATTCACATACCCCAAACCATCGACCATAACACCGGAAAAACCACCGACAAACTTAGGCAGCAGGAGCATTACCGAGCTGAAAAGTGCATATTGAGTTGCTGAATAGGAGACATTGGTCAGGCTTGAAAGATAGGCCACGAACGCCGAAGTGGCGAGTCCGGCGCTGAGGTTATCCGCCGAGATTACCAGTGTCAGCATAGCCAGATTATGACCGACGCCCGCCAGCCAGGCGAACAGCAGGTTGGTGGATGCGGCTAAAATCCCCCCCAATAACAGAATACGCATCACCCCCACGCGGGTTACCAACATCCCACCCACAACAGCGCCTAACAGGGTCATGATCACCCCAAGCACATTGGCAACTAGGGCAACCTCACGTTTTGTGAAACCCAGATCCACATAAAAGACGTTGGATATCACCCCCAGCACCACATCCGAGATGCGGTAGGTGGCGATCAGGGCCAATATCAGGATCGCATGCCAACCGTAGCGGCGGATAAAATCGGCAAACGGGCTTATCACGGCCCCGTAGAACCACTCGCCAAAGCTACGCACCACACCCGGCAGCCACGCTTGCCGTTCAATGATCCGATCCACCATCTCTTCCTGTTCCAGGGTATCCGGGTTGGGATGAACGTCTGGCTCTTGAATCAGCAAAACAGTTATCACCCCGACCAGCATCAGAACGGCCATGGCGAGATAGGCGAACATCCAGGCACTCAGGTAGTAGCCTGTTTCATGCGGGCTAGCCCATTGGGCAATCGCCAGGGCGCCGCCGCCACTGACAATCATCGCAATGCGATAGCCGATCATGTAATTGGCAGCCATGACCCCTTGCAATCTGACCGCTGCTCTCTCAATTCGATAGGCGTCGATGGCGATGTCCTGGGTGGCGGATGAAAAGGCCACCAGCAGTGCCAACCAGACGAAGCGATGCAGTCCCTGATGGGGATCGGAGAAGGCCAATCCGCAGAGTCCGACAATCACCGAGAGTTGAGCCAGCAGCATCCAGGCACGACGCCGACCCAAGTTGGCTGTGAGCCAGGGAAGCTTCAGACGATCTACCAGTGGCGCCCACACCCATTTGAAACCGTATGCCAGTGCCACCCAACTGAGAAATCCAATCGTCGAACGATTGATGCCTGCCTCTCTCAACCAATACGAAAGAGTGCCGAAGACCAGCAACAGGGGCAGTCCCGCGGAAAAGCCGAGGAACAGCATACTGCGTGTCCCGGGCTGCCAATAGACCGCAAGGGTCTTGTACCAATTGCTTGACCAGCTGGCTGTATTCACAAACACCTCGAATTAAAATCAGCATTATAAGTGCCAATCAGAGTCAAGTCCCCTACCCCAGAAAAAAAAGCCTTTCCCAAGTCGGGTAATAGCTAGCCATACCGCAGGTGAAACTAGCCGCAAAAAGGGTACAATGCGCGATCAGCTTGAATAGGTAATTATCATGCAGGACTATCAACGGGAATTTTTAGACTTTGCCCTCGATGTGGGTGTATTGAGATTCGGTGAGTTCACCCTGAAATCGGGACGGGTCAGCCCCTACTTTTTCAATGCCGGACTGTTCAACAGCGGCGCCAGCCTGGCCCGCCTCGGGCGCTACTATGCCCAGGCCATCGTCGATTCAGACATAAGCTTCGATGTACTCTACGGCCCGGCCTACAAGGGCATCCCCCTGGCCGCCGTGACAGCAGCCGCACTCTACGATCAACATGGCATCGATATACCCTATGCCTTCAACCGTAAAGAGGCAAAGGATCATGGTGAAGGGGGCGTCATCGTCGGCCATGAACTGGTTGGAAAGATCCTGATCATCGATGACGTCATCTCAGCTGGCACTTCGGTGCGGGAATCCGTTGACATCATCCAGGCCCAGAAGGCGACGCCCGCCGGGGTAGTCATCGCCTTGGACCGGCAGGAGAGAGGCCAGGGCGAACGTTCCGCCATCCAAGAGGTGGAGAGTGACTACGGCATGCCGGTCAGCGCCATCGTGCGACTGGAACAGCTGATCGAATACCTGCAGGAGAGTGACGACACAGGCAACTCCCTGAAGCGGATCCAGGCCTATCGGGATCA
This sequence comes from Candidatus Thiodiazotropha sp., assembly GCA_040507005.1. Taxonomy (GTDB): domain Bacteria; phylum Pseudomonadota; class Gammaproteobacteria; order Chromatiales; family Chromatiaceae; genus Thiodiazotropha. Next base: position 23,967 of record JBEVVS010000072.1, read on the forward strand.
ATACGGAGTATGACCTAACTCCCCGCCCGGGTAGATGGCTGATAGCGGGAATTCAAGGTGCAAATCGTGATAAGTCCGCAAATGAAAGCGAATAAACGCAAATTTGACTTTATAACGGTCCTGCATGGCGGGTTGGTATACCAGCCTGGGTATATCGCACCGGGATCACTCGATAGCCTGTGACTGGTGCAAAAATGCATAGAGCAAGTTTTTCGTACTCTGTTGGTTTGCAATAAATCCTAAAAACAGCTCTATTTGCGTTTATTCGCTTTCATTTGCGGACTTGATAAAAAACCAACTCAGAATAACCAAACCGCCTGCTTAAAGGCTGAGCATCGTGGTAAACAGGTAACGGATTTAACCCACTACCAGTTTAGTGCCGATCAGCAGGGTGACCACCTCGAAGCCCCGTTTGATCCAGCGATTACCCTTGGCGATGGAGAGATGCGCCCCCAGGTATCCACCCAGTAACGAACCTATCAGCAACACCGGTATCCATGCCCAGTGTATATCACCGAGAATACCCAGCGTGAGGGCCCCGCTACCGTTCCAAAACACACCCACCAAGACCAGTGTGTGCGCCACCGCACGCCGGTAATCGAGACCGAACCAGCGCACCAGCCACAGGGTGACGAAGAGTCCGGTACCCGATGTGAGAGAACCATTCAGGACGCCGATCAGGAAAAGCCCGGTGCCGCCGATCAGAAAGCCGACTTTGTCCCTATGGATCGCTTGATACTCGATACCGAGCTTCGGGCTGAGGATGGAGTAGATCCCCAGACCCAAGGTCAACACCCCCAAGGCGACTTCTGCATGTCTGTCCGCCACCTGGAGGATCAGGCTGGCGCCTATCACCACACCGGGCAGTCCCGTGAGCAGCATATAGACGACAAACTGGCGCTCCAATCCTCCCTCGCGCAGATGGCGCACCGTAGCACCGATGCCAAGGGCCACAGAAGCCACTTTATGGGTTGCGAGTGCCACCCCAAAGGGTAAGCCCAAAAAGATCAAGGCCGGCAACTGAACCAGTCCCGCACCCCCTCCAGAGAAGGCGGAAAAGAGGTTTGCCAGGAGAGAAACCACAAAAAGGGTGAACTGTTCCACAAAGCAGCTATCTTATGAAGTAAGCCACGAAGTATAATCTATCTCTGGTGCCATTTGACTAAAAAACAGAGAATTCTGCCGGTATGCGTCTAAGAATCCTAACACTGATAGCCGTTGTCACACTCTTCCTGCCACTCTCCAGCCATGCCGGAAAGCTCTACAAGTGGGTCGATGATAAAGGTCAAACCCACTATACCCAGACACTTCCCCCCTCCGACGCCCACCGCGCCCGTTCCCATCTGGACGAACAGGGGATCGTTGTCAAAGAGGTGGATGCAGCCAAGACGGAAGAGGAACTGAGACAGGAAGCGGAGCAGGAAAGGCTGCGCCAGGAGCAACAGCGACTGGTCGATAAACAGCTGGCCCAGGATCGTGTCCTGTTGCGCTCCTTCCGCAGTGAAGATGACATTCAGATGACCCGTGACGGCCAGCTGCAATCGGTGGATACCTCCATCCGTGTTACCCAGGCAAACATAAAGCGCCTTAAAATAACCCTTGAGGAGATGCAGCAAGATGCGGCAAAAAGGGAGTTGAGCGGCCGCAAAGTCTCGGGAAAGATGCTGCAGGATATCGAAGTCAAGCGCCAGGCCCTGGAAGACGCCTATCGCTCCATTATCGACCGGGAGCATGATAAAAACCGGATACGTCAATCCTTTGCCCGTGACCTAAATCGATTCCGAGAGCTGAAAAAACTCGAACAATCCAATGACCCGATCCAGGAAGCCAGAACATCATTCGACATTGCCTTGCAGAATGTCTACCACTGTCAAAGCGGGGATAAATGCGAAGGCCCCTGGAACAGAGCCAAGGCCTATCTAAAAGAGTACTCCACCACCCCGATAAGAATCGAAGGCAACGATATCGTCATAACCGGTGAACCGATGGATGACAACGATATCAGTATTTCGGTTTCTCGCATCAACGATCCCAAGACAGGTTCCTTGGTAATATTCATGGATCTTCAGTGCAAGATCATTTCGATGCAAAAACGCATCTGCAATAACAGCGAATTGATCAATAGCATCAAACAGGGATTTCGCAAGGAGCTTGCGAAGGAAGGGGAATTATCCCAATCCATGCCTTGAGAGGACAGTTAAGGATAGGATCAGATCGACGAATCAGGCACGCTGAAGAGCGCACTCGACAACAGTTGCCACTGATCGTCCCAGCGTTGCAGCGGTGACACCTTGAATCGACTGCGCAGATATTGATGCATCAATCCTTCCACGAAACTGATCATCAGGTTTGCCGATACCGTGCTGTCTGCAGTCAGAACGATATCTCTGCGCATCTCAGCCTCTCTGAGAATCTGTTTCAGCTGGGTCTCTACCCGGTCGAAAAACTGCCCCACCCGGACCATGAGTCGTTCCGTCTCACCCACCAAGGCGTCACCCAGCAACACCCGAGTAATTCCGGGATTTCTCTCTGAAAAGGCCAATAAAAGATAGAGCAGTTGAGCACAACGGGGTTCGGCTTGGGTTTGTTCTTTCAGGATCTGATTGATGCGGGCAAAGACGCTCTCTTCCGCAAAGTCGATCAAGCCCTCAAACATCTTGGCCTTGCTGGCAAAATGACGATACAGTGCGGCTTCAGAGACACCTACCGCCTTACCCAGGGATGCCGTGGTGATACGGCTTCCCGGATTCTGTTCCAGCTCGCTTGCAAGCGCTTCCAGTATCAACTGCCGACGGGATGGCTTTTCTGCTGTCATTAGCGTCGCCGGATCAATGTACCTACACCTTCATCCGTGAAGAGTTCAAGCAATACCGCATGGGGTACCCTGCCATCAATGATATGCGAGGCGCTGACACCTGTTTTGACCGCCTCCAATGCGGTGGTTATCTTGGGTAGCATGCCGCCGTGAATCGTGCCATCCCCTATCAACTCATCGACCCGTTCTGCAGTGAGGCCGGTCAACAGTCCACCATCCTTATCCAGCAATCCGCGGGTGTTGGTGAGAAGAATGAGCTTTTCAGCCTGCATCACTTGGGCTATCTTACCGGCAACCAAATCGGCGTTGATATTATACGAGCGGCCATCCTTGCCGACACCTATCGGGGCGATAACCGGGATAAAATCCCCGTGCACCAGCATATCCAAGACACTGATATCGATGCTGTCCACCTCGCCGACGTGACCGATATCGATGATTTCCGGGACATCGAGTTCCGGTCCCTTGCGGCTGATCACCATTTTTTTAGCATGGATCAGATCACCGTCCTTGCCGGTAAGCCCGACGGCTGAACCTCCGGCCCGGTTGATCAGGCTGACAATATCCTTGTTTACCAACCCCCCAAGCACCATCTCAACCACATCCATGGTCTCACTGTCGGTCACCCGCATACCCTGGACAAACTCGGAATCCTTACCCAATCTCTGCAGTAAGTTGCCGATTTGCGGACCGCCTCCATGTACTACCACGGGATTGATCCCAACCAGTTTCATCAAAACCACATCCATGGCGAAACTGTTTTTCAATCCCTCATCAACCATTGCATTGCCACCGTATTTAATCACCAGCGTTTTACCCCTAAAACGCTGGATATAGGGCAACGCGGATGTCAATACGTGGGCAACGTTGTGTGCCTGTTCAGGCGATAAACTCATGTTCGTAGTTTCAGACTGCTAACAATTTATGACAGGTCAGTTCACCGGGTACCACTCCTGACGGTTCAGAAAGGTGGTTGCAGGTTGGGATCGACTTGCGTAAGCATATCACGAAAGATCGACTGGACTTGTTCCAGATCCTCTTCACTATTCGCTTCGAAGCGAAATAGCAGTGCAGGGGTGGTGTTGGAGGCACGCACCAATCCCCATCCCCGCTCGAACTCAGCCCGAAGACCATCGATCTTGACCATTCTGGCGCCGGGCAGATCAGGCAGCTTCTCTATCGCCGCCATCACTTTTTGCGCCTCCCCCTCTTCCATCGGCAGGGTATATTCCGGAGTCGAAAGACTTTCAGGAAGTTCGGCGAACACCTCGGCGCTGGTTCGGTAATCGAGGGAGAGTATTTCGAGCAAACGTGCACCTACATAGATACCGTCATCGAACCCATACCATCGCTCGGCAAACAGGATATGACCGCTGAACTCACCCGCCAGCAGTGCATGAGTCTCCTTCATCTTCGCTTTCATCATAGAATGCCCGCTCTTCCACATCAGCGGTCGGCCGCCATTGGAGAGAACGATGTTGGCGAGATGACGGGTACATTTAACGTCATAGATGATATCACCGCCCGGTTCACGGGTGAGAATATCAATAGCCAGATACATCAACAGACGATCGGGCCAAATCAATTTGCCCGAGGAATCGACCACCCCGATGCGATCGCCGTCGCCATCGAAGGCGATACCTAATGCCGCTTGGTGCTCGACAACCGCTTTTTGCAGATCTTGCATGTTTTTTGGGTCGCCGGGATCCGGGTGATGATTGGGAAAATCCCCTGCAGGCGAACAATAGAGTTCAACAACCTCACATCCTAACTGCCGATAGAGTTCGGGGGCCACTACAGATGCTGCGCCATTACCGCATTCAACCACAACTTTGAGCGGTTGCCCCAGGCGGGTGTCTGAGATCACGCGCTCAATATAGTCGTTGACGACCTCTTGTGAATCGAAGGAACCTTCGCCTTGCAGCAGTTGACCGGCATCGATATGACGACGCAGATCCTGAATCTCGTCTTGGTTGGGGCTGTTACCGCCGGTGACCATTTTGAGTCCGTTATATTGCAGCGGATTATGGCTGCCTGTCACCATAACACCACACTCCGCATCCATCTCATGGACGGCGTAGTACAGCAGTGGCGTAGGCACCATACCGATATCGATCACATCGCGACCGCTAGCTTGCAAGCCCTGTATCAAAGCACTCTGTAAACGCTCGCTGGAATTGCGTGTATCCCGGGCGACCACCACCGACTGATATCCTTTCTCAAAGATTTCGCTGCCATATCCTTGACCCAGCAGGGTAACAATCTCTTCGGTCAGGGTTTCACCCACAATGCCGCGAATATCATAGGCCCTGAAGATGGAAGCGGGAATATCGACATGGGCGCTGCTGTCCAAGGGTATATCCACCGGCGGTTTTGCCACCACTTCGTCGATATTGATTCCCATCCCACTATCGCCTGCAGTCATGACTCGTTTCGACTTGCTCTTCTCAACCTGAGACGCACGAAACTCCTTGATCTGATGTTCCATTACCTCCAAGGTGGATTGTAGATCGCCCAATTGTGCAGGTTGTGCTCTGGGGGGCCGACCAACGACCAACGCCTCCACTAAGGAGAGTATCGTCTGCTGATCCCGTTTCAGAGCGTTGGTCATCTGTTGACTGAGACGAAGCAGTAAAAGCGCTGTGATCAAAAACAAAACCAGTCCAGGCGCAACCAATAACAGGTTGTCCATCGGATTGAATTGAAAGCCCGTTCCTCCCCAGTGGGCAACCTGCCAGATCGTCCCTTTGATCGGTATCAAACCATCCGCATTGGTCCCGGCGGCAGGCTTCTCCCCCTTTCCGACAATCACAAGCGGATCTTTGTCAGAAAGGGCTTGCTGCACCTCAATACGGCCATGCAGATTCTCCAGCTTGCCAATGAGCTCTTTCAGCATGTCTGTTGAATAAGCGACATGCATTATCCCGGCAACATCCCCAACCTGATCGGAGCTGATGGAACCGGCTATTGCGATATGCTGATGGGGAGTACCAAACTGATGCAATTCTGCAGGTAGTACACTATCGCTCTCCTCTGCCTTTCTTAATAGCAGCAAGGACGCGTAACCCATATTCGGCATCTCGTTTGTATCAGGGTCATTAAAGCCTTTGGGCAACAGCCTTAGCCGCAATGCATCGGGGACCAGTCGGGCGAGCCGGGTTTGTTCAGCGGGTAATTCGACCTCATTGAATGCATCGAAATAATCGCCCAGGCCGGGCTGACGGGCTAAACCTTGGATCTGTGCCATGCGTTGTTGCAGGACTGACGAGATGGACCCGGCAAGCAATTGAGCTGTAGACTCTACCTGTTGCTTGTGACTTGCCTGAGTCGAGGTCAGATTTTGGTAAACCAGGTAGGCCCAGACAGCTGCCGTCACAACCAGAAGGGCGATAACCCCCAATAGCCAATAGCCACGAATGGTGCGGCCACCACTCTGCAGATTATTCTGCTCCCCACTACGCTTTAGAAACCCCATAATATTTCCTGGATCAGGCTAGGTGTTCCGAAACTCCATTCAGTAACAACCATATTGATTACAAATAAGTAATTGCGTTAAAAGTTCTGCTCACTCCAGGAAACCTGGCGAAAGTCTACTCAATATCCGAGTGACTCGTATAACGGGTACTTCAGTGTGCCTTAGCAGCGCTAGCTTTGTGCATCTACCCATGCATTACCCCAAACTCTTAGACCGCGCTATCCCGGGCACTGATTAAATATCGTTATTTCAGTTGCGTGCACGGAATTGCTCTGCAATCCTTTCGGCGAGCTGTTGAGCCAAGTAGGATTTTTCCATCATCGGCAACTCTTCGCGACCATCCTGCCATAACAAGAGTAGTGCATTCTGGTCCGACTCAAATCCCCCTTGGGGGGTACCTACCCTGTTGGCAGCAATCATATCCAACTTTTTGCGGCGACGTTTTTCATCGGCATACTGCTCAACCTGGTCTGTCTCAGCAGCAAAGCCTACTGTGAATGGTGGATCTTTTTTTGCAGCCACTTCAGCGAGTATATCGGGATTCTTCACAAGTTCCAGTGCTAGGATCTCTTTATTTTTCTTGATCTTATCAGAAGCGATGTGATTCGGACGATAATCGGCAACGGCGGCAACAGCGATAAAAATATCACAATTATCAACATGCTCCATGACCGAGGAGTGCATTTCAGCCGCCGTTTCAACCTGAATAGTGGTAATTTCAGGTGGTGGGTCAAGCGCTGTGGGACCGCTCACAAGGGTCACTTCAGCGCCTAAATCACGCATCGATTGGGCTACAGCGTATCCCATCTTACCGGAACTGCGATTTCCCACGAAACGTACCGGATCGATGGGTTCCCTGGTTGCACCTGCTGTCATCAACACCTTGACGCCCTGCAGCATACCCGGGCTGAAATAGTTCTCTACAAGCTGGCATAGTGCCTCGGGTTCCAGCATGCGCCCCGGTCCGGTCTCGCCGCAGGCCTGGGCCCCATCATCCGGCCCCCAACAGATATAGCCCCTTCGAATCAGAAGCTCGAGATTATCCTGGGTTGCTTGATTCAGCCACATCTGCCGGTTCATCGCCGGCGCCAAGACTATCTGTGTCTCGGCAGCCAAACAGAGGGTTGCCAACAGATCATTTGCCAGTCCCGCTGCAGCACGGGCCATGAAGTCCGCAGTGGCGGGTGCAATCAGGATCATGTCAGCCCAACGGGCCAGAGAGATATGATCCATTGCTGCTTCCTGAGCCGGATCGAGAAGCTCGGTATAGACCGCATGCCCCGATAGTGCCTGGAAGGTCAGTGGGGTGACGAATGCCTGAGCTGCCGGAGTCATCACCACACGTACTTCAGCCCCGGCAGATTGTAAGGCCCGCAACAGCACCGCACTTTTATAGCAGGCGATGCCACCGGTCACCCCTAACAGGATCTTTTTGTTTGTTAATCCAGACATCTCGTCTCAACTATCCTGAGATGAGCTAAGAGTAACCCATGCATCAAAAAATGTTAACAAAGCTCCAACACATCGGACAATTTATCGACGCCTGTCACTTGCAATCCCTGAATCGGCTGCTTGGGTAGGTTCAAACGTGGAACCACGGCGTGTTTGAAGCCATGTTTTACCGCCTCGCGCAGGCGCTCCTGGCCATTGGGCACCGGTCTGATCTCACCCGTCAATCCCACTTCTCCAAAGACCACCAATCCCGGGTCGATGGGACGATCGCGAAAACTGGATAGCGCCGCCATCAGTACGGCCAGGTCAGACGCTGTCTCGGTGATGCGCACCCCACCCACCACGTTGACATAGACATCCTGGTCGAACATCCCAATACCGCAGTGGCGATGCAGTACTGCCAGCAACATGGAGAGTCTGTTCTGTTCCAGGCCCAGGGTAACCCGGCGAGGATTCGCCAATGGACTCTCATCCACCAGCACCTGAACTTCCACCAGCAGCGGACGCGTACCCTCGCGGGTGACCAGGATGATACTCCCAGGTACTGTTTCCGCCTGGCGCGAGAGGAAGATCGCTGAAGGATTGCTGACCTCCTTCAGTCCCTTGTCAGTCATGGCAAACACGCCCAGTTCATTGACTGCGCCGTAGCGGTTTTTTATGCAACGGATAAGGCGGTACTGACTGCCCGCCTCGCCCTCGAAATAGAGTACACTATCCACCATGTGCTCCAGCACCCTGGGACCCGCCAGGTTACCCTCTTTGGTGACATGCCCGACCAGAAATACCGCCGTCCCATGGCGCTTGGCGAAATGTACCAACTGCGCAGCGGCCTCCCTCACTTGCGAGACAGACCCCGGCGCCGATTGCAATAACTCGGTATACATGGTCTGAATCGAGTCCACCACCAATACCCGGGGTCGCTCCCGCTCTGCCGCGGAGATGATTCTTTCGACACAGGTTTCGGGTAGCAGGCGCAGCTTATCGGTGGATAATCCCAGGCGCTTGGCACGCAGGGATAACTGACGGGGCGACTCCTCTCCCGAGATGTAGAGGGTGGAGATGGATTCGGACAGGCGCGCCAGAGTCTGAATCAACAGGGTCGACTTGCCGATCCCCGGGTCGCCGCCGATGAGAACCACCGAGCCTTCAACCAATCCACCCCCCAAAACCCGGTCGAGTTCCGAACTCCCGGTGGACGATCGCAGCTCCTGCTCACTCTCCACATCGGTCAAGCTTAGGATCTGTGTCGATGTCTCACCGGTGTAGCCCCCATAACGACTATTCCCAGCAGAGACGGGGGCGGCAAGACTCTCTTCCAGGGAGTTCCAGGCTTGACACTCTGTACATTGCCCGGCCCACTTTGGAAAGCTCGCGCCGCATTCCCGGCAGACATAGCATGATTTCGCCTGACGTTTGCTACCTTGAGCCATCAACTCTCCTCATCTGCGTCTCTGTTTATGTCGAGGAACTCAACACGCCGTTTAACCCCGCACAACAGCTCGTAAGCAATGGTCCCTGCGGCGTCGGCGATCTCTTCAACCGGCAGCCCCCTGCCCCAGAGTACAGCCTTGTCACCTACCTTCACGCCGGGCAGGTCCCGTGCATCGACACTGATCATATCCATGGATACCCGACCTATCAGTGGCAGACGTTTTCCCGATACCAGTACGGGAGTACCCGTGGGGGCATGGCGAGGATAACCATCGCCATAGCCGATAGCGATTACCGCCAAGGGCATCGCCGTCGGGCAAGTGAAGGTACCGCCATAGCCGACGCGTTCACCGGCCTGACACTGCTTAACAGCGATCACACGGCTCTCCAGGGTCATCACCGGCAACAGATTCTCATCACTGGCTGTGGAGTCGACAAACGGCGATGCGCCATACAGCATGATCCCTGGCCGCACCCAATCAGCCAGTGAGTCCGGATGGCCCAAAAGACCAGCTGAGTTGGCAATGGTGCAGGCATTGATGCCACTAAGATCGAGTGACTCGAAGAGTCTGCACTGGGTCCTTGTGGCAGGATCATTCCTGTCATCCGCATTTGCCAGATGGGTCATCAGATTAGACTCGGCAACCGCGGGATTTGCCTGCAATGCTGCAACCACAGCATCGAGTTCCTGCAAGGTAAAACCCAATCTGTGCATGCCCGTATCGAACTTGATCCAAAGCTTCAAGGATTGCTCCTTGAGCCCTGTCTTCTGCAAAATGGCCAGCTGAGAGCTATGATGCAACACGACCTCAAGTGTCGCCTTGGCTGCCTGCTGAAACTCATCTTCGCTATAACATCCACCCAACACCAGGATAGGCTGAGTGATACCCGCCTTACGCAGAGTCATGGCCTCAGCAAGTCGCGCCACGGCCAAGCCGTCGGCCTGGGCCAGGGTGGTGGCTATACGCAACATGCCATGCCCATAACCATCCGCCTTGATCACAGCCCATACCTTGCGGCCCTTGGCGGCAGCTATTGCCCGCTTGAGGTTATGACGCAGGGCCGCATGATCGATTCTGGCTTGAGGGGCATACCCCATCAATAACCCTCATCTCCATAGATATCTTCGGTGTAATTTTCGAATTTGGTGTATTTGCCAAGAAATGTCAGGCGGGTGGTGCCGATCGGTCCATTACGTTGTTTACCGATGATAATCTCGGCGATACCTTTATCCGGACTGTCCTCGTTATATACCTCATCGCGATAGATAAAGACGATTAAGTCCGCATCCTGCTCGATGGCACCCGATTCGCGCAGATCAGACATGATGGGGCGTTTGTTGGTGCGTTGCTCGAGACTTCTATTGAGCTGGGAGAGTGCAATCACCGGCACATCCAACTCTTTGGCCAGGGCCTTGAGTGAGCGAGAGATGGCGGATATCTCATTGGTTCGATTCTCCCCTTCACCCGGGGCCTGCATCAATTGCAGATAGTCGATGACAATCAAACCCAGATCGTTATGTTCGCGCTTGAGACGCCGTGCCCGGGCGCGCACCTCCGTCGGGGACAGGGCCGGTGTATCGTCGATGAAGAGTGAGGTCTCCGCCAACATGCTTACTGCCGATGAGAGCCGCGGCCACTCATCGTCATCGAGTTTTCCGGTACGCACCCGAAGCTGATCGATACGCCCCAAGGAAGACATCATGCGCATCGCCAACGCATCCCCAGGCATCTCCATGCTGAATACCGCTACCGGTTTGCCCCCTTGGATGGCCACATTCTCCGCAATGTTCATTGCAAAGGTGGTTTTACCCATGGAGGGACGCCCTGCGACGATGATCAAATCCGCATGCTGCAGACCGGAGGTCATCTGATCGAAATCGGTGAAACCCGTACCGAGCCCGGTGATCGGTTCATCCTGCTGGAAGAGGGTCTCGATTCTGTCCACCGCCTTGGTCAACAGGGACTTGATCGGGGCGAATCCGCCCTTCCCCTTTGTGGTCTGCTCGGCGATCTCGAAGACCTTGCTCTCGGCGTTGTCGAGCAACTCTTCCGCTTTTCTGCCCTGCGGATGAAACGCGCTGTCAGAGATATCCGTACCCACGGAGATCAGCTGCCGCATTACGGAATACTCACGCACTATACCGGCGTAAGATTTGATGTTGGCCGCACTGGGCGTCTCTTCCACCAAGCGAACCAGATAGGGTAGTCCGCCAGCGTCTTCCAGGGCCTCTTTGCGCTCTAGATGTTCTGCCAGTGTCACCACGTCGAATGGGTGGTTCTCTTCCGCCTGGGCGGAGATGGCGTTGAAGATCAGCCGATGGGATTTTCGGTAGAAATCACTCTCAACAACCAGATCCGCGACCTTGTCCCAGCTGGAATTGTCCAGCATCAGCCCACCCAATACCGACTGCTCGGCCTGGATCGAGTGGGGCGGCACCTTGATGGCCCGGGTATCTTGATCCGGATAGGGGGGGATCTCTTCAGGATAGGCGGTTTCTGACATCAATCTTGGTCTACCGATGGGGTGGTGCTAATTTGCCGAATCGACCTGTAAGGATACGGGATTGCGCTGAGCTAGGAAAGGCGACGCAGCTACATTGCTGGTCGGAGCAAATAGGGCAAAAAGGGCAAAACAGCCGCGAACGGACGCCAACGACAGTAAAAGAGCGCAAGAAAAGCGCCAGGCAGGCAATTCACTGTCAACCCAATAATGGATCAAGGGTGCGGCAGGCCGCACCCTACTGCGCAAACGATGTTGATCTGCAGCCGATTATGCTTCAGGAACGATCGTCAGCTTGATTTTGGCGTTCACGTCCGCATGCAGATGCAGATCGACCTCATACTCACCCGCAACACGAAACGCACCGTTCGGCAGCAGTACCTCTTTTTTGGCCAGTTCAACGCCCGCATCAGCGACGGCCTTTGAGATATCAGTGGTCCCTACCGAGCCGAACAGACGCCCTTCATCACCCGCCTTGCAGGTAATAGAGATCTCCAATCCATCCAGCTTGGCTTTACGTGCTTCCGCAGCCTGCAGCTTTTCAGCCGCTTCCTTCTCCAGTTCAGCCCGTCGCTCTTCGAAGATCTTCACGTTATCTTCAGTAGCCGGTACAGCTTTACCTGCAGGAATCAGGAAGTTACGACCATAGCCGCTCTTCACGTTCACCTTTTCACCCAGATCACCCAGGTTATCCACTTTCTGCAATAGAATAATTTCCATTGTAACCACCTTTCTATAGGTCAAATCATCGCTTGCCGAGTGCCTTCGATGGCACCCCTGCAAGCCGTTCTTACCCGCGTTGTTTGAAACGGGCTCGAAAATTAATCCAAACATCCATCAGACCGATACTGGTTATAACCATCACCATCTGTGGCATGAACATGATCAGCAACAGGTATACTAATACCAACCAGAGCTGTGCCGATTTCATTCCATTGAACACACCGTGAGCAACCGCCAATCCCTGCATGAAGAGTACACCCAGGAACACCGCTCCCATGCAGTTGAGCAGGGTTGGCGCACTCTCTGCTGGCATGAGCAAGAGCGCTAAGGCCAATGCCCCGATCGCGCCGATTACCCAATGTACCCGCAGTTGATGGAACTCCTCGGAGAATCCACCTGGATTGTACAAACTTGCCTGCCACCAGCGCGCGAGATAGAGGCTGGTTGTCAACTGCAGCATATAGACCACAGAGACCGCCCCGCACATCACCACCGATAATTGCGCAACCAGTAGCTCTCCCTGTGACTGATCCAACAGTCCACTTTCAACAAAACGTGTTCCAAGCGGCTGTAGATACTCCTGCCAAAATTGTGCAGGCTCACTCAGCACGATGTACTGTATCAACACCACCAACAGGCCAAATCCGATTGTCAGCTGTGTGGTTAACGCCAGTGACCTGGTGTTGCGCAACGCCATGCCCAGCATGGCGACCGGCATCCAAAGCACCAGCAATATACCCAGTGCCGGCAACGGATTTGAAACAATCACCACCATCAACAAAGCTATGGCCAGGGTTGACAGAAGCAGTGTTTTAATCCCGGCAGATGCCCCCTGGCGCAGGAATACCAATCCTACGCAGGCGCTGCCAATAATGCCGATTAACGGAAATATCAGTGACAGCATAGTGAGGGCGGTCGTAGCCATTGCTGACTGGGACGGCCCACGCATCACAAAGGATGCCAATGCTTTCATGTACCGCTACTCCGGCAGGTATTAGTCCCCCTTAGTGCTGATCGGTATAAGGCAGCAGTGCCAGATAGCGTGCGCGCTTGATCGCGGTGGCAAGCTGTCGCTGATACTTTGCCTTGGTACCGGTAATGCGGCTGGGAACAATCTTGCCACTTTCACTCACATAGGCCTTGAGAAGATTCAAATCCTTGTAATCGATCTCCTTGATGCCCTCCGCAGTAAAGCGGCAATATTTTTTGCGTCGGAAAAAACGTGCCATTTGTATACCTCTCAATCCACTCGATTAAACATCGTCCGAAGATTCGACTGATTCCGCGGTTGCTTCGGGAATCTCTTCTTCTTCCACATCCACTTCATCATCCTCATCCATCACATCATCCCGGTCACGGGAGGATCCGCGCTCTCTCTCCTCCTCTTCCTGGGACTTGGCCAGTTGAGAGACTTCCGTAAGCGCCTCATCGCGACGGATGACCAGGTTGCGAATCACAGCATCGTTGAAACGAAAAGCGCTCTCCAGCTCGGCCAGTGCCTCGGCGTTACACTCGATGTTCATCAGCACATAGTGTGCCTTGTGGATTTTATTGATGGGATAGGCCAGCTGACGGCGGCCCCAATCTTCCAGACGGTGGATCGTGCCACCCTTGGTCTCGATACCCGAACGATAACGCTCGATCATAGCGGGTACCTGTTCACTCTGGTCCGGATGGACCAGGAACACAACTTCATAGTGCCTCATTGTCTCTCCTTACGGGTTAGGCAGCCTTCCGCATACACGGTAAGGCAAGGAGTGATGCCCGGTCGATTCGCTATGGTGTCGTCAGTGACATCAACTGCGAGCAGTCGGGCACCGGGAAGCGGCGGATTCTACCGATTTGAGGGGAAATCTGCAACTGGCGGGGAAACAGGCCTAAAAATCTGCCTGCACACCGAGAAAGGCACCGTCGAAGTCCCAATCGGTGTAGATTCCGTCCAGGTCATCCAGTTCCAGGGAGATGCGGTGATAGCCGCCCTTGAGGCTGATATCTACGGCCAGACTCTCGACCAGTTTGTAGGCGACCCCCGCGGTGTAGTCCTGCAGGGTATGATCCCCCAGACTCAATAGACTCAGATCACCGAAGATGGATACCCGGCTGGCGGGAATACCCACCTGGAGGGCCCCGTGAAACATCGGCACATAGCCGTCAAAGGTCTCGCTGGCACGCAGACCGCTGCTCTCAACCTCGATATCCCCATCCAGGTATTTGACATTCAATCCGAGATCGAATGATACCGTATCGTTATCGAATACCTCGTAATAGAAGATAAAATCTGTGTTTTGAGCCTCGAAATCCACGTTCACGTCTGTGCCGGCGGGAAAGGTGGTGTCCGAGTAATCGAAGTCATCAGACAAGCGCTGATCACCCGATGAGCTCAGGTCATTGGTTCTGACCTTGAAGTTCGGAACCAGCGGCAAGGGGTGTTCAAATGCCAGGGTCAGGATGGCGTTGCGTTCGCTATCGAGATCAAAAGATTGCAGATCGTCACTGTCAGCAAAGGAACCGGAGGAATCCATGTTCCAGAAATCCACATCAACAGTCATGCCCAGCAGGGTATCGGCATGGAGGGGCATGCTCATCAAACAGGTCAGCAGTGACATGCAGGTTAATTTTCTGATCACAATAGTCTCCTCGACACCTAAACTTGGCAATCCTTCGGTTTGATTCAAACGTTACCACGCTGGCGAACCGCTTCATACAGAGAGATGCCACAAGCAACCGAAACATTGAGGCTCTCCACACTTCCCGCCATCGGCAGTTTCACCAGCAGATCGCACTGCTCCCTGGTGAGTCTGCGAAGTCCTTTCCCTTCGCCTCCCATGACGATCCCCAAGGCGCCTCGCAGATCCACTTCGTAGAGTGTCTGGGTAGCCTCACCCGCGGTACCGATCAGCCAGATACCCTCGGCCTTGAGCCATTTCAGGGTTCGAGCCAAATTGGACACCTGGATGAAGGGAATCGTTTCCGCGGCCCCACTCGCCACCTTTCTCACCGTGGCCGTGAGTGCCACTGAACGATCCCTGGGAGCGATAATCGCATCCACACCTGCGCCATCGGCGCTCCTTAAACAGGCTCCTAAATTGTGCGGATCCTGGACCCCGTCGAGGATCAACAGAAACGGCTGTTTCTCGAGCCTTTTCAGTAACGCCTTCAGGTAGGGCTCATCCTGTGTCTGCCGTTGCCGAACACGCAGCGCCACACCCTGATGCTTCTCCCCACGCACCCGCTCATCCAACACCTTGCCCGGTATGCGTTGACATGGGATACCGGCTGTTTCGGCAAGCGCGAGGATCTCTTTAATTCGTCCATCCTGTCGTTTGCTGTCCAGCAGCAGCTCTTCAGCCCCATCCTCGCGTTGAAGTGCTGATTTTACGGCATGCAGACCAAGCACCCATGTCCGGTCTTCAGGCATCAGCGCTTCTTCGACTTGGTTTTTGAGGGTTTTCTCCGTGTCTTCTTTTTGCCTGGCTTTTTCACCTTCCCAGGGGTCTTGGCCTTGCTCCGTTTCGAACTGCCCGGTGTGTCGCCGGCACGGCCTGCTTGTCTTTTCTTACCCGTGGGCCGGTCCTCTCCCTTGGCGGGAACAAAGTCGATCTTGCGGTCGTCCAGATTGACGTTAGCCACAACGATGGTCAGGGGGTCACCCAGTCGCAATACCCGGCCGGTGCGCTCTCCGGTCAAACGGTGCCCTACCGGATCGTAGTGGTAGTAGTCGTTATGCAGTGCGGATATATGCACCAGACCATCGACATAGATCTCATCCAGCTCGACGAAGACGCCAAATGAGTTGACGCTGGTGATAATTCCATTGAAGGTCTCGCCAACCTTGTCCTGCATATATTCGCACTTCAGCCAATCGAGGGCGTCCCGGGTCGCCTCATCTGCTTTGCGTTCGGTGCTCGAACAGTGTTCACCCAAGGCCTGAAGTTCCGCCTTGGTGTAGTCGAAGTCATCCGCGCCACCCTTATTGATGGCATGTTTAATCGCCCGGTGGACAATCAGATCGGGGTAACGTCGTATCGGTGAGGTAAAGTGGGTGTAGGCCTGGTAAGATAGCCCGAAATGACCCACGTTGTCCGAGCTGTAGAGGGCTTGCGAAAGGGAACGCAGCAATACTGTCTGGATCAGGTGCCTGTCCGCCCGCCCCTTGATCTGATCAAGCAGGATCGCATAGTCGGACGCCTTGGGTTTCTTGCCCCCGGGGAGACTCAATCCCAGTTCACCGAGAAACTCCCTCAGATCGGTCAGCTTTTCATCCGCGGGACCCTCATGAATGCGATACAGCGCCGGCTGCTTTTTACGTAACAGGAAGCGCGCCGCCGCCACATTCGCCGCCAACATACACTCTTCGATGATGCGGTGCGCTTCATTGCGTACCACCGGCACGATGCGCTCCACACGTTTCAGGGCATTGAATTCAATCCGCGTCTCGGTGGTATCGAAATCGATGGCGCCGCGCATGGCGCGCTGCTCCAGAAGCACTTGGTAGAGTTGATTGAGGTTCTCCAGATGAGGCAGCAACTTTGCGTGTTTCTCACACAACCTGGCATCACCTTCGAGCATTGCAGCCACATCATCGTAGATAAGTCTCCCGTGAGACCGCATCACGGCAGGAAAGAACTTAGACCTTGACACCTTGCCACTGTTGTCGATGAACAGCTCGCAGGTCATACACAGCCGGTCAACCTGCGGATTGATGGAGCAGAGGCCATTCGACAACAGCTCCGGCAACATGGGGATTACCCGGTCTGGAAAATAGACCGAATTGCCCCTGATGCGCGCCTCACTGTCCAAAGCACTGCCTGGTTCCACATAGTGAGAGACATCGGCAATGCAGACAAGCAGACGCCATCCTTTCGGTTTCGGTTCACAGTAGACTGCGTCATCAAAATCCCTGGCATCCGCACCATCGATGGTCACCAGCGGCAGACTGCGCAAATCGACCCTGCCCTTTTTATCCGCCTCTGCCACTTCAGATTTGATCGTGCTGATCTGTTGTTCCACCTCATCCGGCCAATCGATCGGTATGCTGTGGGTGCGGATGGCGATATCGGTCTCCATGCCCGGTCCCAGATGATCGCCCAGCACCTCAGTGATACGGCCAATGGGGGGAGTGCGCTTGGTGGGCTGATCCAGAATCTCGGCCACAACCATCTGTCCCTGCTTGGCGTTGCCGATCTCGCTGCTCGGGATAATCACATCCTTGCTCAAGCGTTTGGAATCGGGTACCACGAAACCCACACCTGTCTCCATATAGAGACGGCCAGCGACATTTCGGGTGTTACGCTCCAATACCTCGACCACCGCCCCTTCCAGACGATTACGACGATCCATGCCGGTCACCCTGACCACGGCCCGGTCGTCATGAAATACAGAGCGCATCTCCTTGAAGGAGAGATAGAGATCGTCTCCGCCATCGTCAGGCCTGAGAAAGCCGAAACCATCCGCATGCCCGATTACCCGCCCGACGATCAGGTCACGTTTGTTGACCAGGCAGTAGTTGTCATTCCGGTTACACACCAGCTGACCGTCCCGTTGCATGGCGCGCAAGCGCCGACGCAACGCTTCCAGTTGCTCTTCCGATGCGAGATCAAGGCGATCGGCCAGGGATGACATGTCCATAGGGACACCCTCTCGCTCCAGGGTCTCCATGATGAACTCACGACTTGGGATCGGGTTTTCGTATTTACGCGCCTCACGGGCGCGATGGGGATCCTTCCCGCTGGGTCGTCTACTGTTTTTTTTGTTTGCCACTTTTATCTATTCTGATTGCATTGAAAACTCGATTTTAACATTTAACCGTTTAAACCCCCATGGCTTATCGCACCTAATCGTCGTTGTGATTGGATTTATTTCATCAATACCAGCAAACTTGGCCCTATCAGTGACACCAGATCGATCCTAAATGAATATTCATACCTTACAGATCATTCTCATATTGCTCGGGGTCGCGGTAATAACGGTGACCCTGTTCAAGCGCTTGCACTTGCCGCCCATACTCGGTTATCTGATTGTCGGCATCCTGGTGGGTCCCTTCGGCTCCGGTGTGATCGCTTCCAATGAGGAGACCCAGTTCCTGGCCGAGTTCGGGGTAGTATTCCTGCTGTTTGCCATCGGACTGGAATTTTCCCTGCCCCAGATGATCGCCATGAAAGGTGCCGTATTCGGTCTCGGCGGCAGTCAAGTGCTGCTCACCGCATTGATTGCCGGTGCTGTGGCCTGGCTGCTGGGACTCGAATTGGTTGCCGCAGTGATCACAGGCGCGATCCTCGCCCTCTCCTCAACCGCGATAGTGATCAAGCAGCTCTCCGAGCAGGTTGAGCTGAACACAGGGCATGGTCGTGTAGGCGTCAGTATCCTGCTGTTTCAAGATCTCGCGGTAATCCCATTGCTGGTAATCATACCGATCCTGGCCAGCGATACAGAGCAAGGTTTGCTGATACCCCTATCCTGGGCCCTACTCAAGGCCACACTGGTATTTGTTGTGATCATGGCGATTGGCCACTGGGCTTTACGCCCCCTGTTTCACGAGATCGCCCGGGCCCGTTCAGCCGAACTCTTCACCCTGACCGTACTCCTGGTATCCCTGGCTGCTGCCTGGCTGACCCATGAGGCCGGGCTCTCCCTTGCCCTGGGGGCCTTCCTGGCTGGCATGATGTTGGGTGAGACCGAGTATCGTCATCAGATCGAGGCCGATATCCGCCCCTTTCAGGATGTCCTGCTGGGGCTCTTCTTCGTCACCGTGGGGATGCGTGTCGATCTCATGTCACTGCTACCCCAACTTCACTGGGTGTTCATTATCGCTGCCGCCCTGATCGCCGCCAAAGCGGGCATAATCCTGTTGTTGGTGCGTCAAACCAAGCGTTCTCTGGCAACCGCTTTCCGCTCCGGTCTGTTATTGGCTCAAGGTGGAGAGTTCGGGTTTGTGCTCCTTGATCTATCCCTGCAATCCTCTCTGATCCCCGGCGAGGCGGGGCAGATGTTGTTTGCCGCCATCATCATCAGCATGGCGATCTCGCCGTTTCTGATTCGCTACAACGGCCAACTGACGGAAAAATTCTGTAATCTACGCAACTCTGACCAGGACCAGGCAATCCCCCAGGACCTGGAACATGAAGCAGAGGGGATGGATCAGCATGTCATCATCTGCGGCTACGGTCGTATCGGTCAAAACCTGGGCCGACTCCTGGATCACGAGGGTTTCCCCTATGTCGCCCTCGACCTCGACGCCTCGGTCGTCAGGGAGGCCCATGAGGCAGGTGAACCGGTCCATTTCGGGGACGCCACTCGGCATGAGATCATGCATGCGGCAGGTATGGAACGGGCCGGTGTGGTGGTGATCACCTTTGAAGATCACACCACAGCACTCCAAATCCTGCACCAGATCCGCAAATCAACCCCGGATCTACCCGTCCTGGTGCGGACCAAGGACGATACCCATTTGGAGGAGCTGGAAGAGGCGGGCGCAGCGGAGGTTATGCCAGAGGCGGTTGAGGCCAGTCTGATGATGGGCGGTCAACTACTGCTGCTGCTGAAGGTACCGGGTTCCCGCATCCTCAAGATCATGCGCGAGATCCGTGAAAACCACTATAAACTGCTGCGGGATTTCTACCACGGCGAGGAAGCCATCGATCTGGAACATGATGAGGGCTTTCAGGAGCGCCTGCATACCGTCACCCTGCCTGGACGAGCCTTCGCCGTGGGCCACACCATACAAGACCTGCATCTATGGGATTGGGATGTCAGTGTCACAGCGGTGCGCCGCGGCGGCATCAGGGGCGAGGCGCCAACACCCGAGACACGCCTCCAGGCAGGGGACGTACTGGTGCTGGCAGGCACCGCACACCATTTGGAGCATGCGGAGGGATTGCTGCTGTACGGTCTCTAGGGAGTTGAGGCAGCCCTGTGCCCTACTCCGGCCGCAGATGCGGAAATAGCAGCACATCCCGGATCGAGGGGGAGTCGGTGAGCAGCATCACCAGCCGATCGATACCGATGCCTTCGCCGGCTGTGGGCGGCATACCGTGTTCCAGGGCGCGCACATAATCCGCATCGAAATGCATCGCCTCATCGTCCCCGGCCTCCTTCTCCTCCACCTGTTTGCGAAACCGCTCCGCCTGGTCTTCCGCATCATTGAGCTCGGAGAAGCCATTCGCAATCTCTCGGCCACCGACGAAGAACTCGAAACGATCGGTGACAAACGGGTCCTGGTCGTTGCGTCTCGCCAAGGGTGAAACTTCGGTGGGGTAGGCAGTGATGAAAGTGGGATTCATCAATCGATGTTCAACACTCTTTTCGAATATCTCGATCTGGATCTTGCCAAGGCCATAGCTGGGCTTGAGAGGGATCTCCATCTTCTCGGCTATGCCCCGGGCCTGGGCCTCATCATCCAGCATCTCCACCGTGATCTGGGGATTGAAATGGCAGATTGACTCCTTGACCGTCATGCGTTGGAAGGGGCTGTTAAAATCGTAACGCTCTCCCTGGTAGGAGACCTCGGTGCTGCCCAACACCTCCTGACACAGCCCCCGCAGCATCGACTCGGTCAAATCCATCAAGTCGTTATAGTCGGCATAGGCTTCATAGAACTCCAGCATGGTAAATTCGGGATTGTGCCGGGTGGAGAGCCCCTCGTTGCGGAAATTGCGGTTGATTTCATAGACCCTTTCGAATCCCCCCACCACCAGGCGTTTCAGATAGAGCTCCGGGGCGATACGCAGAAACATGTCCATGTCCAGGGCGTTGTGGCGGGTAGCGAAGGGTCGCGCGGTGGCGCCGCCGGGGATCACCTGCATCATCGGTGTCTCCACTTCCAGGAATCCGCGCTGATCGAGAAAGTTGCGAATGAACTGCACGATACGGGTGCGCAACTGAAAGGTATTGCGTGACGCCTCGTTCATGATCAGGTCCACGTAGCGCTGACGGTAGCGAATCTCCTGGTCCGAGAGACCGTGAAATTTTTCCGGCAGGGGACGCAGCGCCTTGGTCAACAAGCGAAGGTTATCGACTTTGACGGAAAGCTCACCGGTTTTGGTCTTGAACATTACCCCTTCGGCTCCGATGATGTCACCAATATCCCATTTCTTGAATTGGCTGTTGTAGACACCTTCTTCCAGGGAATCTCTCTGAACGAAGAGCTGCATACGTCCCGACATATCCTGCAAATGGGCAAAGCTCGCCTTGCCCATCACCCGCCGACTCATCATGCGGCCTGCCAGTTTGACCCGCAGCCCCATACCCTCCAGTTCCTCGCCCGATTTATCTCCATACTCGGCATGCAGCTCACCGGCCATGCTGTTGCGGCGGAAATCGTTGGGAAAGGCATTCCCGTCATCGCGCATCTTCTGCAGCTTCTCACGACGCTGGGCAATGAGCTTGTTTTCGTCTGTCTGATCGTTCATTAGTACTTCATTTCAAGTTGTCAGTTGGCTTATAACGCAAAGAGCGCAATCTGGATAATGCTGGTCTCGACAACCATACACAAATCCACATTAACAAACTTTGCGCCCTTGGCGCTTCTTTGCGTCCATAGCGTTATTAAAATCCAATCAAATCCCGCTCTTGAGACTCGCTTCGATGAACATGTCGAGTCCCCCATCGAGCACCGCCTGGGTGTTGCCTGTCTCGACGCCAGTACGCAGATCCTTGATCCGGGAAGCATCAAGGACATAACTGCGAATCTGGCTACCCCAGCCGATGTCGGACTTGCTCTCCTCCAGCTCTTGCTGGGAGGCATTTCGCTTCTGCACCTCGAACTCGTATAACTTGGCCTTCAGTTGTTTCATTGCCGTGGCCTTGTTCTTATGCTGGGAACGGTCATTCTGGCACTGCACCACGATACCTGTCGGATTGTGGGTGATTCTCACTGCCGATTCGGTCCGATTGACATGCTGCCCCCCCGCACCGCTGGCGCGATAGACATCGATACGCAGGTCAGCGGGGTTAATTTCCACCTGTATGGAATCGTCGATTTCCGGGGAGACGAAGACCGCCGCAAACGAGGTATGGCGCCGATTGCCGGAATCGAAGGGTGATTTACGCACCAGGCGGTGAACCCCTATTTCCGTGCGCAGCCAACCAAAGGCATACTCGCCCTCGTAGCGAACCGTGGCGCTCTTTATGCCTGCCACTTCGCCGGCGGAGACCTCGATAAGCTCGGTCTTGAAACCGCGATGCTCACCCCATCGCAAGTACATGCGCAGCAGCATCTCCGCCCAATCCTGTGCCTCCGTACCTCCAGAGCCGGCCTGAATATCGAGAAATGCATTGCAGTGGTCGGTTTCGCCAGAGAACATGCGACGAAACTCCAGCACCGAGACCTTATTGCTAAAATCCGCAAGCTCTTCCTGAATCCCATCGACAGCCGCCTCGTCACCCTCCTCCACAGCCATTTCCAGCAATTCGCCAGCGTCAGCCAGGCCGTTGGCAAGTTCATCGATGGTAAGTACGACGGCTTCCAGGGTGGCACGCTCCCGACCCAGGGCCTGGGCACGCTCCTGATCATTCCAAACTGAGGGATCTTCCAACTCGCGCAGAACTTCGGTCAAACGCTCCTGTTTGCCTTCATAGTCAAAGATACCCCCTTAAGGAGGCGACCCGTCCCTTCAAATCAGCGATGGTTTGGCTAATCGGATTAATATCTTGCATGGCGGTTCCGGCTTAGGAAAAAGCGGGAATTCTACACTACCTCTAGGAGTGCAGGAACCACTTTCCCTACCTTCGATAGGCAAACATGAGGCTGGTGTCAGCAAACACCAACCCAATAGGCCCTAGGTAAGTTTACGCACCCGGGCTTGTTTTGGGCTGGATCGCTTACCCAGTGTTGAAATTTTGGATCTGACCTGATCCTTGATGAGGCCCAGCTTACCCGCCAAACCCTTGGCAGCTGCTGGTTTGGCAGGGACCTGCTTAGGTTGCTCGGGCTGTTCGGTCTGTTTGAGCCACATATTGAAGGAGTCGACAATCTCCCGATCCCAGGATGCAGGCGGTTTCACCACCCGGCTCTCACGATAGAGCCGCTCCAGGGAACGCCTTTTTGGGCAACCGGAATCTATCATCGCCTCACGAAGCTGGGACTCTGCGATGCTCAAGCCCCTTTCAACTTTCTTTTTGCTGACATGCAATACCTTGGATATGGCTGTTTCGCTGATACCCAGCTCATGTTTGAAGAGGAAGTAGCGCTTCTTATCGTCGGGCAGGTGCTTGAAATGCTCTATCAGCACCAAACTCCAGTTGCCATCCTGTTCAATATCACGGGGCAGATAGTTACTCTGCATATCTGCGCTTTGCGAAACGCCTGACGTTTGTACCGTCTTTCCCAGGTATCGATAGAATGAGAGCTTGAGATCTTTGGGCGTTTTATTCGTAAGCCCTGAAATCACCAGATGCCGCCACGCCGAATAGTAGGCGGCTTTGCCATACTCTCCCGTTCCATATTGCCTGACTATGAAGCGGTAGACGCGTCCCCGGTAGCGTTCATAGAAAGAGACAAATCCCTCTTTGTCATGCTGTAAAATCTTCTCAAGCACAGCATCTGTATCAAATCTTCTCGATTTCACTTCAGCATAGGCTCCGAGGAGAAACCCTCCTCTCAGGTAAGTTGCTGGAATGTGCAAAATCCCTTGCCAGATACGCATTGTTGAGAATCCATCCATAGGTTTCAGCGCACAGTTTCGTAGTCAATTATAAAGTATATGGTGTTTTTTGCCCGGTTTTTGCAACACAGCTCAAACAATTTTACAAAAAACCTTAATCTTGAAGGGCTTATCCGTCCTGATCAGGCAAACTCCAAATATTTTGAAGCCTGATTGTGCTATAAAATCCTATCCAGCCGGCAAGGGTGTTAATCTCATATTTAACCTTTGATCTATGTCGATCTCAGTTATTATCCCAACCTACAATCGTATCCATACCTTGCCGAGTGCGGTTGACTCGGTATTGTCGCAGATCCATCCGCCACTGGAGATCATTGTTGTGGATGACGGTTCAGAAGATGGCACTGGCCGATTGATGGAAGATAGATATAGCCAATGCAACTATCTTCATCAACCAAATCTGGGCGTCAGCAGTGCGCGAAACCTGGGTATACAACATGCGCAGGGTGATTGGATTGCCTTTCTCGACTCCGACGATCGTTGGTTACCCAATAAACTCGCGTTACAGATCGAGGCATTGAACGAATCGCCACAATTCCGTCTCTGTCATTCTAATGAAGTGTGGATACGCAAGGGAGTCAGAGTCAACCAGATGCATAAGCATGCTAAGAGTGGTGGCAGGATATTCCAGCGCTGTCTGCCTCTGTGTGTCATCTCCCCCTCCTCGGTCATACTGCACCGGACACTGTTTGAGGAGTACGGTCTGTTCGATACCGAATTGCCGGCTTGCGAAGATTACGATCTATGGCTGAGAATCTGCGCCAGGGAAGAGGTGTTGTTCATCGATGAACCCTTGATTGAGAAGTATGGGGGACATGCCGACCAGTTATCTCAGCGATATTGGGGTATGGACAGATTTCGCGTTCAGAGCTTACTGAAGTTGCTGGATAATCAGTGGCTTGATGTTGAAGATCGAGTCGCGACCATCGATACGCTAGTGACTAAATGCAAGATCCTTGCCCAGGGCGCAGAGAAGCGCGGTCATCTCGAACGTGCGGCCTATTATCGGGAAATAGGCAACCGCTATCAGGCGTAATGAAATGGATGCGGCAACAAACAACAGCACAATCAATCTTGTCATTGCGTTGCCTGCAGAGGCAAAGCCTTTGATCAGGAGTTTGAACTTACAGCGGGATCAGGCAAACAGGCATATGCCGGTTTACCTGGGCAATGACATTCAATTGGTCATCACCGGGACTGGCAGTGCGGCCTCCGCCAGAGGTGTGCACTATATAGATTCAATAACCAAGGGCTCTGCTGTACAGTGGATCAACCTTGGGATCTGCGGTCATGGATCACTCGAGGTCGGTACACCACTGCTGGTGGATCGCATCATCGATCCACAACGCAATGAAACCTGGTCTCTTGCGACTCCGCAGTCGATGACCGAAGTGGTGGGCCCATTGACATGTGTAACCGAGCCCGAGTGTGAATATGCGGATAACATGGCCTATGACATGGAATCATCCGGATTCGCTGATGCCGTATGCGAGGTTGACGCAATCGCATCCGCTACAGTATTCAAGATCGTCTCGGATAATCCTGCCAATGAATCCCGTGGGATCAGCGGGAAATTCGTGCAATCCCTGGTTAACCGACAGCTCGGATTGTTTCAAACCCTGATCAAACACTATCGGCAGATGATGAGTTGAACGCCAATGCAAAGCAATTCTCAGACCTCAGCACGGAAGGTTCTAGTTACCGGCGCCAGTGACGGTATCGGCGCATCGATCACCAGGCGGTTGCTGAGTCAAGGCCAGCGAGTGGTGGCGGTTGGCCGGGATTTCAGCCAGTGGAGCGAAACCGAGGGACTTGAAAAGTATGTTGTCGACCTCGCCGCGCTGGATAGCTTGCCGGAACGCTTGCAGCAGATAACGGCTGAACATCCGGACTTGAATGGGGCAATCTTGAATGCGGGATCCGGACGCTTCGGCAATCTCGAGGAGTTCTCTTACCAGCAGATCAGTGACTTGGTGGCGATCAATCTGCTGCAGCACCTGTACGTCGCCCGTGCCCTGGTACCCTTGCTCAAAAGATCTGCAACTGGCGATCTGATAATCATCGGTTCGGAATCCGCACTGACGGGAGGAAGAAAAGGTGCGATCTATTCGGCCTGTAAATTTGCCTTGCGGGGTTTCGCCCAGTCATTGCGCGCTGAATGCAGCAACAGTGGCGTAAGGGTCTGCATTATCAATCCCGGCATGGTGGACACGGGTTTTTATGACAATCTGAATTTCAAGCCGGGGGAGCTGGCGGAAAACTCTCTGCGCACGGAAGACATCGCAAATGCCGTGATGCTGGTGCTGGATTCTCATCCGGGTACGGTATTCGATGAAATCAACCTCAACCCCCTGAAAAAGGTTATTCAGTTCAAAAAATAAGCATGCAATCCTTCGAATTCAATCCAATCGGCATCATCCACTCCTGTTTCAAGGAAAAATTCGGCATCCCCAGGCAGTCGCGCCTGATAGCCGAAGCCGAGGCGCGGTTGGAGATACTGCCTCCCTACAACCGGGAAGAGGCCTTCCGCGAGTTGGCGGACTACTCCCATATTTGGCTGATGTTCGTATTTCACGGCTCACCAAGGGGCGATTGGAAGCCTACCGTGCGCCCACCCCGACTGGGGGGAAATCAACGGGTGGGTGTGTTCGCATCCCGCAGCCCCATACGTCCCAATCCTATCGGTCTCTCGGTAGTCGAGCTGGTCAAACTCGATCTGTCGAAGCATGGTGTCACACTGCATCTGGCCGGCATCGACATCCTGGATGGCACCCCTGTGCTTGATATCAAACCCTATCTGCCCTACGTGGATGCGGTTCCGGATGCAGAGAGTGGCTACGCCCCGGAGGCCCCTGGGGAGTCTATTGAGTTGAGCTACTCGGCCGCGGCCCAGACAGCCCTCGAGCAGATGCCGGCTGAGGAGGCCCGGCACCTGCGTCAGCTGATACAGGGTATTTTGCAAAATGACCCCCGTCCCGCATACATGGACGAAGCCAAAAGGAACCAATTCGGTATGCGCCTCTACGATTTCAATATACGCTGGGAAATCAGGGGGGGCGCTTTCCATGTCACCGAGCTACGATCGATTGGGGATTCTCCTGCTGGCTGAAATAGTGACACCATATCCTTGCTTATCCTTAATGAGTGCTTCCTGTTGGCCTAACAAACCGCTATCATTCCCTGATCGGACAAGTAGTTAGAAGCTGAAGCACATGTCTTGCATTGACACGCAAAAAATAAACCCAATATCCTGATGAGTAACGACAAAGCCGCGAAAAAAGCCGCAAAACCTGACTTGGTTCAAACATTCCTGAATCAAGTCCCGGGCAGGGTCTCTGCAATCCTGGAGAATTGGCACCAACTGGTACACAGCGACTGGAAAGGCAAACATCTGGATACGCTGATTGAACGCATCACTACCCTGAATGAATCCGGGACCAAATTCGGTGTGCCGCAGATTGCACAGAGTGGAAAATCCCTGATTTCCCATCTCGGCGACTATCACGGCACTGGTTTGAAGCCACAGCACGACGATGTTGTGGCATTGGACGGTTTGGTGCATGCCTTCAAAGATGCAGCCATCCAAGCCTGTAACCAACAGGCGGAACTGCTTGCCAGCAAAGCCGCGGAGACTGATGAGGAGGTACCGCAGCTGGCTACCGACCAGAAGGTTTTTATTCTCGGCGTCGATGAAGCACTGGCTGCGAATCTGACCCGACATCTGCAAGTCAATCAATTTGACGTTGAGTATCTCACCGATGTGGAACAGGTTATTCATCACTATGAGATCAATCCAGACGATTCAAGCATACTGATCAGCCATGTGGATAGGCTGACTGAGCTCTTCCCGGAATCGAAAAAGGGCGGGTTGTGGAATAAGAACAATGGGCTCCCCGGCATGCCCGTGGCCTTTGTCGCCGACAATTCGGATCTCAAAACGCGTCTCTCCGCCATGCGGGTGGATGCCAGTGCCTACTGGGTAAAACCGGTCGATCCCTATCTGGCGGCAAAACGCATCCACGAACTCTCATCCACCCATTCTCATACCGCCTATCGTGTCCTGATCGTCGAGGACGACCCGGCCCAGGCGGACTTTGCCGATGCAATTTTAAGCAAGGCCAATTTCGAATGCCGAAGTGTCATAGATCCATTACAAGTGATGGATGTGTTGCAGGAGTTCAAACCGGATTTGATCCTTATGGATCTCTACATGCCGGAAGCAAGCGGCACTGAACTGACCACTGTTATCCGCGAGGAGAACGAGTTTCTCGATGTGCCGATCGTATTTCTTTCCGGTGAGCAGGATCTCGACAAGCAGTTGAGCGCGCTAAGTTTCGGTGGCGAGGACTTTCTCTCCAAGCCAATCGCACCCAAACATCTCATCACGACTGTCACCAACCGCATCCGCCGAGCACGTCAACTCAGCCACCGTCTTCACGGCCATACCCGAGGCGAAAAAGAGACAGGTCTGCACTCCCGCAACTATCTGCTCGAGCGTCTTGATGCCTTGTTGCAATCTGAATCGCCTATCGATGAAATCACGGGAATCTTCTACATTCAGATCGACAATCCGGAGGAGCTGATCCAATCGGTGGGTATCGGCGGCCTGGATGCTGTGCTCGCGGTGGTTGCCGATCATCTCAAACAGCAGTTGCAGAGCCAGGATATATTGACCCGCTTTGGTGACAACAGTCTGAGCCTGCTTGCCTTACGTCCTACCCAGGAGGAGTTGCAATCCCTGGGCGAAACCCTGTGTCATTCCGCATCGAAGCAGATCATCGAAGTCGAGAACACCACCGTCGGTGTCACACTGAGCATCGGCATCTACCCGGTTGAGACGAATAATCACGATTCTCGCTCAATTATCGCCCACGCTCAGATCGCCAGCCGAAATGCCCAGGAGGATGGCGGCAACCAAATCAAGTTCGTTGAAATTGAGGTGGCGACCCAGGATCAGACAGGTGAAGGCGACGCTCAAGATATGGGTTCTTTGATCGAAGATGCCCTTGAGCATGACTATTTCGACATCTACTTCCAGCCAATCGTGGCCCTCCAGGGCAGCACCCAGGCCCACTATCAGACCCTGCTTCGACTCAAGGAGCCCGATGGCAAACTACACCGTGCCGCGGAGTTCATCCCCAAGGCCGAGGAGTTGGGATTGATCAGCAAGGTCGATCACTGGACCACCCGGCGAGCAGTACATGCCATCAGTGATCATAAACACCAGGGCAATGATCTGCATCTATTCGTTTCCCAGTCCACGGATCTGTTGGAAAACATGGAACGTCTCACCTGGCTGCAGGAAAAGCATCGTCAAGGACAGATCTACAAAGATACCCTGACATTCGAGTTCAACATCAATGATGTGGCCAGAAACCTGAAATCCGCCAAAATCTGTTTCGATGTCCTGAACAAGTTGGGCATCACATCCCTGCTGACCCGCGTCACCCTTACAGCGGATACCGAGCGGGTAATAGAACATCTTCCAATTCACTATATCAAGCTCGATTTCAATCTCTTGCAGGATCCTGAACAAGGTCTCAAGGAGCTCATAGAACTTGCCCATGAAAAAGGTATCAAAGTTATAGCTCCGCAGGTTGAGGACCCACGTAGCATTGCCGTGCTGTGGAGCAGTGGCACCGATTATGTACAGGGGAATTTCGTACAGCGACCGGAAAGCAATCTGATCTACGATTTTAACGAGTCCGTACTCTGACCTCCCTTTCGAGTCACCGTCATGTCTCGCTGAGGGGATAGGGAGCCGTAGCATGATAAAACGTCAACCATACACCCTGCTTCTGCTGCTGTTGCTGCTGGTCTCAATGCCTGCCATCTCGGCTGAGGATCAAAGAGCCTATCCCCGACCTGTGGAACCTCTCTATGAAGCCGGGGATGAAGCGCTGGACTGCAGGCAGCTGGAACAGCGACTGTCAGAGCTCGAAGGCCACGCCTACAGTGCCAAACCGGGATTCTACGAAGACCCCTATACCGGTGCTTCCATCTGGATCGGCTCCCTCTGGATACCGGGCGCACTCAGTTATCTGGGCTATTCCGCAGTCGCCGAATATCAGGAGAATGATCGTCTTCACCATACCCAGAGTCGTATCGAGGGGTTGCGACGGATGAAGGCCAAACTTCGTTGCCATGAGTAGCGATGGCTTACGCGAGAGGGAATACCGCTGGAGTGAACTGATCGAGATGGTGCTGCGGCACCGCCGCAAACTCGTTGCCGCCAATCTGATTGCCATCCTCGGCGCTATCGCCGCCGTACCCGTTCCCCTGCTGATCCCTCTGCTGGTCGATGAAGTGCTGCTAAACCAGCCCGGACGGGCGGTTGCCGTCATGAATGGCCTCTTTCCCCAGGCCTGGCACGGACCGGTGCTATACATTCTCGCCATCCTGGCTCTCACCCTGATCCTGCGTCTACTCGCCCTTGTCTTCGGTGTCTGGCAGACCTGGCAATTCACCTGCATTGGCAAGGATGTCATCTACCGTATCCGACGGAATCTGCTCCTCAGGCTAGAGCGTATTTCCATGTCCGCCTACGAAACCATGGGCAGCGGCACCGTCGCCTCCCACCTGGTCACCGATCTGGAGGCGGTGGACAATTTTGTCAGCATCACCACCAGCAAGTTTCTGGTGGCCTCGTTGAGTATCATCGGCACCGCCATTGTATTGCTCTGGATCAACTGGGCCCTGGCCCTGTTCATCCTCCTGCTTAATCCCTTGGTGATCTATATCACCACCCTCTTCGGTCACAAGGTCACACACCTCAAGAAGCAGGAAAATTCAGCCTTCCAATTGTTCCAGGAATCCCTGGAAGAGACCTTGGACGCCATCCAGCAGATTCGCGCCAGTAACCGGGAGCGACACTATATTCGACGTATCATCGACAAGGCAGACCATATTCGCCACCATTCCGCCGCGTTCACCTGGAAGAGCGACGCGGCGAATCGCCTCTCCTTCATGGTCTTCATGTTCGGTTTCGATATCTTTCGTGCTGTCAGCATGTTCATGGTGCTTTGGTCTGACCTGACCATAGGCGAGATGCTAGGGGTCTACGCCTACCTCTGGTTCATGATGGGGCCGGTGCAAGAGGTGTTGAACATCCAGTATGCCTACAATGGCGCACGCGCTGCTCTCAGCCGGATCAATGATATGCTCAGGGTCGACCTTGAACCGATCTATCCGCACAAGCACAATCCCTTCCAAGGCAAAGCCACCGTCGGCCTGCGTCTTGAGGATATCCAGTTTGCCTATGGCGACGGCTCGACCGTCTTGAACAACGTCAACCTGGATATCAAAGCCGGTGAAAAGGTCGCCTTTGTCGGTGCCAGCGGCGGCGGCAAGACCACCTTGGTACAGATCCTATTGGGTCTCTATCCGGTCAAGTCGGGACGGGTGTTGTTTGACGGCATCGCTGTGGATGAGATCGGCATGGATGTGGTGCGGGATCATGTCGCCACCGTGTTACAGCACCCTGCTCTACTCAATGACAGCGTCAGAATCAACCTCACCCTGGGTCGCGATATGGAAGACGAGAAACTTTGGCAGGCCCTGGAGATTGCGCAACTGAAGCAGACCATACAAGCCATGGATCAGGGCCTGGAAACGATGATCGGCCGTTTTGGTATCCGTCTCTCCGGCGGCCAGCGGCAACGTCTCGCCGTGGCGCGTATGGTATTGACCGATCCCAAGGTGGTGATTCTCGACGAGGCCACCTCTGCCCTCGATACCACAACGGAAAGCAATCTCCATGACGCGCTACAGGATTTTCTACAGGGCAGAACCACGATCATCATTGCACATAGATTGAGCGCGGTAAAACAGGCGGATCGGGTACTGGTGTTCGAAAACGGACAGGTAGTGGAAGAGGGTCGCCATGAAGAATTGCTGCAGAACAATGGCCTCTACACTTCTCTTTACGGACGCCAGGAACCCCATAACCAGACCTGATGTACCCTTCCATAAGCCATTCTGCCAGGCCGGTTTCGCCTCAGTTTTACTCATCCAACGCCCATCGTCTCAACACCTGATAGCGGGTTGTTGAGTGACCTGGATTTGCGGAAGATGCCAAAACAAACTCTTTCACCTGCCAGAGGATGGGTTGCGCCAGTTGCGCCGGAACAACTTGACGTGCCTTCCTGTAGAGGGTGACATGAGGCTTATAGTCACGCCGCTCCGGTTCGTGACCACACCCCATAAGAGCGTTATTTAAATCGGCGACCAATTGGCTGAGCGGTTTGGGGGTCTGCGCTGGTGAAGCCCAGAAGATCCTTGGCCTGGACCAGTAACCGGTACGGTCGATGGACAACTGGAAGGACGGCACCCTGATCGAATCAGCAACCTCTTCGACACAACGCCTTTGAGAAGGCCCTATCTGACCAAGGAATACAACGGTTATATGAAGATCATCCGCTGTGTGGCGGCGCCCTTCACCCGGTTGTGAAGCATCAGCCAACCCATTCAGCCGATCACGCACCGTCTCATCAGGCCACAGGGCAAAGAAATAGCGCTCTCCACTCATCAACCTGACGTCCTCTATCGATCAACCACGCAATAAATGTTCAAGTTCTTGCAAGGCATGAACAACCGCCTGCCAACGCACCTGGTTGCGATCTCCAGTGAAACATTGCCGATCTGCTTTCCCCTCACCTCCCTTGATCTGCCAGGCAAAGTAGACGGTACCCACCGGTTTTTCCGCACTGCCGCCGGCGGGTCCGGCGATACCGCTGATCGCTATCGCAACCTCGGCGCCACTCTGCCTGAGCGCCCCTTGCGCCATCTCTAAGACACAGGCTTCGCTGACGGCGCCGAATTGCTGCAGGACCCCCCTGGAGACCCCCAACATCTCCTGCTTGGCCTGGTTGCTGTATGTGACATATCCACGATCGAACCAATCGCTGCTTCCCGCCAGGTCGGTCAATATCTTGGCCAGCCAGCCGCCGGTACAGGACTCTGCCACAACCAGGCGATGACCCTGCTGGCGCAGATAGCCGGCACAAGTTGTGGTTCTCTGTGTAACGGCCTGTACCGATAAAGCGTCCATCTACTTCACTTTCACCTTCAGGTGTTTGCTCTTTTTCGGCCGCTCCGTTTCAACCTGCCAGGTAATCCGCAAATTGATACGATGCCGCTCTTCATCCTGGGTGGCGGTGACTTTCAGCTGCAATAATCCATCCGGTTGCATAATCATCTCACCGTCCTCGTCGCTGAAGGCCAATTTGCCTTTGGCGATACCTTGTGAGATCGCTTTTAACAGTGCCTGAATGGAATCTTTATCCTGCAAAGATTCATGGCGGAAATTTTTCTTGCCTTGTCTCATCGCTATTTTCCCGGTGTACTTCGATGCCTGTCTGTTTAGCTCGGAATGGGTCAGAGGTTCGCTAGGTAAAGGATTTCTGATCAAACACTTTGATATGGGGATAGTCGCTACTGACACCCATCACCAGGCGCTTGGGATGGATGATGGTCACTGCAGCACCCTCCCCCTTCAATCCCTCTTTCTTACGACTGTAACGATCCAATGTGGCATCGCATTCAAAATGGATCATCCCTTTTCGCAGCATGATACGCTGTCCATGATGGCGATTGGCATGGCCATGCACAATGGTGTAGATCCCCGCCTCGTTCATCAACTTAATCCCCTTGCGCGTAAGCGGCATATCCACATCCCTGTATTTGGTACGGATCAGGTTGGCCATGGGCCCATAGTAGAACTCAAAGATCTCATCATCGATACTCTCCCTGAACTCGCGATTGACGTACTTGATGCCTTTACGCTTGATCAGCTTCGCCATTCTGTCATCTATGCCTGCATGCACAAACAGAAATGAACCTTGACGATAGACCAGTCTCATCTGTTTGAAAAACCACCCGAATTCACCACTGGGTGTGAGAAACAGCTCCTGCCATTTCATTACTGCAGCATACACATGACGCAGGCTCAGGCCTACCGCCTTACAATCTGACTCAAAGGCATCGATTTTCTCCTGCAGACGCTTCAGCTCCTTGGCCATGCGCTTGTCCGGCATCACCCAGCTCGCCATTTTGGGAAACTCTTTGAACCAGCGCTTCGGGGGATAAAGGATACGGCGGCAGGTGCGGCTGGGGGGAATACCCTGTAAGGCACTCTTGTCCTGCAGGTACTCATCCACGATCTCCCGCAGCATGGGTATGACTTTACTCCCCATACGAATAAAAAAATGGTCATGGCGGGGATCGGGATCCATACCGACCGATGCGATACCCAGTTTAATGCGCAGATCGTGATTACCTGCGAGCAACACCACTTTCGCACCCAGTTTTCTAAGCTGTTGTATCACCCGCAACAGTTTCAAATTGCTGGGACCTTTGTCGAAACAGTCTCCTCCGATCACAAAGATGGCATCTTTGCCCTGAGTCGTCAGCTTCAGTGCAGAGGCCTTTTTACCTGTCTTCCTCACCCCCCCGGAAGCCACCAGGGAGGCGACAAAGGCATCCGCGTCGGCGTGCAGGTCGGAGAAAAAATAGTGCTTGTGTTTCGGCCACCGCCACTCACCCTGGTTCACCACTTCTCTCAACAGCATTTCCGTCGAGATACGCTGCCCCCGCTCCTTGACCACCGATAGGCGCCTGCCCGAGAGCCATGCTTCACCGTCTGTGGGCAGATCCACATCAAGCCATTTCAAGCCCTTGTAAACCGGCAGATACTTATTGTGAGGTCTAGCGTCGTTATTGTTCTTAGTCGTCAAATGAGTCTCCACTGGAACGGATTTTCCAGTCTCCGGTAAGATGCTGCCAGCTCCCATCCGGCAGACGCTCGAGAAAGACCGGCCGGCAGTGATACATACTCACCGCCGCGATCCGCTCAAAGGGCAATACACCGAGATGGTGAGCCGCATGGCGGAAGGCCGCGCCATGTCCCACAAACAGCTTCACCGTATCCACTTCCACTTGTGCCTGCAGCGCCGACAGGCGCAGCTCTAGATGCCCGGCCACCCGTGCGCCGGCATCCATCAGGGACTCTGCTCCTTGAAGCGGCAGCCGGTAGTGGCTGTCAGACTTCCAACCTTTTGGCGGCGATGGAAAACGGGGATCGTCCCTGAGCACCGACTCGATCTGTGGCAAGCTCAGGTTGGCCGCTGAACCCAATGATCGTTCAGCCAAGGCGTCGAAGGACTCGATCTGCAACCTGTCTTGACGGCCGATCTGCAATCCCCGGCACAACACCTCGGCAGTCTGCCAGCCACGCAACAGCCGTGAGCTGTCGATCACCGGATGCAATGACCATTTGAACATCTCGAGAATACCTTCAACCAGGGTTACCGAGCGCTCCGCCTGTTCAGCGCCTGGCTTGGTCAAAGGAAAGGGCTGCAGGGCACTCGGGGTATCCGGCAGTTGCTGATACTCACCATGACGCAACAGGGCGGCTATCAGCCTAGCCTTAATCGCCATTTAAAAAACCTAATCTTTCAGTTGCTTGGCCAGGGCTTGAATCATCGGTTTCAATTCCGCCTGTTTGACCCGTTTGATTGCCAGTTTCGGCGGCAACCACTCGCGTCCGCGATGATTCTCCTGCCACTCCTTTTCCGGCAATTCCCGGGTGACCCGCATCGGGTAAACCTTCACCGTGCATTCAGCACCCCATTTATCATAGGTATAGGTGCCCACCGGCTTTTCCGCCACCTCCCCTTCGACGCCCGCCTCCTCAAGGGCCTCTTTGGCAGCCGAGTCCTGCAGACTCAAGGCGGGCTCGCTGATCCCTTTTGGCAATACCCAATGCTTGCGTTTACTCGACATGACCACCAGGATTTCAACCTTGCCATCCTTGATCCGGTAGGGAATCACAGAGGATTGCTTGTAATAGTAGGCGGGTCGATCCCGCATCTCGCTGCCATGTTCGTCGGGATAGGGAAATTTCTTATCCATGCTGGATGGACGCACGATGGATATCAGATTGCCGTCTCCACGCTTCAGCTCGCTCCAATCATCCGGCATTTCAATCATCACCAGAGTGGAGGTAGGCACCAACTTGCCGTCGCTTGGCAAGGGGATGCGTTCACCCTGCAGATACTCTGTGAGCATCTCCAAGCCGGGGTTGTGTCCCACCAGCATGACCCGTTTGCTTTCAGGGGGCACCTCAGAGAGGACCCGCAGCAACTCATCCACATTGGCGGCATAGATGCGTCGGTCCTCTTGGATGGCTCTCGCGTCGCCACCCATGGTCTTGACCGTTTTCTGGGCTGTTACGATTGCCCGCTCGGCAGGCGAACTGACGACATGGTCAGGCTGCAGCTGTTGTTGCAACAGCCATACCCCCATGCGCTGCGCCCCACGTTTGCCTCGATCTTTGAGCGGACGTTTGAAATCCTCCACCTGTTGACTCCAGTCGGACTTTCCATGTCTGAGCAACATCAACTCTCTAGCCATTGTCTGTTCGCCTCATACATTCGATTAATCCCACAGTTCTAAACACAGTCCACTCAATTCGGTAAAGTCTATTCTACCTGTCACTTCGTAGATTGGGACACTCTTCAGCAGGGCCAGGTAAGGAGCCGGCTGAAGCGCTTCATCATCCCTTAGAAATTCCCCCAGAGCGTCCTGAAAGAAGGGCCCTGGAGATTTCATCACCGCGTTTAGCAGTTCACTGCGTTGCCCGATATCGATCTTTGCCATCTTAAGGGGGGAGCTATCCTCTCTGCGCCAGTTCAAGATCACCATCCCATCCAGGGTTACGGGTGTGGAGGTGTCGATGCGACCAGGGCCATAGAGCCGTTCCACATCCACGTCGTACTTCTCTTCGAGTTCCCAAAGCTCCTGTTTCGGCAAGCGCAACAGCTGTTCCCTTCTCTGTGCGTCCATCAGCGGCGAGAGTCGCGGACTGTTCACCAGAGTGCCTGGGTTGATGCGGGGAAGCTTGGGGATGCCCAGCGCCTCCACCCTGACACCTTGGCGGCGCAGAAACAGCCTGTCATTGGTCACATAACGGCTCTTCGGATGTTCCATCAGATGCAGCATCAGGGTCGATTTGCCGCCTCCGGAAAAACCGGCCATGGCAATCCCATGCCCATTCAGCACCAAACTGGCGGCATGACAGATCAGCCACTCCCGCTGCTGCAGCCAGTTCATCACCTGTGAATTGATGAAATTGATCAGCTGGTTGTCATAGGCCATACAGGGCCCGACCGCGATGCGCCACTGTTCACTCTGCAGGAACAGCATGCCGGTGCGTACTTTGAATATCAGGCGCCCATCGGTCAGATCGAGATAGGCATCCTTGCGTCCACGCTTACCCGCCTCACGGCGCCAGTCGATGAATGGCAGGCCGGTCTCGAGCTTTTCACCCTCAATGGCAACGACTTCGATCGTCGCCAGTCCCCTGTGCCTGGGCAGGTGATGAAAATAGACCCGCAACCGATTCAGCAAAGATTGGCTGTTGGAACGAATCAGCAGGTTACATTCGCCTATCGCCAGCTGCAGCGGCTCCTCGACCAGGGTCACCCCTTGTAAGAGCCGCGTTGCTGTATCCTTGGCATCTGTGATCCCGGCCCATTCAGCGGCTGCACTCATGCTTCCAGTTCCTCCAGCATATAGGCCACATAACGGGATGGCACATCGATGCCTATCCCCTCCTGCGCCCCACGGAAGCCGCCAAATGCAGAGACCTCGAAGATTACCGGTCCCTGCTCTGTCTCCGCCACATCGACGGTGGTGAAATCGAGGCCGAAGAGACCCTGGGCTTTACGCGCCAGGTCCACCAGTGATCCATCGGCAGCATACCCCTCGTAGTGGCCGCCGCTCCTGATGGTGGTATTCCAGGCACCCGACTTGCCCACCCTGGCGTAGCTGCCCAGATAGTCGCCATCGAGGAAGACCATCCCCAGATCCTGTCCCGGCAAGGCAATTTTTTTCTGGATATACATCACAGGATTGTCCGCCCGGAAGGCCTCTATCTGTTGCAGTAACTGCTGTGGATCCTGCTCCGCATCGATCACCGTCATGCCACGAGCCTTGGTGGAATAGAGGGGTTTGAAGACCGCCGAACCGAATGCAGCCACCGCTGCGGCGGCAATGGCAGGGTTCTCGGTCACCCGGGTCGGCGGCATGGGAATCCCTGCGTTATAGAGTGACAGGGTGCAACTGAGGCGATCGATAAGGCGGATGATCCGCTCCACCTTGCTGAACACCCGCACCCCGGCCCGTTGCAGCTGCCGCAACATCTCGAGCCGATCGAGCACGTGGGGGCTGTAGGTCTCGCTGATCTTTTTCACCACCAGGGCATCGAGCTGGGTCAAGTCATGACCTCGATAGAGCAGCCTGCCACTGTCGAGCTCGGCACACACCTCGGCCATATCGATCACCAAACGGAATCCGGTGGCCTCCTTCACCGCATCGGCCAGGGCCTCGGTGGACCATTTTCCAGGGATGCCGACGACACCGATTCTCGGTCTATCCAATGAATATCTCCTTCACGGGCACCACGAAAGGATGCTTGGGTTTAGATTCACTCTCCAGCAGCCTCTCCATCAGGTAGGTGGCGCGAGAGAACATGCGCTCAGACAGGGATTTGTCCAGAATGAAGCGGGTCGATGTGGCAAAGGAACGGATCAGGCCCAAGGCCAACCGGGTCTCGAAACTATGGTCCCCCTGCTCCCGGGCGAAGGCCTGGGCAAAACCATAAAAGGCGTGGCAGAGATCCATGATCCGCTGCCTGACCCGGGGATCGAACACCTGCAGACGATAGTTGGAGACCATGAAGACACTCACGTCCTGCAGATAGTCCATATAGCTGGAGCGGTGCAGGTCGATGAAGTTGATCCGTTTCTCCTGGGGATCGAAGATGATGTTGTCCACATTGAAATCCCCGTGTATGTAGACGGAGAACGGCGCCTTCACCCCAGCCTCAAAATCCTGCATCTGTTGCAGCAGATCGTCGAATGACGGTAGCGCCACACCACCGATAAGCGCTGCGGATTGTGCGAACTCGGGATGGATGGCATAGACATCCTCCATGCGCTTGGCCAACTGTTTCATATAGGCAGCAGAGACGGCCTTTTTTGTCTTTGTCTCCAGCCACACCTGGCGCAGGGTCTGAGTGAGGTGATTCAGCGCCTGTTGCAGCAGCTCATCCGAACCATCCAACAGGATCTGTTCGAAGGTCTGTCCCGCCAGGTGTTCAATCAGCAGGGCGGCGGAATCCCCCTGTTTCTGATAGGCCAGGATCTTCGGCGCAAGACCGGGAAAGATCTCGTGCCAATCCTTGACCCGCTGCTTCTCCTCCTTCAGTTTGCGCTTGCGGCCATCCTTGAATATGGCATGGTAGCCGCCGCCCTCATCACCGCTGCTGAGGGCATTGATGGCGCTACCGGATTTGGTCTCGGCGATGGGTTTGAACCTCAGACTCGAGACGTCGTTGGCTGACTTGAGTTCAGTCACCGAGGCATTGAAGGCGTGATAGCGATCGGTACTGAAATGCTGTCCCATGGAAGCGGAGATGATCGCCTCGCTGATGCGCAGCATGGCATTTCCCATCTGCTCGATGATATGCGCCAACATCACCAGTGAGATACGGTCCGCCGGGTACTTGTCCCTCTTCGACATGCGTGAGTAGTGTTTGAGCTGTTTCTGATAGGCGCTATCCAGGTGTTGTTCCACCTTACCGATCTTCAAGGCCTGACGGGTATCCTTGGCTGACAGAGCAGGCTCGATGGACTCAACCCCTTTGCTGACTCGCTTGATCATGGTGAGAAAGCCCTTCACCTTGAACATGCCCCGATGCTGGATGTGGGCGCTCTGCATCACCGCATCCCGACACAGCTCCACGATCCGCTCCAGTTGACTGGCGATCACCTCGATGGATCTCAGCTGCTGGTAATCCGCCGCCTCCTGATCCGATGAGGCCATCTCGCGCAGACAATGTTTATGGATACTCAGCTTCAGGTTTTCCACATACCCCTGGCGGTCCAGCAGCCGCATGGAGATGGTTGCCGTCGGCAGTGTCAGATAGTCCATTAGCAGTGACAGGTGAGTCGCAGTTTCAGTCAACAGAAAATGCAGATTCTCTTGGATGCTTTTCGCCACGGACATGTCAGTCGATGACCCCCAGATAGGTGGGTTGCTGCAGATGCGCCAAACCGGGCAGATGGGGGACGAGTCCTTTGGGAAAGATCTCGTGATTCTGCATATCGGCAAAGGGCACCCAGACCACATCCACTTGATGCTTGTCCGGATGGTGTCCCGATACAGGTTGATAGTCTGCAGGCAGGGAGCAGCCAAACAGAAACTCCACCAGGTGGCGAACCGATGGATAGTCGCTATCCCGTTGTTTGTAGAAGTCGGCAATGGCGAGCAGGTTATCGATCACCACCGATGTGCCGATCTCCTCCTCGCACTCCCGCTGCAAGGCCTGCGCCAGGGTCTCATGCACAGCCTGCCCACCTCCCGGTAGGGTATACCAGGTACCACGATGCTGGGCCCACTTCTTCTGCATCAGCACCGCTTCATCACGCACAACAACTGCACGCACGGCATTGCGGATGTTGGGCTCAAGCCCTTCCGGTTGCGGTTGGTCGTTCATAGGGCAGTTGATTAGCTACCTCGAATTCGATTATTTACAAACATCTAGTACTACAAGAATAGATCGCCTAAAAATTTAATCCTGCCTATCACCAAACCTAAATTCGAGGCATGCGGGTAGGTGGCTGGCCAGTGTTCAAGGCAGGTCTATAAATGAACATAGTCTAAATATGACTTACCAATACCAACCCCCAACACAAAGCCACCAACATCAGAGATATCAACACCGCCGCGGACCCTTGATCCTTGGCCCGCCCAGACAACTTGTGCTTTTCATCGCTGATTCTATCGACCACGCTCTCGATGGCGCTGTTGAGCAACTCCACGATCAGCACGATCAATAGGGGCGCCACCAGCAGCACCCGTTCGATGCCGTCATTCCCCAGCCAGAGACCCAGTGGCGCCAGCACAATCAGCAGGTAGACCTCTTGTCTGAATGCCTCCTCATGCTTGAAGGTGGCCCGCAGTCCCTTCATGGACCAGCCCAGGGCGTAAACCAAACGCTTAACCCCTACATTTTGTTGTTTTTTATCAATCATGTGGGCATTTCTAACAGCTTATACAAAAAAAATCGACCATGTCATAAACAAATCATATTCCGCAAATGAAAATGCAACAGTCTGCCTCTATGGTGCGCAGGCAATGAAGCACATGAGAGTAGGTATATGACGACACTACGCTATAAGAGTCTCTTCATATCCGATACCCACCTCGGCCTCCGCGCCTCCCGCACCGAATATCTCCTCGACTTCCTCAAACACACCGATAGCGACAATCTCTATCTGGTGGGAGATATCCTCGATTTCTGGAAGATGCGATCCGGTTGGTATTGGCCCGCGATCAACAACGAGATCATTCATCAGATCGTCGCCAAGGCGAAACGGGGCACCCGGGTGGTGTATGTGCCCGGCAACCACGACGAGCTGTTGCGTGATTATCTCAACTTTCATGTCACCGGCATCGAGATCCAGAAAGAGGTGATCCACACCACCGAGGACAACAGACAATTTCTGATCCTCCACGGTGACGAATTCGACGGAGTGGTGATGAACAACAAGTGGCTGGCCCATCTGGGCAGCGATGCCTATGACCTGCTGCTGTGGCTCAACCGCTGGTTCAACGTCGCCCGGCGGCGTTTGGGATTCGGCTACTGGTCCCTCTCCGCCTATCTCAAGAATCAGGTCAAAGAGGCGGTGAAATATATCGGCAACTTCGAACAGGCCGTGATCCACACCGTGCGTGAACGCAACCTGGACGGGGTCATCTGCGGCCATATCCACCATGCGGTGATCAGCGACATGGAGGGTCTCATCTACGCCAATTGCGGTGACTGGGTGGAGAGCTGTACCGCCCTGGCAGAAGAGCCCGACGGATCCCTGAAGCTGATCCGCTGGGTCGACGAATCGATGCAGCTGCTGGAACCTGCTGCATCACCTACACCTACTGCTATACCCGATCCCGCTCCGGTCGTAACGGAGAGCACAGCCATCAAGCCACGTAAAGTTGCTTGATGCAAGTTATGAAAAATAGAGAGACTCTATGCGCATTGCAATCGTAACAGACGCCTGGTTTCCACAGGTCAACGGCGTCGTTCGCACCCTCGACAAAACCATCAACCTGCTCAAGCAGTGGGGCCATGAAATACTCTGCATCAATCCGGGCCTGTTCCGCACCATGCCGATGCCGACCTACCCCGATATTCCCCTGGCCCTGTTTCCCTATGGCCGGGTAAAAAAGCTGCTGGACGAGTTTCAGCCCGACGCCATCCACCTCTCCACCGAGGGTCCATTGGGTTGGGCGGGGCGGCGCTACTGCCTCAAACACAATCAACCCTACACCACCACCTACCATACCCGCTTCCCCGAGTATGTGAGACTGCGCGCGCCGATTCCTCTCTCCCTCTCCTATGCCTTCGTCAGGGCATTCCATAGCAAGGCGACCCTTACCATGGTGGCCACCAGCTCCATGAAGGCGACCCTGGAGTCCCACGGTTTCAAGAACCTGGAGTACTGGACCCGGGGCGTGGATATCGAACACTTCGTTCCCATCGACCAGCCGGTACTCGACCTGCCCCATCCCATCGCCCTCTACCTGGGCCGAGTGGCGGTGGAGAAGAACATCACCGATTTTCTCGACTTGAAGATGCCGGGCAGCAAGGTAGTGATCGGCGATGGCCCGGCCCTGGGGTCCCTGAAACAGGCCTATCCCCAGACACAATTTCTCGGCTATCGGAAAAACGGCGATCTCGCCCGCCTTCTTGCCTCCGCCGACGTGATGGTCTTCCCCAGCCGTACCGACACCTTCGGCCTGGTGATGCTGGAGGCCATGGCCTGTGGGGTACCGGTGGCCACCTACCCGGTGGAGGGCCCCCTGGATGTGATCAAGAACGGCAGCAACGGCTGGATGGATGAGGATCTGCAGACCGCCGTCAACAACGCCCTGGAGGTGGATCGCCAAAGCTGCCGGGCGTTCGCCGAAGGCTACTCCTGGGAGGCCTGCACCCAACAGTTCCTCAATCTGGTCAAGACCAACATCACCGATCCGGTAGCCGAACCCACCCCGGTAGAAAAGAGTCTTTGACACCCCTGGTGCGGCATGCCGCACCGAATCCCCTGCTTCTGAACGACAACCATACAGAGAGGTTGAGCAGAACCCTCCATGTTCTCTAAAATAGCTCTATGCTTAAAATGACAACAATCAGCTAAAGACCATGGAAGATCTTAACCACCCCCTGAACGAGCAGGAGATCGAACAGCTCGATCAATTCCTGCTGAATCGCATCGACGACCACCTCATCACAGAGGAGATGGACGAAGGCATCTTCGACATCTCCACCCTGGACGGTTTTCTCACCGCCATCGTCAGCGGACCGGTCACCATCCCGCCATCGGTGTGGCTCGCTTCGGTGTGGGGGGATTTCGAGCCGGAATGGGACAACGAGGAGGA
Source organism: Candidatus Thiodiazotropha sp. (assembly GCA_040507005.1). Lineage (GTDB taxonomy): Bacteria > Pseudomonadota > Gammaproteobacteria > Chromatiales > Chromatiaceae > Thiodiazotropha. Next base: position 67,528 of record JBEVVS010000072.1, read on the forward strand.
GTTCAGCGAAGTCCTGGCCCTGCTGATACGCCACATGAACGGCATCGTGCAGACCCTGATGGACTATCCCGAGGATTTCGAGCCCCTCTATCTGGAGCGCATCCTCGACGACCGCAGCTACGTCATCGTGGACGAGTGGTGCGAGGGCTACCTGCGCGGCACCCTGTTATCCTCCGATGAGTGGCAATCCGGTGGTGAAGCGATCGCCACCCTCTTGAACCCGATCCTCTCCTTCACCGCGTCCACCGACTGGAACGGCCACGACCACAGCGACGATGAAGTCGAGACCATCCAAAAAACCATCGCCCCCAACGCCCGGGAGATCCACGCCTATTGGCTGACCCGACGCGACGACACCCCGCAAGAGGAACCGATCACAACCCACGATCAGCCCCCGGTGGGGCGCAATGATCCTTGTCCCTGTGGGAGTGGGAAGAAGTATAAGAAGTGTTGTTTGCATTGAGCCTGGTTTACCAAGAATCAGCACACCCATCCTGCTCCTACACTGGCGCAAGCGAACAAGCATAGTCACAAAATATACAGGTTAGATAGCTTGATAGTTCACTACATATGAACCATCGTTCACAACCCTGATGCAGAACAAACTCTCTTTCGAGTGTTTCGCCGAATTCATCGAATGCTACAAAGCGGAAGACCGCAGCAAACGCCGGGAGTCGAAGAAAAAAGAGCGCTGGAAATCCTTCACCTATGACGAACTCATCGCCCGGGACAAAACCAACATGGATATCTTCTGGCTCAAGGACGAGTCCCTGGAAGATACCGAGAACCTCCCTCCCCCGGAGGTGCTGGCCCAGGAGATCGTCGAGCAACTCGAAGCGGCGCTTGAAGAGTTTCGCAATGTGGAAGAGATATTGGGGAACGGGAATGGTGCTGGTTGATGTTTGCGATGAGCACTTGTTGAGCTGATCTGTGACCGGTATGCATTCCCACGCTGGAGCGTGGGAACGAGAAGACGAACAACAGGGTTTTTTTGACCTATAGATGGATTTAGTGGGCCCTTTTGGAGAAAATAGCAGCATGAGCATTTCAGGAACAGAAATCCTTGAACAGCTTCAAGCATGCGTTAGCAAAGGACAGATCAGGTGCTCCAGTCATGGGTACGACGAGTTAGCCGCTGATCGACTATACTTCGACGAAGTAGTCTCCGGATTATCAGAAGCCATAGTCGTTGAAGCCTACCCTGAGTATCCAAAAGGTCCGAGCTTGTTACTACTACAGCGTGATTCCAACGGTTCTCCCATTCATGCGGTATGGGGCATACCTAAGGGCCATGACTGTCCGGCAGTAATGGTGACAGCCTATCGGCCAGACCCTGAACGCTGGAATGAAACGTTTACCAGGAGAAAGCAATGAGCAGAAAATCGACAAAGCTAATCCATGAAGGGGATTATGCCGCGGAAATCGAGATCGAATTGATCGAAGATGAAACCGGGTGGTCTCCCTATTTAGCACCAGGAGAGGCTGAAAAGCTTGATAAACTGCGTCGCGCCCTGGCATCCAAGGATCTGAAAACAGCCACATCGATGGCAAAGGTTTACAAACTGGAAACCGTAGCGGCCTAGGTACTATTAACCCCGACAACTCGCTAAGCGCATTGCGTCAATGGTGCTAGGGTTTTCATCACGATGACCTGGATATGGACGGATCTACATTGCTTCCAGAAAAGAAGACCCATTGGCCGGTATAGAGTGTTTAGCACAACCACTTCGCATCTGTAATGTCTTGACAAAGACACATTTCCCGATCTAAAGTGTTTCTTGTTTCGAAACAGGAATCCATATGTCGTGCTCAAACCCCAAGATACACTACTGGCACTCAAATACTGGTCACTAAAACAAAGCGATCTGGAAAGTAGCGTCCGCAGCATCGCAGAGGCGATAGGGATCAGTGCGGGCGAAGTCAGCAAAGGGACCAAACGTCTGCTGGCTTCTCATCTGGTCGTTGAGCGATCCGGTTCAGTATTTGTTGAGTCGGGTGGAATGCTGGAATGGCTTTGTTATGGTGTCCGCTATGCCTATCCCCTGGTGAGTGTCGGTTACGGCAGAGGGATGAGCACCTCTTGGAACTGTCCCTCACTGGTCAGTGAAGTGGTCCCCCCTACCCCACCATTGGTATGGCCAGTCCCAAGGGGTGATTCCGAAGGCGCTCAAATCAAGCCCTTTCATGATTCCATTCCATTGGCAGCAAGCCGGGATGACCGACTCTATGTCGCCTTATCACTCCTGGAAGCGATCAGGGGGGGTAAGCCCAGGGAATTGGCCATTGCCAGAGATCATCTCAATAAGTTAATCAAAGGAAAGTTATGAAAAACAAGGATGTTAATTTAACTCAGTTGATCACAGTAGCCCGCGCTTTAGGTGATTTACTGCCACATGTCACTTTCGTTGGCGGTAGCACAACACTACTGCTAGTTGATGAATCCGCCCATTTCGGTGTTCGGCAAACGGATGACATCGATGTCATCGTCGATGTTACAACCCTGGTTGAGTACCAGAAGTTCTCACAAGAACTTCGCAAATTAGGATTTCGAGAGGATAGGGATGGGCCGATTTGTCGTTGGTTGCTCGATTCCACTATGGGACAGCTCAAGCTTGATGTGATGCCCGTTGATGAAAAGATCTTGGGTTTTTCTAATCGCTGGTACAAAGCGGCCATCAATGAAGCAGATGAATCTACTTTACCTGATGGCACCACCATTCGGGTTGTCAGTCCTGAGTATTTCATCGCCACCAAATTCGAAGCGTTTACTGGGCGTGGGAAAGGTGATTTCTTTAGTCATGATTTAGAAGACATCGTTTTCGTCATGGAAAACAGAAGTCGCCTCATTCATGAACTGATGGATAGTCCGGATATCTTGAAGCACTATTTTGCTGATAAGGCCGGGATGCTGCTCAATGATGATTTTCTAAATGTTCTTCCTGGACTGCTAAACAACCCGGATTCAGTGAAAACAGTTGAGAACAGCTTAAATATCATGAGATCTTGGTAGGGATAACGGTACGGCAAGCCGCACCCAACATTGCCTCGATGGTATGGCTTGACTTCCCTAGCTATTGTTTCCACCATGACCCTGCGGCCGGCGCTCCGAGCGGTTCCACGAACTTTGTACGCAAACTCGTGGAAAACTCCGGGGCTACCCCGGGGTGGCGTTATAGCTGACATTTCATTGCCGGTACGGCTCTGCGCTTCACGCAGAGTTGTACCGGCCCGACGAGCGGGTCGGAGGTCGGTCGCACTCAATAACAACAAGGCCTTCCGCATAAGGGATG
>JBEVVS010000020.1:0-70669 GCA_040507005.1 Candidatus Thiodiazotropha sp.
CCCACTCATGTTCATCCGAGGTATGGTTGAGCACCATATCCAGGATCAGCAGCATGCCCCTTTTGCGTGCGGATGTGGAGAGGGTATTGACCGCATCCAGGTTGCCGACACGGGGATCGATGTTACGGAAATCACTCACCGCATAGCCACCGTCACTGGCCCCCTCGGGACAGACCATGACCGGCATCACATGCACCATATTGATGCCTAGCTCCTGCAGATAGGGAAGCTTGCTCTCCACGCCCAGCAGGTCATCGGCAAAGCCATCCGCATACAGCGCCATACCGACCCACTCCTGACTGAGGAACCAGTTGTGATCCTTCTCCCGTTCGCTGTCCAGCTGCTTAAGGGTGATATGCCGCTGGATGTAACGGGTCGCCATCACCTCCACCAGGCGGATCATCTGCTCCTTGAAGTCCTCCCGTTTGCCGTAGAGATAGTGAAACAGCTGGTGGATGACATAGAAATTGGCGCCAAGACGGGTATAGAAGTGGCGCAGATCCCGCTCCCGGATCTCGGGCTTGATCTCGTCGAGAATCTGATTCAGCAGAGAATGGGAGACCTGTTCATACATGTTTGCGAACCTGGAAAAAGGACTACACGCCGTATCGGCAGCCAGAGGTAGGAGTTTACACCCTTGAGCGTGAGAAGATAGATATGGGATGAGGAAAGGTTATCTTAGAGAATAGTGGGGGTAAAAAGGCACAGCACGATCCGGCATCCAATTCAGCGATCCTGTCAGAGGGTTTTTTTGATCACTTTTCATTAGTGACCGATGGTTTTGACAGGAACACAAATGGAATTGCGAAAGGACCGAATACTCCACCCATTACCCCCCAAAAAACAGCCTTGGTTTGCCGTTTTCTTGCGATGTAGTGGCAAACAACAGCACTTGAAATAAATACCACGAGTAATAGTGCTGTAACCATTTTCGTTTGGCTCTATTTCAAGTCGTGGCATTCACTCAAACGATTGCTGACTGAGCCATTCATTCATATTCTGCCGCTCACCAATATTGAAGGCACCAACGGGCTGGCTGTCGACGGATGTATAATAGAGACGCTTTCCCTTGTGACCAGCGCTTTTTATTATTCTTGTTTTTACCAATTTGACGCCAAACTTTCTTTGAAAGCGCTCTGCATACTTGCGCACATTTTGTATGTTTCGATTTCTAACGGAAAAATCGATGTACCCTGCAATCCAAAAGATCGTTTTTTCGCTAGGGGAGTAATACAAATTATCCATTTTGTCTCTCCTCTCTAATGATTTTGTACAATTTCGTCCGTGAGTTTTTTTCATTTCCCGGGCACATTTTACTCCCCAGAATTAGCCCTGACTAGCACTCTCGGTGACCAGAAATTGTCACACCTTTGACACTTTCATAAGACTGTAATGCAGTTCAGATAAGAGGAAGGCCATACACACCTGAGTGGGCATGAATGTCGTTCACACAATGCTATATGTGTTTATGCCGGCTGCACCATTACCGGGCATTTTGCTGGCATTTTCGTCAGCGCTTAATATCCATCTGTTTAATAGCCTCGAGATGCCGAAGCTGACATTTCTACAACTGATCAGGCGAGTTGCCAGGCTTGGATATAGTCTTGATAAAAGGCGGGATTGTCTACAACCGCCCCACGCTGTCCCACGATGGCCGAGGCAAAGCCCTGGGCCCGTTCCAGGGTTAGCTGTAGCGGCCAATCCCGTTCCAGGCCAAGGATCAATACCGCGGTCAAGGCGTCCCCCGCACCGACCGTGTCCACCAGGTTCAGATTGATCTCCGGCGCAATTTGACAGGTGCTGTCATCGGCGGCCACCGCCAACACTCCCCGTGCCCCGAGGGTCACCACCAAACCCTCCAGATCGTACTGGCGTCTGAAGCCGATAGCCGTTGCCAAAAAATCCCCGTGTTCAGGATGGAGTTGCAGCAGTTCATCCTCATTCAGCTTGACCCAGTCGGCTTCTGTCACCCATTTCAAGACAGATGCCCGCTGCCACCAGGGATCGCGCAGATTGACATCCATGAGGATGCGCTGGGGATGGTTGGCCTTCAAGCGGCTCAGGGCCGCCCTGGCAATCGAGTTGCGCAATCCCAGACTGCCATGGTAGAGGGTGGTCGCCTGAACCTCCCCTACCCCGGCGGCATCGATGAAGTCATAGGCCACATCGGCCACGATCTCATAACTGGGTTCCCCCGCTTCGAGTGTGACCGATACCCGACCCGTGGGATGTTGCTCGTCCCGCTGTAGACACTCCGTGGTCATACCCCACCGATGCATGGAGTCTAGAATCGCACTACCCTCGTCATCCCTGCCGATGCGACTGATAAACAGTGGCGAATGGCCAAAGGCCTGAAGATGCCAGGCGACGTTGAATGGAGCGCCACCCAACACCCGTTCTCCGGTGGGGAAACAGTCGAAGAGCACCTCACCGAAAATCGCAATCGCATGCTTGTTCATGACGCTGCCGACTCAGACATCCAACAGCCGGGCGATCAACTGTGGATGGTAGTGGGCCGCACCTTCGATAATACCGGCGCTGTAGTTGCCATTCATATCCAAGAACCCCCCCTTGGCCATGTACAGGCTGTCACTATTGCCATTTTGCGCTACCGACTGTTGCGCCTGTTGTCTGACCTCGGCTTGGGCATTCGCCACCAGCACCGCGGGGATTGGACTGATCAACACCTCCATGTCGTTACCGCTGTCACCGGAAAAGACCGTTTCAGTCAGGCCATAGCCCAGGGACTCCCTGAGAAAATCGATGGCATGGTACTTGGTCGCCCGTTCGGGCAACACATCGAGCAGGCCCATATTGGCCGTCTCATCGATACTCCAAACCAGACTCGCGGCCACCGTCTCCTGTTGCAGGCGCAACCCCATCTCATGGAGTATCGGTTGCTGATCCTGGTCGGGGGAGAGGTAGTAACTCAACTTGAAGCGGTTCTGTTTCTCATCCTCCTGCAGACGCAGCGCCGGGATATCGGAAAACAGCTGTTTCAGATCCTGGTGCGACCTGCCATTCCAATCCTGACTGATGTGCTGATGCCAATTCGATTGATGACGCCAGTCATCCGGGGATTCCACATGATAGAGAGAGGTGCCCACGTCGCCGATCACATAGTCCGGCTGGGGCAAGGCGTAATCGGCGATTGCGTCTCTCACCAGGGACTGATCCCTGCCGCTGACATAGGCAAGCAGCACCTCCTCGCTGGCACACAGTTGTTTAAATCTTACCCTGGCCTGCTCCGACTCGGGTTGCGGGCCATTGGGAATAAGGGTTCGATCCAGATCCGTGCAGACTAATAATCTTTGACTCATTGTTCTTCTGGTACGTTGCAACGTTGAAAAAAATCGTAATGGTCTATGGCTTCCAGGATGCCCAAGGCGTGGGAGCTGTTGGCCAGGTAGATGCGTTCGTGATCGACCATGTGGGACAGCTCTTCATGATGACGATTGGCCACCACCACCGCCAGGGTGTTGCCCCGCATCATGTCCTCATCGGCGCCTGAGCCCCCCGCCACCAGGATGTTTTCCAGGGGGATATCCAGGCGCTGGGCCACATATCGCAGCGCCTGTCCCTTGGAGGCGCGAGACGGGAGGATATCCAGAAACTGGCCGAAGGCGTGAATCACGTTACAGGTCAGCTCCTCCTTGTGCAGCAGGGTATTGATCTCATCCACCGATGGCGCCTTGTTGGGATCGTAGTGATAGGCAATCTTGAAATAGCTCTGCTCCTGCTTCGGCTGCGCCTTGATCCCCGGCAGGTTCGACAACACCCGGCGCACACTCTTCGGCTGCCACAGATGATCGATATGCTCTATCCAGAAGTCATCGATGGAGAGACCCTGGGTATAGTGAATCTTGGTACCCAGGCTGGTGATCAAAACATCGGGGATAGGTATGGAAAACTTCTTCATCATCATCAAGGCGTCGTCCAGGCGCCTGCCGGTGGCGATGCCGAATGTGGCACATTTTCGGTTTTGCCGCACGACTTCGATAAACTTTTTCAACCCGGATGGATTGCCGAGGAGATTCTGATCGAGATCGGTGAAGATGGCGCGATCCCGATAGCGATGTTTGACATACTTTGGCGGCTTGGTGGGCAGTCGATCGTGCCCGGCCGGCAAGGGTGCGATTTTCGAGAAATACTTCCTGGCGTGGGCCTTCCAGGAGTAGTGTTTGCGCACGCCGTTCAAACCGTTGCGGGAAAATTTGTGCCATAAAACATTGTCGTGCAAGATCTTCAACAGACTGCTGCGAATGGCCTTCTTGTCCAAAGGATCCACCAGCAGTCCGTTGTTACAGTTACCGATGATGTCCACCGGACCACCGTTTTCCGTCGCGATCAGCGGCAGGCCGCTGGCCGCCGCTTCGAGCAGGGTCAAGCCGAAGGGTTCGGTCAATGCCGGATTGACGAAGACCCCTTTCGACAATGCAGCCAGACGATAGATGTCCGGCACCTCTTTCGCCAGGTGGCGCTTCGGGATCGCCACATGACCATACAGGTCGTAGAGATCGTTCATCATCAACAATTCGGTCATCACCGATTGCGGGCCACTCTCCATATCCCGGATATCGTCACGATTGCCGGCCACGATCACCAGATTGGCCGCATTCTGTAATTGGCTGGATTCGCCATACACCTCCAGCAGGGTGAGGATGTTCTTGCGTTCATCCGGGCGGGACAATGCAAGGATGATCGGTTTGTCCGGCTGTTGCAGAAAGCGGCCCAGGCTCTTGGCGAAGGGGATCTCTTTGGCGCTGGTATCTGGCGGGTGAAACTGGGTCAGGTCGGTACCCGGTGGAATGACCGCCATATTGTCCGGCTGATAGTAATTATAGAGACTGTACTGTTCTTCAATCTCGTTATGGGTGCTGGTGATGACCAGGTCCGCATTGGCCAGCAACTCCTCCTCCGCCTCGATGCGCCGATCCATGTTGTAACGTTGATCGATCTCCCGTCCCGATAATCCCTTGGCCAGCAGTTGATGCCGTTTGTCACGCCCCAGGGAGTGACCGGTATGCACCAAGGGTACCCCCAGCAGATGAGAAAGCCTGACACCGACATAGCCTGCATCGGCATAGTGACTGTGGACGATATCCGGCATGCGCGGTTGATCGTTGAGCCAGTTGAGCAGGTTATCCATAAAGCTGTCGAGATGATCCCACAGGGTCTCTTTCATCAGATAGCCATCCGGACCCGCATCGACTCGCACGATTCTCGCTTTGGCAGATAGGGGTTCGATTATCTCGGCATAGTCGTCGCTGATATCCGCATCCACCACCCGCCGGGTCACCAGATCAACCTGAGAGACTTCGTCGAGCTCCGCCAGAGCCCTGGCCAGATCGACCACATACTTGGTTTGCCCCCCGGTATCGGCATCACGCCCAAGCTCCAGGTCGTGTCCTCGAATCAGACCGTGCACGCTGATTAAGCAGATGTACATAGCGTATTGCAGGCATCGGGAACCTGCAGATCCATCCTTCAGGTTATTTGTTGTCGTTTAGCCTGGCGCAACCAATCGATAGCTGGAATTTGTCAGGCTGCTTTTCTTTTATGTTTATGACCAATATGTTATCAAAGATAAGAAAATATTGCTGAAAATGGCCGGCATACAACTTTGGCTGATTGAGGTTGAGTCTCTTTAGACCGATAAAATATGGGCTTTATTTGTCATCCGGGATTAACTATAAAGGGGTTCTAAACCCACCTGCGATGGCTTTTTCCACGTCCCACGGGTCGCACATTGGAGCAAAGCCACGCCGGGGAGATGAGATGCCAGAGCAAAAGCGATACCCGGTAAAACCCGAGAAGGCCTATTTCTTCGCCACCTGCCTGGTCGATCTGTTATACCCCGAAGCCGGACTTGCGGGTATGCAACTGATGCGCCGGGAGGGAGTGGAAGTGATCTTCCCTCAGGATCAGACCTGTTGCGGCCAGCCGGCCTGGAACAGCGGCTATCGCAAGGAGGCGAGAGCGGTGGCGCTGCGACAGCTGGCATGCTTCGGTGAGGACTACCCCATTGTGGTGCCCTCCGGCTCCTGCGCCGGGATGATGCGTTACCACTATCCTGAGATGTTCGAGAAGAGCGAACATAAGCAGCGGGTCGAGGCCTTTTCTGCACGGATCTACGAACTCACAGAGTTTCTGCTGCACGTCCTCAAGATCGACTTGAAGGATCTGGGTTCACCGGTCAAGGTCGCCCTCCATACCTCCTGTTCGGCACGCCGTGAAATGGGTGTCGCCGGTGAACATGAAGCCTTGCTTAAACAGCTGTCGGCGGTGGAACTGGTGGAGCAGACACGCAAAACGGAGTGCTGCGGCTTCGGCGGCACCTTCGCGGTCAAGCAACCGGCCATATCCGCCGAGATGGTACATGACAAGGCCAACGCCATATGCGCCACCGGTGCAGATGTTTTAGTCAGTGGAGACTGTGGCTGTCTGATGAATATCGGCGGCCATCTGGCACACCGGGAGGTGTCGATGGAGAGTCGCCATATCGCCAGTTTTCTCTGGGAACGCACCCATGCAACAGAGCGCTGATTTTCATATCCGGGTCGAGGAGGCCCTGGCCAATGCTCAGCTCAAAGCGAGCTTGCGTTCCGCCATGGATGGATTGATGGCCAGTCGCAAGGCCTGTTTTCCCGATGCCGACGCCCTGGAGAAACTGCGCCTGCGGGGGGCTCAGATCCGCGCCAACTCCCTGTCGAAACTGCCACAATTGTTAGAGCAGTTGGAACAGCGCTGCAGCGAAAATGGTATCCATGTGCACTGGGCCGAAACTGTTGATGCGGCGAATGAGATCGTGCTCGGCATCATGCAGGCCCATCAGGCCGAACTCCTGATCAAGGGCAAATCCATGGTCTCCGAGGAGATGGAGCTGAACCAGTTCCTGGAATCCCACGGCATCGAGTGCCTTGAATCGGACCTGGGTGAGTATATCCTGCAGCTTGCCGGCGAACCCCCTTCACATATCGTCGCCCCCGCGATCCATAAAACCCGTCAGGATATCGCCCAGCTGTTCAATGAAAAGTTTCCCGATATCCCCTACAGCGACGACGTGGACACCCTGACCCGCAGCGCCCGCGGGATTCTGCGTAAGAAGTTCTATGCCGCGGGGGTGGGCCTATCCGGGGTCAACTTCGCGGTGGCCGAAAGCGGCACCCTGTGCCTGGTGGAGAACGAGGGCAATGGCCGCATGTGCACCACTGTACCGCCGGTGCATATCGCGGTGACCGGGATCGAAAAGGTGGTGGAGAAAATGGCGCATATCCCTCCCCTGCTGAAACTCCTCACCCGCAGCGCCACCGGACAACATATCACCACCTACTTCAACATGATCAGCTCTCCACGCAAGCCGGGAGAGAAAGATGGCCCCAAAGAGGTCCATCTGATCCTGCTCGATAACGGCCGCTCGCGTATCTATGAGGACAGCGAACTGGTCAACACCCTGCGTTGCATCCGCTGCGGGGCCTGCATGAATCACTGCCCGATCTATACCCGCATCGGCGGCCATGCCTACGGCACCACCATACCCGGCCCCATCGGCTCGATTCTCGAACCGCAGAAGGCGGGTAGTGACGACCTGGGGGAACTGCCTGTGGCCTCCACCCTCTGCGGCGCCTGTGCCGAGGTCTGCCCGGTGCGGATTCCGATACCGAAACTTCTCAATCGCCTGCGTTACGAGCGCAACCGCTCAGACCCTGACGGCACCACCCAGGGACAGGGCAGCGGCCGCAGCTTCACCGAAGCCACCCTTTGGCAGGGATGGAGCTGGCTGCATCGCAATCCGCGTCTCTATCGCCTGGCAACGACCCTGGCTACCCGTATGCGCAAGATTCTACCCATGAGTTTGGGCCCCTGGACCCAGGTGCGCAAAGCACCCCGCATTGCCGCCAAGACCCTGCATGAGCAAGCACGCCAGGAGGGATTCAGTGACCAGTAGCTCCAAGCAGGCCATTCTGCAGCGTTTACGCAGGAAACAGCCAAGCTTTGACACCCCGAGCCAACCGATCGACATAGAGCATCCGACTTGGCCCATGGAAACGCGCATCACCCAATTCAAATCGATGCTCGAATCGGTGCGTGCCGAGGTCCATGTGGTGGATTCAAAGCACTGGACCGACAGCCTCAAAACCTTGCTCGCCGATAAACAGATCGACAACCTGCTGTATGGGAAACAGGGACCGCTCTCTAAAGAGATCGAGACTGCCTGGGGAGATACCCTTCTCCCCAAACTGGTGTGTGACGAGAGACCGGTCGATGAGTGGAAAGAAGAGATCTTCTTTCACACCGATGCGGTCGTCACCTCATCCAGGGCCGCCATCGCAGAGACCGGCAGCCTGGTCCTTTGGCCGGACGAATTCGAACCCCGCACCTGGTCTCTGGTACCGCCTGTGCACTTCGTCGTGGTGGATAGCAATAAGCTTTACAACAACTTTGCCGAGGTGGTGGAGGCCGAACAGTGGGCGCAACAGATGCCGACCAATGCACTGCTGATATCAGGCCCATCCAAGTCGGCGGATATTCAGCAGACACTGGCGTATGGCGTGCACGGACCCGTAGAGTTAATCGTGTTATTGCGTCAGCATGAGACCAATTCCTAACTGATACCCCATCCCGGCATGCCGAAGCCCTGATCCCCTTGTTTGCAGTTGTCGATCTTCACCAACATGCATTCATGCCACTGCTCAAAGTCCATAGATTTCAAGTCAGAGACATCATCTTAATGAGAATTTAATCTGGATAGCGGGTGTGCAAACAGATAACGCTGCAGGCGTTATCAGCCACATAGACATTGAGCATCATTCTTCTTATTCTATACTATCGCGCCTATGTATCAGGAACAGTGAGGAATGGAAATTAGTGAATATAAAAACAAGGTATATAGCAATTGGGATAATATCTGCTGTCACAATGACTGGATGCGTCGACCCACTTTTTACAAAATCCCACATGCAAAGCCAGCAAATCATTTCCAATAACAATTCCAGCTACATTGTATTCTCTCGCCCTGGCGATAAAGGTGAACCTCTCTTCAATACCATCGTTGAGTTCACGCCTAATGTCGAGGGCATGACATTAGTGGGCACCCTTGGGCCCAATACAAAACTCATCCATGAAGTACCTGCAGGGGAGCACCACTTTTATATGCAAGGCGGTCTTAATGACGACATAATAAAAATCCAAACGAGCCCCGGCAAAATCTACTATGTGCATACCCAAGTCAACCCGGGATTGGTCGGCCGATTCAACTTCGTGCCATTTCGCTACTCGACAAAGATGTTAAAGAAATCATTGGCAGGCAAGGCATGCGACCAAGAGTTTTTGCACAAATACGGCTTTGACCTGGAGGAAAAGGAGTATCACATCAAGCCTCACGGCTTCCATACTTCCAACGCCATGGATCTAGAGATTCAATGTAAAAACCAGCGCATTGTAAAAGTTGCTTATTCCTGGCCATCTCTTGAATTACTTGAAGGATCGCAGCTGGTCAAGACAAACAAGCACACCGACACCTTCCTAAAAAAAGTATATGCCGATTATCAGCATGAGATAAATCAAGACTATCCGGGATGGTCTAAAAAAGGCTATGGAAATGACAGTATGAATGTGGAGGATGGTGTGCCAATCGATGAGATTTACAGGTAGAGACAGATGATTTTCAGCAGTTCAGATTCATCACCGGTATATGTTTCACGCGCAGACCCGCTGAATCCTCTTTCAAGCTATTCCAAACACGGATTCGACCTTGATGGCGACACCTGGCCCTCCGTGGAGCACTACTACCAGGCCATGAAGTTTGAGCCAGGTGAGTTACGCGAAGCAATCCGCGATGCTGACCATCCTGCAAAGGCGAAAAAACTCGCAGATAAAAATAAAAAGCTGATACGCAATGATTGGCAAAAGGTGAAGGAGGTCATCATGACCCGGGGTATCTATATCAAATGCCGTACCCATGCGGAAGTGGCGGATGCATTGATTGCCAGCAACGGGCAGAAGATCATCGAGAACAGCCAATTCGACTATTTCTGGGGCTGCGGCCGTGATGGGCGTGGCCACAACACCTATGGAAAAGTGCTAATGGCCGTTAGGGACAAACTCCGGCAAGAGATGTCAGGTACTGAAGGGCCATAAAGTTATTCCATGCCACAAGAAGCCGACGGACAACAGCATACAGAGCAGCGTGATCACCCCATAGAGCGGCTTCAATCCAACCGCCAACATATGCTTGATCCCCAAGTAGGCCCCGATGGCGGTCACGAAAAAGGCAAATTCACTGACTACAAGAAGCGTCAACAAGGGGATCGCGGTGGTCCCATCAGCTCTGGTCTCTCCCCCTTTCATCACAAGCAAGAGTAGAAAAAGGCCGATACCCAAGGCGAGAAAAGGGAATTTGTTTTTATTCATCGCTGTCAATCATGCTTCATAAATCTATGCTTACAGATCACTAGTATACACTTCCAGCGTCTGAGACGAATGACAAACAGACATGGGACATTGAATCTTCAGTATTGCGAAAGAATAAGTTGTTTCCAAGCGGGTATTAGGCACTGTTTTTCTTCTAGACTAAAAGCATGAGTGAACAAGCTCGGTTATAGGATACAAACCTATGGGTAATCGACTCCCTAAAGAGATGGATGCCCGACAAATCGAGATCACTGCGGATGATCTGTTGGGCGTGATTCAAGGATTGATTGATGATATGCCTGCGGCCAGCCAATACCGGCAAGGGTTGAGTCTGGACTGCCGACTGGAGTACGACCTGGGTCTGGACAGCCTGGCACGCACTGAATTGGTTGCCCGCATCAACACAAGATTCGCTATTCTCTTACCGGACGAGGCGCTGCTCGCTGAAACCCCCCGTGCCCTGTTGCTGCTGCTGAGACAAACGGCAGGTATCCCAGAAGCGGATGAATCCGCGAGGGTGCAGCCACTCCCCGGCGCTGGGGCCACACTGCCTTCAACGGCCTCGACCCTGATGGAGGTACTGGCCTGGCATCTGGATCACCAGCCCCAGCGAGTGCATATTCTGCACTATGGCGACCATCAAACCCCCGATGCGCTGAGCTACCAGGATCTATGGATGGGGGCAGCCAGGGTGGCATCGAGCTTGTGGGAGCGATCGGTGAGACCCGGCGACCGGGTGGCGCTGATGCTGGCTACGGGTGAGAGCTATTTCTTCAGCTTTATCGGTATCCTCTTGGCAGGTGCCGTGCCTGTGCCCATCTACCCGCCCACCCGGCCCTCCCAGTTGGAGGAGCACCTGCGCCGCCATGGACGGATCCTGCAAAACGCAGGGGTACGCATACTGATCACCTTTCAGAAGGCACGGGGGGTTGCCCGGCTGCTGCGTACCCAAGTGCCCTCCCTGCAACATATCGTCGATTGGACCGGGCTCGACAGCGGACAGAGCACACCCCCATCCGTCACCAGGAATAGTGAGGATATCGCCTTTCTGCAATACACCTCGGGCAGTACCGGTGATCCCAAGGGTGTCGTGCTCAGCCATGCAGATCTTCTGGCCAATATCCGTGCCATGGGAGAAGCCGCTGAGGTTACCCCGGAGGATGTCTTCATCAGCTGGCTGCCTCTCTACCACGATATGGGCCTGATCGGCGCCTGGCTCGGCAGTCTCTACTATGGTATGCCGCTGGTGGTGATGTCGCCGTTGCGCTTTCTGGCGCGTCCCTCCCGATGGTTGTGGGCCATCCACCATCACCGGGGGACCCTGTCCGCTTCACCCAACTTCGGCTACGAACTTTGTCTCAGCAAAATACCCGAGGAGGAGATAACCGGACTCGATCTCAGCACTTGGCGCTTCGCTTTCAATGGCGCAGAGCCTGTCACCGCTACCACCCTGCAAGGTTTTACCCAACGCTTCGCCCCATACGGTCTGAGGGCGGGCGCCCTGGCCCCTGTCTATGGCCTGGCAGAGGCCGCAGTGGGTCTGGCCTTCCCACCACCGCTGCGTGGCCCGGTCATCGACCGGGTGAACCGGGAACGCTTTACGCGCAACGGCGAGGCCTTGCCGGCGGCGGAGGGGGAAACCGATCCACTCACTATCGTAGCCTGCGGACGACCCTTGCCCGGTTACAGGGTCCAGGTGGTGGATAGCACCGACAATCCCCTGCCCGAGCGCAGAGAGGGACGCCTGGAGTTCCAGGGGCCCTCCTCCACCAGGGGTTATTTCCACAATCCCCAAGCCACGGCACGCCTGTTCCGCGACGGCTGGCTGGATACTGGGGATCGTGCCTACATCGCCGATGGGGAGATCTATATCACGGGACGTATCAAGGAGATGGTCATCCGCGGTGGACGCAACATCTACCCTTATGAGCTGGAGCAGCAGTTGGGTGAGTTGCCCGGTATTCGCAAGGGCTGTGTGGCAGTGTTTGCCAGCAGCGATCCCAACACCGGCAGCGAACGCATGATCGTTGTGGCAGAGAGCCGAGAGACGGACCATGAACACAAACAGTCACTCCTGCAGGCAATCCGGGAACGGACCACCGATCTGCTGGGCATGCCACCAGACGACCTTATCCTGGCCCCCCCACACACTATATTGAAGACCTCCAGCGGTAAATTGCGACGGGGCACCGTGCGTGAACTCTATGAGCAGGGACAGTTGGGGCGCGGCCAGCGCCCGCTGCCGCTACAGGTGTTGAGCCTGCTGTTATCAGGCGCGGCAAAACGGCTGCAGGGTATCCAGCAGGGAGCGGCCCGCTACCTTTTCGCAGCCTATGCCTGGATATGCTTCTACTGCCTGGTCCCATTTGTTTGGCTCTGGGTAGTGCTGTCACCCAAGCTATCCTGGCGCTGGGGTCTGATTCGCTCGGCGATTCGCATCCTGCGGGGACTTACCGCCACGCCACTCAGGGTAGAGGGTCTTGAACATCTGCCCGCTTCCGATCAACCCATCATCCTGGTAGCCAACCACACCAGCTATCTCGATACCCTGGCATTGATCGATGGCCTACCCCGGGATTTTATCTATGTAGCGAAACAAGAGTTGGCGGAGAGCTTCCACTCAAAGCTGTTTTTGCAACGGCTTGAGACCCTGTTCGTGGAACGTTTCGATTCCCGTCGCAGCATTGCCGCTATCAAGGAGGTCACCGGCAAAATCGCCGAGGGCCATTCACTGGCCTTCTATCCGGAGGGCACCTTCCGTGCCGAGCCGGGTCTGTTGCCATTTCACATGGGCGCCTTCGTCGCGGCGGTACAAAGCGGGGTAGCGATTGTACCGGTTACCATCAGAGGCACCCGTGCAATCTTACAGTCCGATTCAAATTTTCCCCACCATGGCGCGGTACGGATCATCATCTCCCCTCCACTGCAGCCCCAGGGTGATAATTGGTCAGAGGCTGTGCGCCTTAAAATCGCCGCCAAGGAGATCATTGCGAGTCATTGCAACGAGAGGAATATTCAGTAAAGGCTAGTTTCGTTACTCTTCACACCCCAGAATCCCATAGCCGCTGCCCCGTTCAGATTTCAAGGTATCTACAGACTCAAACCCAAGTGCCTGCGCGTCAGTCAGGTTCTGTACATTGATAACATGTAGATTGATATAGATATCCCCGGCCCCGCACACGGCTGGCACCCCGATACCGGTGAGAAATCCACAGGTGGACCAAATCACATCGATGCCGTTATCGATAAGCCGTTGGGCTGTCTCCTGCTCCGACATCCCTTGCGATTCGCACTGGATCGCACCTGTGCTTATGTAGACGATCTGTTGCGAGTCATCAGGATCATCTTCACCCACACATCCCAGCAAAAACAGAAATAGAAGCAGTGCAGTAATTTTTTGCATATTGGACTTCCCTTTCCAGTGGCATGCAATGAATGTTCAATTAAAATCCGCCGTACATTCCGACGCACTCCCCGACTCCACCCCACTAAGGTAGCTCATGATGCTTTCAGCCGTCAATTTGGTTCCGGGAAACAGGTCCATGCCAATGCTCTTCAAGCCTTTTGCCGTCCATTCGTTACAGGTGTTGAATAAATGGTAATTGCCAGCGCCCTTGTAGAATTGACTGTCACCGTATATCCCTTCCGTAAGGGCCTCCACTTCACCCAAGCGGTTTTTACTGAAGCTGTTGGAGATAAACTCCATCAAAGAGGAGAGCGCCTTATCGGTCAAACATAGCGGTACAATCTGGCTATTGGCGAAATAACCTTGCACATTTTCCGCAACCCCTACAGCATGCACCACAGTTTCCGTCGGCCACAGGATGGCTCTCAACTTTAGGCCGAGGGTTATTTCCTTTGCCTGATAGAACTGTTTATCACCCCATCCAAACTCGATATTGGCACTCCTGCCGAAGCGTTCTTGCAATGCGGGAATGGTCTCATAAACCTTTTCAGAGGGGATCACAAAGCCGGTATGCCAGGCATGACTGACCACATGGACCTGGTGTTGACCGAGTCCGGAATAATCTTCCACATGCTGGACGATTTTAGGATTATCGCTGCAACCGGTGATAGCCACTAAAAAGATAAGCACCGGAGATTGCGCTATAGCTCGCAATAGGGTTGCTCTCTCTGCGGTCGCGCCCACCAGCCATGTCATGATGGTTGTCTGCATAATCAAATGAAAACCATTTACTGGTTAAGTTGTTCTCTTTAGCTGTTTATACGATCCACCTCGTATAATTCCAGAGACTTCAGAACCGATGACGGGGTGGCGCCATTTATCCGGGCGTGTGACGACCCGTGCCCCATCAATTTCAGTCTTGGCGAATTTCTTGGATGCGGTTTTTACAATTTACGATTGATACATAGGGATTAGCGTCGGAGCCTTTTCACGCTTAGTTACGATTGACGCTCCGGTGGAGATCAACCACCTCACCCAACTGGGACGGCCCCAGATCCGCCGCCATGGCGGAGAAGCCGATAACCGGCACACCCGTCCACACTCCTGCTTGAGCACCGATACCACCAATGATTTCGGTCGTTGCGCTTATTTTAGGAATGGTCTCATAATCATATTGCCAAGCGGCTTCGATGTTCACCCAACCCGCCTCAAAGCCTGGTTCGAGCGTCCAGTCGACAACATTCCCGTCAGGGGTGCCCAGGACAGACTGGTTGCCACCTGCAGCGCGATTCATGGAAACCACGTTGACCGTACGTACCAGGTCAATGGATCCGGAATCGTAATCGATTGGTGTCACCCCACAGTTACATGGCAGAGGGAGGGTAACGTCCTGTTCTTCATAATCGTAGTAGGAGATAAAGACTTCAATGTCGGTATATGAGTTATCAACTACGTATCCCGCACTGGTACAGTGATTGCCTTCACCATCATGAGGATAGTCGTTAACCTCTCTACCCAGGCTTGTCAGAGTGACGCTGCTTCCATCGTCTATGCCATCATTCAGGGTACCGGCGCAAGCTTCCAGGGGCCCTGTACCATCCCGGTCATTGGAAGGAAGATTGCCGTTGAAGATACCATGCTTGCGCATCGGAAAGTTCAGCACGATATCAGTACCCCCATTGATGCCTGATTCGACATAGTATGGCGCAGTGACCGCATCGGCACTCAGCACCAGGGCGATCGGCAGCGGGTTGGAGCCCATGGGGATCGACGGATTGGGCGCAATGTCAAATAGGGAGCCGGTATCGTACTCGGTCAGCGGCAGGTCGATGGACTTAACCGTGTTACCGTCCGCGCTCAGCATGTTCGCCCGCTGCACATCACCGGAGGCCAGCGAGGGCAGCTGGGAGTTGACCTGGTCATCGGGCCGATAGTGCTGGGCCAGCGTGGTGTAGTTGTCGATGTGGGTGGCCTGCTGCACGAAGGCGGCGCCGCTGCTGAGGTTGATCATGATCGAGTAGACCTTGATCCCGCCGGTGGGCGCGACCAGGCCCGCGTTCGTGCTGTTGGCATAGGGTGCATCGGCCCCTCCCCCATCCTGGGCAATCCCTTCTGTTGACATTGCACCGGACTCAAAGCCGTTGATCTGCCCATCGGTTTCGCCGGCACTCCAGGCGTCCGCCACCACCGAGCAATCCGCCGGTATGCCCGTGGCGTAATGCCGCAGGCCATGCACAATGGAGCGGTCCTCTGTGTCGATAACACCATCGGCACTACCGCTCAGATCGATCTCTGCATAGAGGCCGCCGTCTTCAGCCGGGCCATTACCATCGGCTATGACACCCATCTCGATGATCTCCACATAACCTTCGGTCAGGTCTTCGTCGCTGGTGGCTGTGTAGCTGTTGCTGAAGTCGATACCGGCCTGTAACTGTGATTTGTCCGGGTAGGTGCATGTCTCATCCTCGGTGATGAGGTTGGGTAGACCGGTGGTGGCATTCATCCGCAGTGAGGCGTTCCAAACATCGTAGGGGGCCAGGTAGACATTGAAGTCGAATACATCGGCGCCGTTGCGCGATTCGTGGAACCTGACCTTGACCGCCTTAAAGAGATCCGTGGTGTTGGTGATGGTTAGATTGGTAATGATACCGTTGTTGACATTGTAGTAGGGCAATAGCGCGATTTGGCCTGCGCCGTCGGAATTGACATGAACGGCTTTGACGCTGAATGAAACGATGGTCAGCAGGATTGCCGCGATCAGCTTGGCATGTCTTGACACAGATGAGTCTCCTTTTTTTTAACTTTGCGTTTTAGGCAAAGTCATTCCCTTTTATTGATTATCCTATTTAAGATAACCAAATACTTAACTGATCTTCAAGTCTATCACTGCTGCTGCGTCACCCCTTCCCGCTTGATCTCCGGCAAGCCGAAGGAAAGCAAGGCCGCCGCCAAAACGAACCCGGCCGACCACCAGAGACACCCGGTCAGCCCATGGAGCTGATAGATCAGCCCCGAGAGTACGGTACCCAGCAAGCGTCCACCGGCGTTGGCCATATAATAGAAGCCCACATTCATGGCCACCTTCTCATGATCGGAGTAGGCCAGGATGAGGTAGGAGTGGACCGCGGAGTTGACGGCGAAGACCACGCCGAACAGGATCAGGCCGATCACCAGTACCCTGTCGGCGGGCCAACCCATTTGCAATCCCAGCGCGATGGCAATCGGGAACAGGGCCAGCAGGAATGCCCAGAGCCTCGCCGTGCCCCCGCCCGGCCCCTGACCGTGATGGCTGCGCCGGACCAGCCTGGGGACGCTTGCCTGAACGATGCCGTAGCCGATGATCCAGAGCGCCAGGTAACCCCCCACCTGGGTGAATGTCCAGCCGAGCACCTGGTAGAGAAACACCGGCAGACCCACCACGAACCAGACATCCCGGGAACCGAAGAGAAAGAAGCGGGCCGCCGCCAGCCAGTTGATGGCGGAGATGTTGGAAAAGACCTGGCTGAATTTCGGCTTCGACTTCATCTTGCCCAGGCCGGTGGGCAAAAGTATCGCGGTTAGGATCAGGACCAGCAGCAGCATTGCGGCCAGAATGGCCAAGGCCCCGCGGAAACCGACCAGTTCCAACAACGCCGCACCGATGAAGTAACCGCCACCCTTGAGGGCATTCTTGGAGCCGGTCAACACCGCCACCCATTTGAAGAGCTTGCTTTCACTACCGTCTTTCACCATGGTCTTGACCGATGCCTTGGCCGACATCTTGTTGAGATCCTTGGCGATACCGGACAGGGCCTGGGCGAACATCACATAGGCGACCGAGAGCCAGGGGTCGGGAACGGTCAGCAGCGATAGTGCGATCACCTGCAGCCCCATACCGATATGCATGGTCAGATTGAGCCCGATGCGCGCCCCCAGCCAGCCCCCCACCAGGTTGGTGACGATACCGAAGAACTCGTAGAAGAGAAACAGCATCGCCACTTCGAAGGGGGAGTAACCCAGGAGATGGAAATAGAGCACCACCAACATACGAATAGCGCCATCGGTGATGGTAAAGGCCCAGTAGCCGCCGGTGACAATCAGGTAGTTGCGCAGACCCTGATCCATTACAGCAGATCCGCCACCTTGCGTGTCAGATCCACCAGTCGATTGACATAGCCCCATTCGTTGTCATACCAGGCGTAGATCTTGACCAGCGAGCCATCCACCACCATGGTGGACGGGGCGTCGACCACGGATGAGCGGGACTCGTTGAGATAGTCCACCGAGACCAGGGGCCGCTCCTCGTAGCCCAGAATACCCTTCAGCTCCCCTTCCGCCGCCGCCTTGAAGTAGCCGTTGATCTCCTCCGCCGTCACCTCTCTGGCGGCCTGAAACACAAAGTCGGTCAAGGAGCCGTTGAGCAGCGGCACCCGTACCGCATGACCATTGAGTTTGCCTTCCAGCTCGGGGAAGATCTTGGTGATCGCCTTCGCCGAGCCCGTGGTGGTTGGAATCAGGGACTGCCCGCAGGCGCGGGCGCGGCGCAGGTCCTTGTGTCCCTTGTCGACGATGGTCTGGGTGTTGGTGATGTCATGGATGGTGGTCATGCAGCCCTGCAGGATACCCACCTGTTCGTGCATCACCTTGACCACCGGCGCCAGACAATTGGTGGTGCAGGATGCCGCCGTGATCAGGTGGTGCCGGTCCGCTTCGTAACGATCATCGTTGATACCGTAGACGATGTTCAACGCCCCCTCTGTGGGGGCAGCGACGATGACCTTCTTCACCCCCTGATCGAAATAGGCCTGCAGGGAGGCCGGTTTCTTATGGTGTTTGCCGGTGGCCTCGATGACGATATCGCAGTCGGACCAGTCGCTGGCGGCAATATCCCGATTCGCACTGTAGGCCAAGCGGCTATCCCCGACAGCGATATCACTCCCATGGGCAGCGCAACTCATATCCCAGGTGCCATGCACCGAATCGAACTGCAGCAGATGGGCCGCGCAGGTGGCATCGCCGGCGATCTCGTTGATACGCACGAAAGTCAATGAATCCTCACCCCAACCGGCGCGCAGCGCCAAGCGTCCCATGCGGCCAAAGCCGTTTATACCGATTTTCGCTTTCAAAAGGAGACCCCTAGGTAGCAAGTTATCGTCAGGTTTTTGTTAGGCAATATAAGCCCCGGCAGGCGGGTTCCGCAATCAGAATTCCCTCGATGCGCCGGCCGAACCATTGCCGCCCTGGCTAAGTACCACATCTATATGACAGAAATGTGAAATCCCGGCCGGGAAGGAAGAGAAAAATAAACCGCGAATGTACGCAAATTATAAGGCGGCAATTGGACAATCATCCACCATGCAAGTCGTGGTGATAGCGAGAGGCCGTGTTGGAATGAGGCCATATAGTCAAAGATCTTTTTGCGTAGATTTGCGGTGATTCGCGTCCATTTGCGGTTAAGCAAAATAAATAAGGCGGCCCGAAGGCCGCCTCGATAAGGGAGTTTCTTAATCCATTAAGAATTCACGTCCCTGTCAATTGCTCTTATCTGTCTCTTTTACGGCCATCATCCTCACGCTCGTCGTCCTCTCCATACTCCTCCTTGCGATCTTCACGGCTGATGGCCCAGGTGCCGTCGCCGTCATCGTTAGCCGAATGCTGGATGTTGACATAGAGGGTGTTGCGGTCAACGGGGCTGAAGTAGATACCCGTACCCTCCGCGCCAGGATCGCTCAAGGAGGCAAACAGGGAGACGTAACGGGATGCACCGAACTCGTTGGTCACCTGACTGGCGAACCAGATATCGGAGGGCTTGTTGTCCTCGATCATCACCAGATCGCCGTTGGGCGCTTCGGCCAGGTTATCCACACTGTCGAAACCGGTCTGATGACCCGCGTCACCCGGCTTGCCGATCTCCTTCGGCACATTGACACCCGGCTTGACGAAGTCGGACACCATCATGCTGTTGAGGTCGATGGCGATGACACGGCCTTCGTAGAGCTCCGAAGTGAAAACCAGGGTACCGCTCGCATCGGTCTTTGTGTCCCGCGGACCCTCAGTGATGGCCACATAGAGGGTATCGCCGATCACTTCCAGGTCCTCAGGACGCTGGTAGCTCTGACCGCCAGCGGCGCTGCCGGACTCACGGGCGGTCATTGGATCGATTGGACCAACCCACTCACCCTGGCCCACGCCATCGGCACCGTTCACCTTGAGGGCGTAGAGGGAACCTGAAGAGAGATCACCCGCCACATCGGGGACAAACTTGTAAACACCACCGCCACAAGGTACGGCGCCGTTGCAACCGGAGGTGCGACCCCGGTGCTCATCCACTACATAGACATTACCGTCACGGTCCAGGTCTATGCCTTCATGGGCAAGGCGGCCCACAGCCGGACGGTCCACCACCTCTTTGGCGGTCATCAGGTCATCTTCCAGGTAGATCTCGAGCAGACGGCCACCGGTGATCTCTTCGGCGAAGAGGACAGTGCCCCAGGGAGTCCAACGGATGCCGTCGAGGGCGTCATAGCTGGAATCCTGGGCCAGAATACGGGTCTCGCCGGTCTTCAGGTCGACCACACTGACGGTGCCACCTTCCGGTTGATTGGCCGGGTTGCGCAGTTCGTGAGTCCGGTACATGAAGCGGCCCTTCATCGGCCCGGTCTCGTTGACCGTATTCATGTCATGCCAGTCATCACGCCCGTTATCGTAGATATTCAGATTGGTCTCGTCGGAAACAACCCACTGCTTGAAGCCCTTTGGCACTTTCCAGGGAGCGGTTGCGTCCCAGTCAGCGGCATTGGCGGACTCTTCGAGAGGTTTGAAATTGTAGCTTTTAATACCACCCGCCATTGCCGAACCGGAAATTGCCACGGTTGCTGCAAGTGCGATAGTCAATACTTTACGTTGAAACATTTACGATCATCCTCATCTAGTATTAGAGGGAAGCTTTGAATCAGTTTTAGACAGACATCTTATAACTGTCAGCTTCCGATTTTATGCAGCGCCTATAAAGTCCATGTTGTCGCGCCCCACTCTTCTTGAGCCGGCGTCATTTTGATGAGGGTATGTTTCAGTAGCACAACTGCTACGATTACACTTTCGTGATGAAACTATAAGAATATGTTCGCTACTCAATGACATCGAATAAAGATACAACAAAACAGATAGTTGGTGAATTCTCCGGCGCCTTTGCCGATCTCGGCACCTTCCTACCCATCGTGATTGCGGTGCTCACATTGCAACTGATCGATCCCTCCGGATTGTTTTTCGGGTTCGGCCTGTTCGCCCTTGCGGTGGCAGCGATCTATCGCCGCCCTATCCCCGTTCAACCGATGAAGGCGGTAGCCGCCGTGGTGATTGCGGACAATCTAGGTGCCGGCACCATTGCCGCCAGCGGTCTGCTGTTGGGGGTTACGGTGCTGATGCTTTCCGTCACCGGCTTTGCCTCCTATCTGGGCAAAAGGTTACCCCAGGCTGTGCTCAGCGGGATACAACTGGGTATCGGCCTGATCCTCGCATGGGCCGGGGTCAAACTGATGTTGCAGGACCCCCTTATGGGCCTGGCGGCGATGGGATTCTTACTCCTGCTGCTGCCGACCCGGTTCAAACCTTTCAGTGCCATCCTGGTCATTCTCGGCACTTCCCTATGGAGTGCCGTTGCACAACCCGAGCATTTCCCAGAGGTTGTAGTTGGATTCTATCTGCCCCAGTGGGTCAGCATCGATTGGTCGGATGGTTGGATATCGGCTGAAACGATTCTGCTGCCCCAACTCGCCCTGACCCTGACCAATGCCATGATCGTAACCGCTGCCATTGCAAGGCATCTCTTCGACGATCAAGGCAGAACGATCACACCAAACAAACTTGGCATGAGCACGGGTGTGTTGAATCTGCTACTGGCTCCACTCGGCGCCTTTCCCATGTGCCACGGTGCAGGCGGTCTGGTGGTACAACACCGGTTCGGCGCCCGCACCGGATTGGCGCCGGCCATTTTCGGTGTCACTTGTCTGTTGACCGGTCTCCTGTTGGGACCGAATGCGCTGCAACTGCTGCTATTGATACCCCTCGCGGCGGTTGGTGCACTGTTGGTCTTTGCCGGCATAGATCTCGCCAAGAGCAAAGAGCTGATGCAGGGATCAAGAGAGGACCTGCCAGTCATTCTCGTTACCGGTCTTGTCTGCCTGCTGTTCAATGTGGCCCTGGGATTGTTGGTGGGCATTGCGATTGAATATCTGCGTCAACGAAATAGCAGCAAGACATCGGAATAGGGAAATCAGTCTTAAAAGATAGCCAAACAGGCTTGTTCCCGTTCCCACGCTACACGTGGGAACGAGTATAGAGCGAGGATTGTAACCTATTTGATTGCCATCACTTGACTGTGATAGTGATCTTGTCAGAGACGATGGGGGGATCGAAGGGGATATGATCCTTATCGCCCAGTACCAGCTGCAAGGTGTGAGAACCCTTCTCCAGATCGACTGTCACCTCTGTCTGACCACCGCCGAAATGGCGATGATTGTCATCCGAGGGAAGCGGCTTATCCATGGCCGGCATCTCGGCTACATTGATGAGCAGATGGTGGTGACCGGTCTTATTACGATCGATTCCTGCAGGTGCCACACCCATACCCCGCAAACCGAAGCGAACAGTTACAGGACCAGTTACGCTTTCACCATTCATCGGTGAGATGATGTAGAGTTTGGCCCCATCAGGCGCCGGTGTACCCGCATTGATCTGTGGTACAAAGCACAGCATACACAACATTGTAAAAAGTAGTTTTTTGCAACGAGAGGACATATGGGCCTCCAGGAGAGCTTGATTATTAGGATTGGAATATAGGGCCGCTGGATAATCGAACTGGGGAAAATCAACGGACTCCCATGTGATGTAAGACAATTTAATTACAGCATATGTTGAGCAGCTAAAACCCTTCAATAAAGGGCATTTCGTAGAGCTAAAAAAGTTGCCCATAACTGCCAACTAAGGTCTCGGGGCACCCTCAATCTGGCATGATTCCCCTTGCCATGCACATCGGCCGCCACTCTCCGTCCAGCACGATTCGGTGTTGTAAATATTCCAGCAGAGTCAGTTAGTTAAGGGAGTATATTGACAGCACGCCTCCGCAAGCTTTCACTTTTCCAGTGATTACCCGACACCCATCCAAAGGGCTGCAAGCATGCAGTAGATTCTTAGGATGGGTGTCCGCTGATATAAGCCGGGTTACCTAGATAACCTATGTTGTTTGACGCTTTTTCAATGCGCTAAAACCAATGCCAGCAAAGCCGGTCAACATCAGCATCAACACACTGGGTTCAGGCACACTGACATCACCATAATTGAAGAGACGCAGTCCTCTGTCCGGCATGGTTATACCGGCCACTGTAACAGTTGTATTGATCCAGCTGCCATCCAGCAGATAACCGGTCAACAGATCACCATCCAGTTTCAAATCCCAGCCGTGTACGTCTAACAATCCGTTACGGTCAATGTTGATACCTGCACCGACAGCAGTGTATCCAATCTGTCCACCAAACAGTGACATGTTCGATCCGAGGCCAAGTATATCGAATAACCAGCCATCGACGATCGAACCTAGACCGGCATCAAACTGGCCACCAAAAATCTGAATATTTGCCGGTTCGGTTGAAGCGGTTGAGGTCGCTATCGCTGATCCCCCGTAGGCGCCACCATTTCCACCTTGTACCTGGCCGCCATAAATCCCCATCTCCAAGTCGGCGAAGGAATAGATTGCATCGCCGCCAGTGACTCCGCCATCTCCTCCGTGAATCGCGCCACCTGTCATCATCACGGATCCATAATTGGTATTGAATATGCCGAAACCGCCATTCAGATCGCCATCCCCTCCACTGATAACACCACCTGATACTTGAAGTACAATGGGATCGTAGTCAGCATCGATACCGTAGCCACCGGTGTTTCCACCTTGACCACCGACAACCTGACCACCATTGACAGTGACATTGTAAAGACCTGAATCTCCATTCTCGATTGCATCGCCGCCTAATGCACCACTCGTTGCACCAGTAATACTGGAATTGTCATTTATCTCCACGTAGTGAGCACCGGATATTGCAGCCATGCCTACACCACTGGGCGTTACGCCCAATCCCTGAACTCTTGAATCATCCCTGGTGACCACAGATGAAGAGAAATCATCTGAGCCATTCATACGGATTCCACCAACGACAGTGGCATCACCGCTCATATACACGCTACTGCCAGTAGAACCTGGGACATAAACGGCAGGATCGCTACCAGGCGTTATCACAAAACCGCCGTTTATGATGTTTAGATCTGAATTATTCTGTAATTCAACATTATCGAAAAGAAAGCCGTCTATGGTGTGCGTACCTCCGTCGTTAAAGATTACCGTTGCGTCAAGTTGTGTCGTTAACATACCCAGACATATGATTGCGAATCCTTTAGTTTTCATCCTGATAATCTCCTATCTCTTTCCATTAGAGAAAACTCCCATCTGAATTCACGAGATCCAAAGAGAGCTAGATAAAAATGTATCCATAAAACGTGCCATAAGAATAAAACGATTATTTTTTAAGCGATTACCGCAATCGATATTTTGCTTGGGTTCAGAGTTTGTAAAATAGATCGACACATGGAATCGCCGGCCTGGAACTGTTTGCAGGCAGATCTATCGATAACTACCGGTGGAGATCGGACGAGGTATACGTTGTCGACCATGGCTGATTCGGCCATGCCGGGATCAACACAACAACCGTCCCATGTTCGACAAAGTGACGCCGCTTTTTAATAAACGCTTTTCAATTATCCTCAAGCGGAGGTATCACCTGGACACCCATCCAAAACAAAGCAGGCATATGGCAGATTTCTCCGGTTGATACCGCCAATAAAACCAAGAAGTTAGCGCAAGGGAGCAAGAACTTTTTTTAACCCAGCACTTTTTTATTAGCGTTCATTCGCGTTCATTTGCGGACTTGATTCTTATTTCTTCTTCGAACCATCAACCAGATGCTCGGCCACCAACTCGGTCAAGCTGAGCACCTCGGTATCCATCTCGTTATGCTCTATCCCCTCCTCCAGGATAATCCGGCAATTGGCGCAGGCGGTGACCATGGTGTTGACACCTGTCTCCTGTAACTGCTGTTTCTTGCGTTCGAAGACCCGCAGGCGCAAGGGTTCGGCACGCTCGTTGGCGCTCACGCCGCCACCGCCGCCGCAGCACCAATTCATCACCCCATGATCCTTCATCTCCACAAAGTTCTCCGCCACACTGTCGAGCAATTCCCTTGGCTGATTGACGACACCGCCGCGACGTACGATCTGACAGGGATCGTGCAGGGTCATGGGAGTTGTATTTTTATCTTCCAACTGCAGGCGTCCTTCAGCCTGCAACTGTTCCAGCAACTCCAGGATATGCACCACCTCGAAGGAGTATGGACGGCCGATCAGGTTCGGTCCTTCCCAACGAATGGCGGTATAGGCATGACCGCATTCGGGACTGATGACATATTTGACGCCCAACTCATCCGCGGCGATCACGACCCGATTCACCAGTTCAGCGGCCGCCTCCTTGTTGCCGATCTGGATACCGCTATTGGTGGCCTCGAAGGCATTGCTGCTGATCGTCCAGGAGATATCCGCCGCATCGAAGATACGCGCGATGCTCTCGATATATTCCGGGAAGTTGACCACCTCCATGGAGGAGAAGAGGGCCATGTAGTCGGCGCCCTTTTTGTCCACCGGAATTTTCAACCCGCTATCCTTCTCCACATGGGCCAGGGCGGCCTGCAGGGTCTTGAAGGTGACTCCCATGGGACTGCCGATCTTCAATGCCCGCTTGGTCGCTTCTTTCATGCCATCCGGCGCATAGCCAGCAACGGAGAAGCCCTCCCGCTGTTTGCGAATCATGTAGGTGATATCGTTACCCACCGGGCAGATCATGGAACAGCGGCCGCACAGGGTGCAGCTGTCGTAGACCAGGGTCTCCCAATCGGCGAAGTCCTGTTCGGTGACCGGCTCAGTCAAACCGAACAGCGATCCAAGCTTACCCCAGAAGGTGTGCTCCCGACGCCACAGCTTCTTCATCGGTTCCAGTTTGTAGATCGGTGTATAACGGGGGTCATGGGTCTCGGTATAGAAGAGACAGGCCTCGGCACAGAGCCCACAGTGGACACAACTGGAGAAGTAGGATGAGATGCGTGAATCGATCTGTTGACGCAGCGCCGCTAATCCCTGCTCGAACTGTTCGCTCATGTCTCCCCCTCTCCCCTATGCGTTGACACCCTTGCGGCCCATGGTTGCTCCGGTATAGCCGCGACTCATGACAAAAGTGAAGGTATGCATCAGCTTGCTGAAAGGAAAATAGATCAACAGCAGTTCCGCCAGCAGCAGATGGATCAGGCGCAGGGCCTCGAAGGATTGCGCCAATGCCAGACAGCCTGTCAGCATTACCAGAAATACCAGGATACTGCCCACATGGTCATCCAGGTCTGTGAGCAGTCTTGTCACCGGACTGAGCAGACGATGGATCCACAACAGCAACAGCCCCAGAAACGCCAACTCGGCGGAGAGGATGAAGGCCCAATGGGGCATTGCCGGCCAACCGAATCCGGTAATCCGCTCGGCGTAGAAATCGATATGGGGTTGGGCGAAGAAGAGCAGCGCAAACAGCCCGAGGTGAAACAGATAGCCGGCGATCTGCAGCAACCGGCCCCGGGTGGCGGCGGTACGTTCATAAATGGAACGGCTGAAGATGGTCCGTATGGCACCGGATGATGCGCTACCCTTGGGTACCGAGAGGTCGGTTCTGTTGCCCGCCATGAGAATCATCACGATACGCCACACCACACCGATCACAAACACGCTCAGGGAGAAGACCCACAAGGGTCCGTCGATGAACTGGGCGATCACTTGCCTGCCTCCCCAAGCTCCCGACCGAGGGATCTGTTGCTATCCGGATCACTGAACCGGTTCACCTCCTCGTTGGCTATCGCCTCTCCCCGCTTCTCCATCTGCGTCGCCCACAGGTCGTGATGCTCCTTGGCCCAATTGAGGTCGCAGTAGCCCGATTTCATCCCCTCGATGGCGCCCTCCATACCGATGCTGCCGATATAGATATGGCCAAGTATCACACCGATCATGAGAATCGCACCGATGGCGTGACCCACATGGGCCAGCTCCATCCACTCCCTACTCTGACCGAAAATGGGGAATACCAGTACCAGGCCGGAGACCACGATTACCGAACCCACGATGATCAACATCCAGAACATGCTCTTCTCGCCCATATTGAAGAAGTTGGACGGAACATGTTTCTTACCGATGATGCCACCCCCCCGCAACAGCCAACTCAAATCCCCTTTCTGATAGATATTGCGGCGGACGAACTTTATAAACACAAGGATCAGGGCGACCATGAACAGCGGCCCCATGAGGTTGTGTCCCTCTTTGCTGGCGGATGCAATAACCGAGAATATCTCCTTACCGAATATGGGAATCAATAGCGGGCGACCGAACAGAATGACCAGCCCGGTAATGGCGAGAAACAGGAATATCGATGCCATGAACCAGTGGATCAGGCGTTCATAGCTGGTATACCGGGGCAACTTTTTATCCGAGGCACCAGCGATGATTTTCACTCTACCGCGGATCAGGTAGAAGAGGGTTAATCCGATGCCAATACCCAACAGCAGGTAGCCGCCGATGGGTATCAACTGCTGCATGCGGAATTTTCGCCACTTGTCCCCATTGGCATTGATCAGCACCCCCGAGTCCACACCCTTGATCTGGGTGGTACCGGATGTGGGCATATCCCGCTGGCGCACATCCCGCCACAACTCCGCGGCGGGATTGAGCACCATCACTGAAGGCAGGCCTCGCAACTCCTTGGACTCTGCAAGACTATGCAGAGGCAGAAGCAGCAAGCAAGAGAGCAACAACCAGCAGGATGCGGTTTTTACGCCCCGACCAGCTACAGCCAGGTTGCACGAGTTGTTCATAGCGAGCCAGCTCTCCCTATTTCCCGCTTTCACTCTTTCGCGCTGCTCTTGCCGGCAGCGCTGGAGGGGGCGCGGAAAGAGGCATCCCGATAGGAGACCCCCCGGGCCATCACACTTGCGCTGCGATTGATGATGCGCTTGCGATAGATATCCGAGACCGTATCCGAGTCTCCGGCCAGCAATGCCTTGGTGGAACACATCTCCGCGCAGAGCGGCAGCTTGCCTTCGGCCAGGCGGTTGGAGCCATACTTCCTGTGCTCGTCAGAGCTGTTGTCCACCTCCGGCCCGCCGGCGCAGAAGGTGCACTTGTCCATCTTGCCCCGGGTGGCGAAGGCCCCGTCCTCGGGAAACTGCGGCGCGCCAAAGGGACAGGCGTAGAAGCAGTAGCCGCAACCGATGCAGATATCCTTGTCATGCAGCACAACCCCGTCCTGGGTGGTATAGAAGCAGTCCACCGGACAGACCGTGGCGCAGGGGGCATCCGAGCAGTGCATGCAGGCCACCGACAATGAGCGTTCG
The DNA here is from genome assembly GCA_040507005.1 of Candidatus Thiodiazotropha sp. Lineage (GTDB taxonomy): Bacteria > Pseudomonadota > Gammaproteobacteria > Chromatiales > Chromatiaceae > Thiodiazotropha. The sequence goes on from JBEVVS010000020.1 coordinate 28,315, forward strand.
CCCTCGTCGCCATCGTTGATGGTCACCACCCGGCGGCGGTTGACGCCCCAGGGGACCTCGTTCTCGTTCTTACAGGCGGTGACGCATGCATTGCACTCGATACAGCGTTCCGGATCGCAATAAAATTTCATTCGTGCCATGTTGGTTTCCTCTGTTTAAAACCCGGTTACGCTTTGCTGATACGACACAGGCTGCACTTTGTCTCCTGCATCTGCGTCACCGAGTCATAGCCATAGGTCATGGCCGTGTTACAAGCTTCACCCAGTACGTAGGGATCAGCGCCCTCCGGATATTTACTGCGTAGATCCTTGCCCAGGAAATGACCGCCAAAGTGGAACGGCATGAAGGCCACACCGGCGGCAACCCGTCGGGTCACCATCGCCTTGACCTTGATGCGGGCGCCCTCGGCGCCTTCCACCCAGACATCCTCCCCATCCCTGACACCGGCGTTGTTGGCATCCCGCGGATGCATCTCGATGAACATATCCTGCTGCAGCTCCGCCAGCCAGGGGTTGGAGCGGGACTCATCACCGCCGCCTTCATACTCCACCAGACGCCCCGAGGTAAGGATAATCGGGAAATCCTGGGAGTAGTCCTTGGCCTGGATCGAACCGTAACGGGTCGGCAGGCGATAGAAGGACTTGCGATCCTCGTAGGTGGGATACTTCTCCACCAGATCGCGCCGGTTGGTATAGAGGGGTTCCCGATGCACCGGCACCGGATCGGGGAAGGTCCAGACCATGGCCCGGGCCTTGGCATTGCCAAAGGGTGCGCAGCCATGCTTGATGGCGACCCGCTGGATACCGCCGGAACGGTCGGTCTTCCAGTTCTTGCCCTCCGCCAGCTTTTTCTCCTCCGGGGTCAGGTCGTCCCACCAGCCCAGTTTCTTCAGAAGGTCGGCGGTAAACTCCGGATGGCCGTTCTTGATCTCGTTGCCCACCGGGTAGGAGCCCTCGGCCAGAAGGTTCTCACCATTGCGCTCGACACCGAAGCGGGCGCGGAAGTTGAGGCCACCCTTGGCCACGGGTTTGCTGGTGTCGTACAGATTGGGTGTCCCTGGATGGCCCATATCCGGGGTGCCCCAGCAGGGCCAGGGCAGACCGTAATACTCGCCGTCGCAGGCACCGCCCTCCGCCAGCAGGCTGGTGTAGTCGAAGGTGCCCCAGTTCTGCTGCTGCTTCTTCATCCGCTCGGGACTCTGACCGGTATAGCCGATGGTCCACATGCCGTTGTTGAACTCGCGGGTGATATCCTCGATCAGGGGCTCGTCGTTCTCCACCTTGATGTTCTTGAACAACTCATTGGCGAAACCGAGCTTGTTCGCCAGCCGATACATGATGGTGTGGTCCGGCAGGGACTCGAACAATGGCTCGATGACCTTGTCCCGCCACTGCAGCGAGCGGTTGGAGGCGGTGACCGAACCGTAGGTCTCGAACTGGGTGGAGGCGGGTAGCAGATAGACGCCGTCTGTCCTGTCGTGCATGACAGCAGAGACGGTGGGATAGGGATCGATGATCACCATCATGTCCAGCTTCTCCATGGCCTTCTTCATCTCCTGGCCGCGGGTCTGGCTGTTGGGGGCATGCCCCCATAGCACCATCACTCTCAGATTGTCCTTCTGCGCGATATTCCCCTTCTCTTCCAGGACGCCGTCTATCCAGCGGGAGACAGGAATACCCTTGGTATTCATGGGCGACACATCCTTGCCCTTGGACTGCTCATAACTGCCGGGATCGAAGCGGCCCGCCACCCAGTCGTAATCCACACCCCAGACCTTGGACCAATGCCCCCAGGCCCCTTTCGACAGGCCGTAGTAGCCCGGCAGGGTGTGGGAAAGCACGCCGAAGTCGGTGGCCCCCTGCACATTGTCGTGGCCGCGGAAGATATTGGTGCCACCGCCGGAGGTACCCATGTTGCCCAGGGCCAGCTGGAAGACACAGTAGGCGCGGGTGTTGTTGTTACCGATCGTATGTTGGGTGCCCCCCATGCACCAGATGAAGGTGCCGGGACGGTTGTCCGCCATGGTCTTGGCGGCGGCATAGATCTGGTTCTCAGGCACACCGGAGACCCGCTCCACCTCATCCGGCGTCCATTTGGCGATCTCCTTCTTCACCTCCTCCAGGCCGTAGACCCGCTGGCGGATGAACTCCTTGTCCTCCCAGCCGTTCTTGAAGATGTGCCAGAGCATGCCCCAGATGACGGGTATGTCGGTACCGGGACGCAGCCGCATGAACAGATCCGCATGGGCGGCGGTGCGGGTGAAGCGTGGATCGATGACGATCAGCTTGGCGTTGTTCTGCTCCTTCGCCTTGAATACATGCTGCAGGGAGACCGGATGGGCCTCCGCCGGGTTGCCGCCGATGATCAACATCGACTTGGCGTTATGGATGTCGTTATAGGAGTTGGTCATGGCGCCGTAGCCCCAGGTATTGGCGACGCCGGCAACGGTGGTTGAGTGGCAGATACGGGCCTGGTGGTCCACATTGTTGGTGCCCCAGAAGGCGGCGAACTTGCGGAACAGATAGGCCTGTTCATTGTTGTGTTTGGCCGATCCCAGCCAGTAGACCGAGTCGGGGCTCGACTGCTCACGCACCTCCAGCATCTTGTCGCCGATCTCGTTGATCGCCTGCTCCCAGGAGATGCGTTTCCATTTGCCGTCCACCAGCTTGGTGGGATATTTCAGGCGTCTCTCCCCATGCCCGTGTTCCCGCACCGAGGCGCCCTTGGCGCAATGGGCGCCCAGGTTGAAGGGGTGATCGAAGGCCGGTTCCTGACCGGTCCAGACACCGTTTTCCACCTCGGCGATGATGCCGCAGCCCACCGAACAGTGGGTACAGATGGTCTTTATCTGCTCCGCCTGGCCCGTTTCGGTGGTCGCCGCCTCGGCCTTTTTCATCATCCCCGGGGTAAATCCGCTGGCCAGTGCAGCGCCCCCCGCCACCAGGCTGGAGTTGCGTAGAAAGTCGCGACGGCTCATGGTCTGACCGGCGGACGTTCTCTCAGGTGATACCGATGCACTACTGCTGTCGTTCACCAGATCGGAGGTTTTATGCAGTTTCATTCAGGTATCCTCTAAAGACTCAACTCAGGGTCGATTTGTAATAGGCCGCAATGTGGGGTGTCAGACGGTAGCCCTTCTTTGCCTTGGGCGCTTGCTGATCAGTCTCATCACTGGAAGCTGTCGTCAGACCGGGTAGGCTGGCGGCGACGGCGACACCTACACCGGCACTCGCAGTGTTGCGCAGAAACGCCCTGCGTTTCGGATCTGGTTTCTGCTTATGCTCTCTTTTCATCAATTCATCCTCCGGTCGGATCCACAGTTCAGTTGTGGAATCATCAAGTAAACGGGTTACACAGGCATGTTCAGGTAACGTTTCTCCATCGCGGTGAATGCGGCGCCGAAACGCCCCACCGCACGATAGAAGACAGCGGTTTTCGCCTCGCTCAAATCAGCGAAAAAACGCTCCAGCCAACCAGCCATATGTGCTTCGAAGAAGTGTGATTGCTGTTGAAAACCGACACCCTCACTGATCAACATCGCCATCACTTCGCACAGGGCGGCAACATGATCCTCCGGTTCGGTGACACCTGCCTGACGTTGGAATCCCAACCTGGCCAGGTCGTCCCGCAGTCTCCCCAGGGGCTTCTCCATCAGGAAGCCGGTGAGATACCAGGAGCCGTAGGGCACCAGTTCGCCACGACCCATGCCGATGAACAGGTCGTGAAACTCCACATCCACCGCTTGCGGCTTGGAGTCCGAAGCGGAGAGTCCCAACATGGACATGGCCAATGCCAACTCATCCCTGGTCGGCTCTATGCCGGCAAATCCGGCGACCTGGTCGAGCATCCCCTGATCAGGGGCCTGTCGCAGCAGTTGCGCCAGCATGCCGTAGGCACCGATTCGATAGTGCTGTTCCTGATCCTGGCCGACGTCCTGAGCCACCTCAGCCACGGCATCTGTCGATGGGCCCGCTGAATAGTTATTGTCGGGTTGAACAGCTTGGTTGAAATCGGTCATCACGCTCTCCTCAGCTGATTATTGTTTGCAAGCAACGGACCACTCCCCGCGGGAAATAAATGACAAATTGGACCGGATTCCACCAAGGCCTCTGCCCACAAGCCCCACCGCTCTGTCCCGCAGCGGGGGTCAAAATGCGGCGCTACTGGCGAAACCGGCCATCCAGGTCACCCCCCATGGCTTCCGTGTCCTGCACGATATCCACCACCCGACAGGCATCACACAGGGTCAGTCGCTTACGTGCCCTTTCGCTCTGGAACATATAGTGATCCTTGAGCTTGCTGCGCATCTTGTCGATCACCGACCGGGTGGCGAAGGGTTTACCGCAGGCGGTACAAAGAAAGGGCTCCTCCTCCCGCAGGGTGCGGGTCCGGGTGCGGCTCTCCGAATCGAACAGCAGGCGCGGGGTAATCCAGATGGCATCCTCGGGACAGGTACGGGTACAGAGCCCGCACTGCAGACAGTTGGCCTCGATGAATTGCAGCTGGGGCAGACCCTCGCTGCCACTCTGCAGGGCCTTGCCCGGACAGGCGCCGACACAGGATAGACACAGGGTGCAGGCCTTCTCTTCCACGTAGACCGTGCCGAAGGGGGCTCCCGTGGAAAGGCTGGCCATGGGTTTAGACCGCTCCGCCTGGGCATAGAGATGATCCAGGGCGAGATAGATGGATTGGCGTTTGCTGCCGATCCCCGAGTAGGCCGCCGCCTCGATCTCAGGCATCCCTTCACCCGCCTCCGGCATCAGTTCCCCATGCGCTATGAATCTGATCGCGGCCCCGGGGTATCCCATGGCGGTCAGGATCTCGCCACTGATGGTGAGCTGCTCCTGCATCGCATCCGTCACGGATGGCGGCATCCCGCTGGCATCCGCCAGCAACACCTGTCTGGCGCCGTAGGCCAGCGCGGTCAACCAGACATCCATGCCGATGCTGGCCAGCTCTTCCACCATCACCGGCAGGTAGTGGCTGGGGATAGCCTCCGGCAGGGGTCGATCCGAAGCGGCGTGAAACACCACCACCGGCGTGCTCCCCCCCTGCTCCCGATAGGTGGTCAACAGCCTGCGCAGTCGCTGCAGGCTGTCCTTGACCGTAGGATAGACATAGCGGATCGCGCCGCTGGGACAGACACTGGCGCAGGCTCCCCCACCCTGGCAGAGGTAGCTGTTCACCTCGATGGTTTCAGCCAGGCCGGTGATCGCATCGGCGGGGCAGGCATCGATACAGCGGGTGCAGGCGGTGGTGCCGGAGCGGCCATGGGCGCAGATTGCCGCATCGTAATCGAAATAGCGGGGCTTTTCGAAATTGCCGGTCATCTGAGCCACTTCCTCGAGCACTGGAGAGAGCTGATCCTCCTCTGTACTGGCGTGGTAGTAACCGGGCGGGTTCATACCCCGCTTCAGCAACGGCTGGGGGGAGAGATCGAGGATCAGATCCACCGCCAGGGTCTCGGCATTGGCCCGGCCCGGCTCCCCCAGGTGGATCTTGAAGTCACCGAGATACCCCCCTATCTCCAGGGTGCGCCCACCCACCGGCACCACCGGGGCCCCCGGCTCCTCCGCACCCTGGGTCAGGACCACGATGGGGCTGAGCCTGTCGTTGAGCCGCGGGGCAATTTCCAACGCCGTTTGATCGCCGATCACCGCCACCCGGCCCCGGGACTGATAGTTCACCAGACTGGTCGCTTCCACGTGAATCTGCTGCATGGCCTGTAGTGCCTGATCACGCGCCTGGCGGTTGGCCATAGCCTCGGGGGTCATCTTCGATTGACTCATGTTTCAACCTCGTCGCTAGTATCCTCTTGTTGTCCGGTCCGGGAGGACGCAGATCCGAGGCTTGCCTCTTCGTCTGCCTCTTGCATCCGGTTCTGCTCGATCGGGTCATCATCCTTTTTCGTGGCCTGGGCCTGGGCCTGGGCCAGCTCATCCGCTTCGGCCTGTTTCTTCAACGCCTCCTGTTCAAGCCGGTGGCGCAGATCCGCCGTCATCACATCCCCCAGCTTCTCAAAACTGGTGAAATCCTCCGCGTAGTCATCCAGACCATCGCAGACATTGAAGGCGGCGCTGTGGAACAGTTTGCCCAGTGCGAGTTGGCGCAGCTGCTCGGAGACCTTGGGGGAGAGAAATCCGCTGTAGTCGGACTCTTCGGTCAGGCTCTCCAAGGGCGGCATATCCTCATCACCGGGTTGCTGCTCCTCATCTATCGCTGCTTCCTGTTCCACCACAACTTGCTGGGAGGCCTGTTTTTTCTCGGACCAACGACGATAGAAACCCTGACTGTCCTGAACCCTTGTCTGGGGGGAATCCTCAGGCTTCATGGTTGCCTGCTCCCGGTGATGAGTTTTTCCAATCGGTGCGTTTGCGCTTGGTGCGCTTTTTAGGCACGTAGTGCTCCAGCACGAAGGCCTCCGTCCAACGATAGAGCTCGGCCGGCAGGGGCACGTTAAAGACCGCATCATCCCCTTCCAGATAGGCATGGGCCTCATCGTAACTGAGGCTGACCAGGAAGGGCTCAGGCTTGCCCCGGTCATCAAGGTTCGCCACCACGTAACAGTGGGGCTGATTCGAGAGCAGATTGTAGTAGTAGCTCTCACACTCATCTTCATGCAGGCGCAGGGTAAAACCCGTATAGAGATAGCGATTCACCGAACCCTCCTGGTGAATCAGACTCGGCGCCGCCTTTTCGGTCCGCCCCTCAACCAGGTCGCTGATGATGCCAACCGCCTCCCAACGGTTCTCCTGCCATTGTGAATCGCTGGGCGACTGCTGCATGATCACAGAAACATTGAATTTTGAAGGGTTATCAGCCTTTGCATGGTGGTTATCGGTTGCTGTCATGGTTGTGTACCCTGGGCTTATCCAACTCTGCTACCGCAAGTTGCATACCAAACCCTTGCCGGGGTAGAAAAATCAGACAAAAGTCGCAACGGGAAAAAAGTCGCTAAAACGGATGCGGGGAAAAACAGGGCAAAATGTCCCGTTTAGTCTCACTGAGGTGAGACATTTCACACCATTTGTCACGCCCACGGGGCATCGGACTCAGTCAAACATCACCCCTTATGGCTATCCCTGTCCCTCCCCGGGGGAGGGAGATCAACAGTTTTGTCACCCTGACCAATCCACTCTCTGGCCAGCGCCACTGGCCCCAGACCCCGGTAAACAAAGGGTTTGCCGTGAAATGGCCAATGCAGGGGCATGAACCCATGGTGAAGATCCGGGTATTCAGCCACCTATGTCTATGCTTGCCCAATTCAGTGGGTACGGTATTTGCGTAACGAACTGGATAATCAATCGACGAGGTTGCGCGTGAACAGAGAGAGCCCGGAAAATCAGACCCCATCGAGCCTGGTGGATCGCTTCGATCGACAGATCAACTATCTGCGCATCTCCGTCACCGACCGCTGCGACCTGCGATGTGTCTACTGTATGTCGGAAGATATGCAGTTCGTGCCCAGATCCCAACTGTTGACCCTGGAAGAGCTGTATCGGGTGGGTAGATCCTTTGTGGAGATGGGGGTGAAGAAGATACGCATCACCGGGGGCGAGCCCTTGACCAGGCGCGGCATCATGCAACTGTTCGAGGCCCTCGGCGAGTTGGACGGTTTGGAAGACTTCACCCTGACCACCAACGGCACCCTGCTGGGACGCTATGCCAAGGCGCTTAAAAGCGCCGGGGTGACCCGGATCAATATCAGCCTCGACTCCCTGCAACCGGAGCGCTTCAAAAGGATCACCAGGATCGGCGATGTGCGGCGTACCCTGGCGGGTATAGATGCCGCCCTCGAGGCCGGCTTTAAACGGGTCAAGATCAACTCGGTGATCATGAAACACCGCAACCATGACGAGATCCCCGCGCTGGTGGCATTTGCCGAACAGCGGGGCATGGATATCAGCTTCATCGAAGAGATGCCCCTGGGGGAGACCGGGGATCACGACCGGGGTGAGCTCTACTACTCCAGTCAGGAAGTACTGCATGATCTGCAGCCCCACTACGACCTGATCGCCACGACCGAATCCACCGGCGGGCCTGCCCGATACTACCGTATCAACGACAGCGACACCCGGGTCGGATTCATCTCACCCCACAGCCATAACTTCTGCGATCACTGCAACCGGGTGCGTCTCACCGCCGAAGGGCGTCTGCTGCTCTGTCTCGGCCAGGAGCACTCGGTGGATCTGCGCCGTGTGGTGCGGGCCAATCCCCTGGATGACGCACCCTTGCGTAAGGCGATCATCGACGCCATGGCCATCAAACCCAAGGGACACGAGTTTGATCTCAACGCCAAACCGGTGCTGTTCCGCCATATGAACGTCACCGGCGGATAGGCCAGATCCATGAATAACCGCCACCAGCAGCAACGACCCTTGATGAGCGATGCGGGACTCGCCGCCGCGGTGGAGGCGGTGGCGGTGGATGAGTACGGGGCGATCAAAAACGGCCATGTGGCCGCGGAACGGGCACTGACCCTCTATCTGGACAAGCAGGAGCTGGTGACCCTGATGACCCTGGGCACCCGTCCGGAGATGTTGGTGCTGGGCTGGCTGCGCAATCAAAGACTGATCGAGGATATCCAGCAGATCAAGGCGGTACAGGTGGATTGGGAGACCGACTCCGTGGCCATCACCACCCATAACGGGGTGGCGGGACTGAAGGATAAGATGGCGCGCAAGACGGTCACCACCGGCTGCGGCCAGGGGACGGTGTTCGGCGACCTGATGGATGACCTGGACAGGATCGAGCTGCCAAGAAGAAGCATACGCCAATCGGAGATCTACCGGCTGCTGCAGACCCTCAATGAATATAATCAGGTCTACCAGCGGGCGGGGGCGGTACACGGTTGCGCCCTCTGCAGCGAGGAGCGGATCCACCTCTTCATCGAGGACGTGGGCCGGCACAACGCGGTGGATGCCATCGCCGGTCACATGTGGCTCGAGGAGACCGACGGCAGCGATATGATCTTCTACACCACCGGTCGCCTCACCTCGGAGATGGTGATCAAGGTGGCGCAGATGGGGATCCCGATCCTGCTCTCCCGCTCAGGTGTCACACAGATGGGGCTGGAGCTGGCCAGAAAGGTCGGTGTCACCCTCATCGCCCGCGCCAAGGGCCGGCACTTCCTGGTCTATAACGGCGCGGAACAGATCAGTTTCGACGCGGTGCCGGAGCTGCGCCCGCAAAGCGCCGGATCATCACGGGCCAGTCAGAGTAAAAGCCGATAAGGGAGATAAATCATGGTAGCGGTGATGTCCCAGGATCAACATGTCTTCATGAACGTCAAGCAGGTGGCGGAGTATCTTCATCTCAACGAGAAGAAGATCTATGCCCTGGTCAATGAAGAGCGCATCCCCGCCACCAAGATCACCGGCAAATGGCTGTTTCCCAGGGAGCTGGTGGATCGCTGGATGCTCGACTCCGCCCACGGCGGCCTGATGACCAACAGGCTGGTGATCGCCGGCAGCGACGACCCCCTGCTCTATCGCCTGATCATGACCTTTGCCGACGAAACCGGCTCCCACGCCCTGATCAGTTACTCCCCCACCGGCACCCGCCTCGGCCTGGAGCTGCTGCAAGCCAACCGCATCGATGCCTGCGGCATCCACTGGGGACCCAATCAGGAGAGCCATACCCGCCACCCGGCGCTGCTGCGTCAATACCCCCAGTTCCGTCACTGGGTGCTGATTCGCCTGTTTCGCCGGGAACAGGGTTTGATGGTGAGGCCCGGGATTGAACAACAGGGACTTAAGCCGGAACACCTCTTCGATCATGGGTATCGCTGGACCATGCGCCAAAGCGGCGCCGGTGCACAACGCTTTCTGATGGAGGTGCTCAGCGACTATGGCACCAGTACGGAGCGGTTGAACTGTGTCACCACTTCCCTCTCGGAGCGGGAGGCCGCCGCCAGCATCGCCATGGATGAAGCGGATGTGGCCCCGGGGGCACGGGCCGCCGCCAATGAGTATGGTCTCGGCTTCATCCCCTTCGGTTGGGAGTCCTTCGACCTGACCCTGCCCCGCAGCATCTGGTTTCGCCGCCTGTTCCAGGATCTCATCGGACGATTGCGTTCAGCCGAATGCAGCGCCATGGCCAAACAGCTGACCGGCTATGACCTGCGAGAGGCGGGTGAGCTGGTCTGGGGCGACGAATAATCCATCCAAACCAACCTGGCTTACCCTGAATTACTGAACCTGAAAAAGGGCGAGCGGGTGAGTTTTGAGTTTTGAGTTTTGAGTTTTTTTAAGATATGCCTTCATACAATTAAGTACTCATTTCGCAGTATGTTTCACAAGTGTAAAGAAAAGCCATCGTGACCGAACAACTGAAAACTCAAAACTAATAACTCAAAACTCATAGTCCTGGCTTGTGCAACAGATGAGCAAAGCGGTTAAACTGGTAATTGAATGAAGACCGGCTATCTAACACTTGAGACTCATCCGGAGCATCAGGGTATGGTGCGTGTCCTGGTAAAGGATGAGTTGCCCAACACCCAGGACGGCAGTTACGGCTCCCATGTCCGCTATATCGCCCGCTTCAACGACATCGACGCGGGCCAGATGCATCTGCACAACATGCTGCACACCCACCTGGTGGATCTGAACAACCATATCTACCAAATCGATCTGAACCAGGCCATCGCCGCCGTGGAAGCGGATGACCTGAACCATAAGCGGGTTTGGATCGATCCGGCATTGAACGACGATGACAGAACCCTCATCGATCAGCAGACAAACCGTTTCAAACTGCGCCATAAGCGCTGGAACAAGATATGGCTCACGGTCGGCGGCCTGTTCGTCATCTACTTCTTCATCATGACCCTGTTCAGCCAGATATAAGATCTGAATCGCGGCTCGGCAGGGTCATGCTCCCCAGCTGTTATTCTTTTTCGTTGCTCAGTTTAAGCAGATAATCGAAAACCCCGTACACCACCTGGGCCATCTTCTCATAATCAAGACGCTCGGCCGTGTCGGCTTGGGAATGGTAAGCGCGATTGCGGTAAAACGCGGTATCGGTGACCATCACGGCCGGATAGCCTTGGTTCCAGAAGTTCAGGTGATCCGAGAAATCCACACCCGGAATGAATCTGGGCGCGTTGATGGAATAGACAGGCAGGTCGATGACCTGGGCCATGGACGCCTTCATTCGCCGGGCCTGGTCAGAGAGCATCTGGTCGACCACGGCGATATAGTTCCCGACCCTGGGATAGTAGAGGTTCAGCAACAGCATCGGGTAGTCCTGGCTCCCCTGCTGATCCGAAAAATAGCCGATCATCTCCAGTGCAATCATCAGTTTCACTGAGGTGCCGGTCTCGGCGAGGGAGTTGGCATACACCGCGCTGCCCATATCGCCGGATCGAAAAAAAGGCGGCTCCTCCAAGGTAAAGGCGACGAGCGCGACCCTGGTCCCAGGCTGTTCTTCACCGAGCAAGCGGCCGATTTCCAGCAGACCCGCGACGCCGCTGGCGTTGTCATCCGCCCCCGGATGTTCACCCTTGGCATCGTAGTGGGCACCGACAACGATGACCTCCCCACCCTCGGGGCCATACTCCCCAATGATGTTCTTATACTCGACCCCGTCCACTTCGAAAGGCTGTTCGCTGACCCGGGCGCCCGAGGCGTTTAGGGAGTCTGCGATGTAGTCCGCCACCTTGTTCAGATTATCGGGATGGGTGAAATCCCGCGGCGCCAGCTGCTCCGACAACATCAAGGTATGTTTTTTCAATGCCCGTTGATCAACCTGCTGTGGGGAGCTCTTTGATCCATCTTTAAAGGATATGGCGGGCCTGGTCAGGAGTAGCCATAACAGACCAAGGATGACCACCAGGGCGGCGACAATACGACTGATCGATGTCAACAGGCTTAAAAACATAGTTATGCAGCGCTATGGATGGTGTTCCCAGACCCAGCCTCTCTAACTTAGGGGGTATGCCTCGCCATCGGTTCCATTCGAGCGTAGATGGACTTGCTCTTTTGAATGACCTTGTCCATCGATCCCCTCTTGAAACCCAATCTGACCGCTTCCGACAGATGCCGTTCGCTGGATTCCGGTCGATCTTGATACATCTCCAGTATTGCCAGATTATAGTGCGGCATCGGGTATTTAGGGTCGATGGATAGGGCATGCTCGAAATGCGCTTGTGCCGTTTCAAAATCCCCGAGTTCGAGTTGGCAGACCCCAAGGTTATTCAAGGTCATGGCTTCAGCCTTGGTTGTGTAGAGAGAGGGCGCCAGCCAGATAAGAGTCTTCAGCCACCGCTTTCCCCTGATATCTGCGAGAAACCGCTCGAACAGGGTTATCGCCTCTGCATGGCGACCGGAATCCAGCAGCCTGCGTCCGGCGATCAGGTCTCGCCATTGGTAGCCTATGATGCGACCTGGCAATAAGAGCAACAGAAAGATACCGACTGCCAATAATAGAGAGCCTTTAGTTACAGTCACTAAATAACCTCCAGCGGTCACGGCAAGTGCAAGACTGCTGAAATAGAGGGTTTTGATGATGGTGGTGCGGTTCATGAGCATTGGTAGTATTTTTTAGTAGGCATCCCTATTCGGTCACTCTCCAAAAACAATAGATTTAGGAAGAATCATCACAGCCTCTGTATCAAACTTGAATTCAGTTGCCACCCACTTACCCGAATTTGACCTGTAGGACTGGAAGCGCCCGAACAACGGGCCTTTATCGTAGTTCATTACGAATACAATCGTATGGACCCGCTCGGTTATCTTATTTTCCATGACGATATCGTACCCTGTATATTCTCCATAATAATCCTCTATCTGCCGAAGCATATTGGCTTGAGCCAATGCCTCTTTACTCCCCTCAAGACCACTATCCTTTATCCAACTCTGTATCGCTGCCCTTGCGCCCTCTTTTGCATAGGCATCGAGGCCGCGTTTAACTATCGACGTGGCATCATCGTTCTCTGCAAAACAAGTTAATGGGGTTAAAAGTGAAAAAGCAAGTACGAGTATTAGCTTATGCATAATTGTATTCTCCCTTGATGTTAAATCAGCCACTTTCTGCGATTTGTGGCTGATGATCCTTAGTCAGTTCATTAAAAGAAACGGAAAGCGCTATGATCTCCACCGCTAACAGGATCAAGCCTGCAATCAGCAGTACAATATCCATGGCAAGATTAATTCCAGATAGAAATGCTGGCACAAGTGAAAGTAGTGCAGGAAATAATCCAACTATAATGACAAGACGCCATCCATTGCCCTCTGTTATGTCCCATGCCCAGTTCCAGGTTGTTTTGTGCTCTATAGCGGTAGCCGGAAACAGAATGCTCAATCTGGCAAACACGTAGATACCGGGCAACATGGCGATTGCCAGAAACGCTATAAAAAACATAGTGCTATTACAACCAGGTATAATCGATGACAGTGTACTAGCGAAGAACATTCCTAATGCTGCAAAAGCATAGAGATAAAAGTACGCAATGAAAGCCCATCCAGCATACCGCCACTCTCTATAGCTCCATTTCAACACACCATATTTTGTTGTTGATCCCCCACCCATAAGAATATTTCTATGACAGGTGATGGCAAAGATGACCAGCAAAATGCTGTATAAAATGAAATAGATGGACCCGGTCACTGAGTTATCGGGTACGATCCCAAACACATAAACAAGATCGAGCACAAGCATTGCGATGCCTGATGGAATTAAGGCCAAGGATAATGGCTTCCATCGTTGAATAGGGATGGTTATGGTGCGTTTAAGGACCGAAATTATGTTGAGTTTGTTTTTGTTAGGGTCATCCATGTTTAGTACTGCAGTCGTCCTGTCTTAACCACTAGGTATAAACGCTTATATAACTTGGCTATTATGGCGAAACATTCAAACCGTATGCTACTATTGCTCGCTGTAGCCAGAGGGAGTGATATAGATTACCTTGATGTAATTTACAGTATACGTAGGGTGATGCATAGTCATTTAGTAATCTATTCTATCCATTCTTCGCCTAATAAACGAAGAATGGCAGCAAAGCACCCTTACCTTCGCGCTCGAACAACTGCGGATAAAATTGGATTTCCCACGGCACAGGAGACACATACGAGTTATCAGCGGCGTTCCTACCGTACCGCTGAAATTCAATTTTATTCCCTACCCTCTATTCCACTACTCATGTACATTAATCTTTATTAAATGTACGCATTAAAGTTGGTATATCTACATTATGTTGCGATATTAAGATTTACAAACATATTGCAATTAGAATAAGAACTTTTAAATATATACCATGTTTTTCATCTGCAGATATTTTTTCTGATTCTAGGGTTGTTTCTTTTGATTTTGCGGTGTCTCGTATCTTCTTAATTGCAGAACGAGATGACTCTATTTGATCATATACTTCAAACTTGTTTTTTAAACTAGAGATGCAATCTTTTAAATTATTCTTTTGATAATCAATTTTCTCCATAAAGTGAGTAGTGTGTACTTCTAGGTTTGGGGGTTTTACTATACCCTACTCATGTAGTGCAGATATAGTTTCGTAGGTAATCTGTGAGGTTGTCGCGAGAGCTTCCGTTGGCTCTATGTGTTGAGTGTATCTTGTTGGATCATCGCCACCAAGCCCCATAAGCATGTACATGCCCATAGCCCCACCAAGCAATCCAGTCGAAAACCACCCTCTTTTATCCATAACTGATCCCTAAAGGATGTTTATTAGTAGTGAAAAGGAAAAAAGAGAACACACGTTTATTGTGTTATTTCCTTTAACTTGAGACCTGAATCCACCAACCTTCGCACGGCGATCTGGCCTCTTCATTGATATCCCATTCTGCTGCCAGGCAAAAAGATCAATAGAAAGATAAAGACTACCAATAATAGAGAGCCTTTTAACGTCGAATCCCGAACCACAATGCTATACCACCACCCGCTGCCAGCGAGGCGATGATAATCATCCACACGACACCAGTACTCCCGAGTGTTTCGTCGAGGGCTAGCCCCCCTGTAAGAATGTGATGAACGATAGTTATAACGATCAAGAAAGCACCAGCAAGAAGTACGCCGCCTAGGGTTCTGGCAGCCAGAGTCAGGTATGGATGTCTACGAAAGATGCGAGTTATTGGAGTTCTGGCCTTCCGCTCGAATATGGCATCTTCCACAATTTCAATGTCCTGAGTGAACGAATCGTGTCGCAAGAACAGCGCATCGATTATGGTTATCGGCTGAATGTCAGGCGGTAAATCTTCTTTCTCAGGCATAGTGGCACCGTCTACCAATATGGGCAAAACACGCTTGCCACTCAACAGTGCAGTAGCTGTTTCAAGGCGCACATAGTCATCGTCGTTGAGGATCCGAGCTGTCTTACTGTCATCGTCGTAAGCGACCCAGCTTTCACCGATCATCACTAGACAGATGTCAGATTCCTCTAGTGATCGTTCGATGGATAACTCGAAATTTGATCCGGGATCGATCTCATAAACATCGATGAAAACGCTACTGATTCCTGGTAGATCATTAAGCCGATCGGCGACTCTGGCAGCGACATGGCGGGTGTCTTCTCGGCGGTAGCTGATGAAGATATTCATTGCAGATATTCTAGCAATGCCGTACGCAGACCCGACTGCCCCATATGGGAATCTGGTGGAATCCGTCCTGGAACAAGAGTCTTGACATCGGCATCACCTGTTTTACGAAACTCATAGATGAGCGCGTCGATTCGATGGCTCGATGAAAACGGGATTTGATGAAAACCTACAGGTAAACCAGTAGCGCCTCCCTGCAGCCGGTTGAGCGCGGTTGTTTCAGAAAGGACGTCGGGAGATGCGACATAGGGTTTGTCCGTGACCACAAAGGCTATGAAGCGATAGTGGCCTGTCGGCGCAAAAAAGAGACTGCGGATATACTCAGCAAACTCGAAATCACGATCATCGCTAGGCAACAGAAAGCGCCGTTCTCCCTGCAATGGCGCACCTTCTGTATCGATGGCTTCGAGACGTGTCACCATAACAAATCCACCCGGAGCCCTATAATAGCTGTATTCGAAATAGTTTACGCTTCGCAGCGCCAAGTATAAACGCTCACTGATATCGTAGAGGCTAACACCGCTGCCATCACTGCCCTGAAGTATCTGATATGTCCAGGACGGCGTTTCTGGCGGCCATTCATAATTCGGAAGCGAGTCCGATTGAGGTTGTTCAGGAAACGATAGGGGGGGTACCGGCCACGGTTGTACTGTCGGCGATTGCGATTGTGCTGGCGGTGATTCCGATTGTGCTGGTGGTGACTCCGATTGTGCTGGCGGTAACTCCGTTTGTGCGGGCGGTAACTCCTTTTGATATGATGGCGATTCATTGAATGGGTGATCCGGGTACAAAATAGATATAAAAGCCATGACTATCAGCACCAAAACGGTGGTTGTTATGGCTATGCCCCACTTACCCCAACTGACTGTTGCCTGAAGTAAAAGCCCAGCAAGAACTGCTAACACAGCGAATTGTATGGTGTAAATGGCTACCTGTTCGAAACGCACTTTACCTAATAGGTAGATGCCTGCTAACAAGAAAATAATGCCACCAATTACAGCTATCAACGATGTCCGCTTGGCGATCTGATGTTCACCGAATACAAACCAGGCACTGGCCGCCAGGGAGACAGAAAGCACCACCACGAGAACCCATGTCCGGATGTAGGGAAGTGGGTACATGACTGACAAAAATGATAGCAGCAGAAAAACGAGCGCAGCAAACGTGAATGTCAAAACCAAGATTCGCATGAAACGTGTAATCGCTTCCATTCAACACCCCCCATACTTTATTTATCATAATTAGTCTTCGCTGAAACTAAAATACAAACGCCCTATAATCTCCCTATTCTTTTTATAGTAATAAAAACCATGTAACTCAGCGCTCTGGGCATACAACCTCGGTGTAAAGGGTATTAGTTATTATAGTTTAGCTTTCGAAAGACTGAGGATAAGAGGATGTGGGGGATGTGAGGATGTTGGACATCCGCTTATCGTATAGCTGACAATCACTCCCAACATCTATAAATCTAAACAATGTTTTAATTCACCCTACAAGAAGGTAGAAGATTAAAGTAGATAATCTTGTTGGGTGTACCCATATTTTACATAACGACCTAGCTTTAGGCCGGTCGAGTGGAAGCGAGGGCGTCCCAGCTAACAATAGTGAGCGACAATAGCATCTTATTATGTGATGAAATGTTTAGCTGTAACATTGTAAATAGGCGTTATAGTAAACTCAGACAAAAGCTGTAATACCATTACCGCCACATCATCATAGTCGCTGTTCTCATCAGGCCCCATAAGCACGCGTACTCTAGCGATTGGCATTTCTTTTGAATTGGATATTGCTAAGTAATCCTCAGCTACAACATTGCTTTTTTCAAATTGAAAACTAGTAACATATTTTTCATCTGCTGTGATCTTTAAAACATTCGCCTTAGTAAAAGGATTGCTATCTTTTGTTATCGTAATCCCAGGCGAATGGGAAAACCATTTTTCAATTTTATCAAATGCCTCTTGCTCACTGATTTCTGCTTCATCTCCAAACAAGAATGCGTGAAATGCGTTCATTGCTATATATCTATATTCACATAATATTTTGGGCAAAAGGGACGACGTCAGGCACGTCGTGGTTTACCCAGTTGTTAACAGTTTATTCCTAAAATTCTCTCTATTTCTGGCAAATTAGGATTACCACCCTCATAGCCAAAATTAGTTATATCTTCCGATATTCCTGTTTGTTCTACATAATAACCAAGCACGAAATCTCTTTTATATTTCATCGCAAGACCATGTAAATAATTCAAAACCTCTCCGAATGGCTGATTAGCTTCCAGCTTTAGATTTACACCTAAATCCCAGCACTCTAGATCGCCAGCCCTTAAGTCCGGAGTTCTTTCGTGCTTGTAATTTACGACCTTAATATCAAACCCGGTTTTCGCAACCCAAACGTCTAGATCTTTGGTAAGCGGCAAAGATATTTCTTCTTAGTCTGAGCCATCAATATAGATATAGATATCAATATCTACCATTTTTTTACTGCCAACGGCTGGGCTCAACTGGGCATAGGGAAGCGCAGCATCCCTTGGAGCCCATTGGTATAGCCTTATTCGATAATTGAATATGTGCTCCTTGCATCCTCTTTTCTCATACCATTAAAATGCCATGATTCATGTGATAGTGGATAAAACCCTGCTTTCATCATTACTTGTCTCAATAGATCTCGATTCTGTTGTTGTGTGGCAGATATATCCATTCCAACCTTTTTAAGAAAATACTGCCAATATATTTTGGCGTGACTGCCATAAAAAGGACTTGGCCCCATGTCAAGCTTATTTCCTCTTTCATCTACCAGAGTAATGTCTACCGCAATACCGTAATTGTGCATCGAACCTTTATTTGGATTAGCTACATACCTCTCAAAATGGGTTCCTTTCATTTTTTCATACATAGCACGAGAAACAGACCTTGGGCGTGCCGCATCAAGCACTTGAAGTGAATGCGATGGTTTTTCTTTTTTCAATATTGCCTGGGCCTTCGATAGTAATACAGCAATGTCCTTCCTTAAATATGCTTTATTCAACCCATGATAAAAGTCTTCTTTGAAAAAGTTTTTCTCAGGGTCAGAATTAACAAGGTCAACCTTGATTGAACTATCAATGATATTTACATCGATCAGACCAGCCTGCAAAAACCTATTTTCGACGTCGTTTGCTAACAATGCGCTTGACAACGTGAGACAAAGTATCGAAAAAATTGCTTTATTAAAATGTGGCACCTTAGTCCTTATTGGTTATGACGTCGTAAATCAGCCGCCTCAAAAAGCAGACAGTGCGGCGCTTCTTGAGGTCGGCTGCATATTCCTTGCTAGGCGATTTTCTGAATGGATTTCCTGAACCCAAGCAGCCCAATGATGCCAGACCCAAATAACCAAATAGCTGTTGGGATGGGAACTATATTTACAGATACATTATCTAGAGCTGGCCCAAAAAACTCGGGCGAATCTAAACTAAGAAATTCCAAGGTAGTAGTTGATCCAGTTGCTAAGAATGTCCATGTTTGTGTTTCCCACCCGATATCACTTAATGTATGACCGGCTGTATCAAATGAGAAATCTGCAAACTGTCCTGCGGCTTGAACTCTCATATTCTTAACACCGCTTCCTGCCCCAAACCCCGGATTACCCGCCATGTCAAATTGAACACTATATTCAATGCCGTTAGATGTTGAAAAACTTTGTGATATACCTCCTGCACCACTCACTGAACTGGGCGCTAAATCTATACTCCTTGAACCATCGGAAGCAGGCCAAGTAGTGCCTACATAATCAATGTTGTCTTGAATAACCTCCCAACCATCGATAACAGTTGATCCTATTGATAGTTGAGTAAATGTCCCTGGGTCGGGACCTATCTCAAAGCTTCCGTTTAGCAATAAATTGGCGTTGACAGAGAGAGGGTATAGAACAATATTTACTAAAATGAAACCAGTAATTTTGAGATACATTTTCAATACTCCCATGATTACGCCAAAGTTAAGGGGCGCAGAGCAGCAAAGCGTCCAAGTGAGGTGCAGGTGAACGGCTTGAACGTTTTGTTATGCGCGTCCACGCAAGCCTATTCTTTTACGTAGATCGCCATGTACGTGATAGTGGGACTCCCGAAACCTAAACACCCAGGCTGCTGGGCCTGAAAAACCGAGTGTAAACGCCAACCTGATTGCGCTTGTGACGTAAAGTGATTCCCGAGTTGTGTCACTGCCTTGTTCGAGAACTCTGCACCAATTGGTTCGATCTTATATTCCATAGCACTTTCCCCTTTTTGTTACGGCATATCCATACCGCCGGCACCTGGCCGGCAGCGATGCAACCTTCTGGCGGTTAACCAGAATCCTTTGAGTAGTCCTTTTTCGCGAAAAGCTAACTCAGAATAATGTGAACAACTCGGCTCGAACACACAACGATTGCCAAGCCTTGGTGAGATGCGGCGTCGATACCACCGAAGCATTTTGACCGTAGTACGGAGCCAGGCTGGACGTTCGGGCAAAGGTAACGACTGTATGGTTAAATCAGTATCGGTCGTACCTCTAAGGATTCGTTCAATGGTCGGAATTTGCGATGATTCCACATTACATTCGTACGTATTGCCATCAATTTCGATCATTTTCGGTTTGCTTTCCATGTACACGATCCTTTTTTTGCGCAAAACAGTATCTTATGTGGACGGCACAAATAATGACTTATGCCAACGGCATAAATCATGTGTCATACCGCCACATGTTCGATTTAAGTTCTCTATCGAGTTTAATGGCTTGACCCAGCGTGACTTATGAAGAAAAGAGCACCTTCCACTAATCCCAGAATTGAGATTTCCTGGCACAAATTCAGTGAGGTACTGAAACATCTCCGCATCCCTGTGACTGCTTTGATTTGAACAGACTTCTTTTTTAAATCATTTAGTTTTAAACCGCAAGAAATTTAGGGGTAATGCGCTCCACAGGTTGCCTTTCAGCTTGGTTTATCCGGTTCCATAGCTACCCCTGTTGTCTACTATGAATCATTAGCGCTGCGGCAAGCCGCACCCTGCGCCTTTACTTTTCATGCAACCTCGGCATCAGCTCCACCAGATTGCAGGGCCTTGTCCTGTAGTCGAGCTGGGCCGAGATCAGTTTGCTCCAACCATCCATGCAGGCGCCGGTGGAGCCGGGGAGGCAGAAGATGAAGCTGCCGTTGGCAACGCCGGCGATGGTTCTCGATTGCAGGGTGGAGGTGCCGATGGTGTCGTAGGAGAGTACCCGGAACATTTCCCCGAAGCCGTCGATGATCTTATCCAGCAGCGGGGTTACCGCCTCGGGTGTGCCGTCCCGGCCGGTGAGGCCGGTGCCGCCGGTGGTGATCACCACTTGTACATCCCCATCCGCGATCCATTTTGAAACCACTTCCCGGATGCGATAGATATCGTCGGGGACGATCACCTTGTCCGCCAGCCTGTGACCCGCCTCCTCGAGCAGGCCCTTGAGCTTGAGACCCGATTTGTCGTCCGCTTCGGTTCTGGTATCGGAGACGGTCAGCACCGCGATGTTCAAGGGTATGAATTGTCGTTCTTCGCTCATTTTCTGTTATCTCCTTTGGGGGCATGTATAAGCGGGTTACTCTATCTGGATTGGCAGGCTTGAAAAACCAATAGAATGTAGGGTGCGGCTTGCCGCACCAAATGCCAAATCTTCACACCCATGCATTCCTATGTGGGAGCAAAAGATCTGTGTTAATTGTGTGTAATCGGTGGTGCAGCAAGCCGCACCCTACATGAAGGGTATTTGCGTTTATTCGCGTTCATTTGCGGACTCATCCCCTGGCCGTTTTTCATAGGCTGCATCGAACAGGCCCTCGAGCACCGGATGGGTGCCCCTGACACCCTCGATGACCTCCTTGGCCCAGTCGAAATAGGCCTGGCTTCTCTGTAATGTCCAACCGGCCGGGGGGCTCCTGTCGATGTCGCGGAGGTTGGCGATCTTGTCCGCCAGCTTCACCAGCTTTGCCTTTTCCGACAGGGCCGGGGCATGCTGGATCTGCAACGCCTTTCGTTCCATCTGCGGCAGGTTGCCGTCATCGGTCACCTCCATCACCAGGCTGGCAATGGTGGGGCCGAACTCGGCCTCGATCTCCTCCACGGTGGCGTCGGTATCCTCGATGGTGTCGTGCAACAGGGCGGCAAGCAGGGTATCGAGATCGGTCACCCCGGCCTCGTTGACCAGGATGTCCACCAGGGTGATGGGATGGTTGATATAGGGGGACGCCTCGATATCCTTGCGCCGCTGATGGCGATGTTTCTGGGTGGCAAAGGCCAGGGTTTTTATGAGTTGTTTCAGTTCCGGACTATTCATTCAACACCTATCCAGTCAGGCACTCCTCTTGCTTTGACCGAGAGGCGATTCCTCCGCCTCCGGGGTCTCTTCCGTGGCATTGAATTGGGCCATCAATGCGGTCTCCTCCTCCACCAGGTCCGGTTCCTGCAAAAGCCTGACGCTGAACAGAGACCCCTGACCCTGCCCCGAACTGACCGTGATATCCCCACCATATTTCTTGATCAATCCGTAGCTCACCGAGAGGCCCAGGCCGGTGCCCTCGCCCACCCGCTTGCTGCTGTGGAAGGGATTGAAGATCAGATCGATCTGCTCTTCATCGATCCCCACGCCGTTGTCTTCCACCTTGATCACCACACCCTTCTCATCCCAATCCTCTGTGGTCAGTGAGATGATTCCCGAACGCTTATCCAATGCATGCACCGCGTTGACGAACAGGTTGACCAGCACCTGCTGCAACTCATGGGGATTGATCTTGATCGGCCGCGTCGCCCTCAACGCGAGGCGTATCTCGAACTGTTTCTGTTTACGCAGATAGCGCACCAGGGCCAGGGTGTGTTGCACGACCTCGTTGACATCGATCACCGACAGGGCTTCGCTAATCTGGTCGGGACGGGCGTATTGCAACAGATTGTTGATGATGTCCTTGATACGAAAGATCTGCTCGATGATCAGGTCGATCTCACCCTTCACCGGCGCCGCGCTATCCCCCAGCTCCTCCACCAGCAGGTCCAGATTACCCAGCATGACCGCGGTGGGATTGTTGATCTCATGGGCGACCCCGGCGGTCAGCTCACCCAGTGCCGCGAGCTTTTCCGCGGCGATCAACTGGGCCCGGGTCTCACGCAGGATCTGGATGGTGGTCAACAGCTTCTCATTCTTCAGCTTCAGTTCCGCGGTGCGCTCGTCCACCTTCTCCTCCAGTTGGTCGGCCCACTGCTGCACCTGCAGATTGCGTTCCTGCAGCAGGTCGAGGAGGAGATCGAACTCGTTTGCCAGGACACTGATCTCATCCATGGAGGAGAGTTTGCCGATGCGTTTGGTATAACCCTCGCGGGTCGCCCGCACCACCGCCATCATCATCTCCAGGGGTTTGAAGATCGACTTCGCGCCGCTGATCGAAAGCAGCGATGAAAACAGCATCAGCGCCAGAAACAGCAGGATCAATACACCCAATGCCTGCCACAGGGCATTGCGCGAGGGGGACTCCAGGAAACCGGCGTAGAGCATACCCACCCGCTCACCATTCACATCGATGATCGGCTGATAGGCGGAGATATACCAATCGTTGACCACAAAGGCCCGGTCGATCCACTTCTCGCCGTGATCCAACACCTGGGTCCGCACCTCATCGGAGACCCGGGTGCCCAGGGCCCGCTGGTTGGGGCTTTGGGGTACGTTGGTGGTGATCCTCACATCGTTGAGAAAGACGGTGACGGTGCCGATACTCCCCCTGGGCAGACTGCCTGGACCGTATACCAGATCGCGAATGGTATCGACGAACTTGAAGTTGGCGTTGAGCAACACCCCCCCATCCAGGACGGCGACCACCTGGCCACGGGAGTTCTTCACCGGATAGAGGGCGCGAATCATCATGCCGCGATCTTCCACACGCTGTTGAGTGGGTCTCGCCCTGGGTGTATCCAGCAGCGGCAGTGCGATCTGCTTGGCCAGGCCGGGGGACTGCTCATCCAAGGCCTCGGCGCTGAAGATCTCTATCTCCACCCGGGGATTGCCCTGCAAGGCCGCCAATAGGGAAGCCGACAGGTGGCCGCGCCTTTCAGCGGCGCCGTAGGGCTGGAATAGATGTTTCCCCCGGACCCCGAGCAGATGCAGGTAGCTGAAACCGGCCGTCCTCTGCAGCTCATGCAACTGCTGATTCACCACCAGACCGCTCTTCGACTCCAGGGCGGTGTAGAAGGCATGAGACTCCGCCAGTCGCCCCAGGGTATTCAGATAGTCCTCTTGCAGACGGTGAAAGTTGTCCTCCGCCACGGAGAGATCGGTGTTGACCTTGATGAACAGCTGCTCGTAACTGAACTGGGATCCCCAATAGATGGCCAGCCCCAGGGCGATGGGCATGATCAGGAGTATGGGAAACAGCACCAGCACCAACAGCTTGTAGCGCAAGCTGCTGCGGATGGCATCGATGATCCTGAGCAGGGGCTTCAAAGCAGCAACTTTAGTTGACGCCCCAAGCCTGGGTCTTTCGCTCCAATGTCTTGCGCGAGATACCAAGCACCCGGGCCGCCGCGGATTTGTTGCCCCCCTCAAGATCCAGCACCTTGAGGATATGTTGCTTCTCGATCGCCTCGAGCTGCATGCTCTTGCTTGGATCGAGAGTGGCTGTCTGACTCCCCGCCGCCTCGGATCCCAACAGGCAGAGACCGGGCGACTTGTTGAGCAACAGGCAGCGTTCGATCACATTCTTCAGTTCACGCACATTGCCCGGCCAGTCATAGTCGAGCAATCTGACCAGCTCGCTCTCCCCCAGCTGCGGCGGTGCGATACCCAGCTCCGCCGACAGGATCTCGACGAAGTGTTGCACCAACAGGGGGATGTCATCTTTGCGTTCACGCAGTGCCGGTATGCGTAGCGAGAGGACGTTCAAACGATAGTAGAGATCTTCACGGAACTTGCCCTTGCGCACTTCCAGTTCCAGGTCACGATTACTGGCGGCAATGATGCGAACATCCACCGGCACCTCACGGTTGGAACCCACCGGGCGGATGGTACGCTCCTCAAGAGCACGCAGCAGATGCGCCTGCATGCTGAGGGGCATCTCGCCGATCTCATCCAGAAACAGGGTGCCGCCGCTGGCGTAGGTGAAGAGGCCGTCCCGGGAGAGATGGGCACCGGTAAAGGCGCCTTTGACATGGCCGAACAGCTCACTCTCCAGCAACTCCGCGGTCATGGCACCGCAATTGACCGGCACGAAGCTGCCCGATCTGCCGCTCATCTCATGGATCGCCCGGGCCGCCAGCTCCTTGCCGGTTCCCGATTCACCCTCGATAAGCACCGTGGAGGGCATGGGCGCTACCCGCTTGATGACCTCGCACAGGGATTGCATCTGCTGACACTTCCCCACCATCCCGGCACTGTCGTAGATCTGCTCCACCTGGCGCTTCAGGACGAAGTTCTCGCGCTGCATCTTTTGCCGCACCAAATAGCGTTCCACGGCGGCTATCATCTGCTCCATGCGAAAGGGCTTGAGGATAAAGTCCTCGGCACCGGCACGCAGGGCGGCTATGGCCGTCTCCATATCCGCATGGGCGGTCATGAAGATCACACCGGTGGCACCCCCCTGGGTACGCAACTCCTTCACCCATTCCACACCGCCGGTCTCTCCCGGCAGCCGTATATCGGTAATGATGAGATCGAAATGGCAATGGCGTCTGAGCGCTTCGGCGGTTGTCACATCCTCCGCCGTTTCCACCAAGCCAAAGTACTTGCGCAATCCCTTCTGCAGGAAACTGCGTATGCCCGGCTCATCATCCACGATGAGCACGGATGCCATACGCACGGAGGATCCCTCCTTGCCGGTGGTCTGTTTACTCTCGATCCTCTCCGCTAGTTCTTCTGCATTTATATTCATTGTATTGTTCCAGTCTTGATGCTGCTCAATACCTGAATTATTTACTGCGTGATCAGGTTAATTATGGGTCAAAATGACTAAATCCCGTGTCGCCGTTTTGCGACCATTTGTCGCACAAAAGACGGCATTTCTCCTCGATTGCGAATTCCCACTGGTTTTTTAACGGTAATTACCGCTCAATATTCCCGATAACATTCACATAGTAGACAAAAGAAATCCACATACTACTTCATCTGGCCAATATGCTCGGCCATGACCTATTATGGCACTTCTTTTGCAGACAATGGATAAGATAAAACAACAATCTGAGGCATTTACCCTATGTTTTACAGCCTTTTCATGCAACTCGTGCGCTTGCTTTGCGTCTCTCTTCTGCTAACCACCGGTTACAGTTATGCCGAGAGTGTTCAAAAACAGACCATTCGATTGGCAACAACAACCAGCACCGACAACTCGGGTCTGCTCGCCGATATCCTTCCCGCATTCACCGAAGCGACTGGTTATCCCATCCATGTGATCGCCGTCGGCACGGGCAAGGCACTGCGTATGGGCAGAGATGGGGATGTGGATGTGGTACTGGTACATGCCCGCGCCGCAGAGGACAAGTTCGTCAATGGGGGCCATGGGGTGAAGCGCTTTGGCGTCATGTACAACGACTTCGTCCTGGTCGGTCCGGCTGATGATCCGGCCGGTATCGCCAAGGCAGAGGATGTGATCGGCGCTCTGCAAAGCATTGCCAAACATCAGGCCAGTTTCATCTCCCGCGGTGATGACTCCGGCACCCATAAGAAAGAGCTTGGGCTTTGGAAAAAAAGCGCTATCCAACCTGCCGGCAAGTGGTATCTCGAAGTGGGCCAGGGTATGGGTAAGGTGTTGCAGATCGCCTCGGAAATGGATGCCTATACCCTCACCGACCGGGGCACATGGCTCGCCTATCAGGCAAAGTCGCCACTGAAAATCGGTTTTCAGGGCGACCCCCTGCTGTTCAACCCCTACGGCATTATCGCGGTCAATCCACAACGCTACCCCGATATCAACCTTGCCGGGGCCAATGCCTTGATCAAATGGCTGATATCACCTGACGGCCAGACGCGGATCGGCAACTTTCGTATCGGCAACAACCAACTCTTCACTCCATCCGCCGATGCTGGAGCCTTGGCCACTTTCGATCGAACCCATTGATGGAATCACTCGGCGACACCACCTTAGCGGCGTTAAATCTCCTGCTCAGCGGTAACCCTGAGTTGTGGGAGATCATCGCGATTTCGTTTCGCGTCTCCGGGGTCGCTATCCTGGTCGCCACACCACCGGCACTGCTGGCAGCCTTCCTGTTGACCTATAAACGCTTTCCCGGTCGTCGCCTGTTGATATCGCTCAATTCCACTTTCCTCTCCGTCCCTGCGGTGGTGATCGGCCTGACCTTTTTCATCCTGCTCTCCCGGCAGGGACCCTTGGGTGAGTGGAAACTGCTGTTCACCCAAACCGCCATGGTACTGGGTCAGATAGCCCTCGCCTTCCCGATCCTGGTGGCAATGGGGCATTCTGCCCTGCAGGCCTCCGACGTGCGCGCCTGGGAAACGGCCCGCACCCTGGGCGCCAATCCGGCACGGGCCCTGCTGACCATCATGCGGGAGGCGCGCTTCGGCCTTATGGCCGCGTTGTTGGCCGCCTTCGGCCGTATCATTGCCGAAGTCGGCGCATCGATGATGCTCGGTGGCAACATCCTCCACTACACACGCAACATACCCACCGCCATCGCCCTGGAATCGAGCAAGGGTGAGTTTGCCCAAGGCATCGCCCTGGGCCTGGTACTCTTGACTCTCGCCTTCTCACTCAACACCCTGCTGCAACATATTCAGGGTAAGGGGCATCCAGCCACATGAGCGATTCGGTGATTCTCCATGTTTCCGATCTCAACAAGCGCTTCGGCAGGAGAGAGGTGCTGAGCGGTATCGAACTGGCCCTGCAAGCGGGAGAGTGCATCCTGTTGAGCGGCGCTAACGGCGCCGGCAAGACGACGCTGCTGCGCATCCTTGCCGGACTGGAAAAACCTGACAACAGCCAGATAACCGTTGCCGCGGACTCACCCAGATCCTGGCGTCGCTGTCGCAAAGAGCTGCATCAACGGGTTCTCTACCTGCATCAGCAGCCCTACATGTTCGACGGCTCGGTGAGATACAATCTTGGCTACGCCCTACCCACTGGCTTGAAGAGACCGATACGCAATCGGATGATCGACGCAGCCTTGGACTGGGCAGGACTGCACTACCTGCACGACACCCCCGCCAAGTCCCTCTCCGGGGGCGAACGACAACGGGTCTCCCTGGCAAGGGCATGGCTGCGGGATCCCAAAATCCTGTTGTTGGACGAACCCACGGCCAATCTGGATCAGGAGGCGCGAGAGCGAACCCTGGATCTGCTTAAATCCTTCAAAGAGCAGGGTATCTCCCTGTTACTCGCAAGCCACGACCCACTCCACTTCTCATCATTGATCGACCGCCATCTGCATCTCTATGAGGGTCGTTTGGTGATGATCGAGGACAGTAAACTGATGTCGATTGCTGCAACCCAGGCAGACGGCAGTCTGAGGAGTACCGCATGAGCGGGCAGATCACCGCCGTGATTCTCGCTGGCGGGCGCGGCCGACGCATGGGCGGTGAGGATAAAGGCCTGATCGACCTGAACGGCAAACCTTTGGTACAACATGTGGCGGCAGCCATCGCGCCACAGGTGGACGCCGTTCTGATCAATGCCAATCGCAACCAGGAGCGTTATCAACAGTTCGGCTACCCGGTATTTGCCGATTCATTGCTCAATTACCAGGGCCCCTTGGCCGGCTTTATGGCCGCCATGCAGCTGATCGAGACCGAGGATATGCTCACCCTCCCCTGTGATGGTCCCCTGGTCCCCCCCGACCTGGTGGAGCGTCTCCTCAAGGCGCGTCAAGCAACCGCTGCGGATATCGCGGTGGCCCATGACGGCAAGCGTCTGCAACCGGTCTATGCCTTGATCCCCAAGCGCCTGGCCGAGAGTCTGCAGCGTTATCTGGACGGGGGTGATCGCAAGATCGATCTCTGGTACGAACAGCACCGGGTGGCCCATGCGGACTTTTCCGATATTCCCCGCACCTTCATCAATATCAACACCCTGCAGGAGCGGGATAGTCTCCAGGGGAGTGTGGCATGATCGAGTATCCTATCCCCCTATTGGGTTTCAGCGCCTTCAGCGGCACCGGTAAGACCACCCTGTTGACCCATCTGTTACCGATCCTGAAACAGCAGGGCCTGCGTATCGCGGTGGTGAAACACGCCAGCCACCTGTTTGAGATAGACCATCCCAGCAAAGACAGTTACGAACTGCGCATGGCGGGGGCCACCCAGATGTTGGTCAGCGCCCGTGGGCGCATGGCCTTGATCGCCGATTCCGATGCCAGTCTCCCAGAGCCGGGCCTGGCACAGATGCTCGACTATCTCGATCCAACTAACCTGGACCTGGTGCTGGTTGAGGGATTCAAGAACGAGGCCATCTATAAAATAGAGCTCTACCGCCCTATCCTGGGCAAACCCCTTTTGTGTCATACTGACCCCTTTATCATCGCCCTCGCGACCGATGAAGCAGTCCCCGGCGCACCTCATCACCTGCCGATACTGAATCTCAACGATGCGCAGGAGATAGCCGGGTTCATACGTGAATATATGCATCGATATGGAGATAGCGGATTAAATGACCGACCAAGCCAACGGCTCCAGCGTCAGTTGTGCTGACCCGGAGGCGCCATCGACCCTCACCGTCACCGCGGCCCGGGAGGCGATCCTCACAAACATCACCCCCATCGAGACCTGTTTAAGGCTGCCGTTGCGGGATGCCCTGAATGCGGTTCTGGCCCAGGAAATCGTCTCGCCCATCGATGTTCCCGGCCACACCAACTCGGCCATGGACGGGTATGCCATGGCAGGCGGCGATCTTCCGCAACGGGAGCAGCGTGATTTCCAGCTGATCGGTACCGCGGTGGCTGGCACCCCGTTTGATCAGACCTGCGGTGAGGGCGAATGCGTCCGCATCATGACCGGCGCCCCCATGCCGGTGGGTACCGATACCGTTGTGATGCAAGAACAGGCCAGGCTGGTGAATGAGTCCCAGGTGCGTATCACTGCCGGCCACCACCCGGGACAGAATGTGCGTCTCGCCGGTGAAGATATCGCCCAAGGCAGCGTGGTGCTGAAGCCCGGCAGACGTTTGACCCCCGCGGATCTGGGCATCCTCGCCTCCCTCGGTTTTGCCGAGGTCAGCATTCGCAGACGCCCCCGTGTGGCCTTCTTTTCCACCGGCGATGAACTGCGTTCCATCGGCGAGCCCCTCGCGGCAGGCGAGGTCTACGACAGCAACCGCTACTCCCTCTACGGCATGTTGCAGAAAGCGGATGTGGAACTGCTCGACCTGGGGGTGGTGGGCGACGACCCTGACGCCCTGCAACAGGCATTTCTCAGCGCCGCCGATGCAGCGGACATGGTGATCACATCCGGGGGGGTGTCGGTGGGTGAAGCGGACTACACCAAGGCGATCCTGGAGCAGCTTGGGGATATGCAGTTCTGGAAGATCGCCATGAAACCGGGTAGACCCCTGGCATTCGGCAAACTGGGCAATAGCAACTTCTTCGGCCTGCCCGGCAATCCCGTGGCGGTGATGGTCACCTTCTATCAGTTCGTGCTGCCGGCGCTCCACTATCTCGCCACTGGATCCCACTATACCCCCTTTACCCTGCAAGCCTCGTGCGGGCAGAACATCCGTAAGAAGGCAGGCAGATACGAATTCGTTCGTGGCCTCATACAGCGCCAGGAAGATGGCTCTTACCGAGTCGACCCTATAGGCCGTCAGGGCTCGGGCATCCTCACCTCCATGAGTCGGGGCAACTGCTTTATTTTATTGCCCGAGGATTGCGCTGGTGTGGAGAGGGGCGAATTTGTCACGGTTCAACCCTTCGAAACCCTGCTCTAAACAGACACTCAAACGTCCCTTTCGAACCTGTCCACCAATCGCTCCAATATCTCCCAATCCTCATCTGAGAGCTTCTCCTCAATGGCGGCGCGCTCAATCTTGAGGATGATTTTTCTTGTTTTGCCGGATAACCGCTGCTGCACAGGATCCAACTTCTTCATCTGGGATTGATGTGTTGTAGCGTCGCTGTCGGCAATCCGATTCATCTGGCCAGTTGACCTGTGTTGTGGATAGGCCTGGCTGTGGTGTTGGATATCCATATGGCCTTCTTCCAGATTCAGGTTTCTCTCGATACGCCTCGCCACCTCGTCACCCATGTTGCGACGCTCAGTGACCAATTGACTGACATGGGCCGGGGCTAAATCCGCCCTCTCAGCAAACGCCCGCTGAGAACCAAAACGATCTATCTGCGCCAGTAGATTCGATTTGCGAATTGTCCTGATGTTGACCATACCGGGATGATAGCAATTTGCTATAGACTTTTCCATGAGCAACTTGCTAAATTTTTAGCCTGGCGCTACCATAGCCAGATCATGGATATGAAGACCTATATCGCCACGGAAGGGCGGGATTCAGCTAAACAACTAGCGTCTTTGGCGGGTACCAACTACGCCTACCTGACCCAGATCGCCTCCGGCTTCCGCAAACCCAGTGGACGCCTGACCCTGCTCCTGGAACACCACTCCATGGGTAAACTAACCCGGCACGAACTCCGTCCCGACCTCTATCCGGAGACCTGACAGAACCCGCACACTGCAAAACCAGATGTGTGAGCTAAGCCCGAATGCACGGAAGCATTGGAATCGACCTCATGTTTAAGGAAACTGCAAAACAAACCCGTTCACTCAGTGATGAACTGCGCCTCTATTGCGATGAACTCTCAGAGTTCAGTCAACGCTGTGAACGACTCTGCCAGGCCCTTGCCGAAATCGCCGCCCACCACGAATCGATCAGCAGCTACGCAGTCCGCGGCATGGGACACAACGCCAACTGGCTGAAATATAGGGTCAACGATTTCAACCAGCGACTACAGGCCCTCTACCAACGCGTCCTTGATGAACAACGACCATGACGAACCATATTGATGCCGGATCAACCCACACGCCTCACTTGATTTTCGCATTATTTAGGTATATTTTGTTTTTTATGTATAGCATTTTCACTTTAAGGGGTGTTTGATCCATGAAAGTGAGCAAACAAGATAAAGCACTGACCCGTAAACGGATCTTGCAGGCAGCCTCCGACGTGATCAGTGAAAAGGGCTTCAAATCCGCCTCCATGCGCGAAATCGCCCGCCGTGCAGAGGTGGGTGACGCAACCATCTACAACTACTTCCCCACTAAAGAGAGTCTCCTCTATGGCTATTGCGAGGAGAAACAGCACGCGGTGGCCCAAGCCCTGAAGCAGATCGACGACTTTCATGAATACACCCTCAGGGAACAGCTGCAGCAACTGACCGAGACCGAACTCGCCCTCTGGCTACCGGATAGGGAGTTCCTCTCCGAGGTATTCACCCTGACCTTCTCCGCCCCTGTCGCGGGTGCCGTCAACCTGGCCGAGACTCGACGCCGATTCAATCGCATGGTGGAGGATATGATCGATGCCGCCATCGAAGTGGGTGAGATCCCCGACCAACCCTACCGGGAACTGCTGGCCCCACTCTACTGGGACTACTTCACCGGCATCCTCGCCTTTTGGCTGCATGACGATTCCGAGGGTTACGCCAACACCACCCAGCTGATCGACCGGAGCGTGGAGATGATTGCCATGCTGTTGCAGACCGCAATGATCGGCAAGGCTCTTGATCTCTTCTCTTTCATGTTTCGCAGTCAGATCAGTCGTCACCTGGAGAAGCTCGGCGACTACACTGCACCCTGGAAGCAGGCCAAACGACGCTTTATGGAGGGAGAGAGTGGGTGACACTGTCCCTACCGGCAAACTGTTGCGCAGCAGTATTGCCGGCAGCGCCATGCTGAAGGCGGGAAGCCGGCACCTCAGCCATGCGGTCAAACGCCCCTTCCTCAGCGAATCGGCACGGCGCAATCAGCAACAGCAGCTGGATGACGAGACCGCACGCATCCTGTTCAAGGCCTTCTCCCAACTCCGCGGCACCGCGCTGAAGATTGCCCAGATGTTGAGCATGGAGAGCAATCTCATGCCCGAGTGGTTTCGCCAGGAGATGACCAAGTCTTACCACCAGGTACCCCCGTTGGGTCGGCCATTGATTCGCAAACTGATCCAGCAGGAGTTCGGCGAACCTCCCGAGGCTGTGTTCTCCCATTTCGATGCAAACGCCTTTGCCGCCGCAAGTCTGGGGCAGGTACACGAGGCGACCGGCCATAGAGGTGAGAAACTGGCGGTCAAGCTGCAATACCCCGGCATCGATGTGACTATCGACAACGACCTGCGACTGCTGCGCGGCATAATCAAACCCACCCCCTATGCAACACTGCTGCTCTCATCCATCGACGAGATCGAACAGCGCCTGCATGAAGAGGTGGACTATCACCACGAGGCAGAGAATACCGAATGGTTCAAATCCCGACTGCAGTTATCCGGGGTCAACATCCCCCTGGTCTATCGGGACTATTCCTCAAAGCACATCCTGGCCACCGAGCGACTGCAGGGGGTACACCTGGAAAGCTGGTTGCGTGACAACCCGAGTCAACAGGCACGCAACCGCTTCGGCCAGATGCTCTACGATATCTTCGTGCACTCCTTTTATGCACTGCATGCCCTGCATGCCGACCCCAATCCAGGTAACTATCTGTTTGCCGAGGATGGCTCCCTGGGATTGCTGGACTTCGGTTGTGTCCGTTATTACTCTGCGGATTTCGTCAATCAAATCCCGCTGCTGTTACGCGCCTACATGACCCACGATGCCGAAATGGTTGTCTCGACCTATCATCGACTCGGCATGGTCAGTGATATGAGCGGAGAAGAACTGGAGAAATTCTATGCCCAAGTGCTGCAGCCCTTCGGGGAGTGGCTGACCAAACCCTTCAGGGCGGGACGGTTCGATTTCACCAAGCATAGGGTCTCTTATAGCGCTGCGGGGTGGAGATCATTCAAACAGATCAGCAAAGCACACAAGATCAATGATCTGGCCAATGAATTCATCTATTTCGATCGTACCTTTTTCGGTCTCTACCAAATCTTTGAACGGATGGGTGCAAGCATAGATATGGAACATCAGTGGTTAGTTTAAATACATGACCTGGGAACACTCATGAACGATACCGGTGACAGCCCGACCGTCAAAGACAACCCCTTTACCAACCATCAACTCCCCTTGGGCGTGCGCCTGTTCATGAAAGCTGCGAGGATAACCTTCCGTGTGACAGGATGGGTTTCACCCAGACTGGCCGGTCTCCTGGCAGTGCGCCTGTTCATGATACCACCCAAGTTTCCAATCCCGCGCAGGGAGTTGAAGATTCGTCAAAGCGCCACTCTTACGCTGCATGAAATCCATGGCGACTCGTCGGGAAAACGCACCAACATGCTGATAGCCAGCCAGACCATTGCCGGCATCGTGGAGAGAGAGGGGCCGTTCAAAGCCGTGGTCGGTCACTCCTTCGGCTGCGGCATCGCCCTGCTCGCCATCGACCGCTACCGGATACCCTCGGATAAGGTCATACTCTTCAGCTGTTTCACCGACACCCTGTGGATCTCACAACAGTTCGCATCGGCATTCGCAATCAGCGACAGGGTCATCGAGGCGATGCGCAAAATAGCCATGGGGCGCTATGCCGATCATTTTGACAAGCCCTGAAACTCAAACAGACAGCGCCGAAGATTCAGCTCTTGACCACCGAAGGGCTGGGACACAAGAAGATCCTCATGGACAAGCGGTGTTTGGAAGCCTGTATCGAACATATTAGAGGCCAATGACGACTCACCCCAAACCCCATTGACTGCCATCATTGCGCTTGTATGATGAGAGTGTTGAGATATCTTCCATCAGAACTGAAATACAGAACGTCCATGAGACTTCCCATGACTGTCACAAAAATCCTCATCTTAATCTCGATCATAGGTTTAGCTGCCAGCTGTTCATCTGAGGAGAGCAGCAACAAACCGAAGAAAACCGATGCCGGTGTGTTTCAGGGTTACAAGGACAGTTTGGATAAAGCAGAAGGTGTCGAGCAAACCCTATTGCAGGCAGACAAGGCGAGGCGAGAGGAGTTGCAGCGGCAGCAGTAGCAAATCTGAATTCGCCAACTCTGATCCCTAGTTTAATCTGTATTCCGACCACGCAGGATCGTCTGCCACAAAACTCAGCAGACGATCTGATGTGCGCACCACCACCTTGTTTGCCGTGACATCTATATCCTCAATGACCTCGCGTACCCCAAGACGCATCTCTGCAAAGGATGAAGAACCCTTTCTAATACCGAACAACTTACTGGTGGTGGCCACAACCGCCACGTATCTTCCCGCTTGTGCGGTTATCAATTCTTCGCGAATCGGCAGCCTGGCATCAAAGAAGTTATGGGTAGAAATATTGTAACCAATCGCCCGATCAGCAGTCGCCAACAGAGCGATATAGGGAGACACGGAAAGGATCGCATCTTCGGTTTCTTGGGGTTTGAGACGAAACTCTTTCCATGCATCAGAAGCCGTTGAGACGACATAAAAACGGTCATCGGTCAACACGGCACCCAAGTAACCATCGGCTGCCACCTTCAACACCGTCTCATTGGGCCCCAGCCTTGCGGTTGTGCTGCTCGCACCTTCAATAACAGCGTTTAATTTACCCTCCGATTCAGTGATATAGATCTTGTCCTCTATCAGTTCGTCAGCATTTGCAGATATAGCCGGCAAAAGCAGGAAGAGAAGAGTAATCAGCAGGGCTTGTGGTTGTTTTTTTGGTAGCAGGCGCATCCTTGGAATATCCTATATCTGCATTTCTTTAAAGTAGGTCAGTGTCATCAGAACTATCCTTGACCCAAGTTGCTAACGATTATCACAATCCATGAACTTTTTGTCGAGCAAATTGCTAGCGATTGAGGATCACTCTCTCAATCGCGTTTGATCAACTATGCATGAACAAAATGTCCCGCTGCAACTATTGGATTGCTACCCCAAGACAGCGGTAGTTTGTATCTGCTTGCACAGATCCAGTGATGCAAGTTTGCTGATATTGAAAACCTTCCAGCGGTCAACCTAATAGCTTTCTGCTACACTGCACACTTTTTTAGCCACCCAGAGCGAGGGCATAGGTAGGCAATGAGCGCCAAACAGTATGATGTGGTAGTGATCGGCAGCGGCCCAGGGGGTGAAGGGGCCGCCATGAAGCTGGTGAAATCGGGCAAGCGAGTGGCGATCGTTGAGGCCTTCGACAAGGTCGGCGGCGGCTGTACCCATTGGGGAACCATCCCCTCCAAGGCGCTACGGCACAATATCCAGATGCTGCGGGATTTCAGGCGCAATCCCCTGTTTCAGCACACCCATGACCAGATACAGGTTGAGTATTCTGATTTGATTCAGGCCGCCGGCAGGGTGATCAACGAGCAGGTGCGCAGCCGTCTGCGCCACTATGCCCGCAACCGGGTGGATGTGATCCATGGCCGGGCCCGTTTCAGCAGCCCCAATCTGGTGGAAGTACTACAGGATGGGGGCGGTACCGAAGAGATCGAGGCGGAGCACTTTGTTATCGCCACCGGCTCGCGACCCTATCACCCGGACGATGTGGACTTCAGCCATCCCCGTATCCTGGACAGCGATGCGGTGCTGCGTCTCGATCGTACACCCGATTCAATCACCATCTACGGCGCCGGGGTAATCGGTTGTGAGTACGCCTCCATCTTCAGCAATCTCGATGTGAAGGTGAATCTGGTCAATACCCGTGACCGCCTGCTCTCGTTTCTGGATGACGAGATCACCGATGCCCTGAGCTACCACATGCGCAATCAAGGGACGGTGATCCGCCATGACGAGGAGTATGAACGGGTGGAGGCCCAGGACGACGGGGTGGTCCTGCACTGCAAATCGGGCAAAAAATTCAAGACCGATGTGTTGTTGTGGGCCAACGGTCGCAGCGGCAATACCGAGGCCATGGGACTGGAGGAGATCGGTGTCAACGTCAACCACCGTGGTCAAATCGAGATTGACAAGACCTATGCCACGTCCCAGCCCCACATCTATGCCGTAGGCGATGTGGTCGGCCCCCCTGCCCTGGCCAGTGCCAGTTACGATCAGGGCCGCTTCGTCGGCGCCCAGATCGCCAGCGGGAATCCCGACTGGCAACTCATCGATGACTTTCCGGCGGGGATCTACACCCTGCCGGAAATCAGTTCAATCGGCCGCACCGAGCGGGAGCTGACCGCGCAAAAAGTCCCCTATGAGGTGGGTCATGCCACCTTTCGCACCATCGCACGGGCACAGATCACCGGTCACGAAGTGGGTATGCTGAAACTGCTGTTCCACCGGGAGACCCTGGAGATCCTCGGCATCCACTGCTTCGGTGAAGGGGCATCCGAGATCGTCCATATCGGCCAGGCCATCATGGCCCAGCCGGGAGAGGCCAACAGCCTGCTCTATTTCGCGGAGAACACCTTCAATTACCCAACCATGGCGGAGGCCTATCGGGTTGCAGCTTTGAATGGACTAAATCGGATTTTTTGATTATCTACTAGTCCGCAAATGAACGCGAATGAACGCAAATGTTTATTTCCGCTTTGCGGTATCTACAATATGTAGGGTGCGGCTTGCCGCACCGTTGATCTCGATGATTGGATTGAATGGTGCGGCGAGCCGCACCCTACATCCCGATCTTCAATTTGCGCTGAGCTCTACATTCCCACGCGGGAGCGTGGGAACGAAAAAACATTTGCGTTCATTCGCGTTCATTTGCGGACCTCTTTCAAACCCCCTTGAACACAGGCTTGCGTTTTTCAAGGAAGGCCGCCACACCCTCTTTCTGATCTTCGGATGAGAAACAGAGGCCGAAGGCCTGGCTCTCGATCTGGCAGGCGCTCTCCAGGTCGAGGCCCTGGCCCCGGACCATGGCCTGCTTGCTGAAACGAACCGCCAGCGGACCCTTTTGGCGGATCAGCTCGGCCATGGCGAGGGCCTCCTGCAT
The DNA here is from genome assembly GCA_040507005.1 of Candidatus Thiodiazotropha sp. Lineage (GTDB taxonomy): Bacteria > Pseudomonadota > Gammaproteobacteria > Chromatiales > Chromatiaceae > Thiodiazotropha. Next base: position 65,833 of record JBEVVS010000020.1, read on the forward strand.
TAGCCGATCCTGAGGGTAGAGATGGTTGACCAGGCCCCAAGCCAGGGCCTCGTCCGCCTTGACCTGACGGCCGCTGAGGATCATCTCCATCGCCCTGGCGGGACCGATGAGCCGGGAGAGCCGCTGGGTGCCGCCGAAACCGGGGGTGATCCCCAGATTGACCTCCGGCTGGCCGAACACCGCATTTTCCGAGGCTATGATCCAGTCACAGGCCAGGGCCAGTTCACAACCGCCGCCTAGGCAGTAGCCGTTGACCAGGGCGATCACCGGTATGGGCAAAAGTTCGAGTTGGCGAAAAACCTTTAGCGCGGTCTGGGACAGTTCCATCGCCTCTACTGCCGTCATCGCCTGCATTTCACTGATGTCGGCTCCCGCCACAAATGCCTTCTCCCCGGCCCCGGTGATCAACAACACCCGCGCCTCAGCATCTCCCGCAACAGACTCCAATGCGTATGCAAGCTCCTTGAAGGTCTCTGCATTGAGTGCATTCAGGCTGGCGGGGCGATTGATTGTCAGCAGATTGACACCCGCGTCGATCGACTCGAGTTTCAATGTCTTGTAAGCGGGGCTGTTCATAGTCTTTGCCTTTGTTGATCAGGGGGAGGATCCATGAAAAACAGGAATATAGCAGGATTCCCCATGGATATTGCGAATTGGGCTATACCCGGTTGACCCGGTAGATGAGAATTGGGTTTCAGAAGCTCAATAAAAAAGCCGCATCCACAGGATTCGGATGCGGCTTCACCGTTATGTTTTCAGGTCAGACTTTGAAACGCTCCACCAATCCCTTGAGCTGCTCCGCCAATCTGGCCAGGTCGTCACTGGCGGCAGCGGTCTGCTGGGCACCGGCCGCCGACTGTTCCGCCACCTCGTTGATACTGACAATACTGCGGTTGATCTCTTCGGTCACCGAACTCTGCTCCTCGGCCGCACTGGCGATCTGGGTGTTCATACCGGCGATCTGCTCCACGGCGTTATTTATGCTGTGTAGTGCTTCACCAGCGGCTGCAGCCTGCTCCACGCCAACCTGAGTCATCTCCTTGCCTTCCGCCATCACCTTCACCGCGCTGTTGGCCCCGGACTGCAGCCTGGTGATCATCTCCTCGATCTCCTGGGTCGACTCCTGGGTACGCCCGGCCAATGTACGGACCTCGTCCGCCACTACGGCGAAACCACGCCCCTGCTCACCGGCACGGGCCGCCTCGATTGCCGCGTTGAGTGCCAACAGATTGGTCTGCTCGGCGATGCTCTTGATGACATCGAGGACGGAACCGATATTCATACTCTCGGATTCAAGCTGTTGGATAACATCCGCGGCCTCTTCCACCTCTTTGGCCAACTCACCAATGGCATCGATCACCTTGTCGATCACCTGCTTGCCCTGATGGAAAGTGCTATCCGCTTCCCGTGCCGCCTCAGCCGCTTCCACGGCGTTACGCGCCACCTCCTGCACCGTGGCACTCATCTGATTCATCGCCGTGGCGACCTGGCTGGTTTCGGAGAGCTGCTGACCGATGCCAGCGTTGGTTTGGGTGGTCACTGCCGATGTCTCCTCAGCCGCTGATGCGAGCTGAGTCACCGAATCCTTCACTTCGTTGATGGCATCATGAAATTTGTCCGCCATCTCATTGAACGCATCAGCGATATGTCCAAGCTCATCCTTGTTCTGATAATTCACACGCGCGCCAAGATCGCCGTCTGCCAGCTGTTTGGCTGTCGATTCGATCTCATCGACACCTTTGGAGATAGTGGTGATAATGAGAAAGGCCAGCACCAGACTTACAATCGCACCCACGGCCAGACATAGAATCACCCAGGTGATCATGGAGTGGTAGGCCTCATCCGTCTCTGTGAAAAACATCTCAGCTTCTTCGTCCTGGATCTTGGATAGAGAACCGATGGTCTGCTTCATCTCCTTAAGAACGGGATTAACCACACTCAAAACCAGGCTATTGGCTTCGTGATAATGTCCTGCCTTGATGTGCTCTTCGATCTTCGAAACCGCCTGATTTTCAAATTTATCCAGTTCGGCCTGAAAAACGCCGGCCAAACGTTTTTCCTCTGCATCCAGGCGTGAGGCCATGAACTCGGCCCAGTGTTCGTCGATGGTTTCTATATTGTGTTCGATATGTTGGATATGCATATCAACTGTATGGTTATGCATCGACGAGAAGGGTGATTGGGGATCGTGTTGCAGCGACAACAGTATCTGAGACCGGCTCTCCTCTGCCGCTTCCAGGATTACCGCCAGTGCGTGCATGTGGGCCATGTCTTTGTGATAGAGCTCATCGATGGCATGATCCGCGTTGCGCATGCCATTCAGGCCCATCAGTCCGACGAAAAGTGCCAATAAAAGCATCAGGCCAACCAGGACATAGAGACGTATTTTAACCGGGAGATTGTGAAGAAATGACATTTTGATCACCTACAGCGAATAGTTGATAACAATTGTTATGCTCTTGACGCAGACCGTCACTTCGCTGTGATCAATGTCCCCTACCTGGTGTCCGATATGAATGTCTAACGGCGCAGAGGCTGAATTTATGTTACATATCTGTTGTCGACTCAAAACGTACAATCTTTAGTCGTCTCAGACCTCTCCGGTGATTATTCATGGGCGCACATGAAAATTTGCGATACCCTCATACACCCTGACAATTTAGGTACAATTTATGTGCAAGTTTGAACTGTGAAACCCAATCTTCAAAGTGCTTTCTTCTTATCAATCAAGCAACAAACCTATTAATAATATTTATAATATTCCCTTCGTCATATCAGCCAAATTGATTGCTAAAGGATCTCCTCTCATATATCGATCTCGGTTTACACGATTTCATTTTACTGTCATCTCGACTCGTTAAAGTATGAGACATGAACAATCTAGCCTTATACCCCAACTGGGGATACAAGGTCTTCGACCGCCGTCGTGATGAAGTGGAACCGCTTCTGTTACAAGCGATCGAAGATGGACGTGCACTGGAAGTGGGTCTCTACTTCCATGATCCAGCCACCCACGACTGTCTCAACGCCCTGTTGCCGCAGAGTGGTTGTCAACTAAACACCCACCTGGATCACCGTCGACTGAATATCTTTGCCCTCGACGATGAAGACCTGGCGGGGCAGCTCCGTCGACAGATAGAAAACTCGCTCCAATGGGGCGCCAGCTACGGCATCAATCATCTTTCCGCCTTTACTCTGACCCGGAGACCTGAATACCAGGAAGCCCTGGAGCAGAAGCTGATCATACAGCTACGCCTCCTCGACGGCCTTAGCAAAGAGTACCGCTTTCCAATCCATATCGAAAATACTTATCACGACATCGATCTCTACCGGCGGATATTCCTGGCAATCGAGCGTGAAGCGCTTGACCAGTTACATTTTTGTTTCGATTTTGGACACGCCAAAGTCTGGTCACTGAGACCCTTGCATGCCTGGTTGGACTTTGTCGCTGAACTCGAACGAAGGGGCAAGCAGCTGCATTTTCATCTTCATACCAATCGAGGACTCTCCGATGAACATCTGTCATTTTTGGAGGCGGAATGGATGGAACTGTGTGACATAGATGAATACACCTCCCCCTGGAACAGTTTTGAGGCCCTATCGATCCTTGAGCAGCGTTTCCCAGACTCGCGCAAAGTAATGGAGGTCAACCCGGGCGAAGCACGCGAGAATCTGAACCGGGTGCTAGAGGAGATCGACCGCATAGGTCAACGAAACACCAGAGTAAGCGCCTGACAACCACTGACGCCTTGCAACAGGTTCAAACCAGGTCAGGAACCCCACCCGCATGACAAATAGACATAAATCCGTTGCCTGAGATGTTGTGAAGGTGGTCACAATATTGAATCTTCTCTGACCCTTTCTCCACAGCCGCCCGGATGTCAGATCTGTGTGCTCACCGGATTACTCCTTATAAAACCGGCACTTCAGGAAGATAGCAATAGATAGCGAAATAATTGGGTATCTAGCGTTTTGACAAGCATGAACGCTCAATCGAACCACGCCTCTAACTGCTTTTACACTGCCAAAAATCCTGCATACATTTAACATTCCAAGGGGAATATTTCTCAGGCATGGTCTTTTCAAGTATCTGCTCTATGACGTAGACTCACAGGTTGACAGAATGATGGAACATTCGTGGAAAACCAGCGAAATGTATGAGTCTTTTTTTGGATTTAAAGATATACCCTTCAGATTGAGCGCGGACGAGAAGTTTCGCTATGCCCATAAAAATTACTTACGAGCCTCCGCTTATCTAGCCTATGCCCTGCAACAGGGTGAAGGTTTTGTGATGATTACCGGACAGCCTGGTTCCGGTAAGACAACATTGATCAGAGATGTCATATCGGAACTCGATAAAAGCAAATATCATTGCCTCAACCTGGTAACCAGCCAACTGCATGCTGAAGAGCTGCTACGCAAGGTGGCGTTGGAGTTTGGACTGCCTGCCGAAACTTACAATAAAGCGACACTGCTGACCCATATCAATAAACACCTCTCAGATCTGCACGATCAGGGAAAACGTTCGGTGCTGTTTCTTGATGAGGCGCAAAATCTATCAGTCAATGGTTTGGAGGAGTTAAGATTACTTTCCAACTTACAAAAGGGGAAGTACTCCCTATTGCAAATAGTACTGATCGGCCATGATGAGTTGCGACGACTCTTACTCGGTCCTGACATGGAACATGTGCAACAGAGATTGATCGCAATATGCCAGATCGAACCTCTGAATCCAGAACAGACCAAAGAGTATATTACCCATCGACTGACACACGTTGGCTGGCAAGATGATCCCAAGTTTGATGACGAGATATTCCAACTTTTCCATCTAGCATCA
>JBEVVS010000036.1:0-68570 GCA_040507005.1 Candidatus Thiodiazotropha sp.
ATGGGTTGCTACGGCATCGGCGTCACCCGGGTGGTGGCCGCCGCCATCGAGCAGCACCACGACGACAAGGGCATCACCTGGCCCGCCGCCCTGGCCCCCTTCCAGGTGGCCCTCTGTCCCATGAAAATGGAGAAGTCCCAACGGGTGCGGGAGGCGGTGGAGAAGCTCTATGCCGAGCTGCAGGATGCCGGCATCGAGGTGCTGCTGGACGACCGCAACGTCCGTCCCGGTTTCATGTTCGCCGACATGGAGCTGATCGGCATTCCCCATCGAATCGTGGTGGGGGAGAAGTCCCTGGATGAGGGTAAGGTGGAGTACCGGGGACGCCTGGAGAGTGAGAACAGCTTCATTCCCCTTGACGATATCGTCAGGTTTATACAGGATCGATGAAGAGAGGAATAAAATCCTTCCGTACTTTTACGACCACGACATAGAAACGTGACAGGGATTTGACAGCTTACCGTTGATGCGGGGAAACTATGCCGCTTTTATACCCTCACCGGGTTTTCCATACAGAGGCAGAACCAAGATGACCAGACAAAACACTTACAACCGCGATGAGCTGTTGAGTTGCGGCCATGGTGAGATGTTTGGTCCTGGCAATGCCCAGTTGCCCACGCCGAACATGCTGATGATGGACCGCATCGTCAGGATCAGCGACGACGGCGGGGAGTTCAACAAGGGTGAAATCCTCGCCGAACTCGATATCAACCCTGATCTCTGGTTCTTCGACTGCCACTTCCCCGGGGATCCGGTGATGCCCGGCTGTCTCGGCCTGGATGCCATGTGGCAGATGGTGGGGTTCTTTCTCGCCTGGATCGGTAACCCGGGCCACGGCCGCGCCCTGGGTGTGGGCGAGGTTAAATTCACCGGCCAGGTGCTGCCCAGCGCCAAGCAGGTCACCTACCACATCAACGTGAAACGGGTCATCGCCCGCAAACTGGTACTGGGTGTGGCCGACGGGGTGATGAAGGTGGATGGACGGGAGATCTATACCGCCAAGGACCTGCGTGTCGGTCTCTTCACCTCCACCGATAATTTCTGATCCCTACGGCCGATGGCCATGTTGCAGGGATTGACAGGCCTGTTTCTGATCCCCCTGCTGGCCTGGCTGATCAGCGAAAACCGGCAGGCCTTCAACTGGCGCGTACCGGTTGCCGGACTGGCCCTGCAACTGATTATCGCCGTGATCTTACTCAAGATCCCTCTGTTTCAAACCCTCTTCATCCAACTCAATCAGGGCTTGCTGGCGCTGCAGCAGGCCACCCAGGCGGGCACCAGTTTCGTCTTCGGCTACCTGGGCGGTGCCGAATCCCCTTTCCTGCAGAGCGATAGCGGCAGCAGCTTCATTCTTGCCTTTCGCGCCATCCCTCTGGTGTTGGTGATCAGCGCCCTCTCCGCCCTGCTCTTTCACTGGCGCATCCTCCCCCTGATGGTGGGATTCTTCTCACGACTGCTGCAAAAAAGCCTGAATATCAGCGGCGCCCTGGGCCTGGGTGCGGCGGCCAACGTGTTCGTCGGCATGGTGGAGTCTCCCCTGCTGATCCGCCCCTATCTCAGCAGACTCACCCGCAGCGAACTGTTCAGCCTGATGACCCTGGGCATGGCGACCATCGCCGGTACCGTGTTGGTACTCTACGCCACCCTGCTGGAGGGGGTGATCGCCAATCCGATCGGACATCTACTGACCGCCTCACTGATCTCCGCACCGGCCGCGATCATGATCTCCCGGCTGATGATACCGGAGACCCAGGCGGGTACGGCAGGCGAACTGTCCCAGGCCCAACCCACCAATAGCAGCATGGAGGCGATCACCCGTGGCACCATGGAGGGGCTGAAGCTGCTGGCCAACATCGTTGCCATGTTGATCGTGCTGGTGGCCCTGGTCAGCCTTCTGAATCAGATACTTGGGCTGCTACCGGATCTGGCCGGAGAGCCACTCAGCCTGCAACGCCTGTTGGGGTGGTTGATGGCCCCGCTGGCCTGGCTGATGGGTATACCCTGGTCGGAAGCCACTACTGCCGGTTCGCTGCTGGGTACCAAGACGGTGCTCAACGAACTGCTGGCCTATCTCGATCTAAGCAACCTGCCTGCGGAGAGTTTGAGTGAGCGCAGTCGCTTGATTCTCACCTATGCCCTATGCGGATTCGCCAATTTCGGCAGCCTGGGTATCATGCTCGGAGGCCTGGGATCCATGGTGCCGGAACGACACAGCGAGATCGTCGCCCTGGGCATGAAATCGATTATCGCCGGCACCCTGGCGACCCTGCTTACCGGGACGGTCGCCGGACTCGTGTTGTGAGGTAACATCACGTTCGGTCTATAACGCAAAGGGCGCAATGAAGCGCAATGATCGCGAAGTTTACTAACTAAAAATACGAGCCTGCATCTCCTGGTTTTGTGATGACGCAGGTGGTTATCGGGTCATTTCTGATTCAAAATATCGCTGTGACTCAGCCTTAATCCCCTTTGCGAGCATAGCGTCTCATTGCGCCCTTTGCGTTATAGTCTTCGTCTGAAATCCAACCGAGGAGCCACCGATGAAGAGCCTGTGGAACGACGACGAAGCCGCCAAATGTGAAAGCGAACTGGCGCTGCGTGTCTACACTTCCCGCCTGTTGGGCTCGGACCCCTCCCTGGTGCTGCATGGTGGCGGCAATACCTCGGTCAAGCTCAGTGAGAAGAACCTGTTCGACGAAACGGAGGAGCTCCTCTACGTAAAGGGTAGTGGATGGGATCTGGCTACCATTGAGGCGCCGGGGTTCACCCCAGTGCGGATGGATCATCTGCTCAAGCTAGCCGAACTCGAATCACTAAGCGACAGTGAAATGGTCAACCAGCTGCGGACTCAGCAGACCCAGGCCAGTGCGCCTACAGCGTCGGTGGAGGCGATCCTGCACGCGGTTCTGCCCTATAAATATGTGGATCATACCCATGCGGACGCCATCGTAACATTGTCCAATACGCCCCGTGGGGAGCAGCTTATTCGCGAGCTCTATGGCGGCCGGGTGGTAGTGATTCCCTATGTGATGCCGGGCTTTGATCTGGCAAAGTCCGTGGCAAGACTGTTTCCCTGCAATGCCCAGCAAGAGACCATTGGCATGGTGCTGATGAATCATGGCCTGTTTACCTTTGGCGACACCGCCCGGCTCTCCTATGAACGCATGATTCAACTGGTGGACGAGGCGGAATGCCATCTTCAACAAGCGGGGGCCTGGGAGTTGCCTATCCAGGGCAAGGAGCATCCACCCCAACCCGATGTATTGGCCGATCTGCGCAAGGAGATATCCGATGTTGCAGGGTTCCCGGTGATTTTGCAGAGTCATCGCGGACAGTCAGAGCTAGGGTTTTGTCAGCGACAGGACCTGGCGAAGATCTCCCAGCGGGGACCCGCCACACCCGATCATGTCATACGCACCAAGCAGTTACCCATGCTGGGCAGGCATACCATCGAATACGTTGCCGACTATCAACGCTATTTCGAACATCACGCCCCTGCTTCCAGAACCCCAGTGGAGATGCTCGACCCTACCCCGAGAGTGATACTCGATGATGAACTCGGCATGCTCACCGTCGGCAAGAACAGCCGCGAAGCGGGTATCGTGGCAGAGATCTACCAGCACACCATGACCATCATCCAGCGGGCAGAACTGCTGGGAGGCTGGCAGGCCCTGCCGACCCAGGCGATTTTCGATGTGGAGTATTGGGAATTGGAGCAGGCAAAATTGCGTAAAAGTCGCCAGCCTCCCCCTTTTCAGGGAGAGGTGGCGGTTATCACCGGGGCGGCTTCAGGCATCGGCAAGGCCTGTGTCCAGGCAATGCTGAAGCGGGGTGCCGCCGTTGTGGGATTAGACAAAACCGCCGCTATTACAGACCTGCACAATGGCCCTGATTTCCTCGGTATTCAGTGTGACATCAGCGACGCAGAACGGGTGAAAGCTGCCCTTGAGCAGGCGGTGTTGAGTTTCGGTGGTATCGATATGTTGATCCTGAACGCAGGAATCTTTCCCGGGGGATGCCCGGTATCTGAGTTGGATGATGACCTGTGGCGTCAAGTCATGGGGATCAACTTGGATGCGAACCTGGCCCTGCTGCGCAACTGCCACCCCTATCTGAAACGGGCACCCCGCAGTGGCAGAATCGTGGTGATCGGATCAAAAAACGTACCTGCCCCGGGACAGGGCGCGGCCGCCTATTCAGCATCCAAAGCCGCTCTGGCACAACTGGCCAGGGTGGTTGCATTGGAGTGGGCGAGTGATGCCATCCGCATTAACACACTCCATCCTGATGCGGTTTTCGATACCGCCATCTGGACAGAAGAGGTCTTGGCGGCCCGGGCAAAACACTACGGAATCAGCATCGCCGAGTATAAAAAACGCAATCTGTTGCAGTGTGAAATAAGCAGTAGAGATGTGGCCGAATTGACCGCGGAGCTTTGTGGTGAGCGATTCAGCAAGACCACGGGCGCACAGATACCCGTGGATGGTGGCAATGATCGGGTGATTTAGTCATCCATGCCAGATGCCCTGCAGCGACCCGGCGATCGGCTAACCGACAGCGAGATGTGCAGGTTCGGAGACCAGGCTCACCCCATGCAACTGACAGGCGCGAATCGATTCCCAAAGGAGATTCACCGCCTGGGGACGGGGAAAACTCTTTCGCCAAGCGAGTCCGATGCGGCGCTGTGGCGACTCTACCGCCAAAGGCCTGGTGGTGAGTAGATCCCAGCGCAGATATTCTGTGCCTATGGCCGTATTGGGGAGTACAGTGATACCGATTCCGCTGGCTACCATGTAGCGAATCGTCTCCAGGGAGCTGCCTTCCAGATTCTCCTGGAGATTCGCATCCCCATTGCCTTTATTCACGCACCTGGGACAGATCTGCTTGACCTGTTCACGAAAACAGTGCCCCTCTCCCAGCAGCAGGACATTCTCCTCTTGCAGCTGCTGGATGGAGATTGACTCGTACGCGGTCAGTGGGTGCTTCATGGGCAGCAGCACAGAAAAGGACTCATCGTAGAGAGGGCGGGTCACTATTCCCGGCTCATCGAAAGGGAAGGAGATAACGATGACATCCAAATCCCCCTGCTTTAACTGCTCGGTCAGCACGCTGGTATAGTTTTCCCTTATAATCAAGGGCATGCCGCTGGCCAGCTGTTTGAGTTGCGGGACCAGGTATGGAAACAGATAGGGACCCACCGTATAGATGGCACCCACCCTGAGAGGACCCTCCAATTGATCCACGCTCTGGCTGGCCAGTTGGCGGATCATGCCCGCCTCCTCCAACACCCGCTGGGCCTGTGTCACTATGCGCTCTCCGGCGGCAGTCAGGCTCACCTCCCCCTGACCTCGCTCAAAAAGCCCCACACCCAGCTCCTCCTCCAGCTTTTTCACGGCAACACTGAGGGTGGGCTGACTCACATAGCAGGCCTCCGCCGCATGTCCAAAATGGCGTTTCTGGGCCACTGCCACCACATATCTGAGTTCATTCAGTGTCATAACCTATAGTGTAGCCGGTTAGATAGAAAAAACTAATCGGCTTAAAAAATGTTAACGCCTCAACAGAAATCGAAGGAGAATATGGAATAATCGCTAACCATTGGGCAAAGAAGTAAAAAATTGGATTTTGCTTTAGTAAATCCTGATCTAATATTATGGCAATATGACAAGGGTCCTGATGGGGCGCGGAGAACTAAATTGCTCGTCAGACTAAAAAACAGAAAACCGGACCGTTCTATGGGTAGCAGTCCTGACAATCAACCAGCACATTTCAAACGACTCCCTGCAGAAGCTCTCAACCTGCTGCAGCTGACGGATAGTCACCTCTATGCAGACCCCTCCCGCTGCCTATTGGGAATCAACACGCTGGAGACCTTTGATCAAGTGCTAGCCCAGGCATTGCAGGAAAGCGGCACCCCTGATTTCATTCTGGCCACAGGCGATCTGGTACACGATGCCTCCGACACAGGTTATAAACGTTTGTTCGGCCGATTGCAGCTGACCGAACTCCCGACCTACTGCCTACCTGGCAATCACGATATACCGGGGAAGATGAAACAGATCCTGAACCAGGACAATGTACACACTATCCCAAGCGTACAGGCAAAAGGCTGGTCACTGATCTTTCTCGATTCCACCATACCCAACAGTGACGGTGGACGAATCGATGAGAACGAACTGGAACTGCTGGAGGTGCTGCTAGAATCCCACCCGGACAAGCACACCATGATCTGCATGCATCACCATCCGGTGCCCGTGGGAAGTCGCTGGATGGATACCATGGTGCTGGAGAATCCGGACGGATTGTTCAAATTGATCGATGCCAATCCCCAGGTCAAGGCGCTTCTGTGCGGTCATATTCATCAGGCATTCGACACTGAGTACAGAGGTGTGCGTTTGCTGGGCACCCCATCGACATGCGTACAGTTCATTCCCCGGGTCGACGATTTCGCCATCGACGCCATACCGCCAGGATACAGATGGTTGAGCCTACAGCCCGACGGCACTATCCAGACAGGGCTTAATTTACTCCCGAAAATCCCTTCGGGTCTCGATCTCGCATCAATGGGATATTGATCGGCATCCAGCAAAGTGGATTGCTTCTCAGTCCAGGACGACCTTCACGGATGATTTAACCTGCATGCTCTCCTCCGTATGCTCGATCCTAAGTGCCAGAAGCTCTACACCCGATTCTCGGACAACCCGGCGCAGGGTCTCTCCGTACTCAGGATCGATTTCATCGGCCGGGTGGAAGTGATTACCCTCTGGACGATTCAAGGCGTAGACCATAACCCCTCTGCTGCCTCGCCGGCAGGCATCTGCCAGCAACTGGAGGTGCTTGCGGCCCCGCAGCGTCACCGCATCGGGAAATGACAGCCCTTCGCCCTGGTATAGGGTCACGTTCTTAACCTCAACCCAGGCATCGGGGGATTCACCCTCGCTCAGGAAGAGATCGAACCTGGCCCGCTCACCATCCTGATGCTGGTATTTGACTTCTCGACGTATGGATTGGTAACCCCGTAGCTGGGCTATCTCCCCCGCCCTTACCGCCTCTTCAATGACCGGATTGGTGCGGCCTGTATGCACACCCACCCAACCCTGACCCATATCGACTCTTTCCAGGGTCCAGGCCAGCTTCCGTTTCGGATTATCGCTATAGCTGATCTGCGCCATCGCACCTGGCTGCCAACAACCCAACATGCTGCCGGTATTGGGACAATGGGCGGTAACCACCTCGCCACTGGGTAATTCGATATCTGCGAGAAATCGCTTATATCGTTTAAGGATTCTTCCTTTGGTCAGCGGTGGTAGTTGCATAGTCTTGGTGTATTATTTCATTATGACGGTTTTGTGGCAGTTGATGGTACACCCACTTGACGACCCCACATTTATTAGATAAACAAAATTCGTCGCTTCACAGCTTCGAAATAGACGACCAATGCAGGCGAGGAAGCTGATATGAACTCCAGGGTATGGTTAGTTTTAAGCACTATCTTGTTGATCTCCACCTCTCTACAGGCGGACGATTACGGCTATGACAACCGCCAATTTACCATTAATCCGGGTGATGCGATGGGAGGCATGTTCAATCCGATGCGTAACTTCTTTGGCGGCTCCAATCGCTACCCTGATAACTACTACGACTACCGTTACGCCCCACCGACCACCTATGCACCAGGTTACGGCTATCCGGGCACAACCTATGGATACCCCCCTGTGTATCCAGGTGGCTATCCATCATTCCAACCACTACAGCAACAGCAAACGCATCAGCAACCGCAAGCACCGACAACCGAAAAGCGGGATGTTCAGACACAGGTCCCGGCCTATACTCATCCCACGCCAACTCAGCCTGTCTATGAAGAGCGGTACCGCTTTCGCCCCTTGGATAGCGGCGAGCCCGCTGCGCCACTCAACGAAACCTCACCCCAGCCACCGGCGCCACAGGCCACCCTCCCCCGCAACAGGGGTGCCATGGAGCAGTACTATAGTCCAGCCATTGAAGCAACGGGCGGGGGGCAACAGCAGCAGATGAAATTCAGACCACTGGATAAACCGGGCTATTCGGAATGAAGCAATTAGCCAAGGCTCAAGCCACGCTAAAGCCTTGATACTCGTGATAATGGATGGTTTCGCAAGAGACACCTGTCACATTCGCGTCTGCAGGGCCTTTGCGTAACCAGGCCTGCAGGGCCTCGATCGCCTCCACGCTACCGCAGGCAACAACTTCCACACGGCCATCGAGGAGATTTCTGGCATAGCCTTGGATACCCAGCTGCTGGGCCTCATGTCGTGCCGACGCCCGGTAGAAAACCCCTTGCACCCGTCCTGCCACGTGACAGCGAACACATATCTTGCCAGCACCATTGTCAGCTTGCTCACTCATCTTTCAGCCTCACTACTGCCTTCTCTCCGGCACGCAGCATGATATCGGAGTCAGGGGAAAACACCACCTCAAGCCGATATCTCGATCCGTTGCTCTGGGTCGCTGTGGGCTGAATACCCATGCTATGGATTGCCCCATCCAACCATTGTCCACGCACGCCCACCTGAACCGTCACACCCGGCTTCAAACCAATCGCTGATCCTTCATCAACTTCAGTAACCGCCTTCATGCGACTGTTGTCAACCAGTGTCAGTAAGGGCATTGCTCTGTGTCGATTGATTACCGCCTGGCCTGACTGTACGTAAATAGACTCCACCACACCATCAAAGGGCGCTGTGACACGACTGTACTCCCGTTGCAAGCGGATTGTGACCAACTTGGCTTCCGCTTCACGATAAGCCGCATCCGAGCTTGCCGCAGCGATTTCTGCCTGTTTGCGCTCATGATCCGAGAGCAGGGTTCGGTCGTAGAGTTCCAACGCCCGATCCAATTCCCGTTTCGCCTCTTCGTTCTGCTGGGAGGTTGCCTCCAGGCGTGATTCCGCAGCCGCAAGCCTCGATTGAAACCTCCGCTGATCCAGTTCCAAAAGTACCTCCCCACGTTTAACAGAGGCGCCGACCTCCACATTGACCCGACCAACCATACCGCTGACCAAGGTAGTCAGCTCCACCCGGTTATTCCAGTCGGTTACGGCCTCCAGGTCCCGCGCGAACAACTGTCCAGTGAAAAGCAGACAGAAAATCAGCATAAGCTTTAACATCCTTCCCCCCATCATTGATGCATTTTTTCGGGCGCTGAGAATAGATCCCCCGTCAGTGCCTTGATACGGGCATGGGTCAATTGGATCTGAAAATCATTTCTCGCCCGTTGTAGTTGAACATCGGCGATCTGAGACATGGAATCCCCTATGTCTGCCGCTATATCCAATTCATAGAGGGTACGGCTGCGGTCCAAGTAGAGATCTCGAAAGTCCCCTGTCACCAGCAATCCCTCGCGTTCGACCTTCAACCTATCCAGCTCCATCCAATAGTCAAGCAGTTGTTGGCGCAGGGTGAGATCATAACTCGCCAATTCGGCCTGTTTCCTGTGCACAATTGCGCGCTGTTGGGCAATACCAGATTCAACCCTATTCCCTTGATAGAGAGGCAGTTCGAAGACAAGTGCGGCGGTCAATGGATTGCGGCCACCCAACTCACGTTGATAGGTGGCAGCCTGCAACTCTGCACGCAATACCGGATTGTCTTCAGCCTCACTCGCTTGGAGCTGTTTCTTTGCCGCATGCAACTCAGCCTGCAAAAACTTGCGCTTCGGGTTTTCACGCAACGCCTTCTCAACCAACTCCTCAATATCCGGAAGTTCTCCGAATGGTTCAAACTGTGGTGTTTCCAGTTCAGCGGGAAGATCCAGTGGACGATTCAAGCTGATCGCCAGTTGAGAGCGGGTGATGCGTTGCCTGTTGCGGCTTGCGGTCATCCTGCGCAATGCCTGTTGGTAGGTCGCTTCGAGCTCCAACATATCGATATCCGACACCTTGCCCAGCTCATTCTTTGTTCGCGCCCTGTCGAAACGTATAAAGTCGATGGCGAGTGCTTCGTTATCTCTTGCAAACTCGAGATCTGCCAGCAGGACATCGAAGAAGCGTGCCATCACATTCAACCTGCGCTGCTGCCTGACTTGCAGCAGTTGCCATTGCCGTGACGCCAGTCCGGCTTCAGCCGCCTCCTGGGCATGACTGGTTCGTCCGAAATCATATAACCGCTTACTCAGATTGAGCCGGGCCAAACTGTCGTTATGAGTGTCGTATACCGCGATCTCGGATGGATCTATGTAGCGTAACTCAGCAGTCAGCGAAATGCGCATGTCATCATCCGCATCTGCCTGTTCACTCGCTGCCCGGGCTTGGGCCAAGTCGGCTTCCGCCAAACTCCGCTCAGGGTGTGCATGATCCGCCATTCCCAGGGCATATTCGAGTGTCAATGGGGTTGGTAGAGGCTCTTCCGCGCTTACCGATGGGCAATGCAACAGGAAAACCACGAAAAGCAATGATGTAGGCTGTCGCATATCCATTGCCTATCTTTCTTTACGCAGCGCTCTTCTCTTTTCTCTTTTATAACGTGAAAAATTGGTCACCTTGTAGTGATCATCAACCACGAATTCCCCCAGCCATAGAAACTCCTGGGCATCATTGGTAGCACCAGTAAATCGAGTAATCATCTTCCCATCCAAATCGAAAAAACCAAACACCGGGGTTGCGCGGACCCTATGCTGCCTGAAAGCGAAATCCTTCTCCTTCATGGTGTTGCCTCGAAAATCGGCGATCTCAACATCACCTTCAATATCCACCGTATAGATTAGAAAATGTTCTTTGAAGTAGTCTTGAACCTCTACCTGATTCAGCACGCGGGTCTTCATCCGATGACAGAAAGGGCACTCATCCATTTCAAACATGATAAGCACACCCTTTTTCCCCTCTTCCTTTGCCATCTCCAGTTCATCGTAAAAATTGCCTAACGACTGGTCGAAAAAATATTCACCCGGATCCCGGGTTGCCGCAGTGATGTCACCAATAAACAGAAGCAGGCAGGCGGTCAACAGTAGATAGCGTGACATGGATCACTCCTTACTCGCGCATCGCATCGATAAAACCCTCGATATCTTCCATCGTCAATGGCCCCACCTGACGGGCAACCAATTCACCTTCGGGATTGACCAGGAAGGAGGTAGGCAATCCGGGCACCCGTCCCAACTCAGTCCGTGCAGCCGGTTCGGCGATGAGGATGGGATAGCTGAGAAATTGCTCATCCACAAAGGCCTTTAAGCGTGGTTTCTCAATCCTTTCCATTGCAACGCCCAACACGACAGCATCTGTATCTTTATGATTATTATGAAAAACCTCCAGTTCAGGCAGTTCTTCGCGGCAAGGGGGACACCAGGTCGCCCAATAGTTCACCAATACCCATTTACCCCGATAATCAGAGAGACGATAACGTTTACCGTCCAAGCCCAGCAAGTCGAAATCCACTGTTTCCGCTGTTGCTATGATGGAATACAGCGCTAACGTCATCATACACAGCGCGCGCAACAACGGACTCACATGGGACATATTTCTCTCCATTCACTATAGGTAGCAAGTCAATACATGCTTCATTCATGATCACTGGACAACCAGCCCCGGGGGCTAGATGCATGCCTAGGCAGATTCCTCTGACCCGCATTTTCGGGGTTAATTCCAATCAGTGCAATTCATGGAAACCACTATGCCCGGGTGATATCTTCAACTCATCAGACTAGTTTATAATCCAGTCTATCGTCAGATGAATCCCATCTTAACCACCTCAATTCCCATAAAATTTTTTTATCTTTCTGTTTTTACTATAATAATTAACAGATTAAAAGCCAATCTCCACCCCCCCTGCGGGACGTTAGAATTGCTGCAGCATGAACCTCCGAGGGATGAAAACCGTGCTGCCTCTCAATCAGGATGATATAGTGAATAATTGAGCAAAGGCTCGAAGGAACTAGCTTTTTTAGGTCACCATGTTTGATTTTTTCTCCCACAGGAGCACACCGCAAACTCAGGTACTCTTCTATGTACCGCAAGCGGATCCATTTGAGAACCCGTTGGTGGAAACCGACCCGTCTCAGCTCGGACAATGGGCGACGGCACTACCCTTTGCCGACCAAACCCAGTTGGCGGAGACGATGATAACCAGCCTAGGCCGGCTCAACCGCTTTCCCGGCCAAGTCAAAAAACGCCAGGAATTGATGGAGATCTACACCACCCCCTGTGCGCGATTGATCCACAGCCAAATTAAACGTAAATCTGAAGCACCTCTGCACCTAATGCGCCAAGTAATGCTGGAGATGGCCTACGGCCATTGCCATATCGCCAATGAATGCATCAACAACAAGGCCAATCGAAAAAACCTGCAGCGTCTCAATCATGCGATCTATTATGCAATCAAATATTTCATCTATGAGTATCTTCTTGCATGTGAAGATTATGACTGCAGGATCGGGAGGGTCTATCGGGATGTAACACGCCTGATGACCTATGCTGAAGAGCAAAATATCCACAAAAATCAAATCGAGGATACAGATCAGGCAGAACCGGAATTCGCAACAATCTTCCACCAGTATAATCGCTTCATCCTGTTACTTCTGCTCGATCCCTGTCATCTGCAAGAGGGTGAACCCCGGTTATGTTTCGACTATCTCAACACCTTGGCCGGGAATGCCCTTCTCGCAACCCCCAGCCCACACACTGAAACCACAGGACACTATGTCATCGACCGCCTGGGGGAAGTATCGCCCTATCTGTTCTACCCCGAGTGCCTGGAGAATCTGACTCAACCCCGCTTCACCCTGTTCGATCTCAGCCCCGTTAGCAAATTGCTGCATCAGAAGCTCAGACATATGGAACGGTCCGAAGAGGGAAAACCGGAAGCCATCATGAAGTTGACCATGCAGGAGGCCACGAATCTGCTGGCACGGATGTTGAAATCCTGGCATATCCGTCTCAAGCGAGACAGTGAACGCCACCCCACTTCCGGACAGGTCATGTTATGGGCCGGGGTAGACGCAATTTTTACCTATCTCAGCGGCAAAAGCGTCTCTTCTCAAACCCCGGAGGACGAGATCGACATGACACACTTGGGTAGCATTCAACGGGATGATACGTCTGGCTGCAGCTATCAATATACGGCTATACGTATCAATCAAAGCCGCTCCGGGGTGGCGCTCAAGATCACAAAAAATAGTGTCAATACGCCATTGGTCGGTGAATTGGTGCTGTTTTCCACTCATCAGCAACGCCAGGAAAACGAGTGGAAAATCGGCATCGTAAAACGCGTGTTAAACACGACTGAAGATCTGCTGGAAATCGGAATACAGTTTATTATGGGTAAGATCGAACCCATTACCTTGCGCCTGGCAAATCAACAGCAATCATCGACACCGCTGAAAGATCGGGCAGGTATCTTTATCGATCAGGGCCATACCCATCGCAGTTCACTTATCGTGCCTAAAAACTTCTTTGTCATCGGCAACGAATACCGGGTCGAAGAGATGGTCCCCGCGCCCAGCGTTATCCCCCTGCAGCTGCTGGAGACAACCTCTAGGTTTGAACGATACCGCATCAAGAACGCTTAATTCTGGTCAAGGTCATCAGCTGGAAACGGTAAAGCTGAACGGCCCAAACACATCGTCACCAACCTTGTATTTTATATTCCAATTGCCATTGGTCAGATTGGGATTTTGCAGAACGCTGACATGGCTGCCGGTTAACGATGTAAATCGCCTGGGCGATGCCTTGTTCCAAACCGATGGTTCATTATCACCCTCGAACCATAACTTGGACTCGATCTCAAGATTCGGCCATAGATCATTCATGCTCACCAGAAACATATTGCCACTGGCATTATCGACACTATTGGTAACGGCGATTGTAGGTCGTTGTTGGTTAGCCCAATATTCGATGTTGTAGATCAGGTTTGTATCCCCGTAGATATTCATCCACATCGGATAATCAAAACCGGACAGAAAGGCCGGATCGACCACATAACCATCCCTTCCGGCATCCACTTTAAGCACAGATCTCCACAATCTTATAAAATTGGTGAAATCCCCAAGATCCCTTATTTTAGTAAGCTCAGGAAGCGCAGCCCTGATGGTTGCATTTTTCTGGAATGCGTTCCAGAAACGACTCACAATGAAGTAGTGACCCAGTGAATTGGGGTGAAAACGATCATGGGACAGCAGACCTAATCTAGCCACTTGAAAATAGCTGGTGTCGATTGAGACATCCGCCAAGGCTTGACACTCGGTATCCAAAACCCGCCAGTTATCGAGCCTCTCCTGCATCTGCGGTGAAATCAGTTTATCAAGCTCGGTAGGCTCGGAGGTGAATAAATTCTCCTCGCCCGGCATCCCCGAGGTCTGATGCATAAATGGTATGCAATACTTCTTCTTTATATTTTCAACCGCAACCTGACTGTGTTTTTCCTCATCATAGGGGACCAGCCTGGAATAGAGGATCAGCGCACCCGGGTTATTGACTCTGAAATGGGCGTAAAGCGCTTGGGCATCAGCAATCAACTCAGCCTGCGAACGATTCCCAAGAGAGAGTATGGCGTCATTAATCCCCAGTTCCACAATGATCACATCAGGATCACTCGCACTTGTCAGCGCCACCCGGGTCTCTCCGGTAAGGGCATCGGCTTGGGTCATAGCCAAGTGATGGGTCAGTGCACCTGCCCCTGTATGAAAGAAATCAACTTTCAGACCTTCTGACTTGAATGTGTCGTCGATGAGATCGACCCAGGTCTGACGCCAGGGAAAGACTGTCTCGCTAGCGCCTAAGACAGCAAATTTAACCGTCTCAGTTGCGGCCAGCGACTGTTTCAAGCTTGCTACATCATCGCTCAATTGTTGCGCGATCATGGTTAATTTATCCAGGGAACGTTCTATCTCCAAAGGGGCATAATCGGGTTGACTTTGTAGATCCGTCAACTGCAACAGATCCACCACACGCCTGATATGCAGCGCTTCATCACTGGGCAAGGGGCCGCTTATACCCGGGTACTCAACCACACCACCCGGGTCGTTCTGCTGATCCGCGTTCAAAGTGAGCGTATAGTCGACACCCTGGATCAAGAGCTCTTCTATACCTACTCGGGTTATCCTGGTGACTCTAAGTTGCCCACTATCAAACAAGGCGATGGAAAACGGAAATGTTGTACTCACTCCGTCCCCATAGAATGGGCCTTCTTCACTGATAATTGAGTGTACAGTCATGGGGTGTATCATCCATTGATTCAGTCAGCTCACACTATAGGAGAGTTAATCCCTGATTGAAAGATTGTCATAACAACTCATCCAGGGGTAAATCCATGCTTTGTCGCATATCTCGATTGACCTTTACAATCAATTCTTTCAATGCATCCGGGGCTGCTTTCAACTGCCGTACATCCGGTAACATATAGGCATCGGAGCTGTAGAGTTCAGCCAGTGTCACCTGTCTAAGGTCTCTAGCCAATACCCAACCCTTATCATCCGTCTGCAGGACCAGCCGGGCTCGCGACAATGACAAAAGTATCGATTCCAGTTGCTCTTCAGTTGATTGCTGCAGTCGCACCTGCAACTGACGGGTAGTGATTGACACCCCCTGGCGCTGGGAATCGCGCAGCAGCTGCAGCATCTTCACCGCAAGCAATAACCTGTCCCCACGCTGTTGCATGCTCTCTCGCCAATCTGATCGATAGATACCCAGACAATAGGTGAACTCGGCGCCCAACAATGTCACCAACCAGGACAGATAGACCCAGATAAGAAAGATGGGGATAACCGCAAGCGTCCCATAGATCGCCTCATAGGTTGGAAAGGTTGTGATATAGAGGGCAAATCCCCTTTTTGTAACCTCGAACAAAAGTGCCGCGATAACACCGCCTGCCAGGGCATGCCGCAACATCACAGATCGATTGGGAACCAGGGCATATAGCAGAGTGAAGGCAAGTGCCGAGATCATGATCGGCATCATGCTCAAAAGCCGCGAGCGCACCAACACTACTGTTTCAGCCTCTGTGAAGAAGGGAATGGAGACCAGATAGGAGGTCACGCCCACGCTGATCGCGATCAGTATGGGTCCCAGAGACAGGATTGCCCAATAGACGGTAAACTTGGCAAGTGGCGAGCGCTTTCGCTGCACATGCCATATGGTGTTGAATGCCTTGTCAATATTACTCATCAACAACAGCGCCACAAGTATCAAAAACAGAAATCCCAAACCACTGAGTTGTGCAGCCTTTTGACTGAAATTTTTCAGATGCTGCTGGACAGCCTCACCGGCCGCTGGGACAAAATGCTGAAACAGGAAGTTTTCGATCTGCTCCGAGATCCGCTCGGAGACGGGGAATATGGACAACAACGCCAGCATCACCGTCATCAACGGTACCAATGCAAGCAGTGTGGTAAATGTCAACGCGGCCACATGCTTGATGCCCCCATCGTGATTGAAATGGTGCAGCCACAGGCGCAGGAAGGCGTTGACATGCCGGACACTCTGCTTCATCACTAATTTCCATGTTGTTTCGCTATCGATGCAAGAGAAGCGCTTCTGGAGCCATTCTCTCTGTATGGATACAATGACGGCAAATTAAGTTTGAGGCAAACCGCCATCTCAATCTATTTCAACCAGTTGGGATCCCTATCAACAGTCCTGGCAGGAGGTGAACGATCATGAGCATTGAAATCTACCATAATCCACGCTGCAGCAAGTCCAGGCAGACCCTGCAGCTATTGCAGGACAAAGGTATCGATCCGGATGTGGTCGAATATCTGAAGACGCCACCGGACAAGGCCACCCTAGAGCAAATCCTAGATATGCTCGGGTTGGAGCCCCGTGAGTTGATGCGTAAAAAAGAGAAAGAGTATAAAGCCCTGCAATTGGATGATCCGGCACTCTCAAGGGATCAGCTTATTGAGGCGATGATCGCCAATCCGAAACTGATTGAGCGCCCGATTGTCATTCAAAATGGCAAGGCGGCAATCGGCAGGCCTCCTGAACAGGTCCTGGAAATCCTCTAGACAGGCCCAGACCAGAGGCCGGTGAATTGTTAAAAAACAACAGGTAGCAACTATGCCAGAAGTGTTGATTCTCTACTACAGTCGCTACGGCGCCACCGCTGAAATGGCACAAAACATTGCCCGGGGCGTGGAAGAGGTGGCTGGCGTAAGCGCCAAACTGCGCACCGTACCCGAGGTCTCCCCGTGCTGTGAGGCCACTGAGGACTCCATCCCGGACAGCGGGGCTCCCTATGTCAGCGAGGATGATCTGCGCGATTGCGATGGCCTGATCCTGGGCAGTCCAACCCGCTTCGGCAATATGGCCGCCCCAATGAAATACTTCCTCGACACAACCAGCCCTCTCTGGATGGGCGGCGTGCTGATCGATAAACCGGCATCCGTATTCACCTCCACATCCAGTCTGCATGGCGGACAGGAGAGTACCCTGCTGTCGATGATGCTCCCCTTGCTGCACCATGGCATGCTGATACAGGGTGTGCCCTACAGTGAAACCGCGCTGTTGCATACCAGGAGTGGCGGTACACCTTACGGATCCAGCCATCTGGCCGGCGGCGATAGCAAGCTGCCGATGACCGATGAAGAGAAGCGCATTTGCAAGACTCAGGGCAGGCGTATGGCTGAGACCGTAAAGCGTCTCGAATCCTGATCCTCTGAGCTGATCCATGCCGACCCAGTTGCCACTCAGTCTCAGTGTCCGCCCCAGTGTGGATTTCTCCACTTTCATTCGTGGACGCAATGGGGAGGCCATATCCCGGCTGCGTAGCGGCGCTGATCCCTTTATCTATTTGTGGGGGACATCAGGCAGTGGCAAGAGTCATCTGCTCCAGGCCTGTTGTCACCAGACACAGCAGGAACAAGGTCAACCCGCCTACCTGCCCTTCAAGTCCGAGCATGGCCTGCAACCAGCCATGCTGGAGGGGCTCGAGGCGTTCTCCCTGGTCTGCCTCGATGATCTGGAGGTACTGGCGGGCAAGCAGGATTGGGAATTGGCCATTTTCAATCTCTATAATCAATTGCGTGAAGCGGGGGCGAAACTGATCGTTGCCTGTGACCGCCCCCCCGCAAAACTGCCCCTGCAACTCGCTGATCTTTCCTCAAGGTTGACCTGGGGACCCTGTTATCAACTGTTACCGCTGAATGATGAGGAGCGCATGGAACTGCTGATCAGTAGCGCTGAGCGAAGAGGCATGAGCATGAGTGTGGAGATCGCCAGTTTTCTGCTGCAGCGAACCCCCAGGGATATCCACTTTCTAACCCTGCTCATCGAACGGCTCGACCAGGCATCCCTGGCCGCTCAAAGGCGGCTGACCATACCATTTGTGCGTGAAATCCTGAAACTGTGAAAGATTATACTAGCTGTTAATTGATCGGAGGCAGTGACATGACAACTATCCAGGAGTCTATACAACAGAAGCTTGAATCAGCTTTCTCACCACTACACCTAGAGGTGATCAATGAAAGCCATATGCACAGTGTCGCGGAGGGTTCGGAGTCCCATTTCAAGGTCGTACTCGTCAGTGACCTCTTCAAGGGTGAGAAGCTGATCAATCGCCACCGTCAGGTGAACAAGGTTTTGGCCGCAGAGTTACAGGGGGGCGTGCACGCCCTTGCCCTGCACACCCTGACCCCTGAAGACTGGTTCGATCAGGGGGGCAAGACCCCTGACTCACCACCCTGTCTTGGCGGTTCAAAACAGGAGTAGAGCTGGAGCGCGTTTAGACAAGGAAAACAGCGCCATCGATCTGCCAACTACAACACCCACGAGCTTCAGCTTGTGGTGCGGCCAGCCGCACCACAAGCATCGGTTCAGGGCTATTGCCTCATGTCTGTGATGATGCGAAATAATCCTTGGTCAACTTGAACACCACCGGACTCAACAGCAACAGGGCGATCAGATTGGGTATCGCCATCAGGGCATTCAGGGTATCCGCCACCAGCCAGACGAAACTGAGGATCTCCTGCGCCACCGCGCCAAGTGGAATCATCACTACCCAGGCGATCCGAAAGGGGGTGATCGAACGGACCCCAAACAGATACTCCACACAGCGCTCCCCGTACACGCTCCACCCCAGGATGGTGGTGAAAGCGAACACAGCCAGTCCCAGGGAGACCACATAACTGCCGACTCCCGGGAGGGCGGTTTCGAAGGCCAGCGAGGAGAGGGCGGAACTGGTCTCTCCGCTGGTCCAGGCGCCGGTCACCACGATGGCCAGGCCGGTGATGGAGCAGACCACCAGGGTATCGATGAAGGTGCCGAGCATGGCCACCGTGCCTTGACGTACGGGATTGTCGGTGGCCGCCGCCGCGTGGGCGATGGGAGCGCTGCCCAGACCCGCCTCGTTGGAAAAGATCCCCCTGGCCACGCCGAACTGGATGGTAAGCCAGACGGCCGCACCGGTAAATCCGCCCGTGGCGGCGGTCGGGGTGAAGGCTTCCTTGACGATCAGCACCAGGGCGTTGGGTATGTCGCCGACATAGAGCGCCAGCACCACCAGTCCGGATAGCAGGTAGGCCAATGCCATAAACGGCACCAACTTGCCGGCCACTTCGGCGATGCGACGGATACCGCCGATCAATACCAGTGCCGCCAGAATCGCCATCACCAAGCCTGTCACCCAGGGCTCGATCTGCAATCCCTGGTTGGCCGACAAGGCGTTGGCCACCGAGTTGGCCTGCACCGTGTTGCCGATACCGAAACCCGCCAGGGCGCCGAAGATGGCGAACAGGGTACCGAGCCAGGCCCATTTGGCATCCAGGCCGTTCTTGATGTAATACATGGGGCCGCCCACGTGGTTGCCGTTTTCGTCCACCTCGCGATAGCGCACCGCCAGCACCGCCTCGGCATATTTGGTGGCCATGCCGACCAGGGCGGTACACCACATCCAGAAGATGGCCCCCGGCCCACCAATGGCGATCGCTGTCG
Organism: Candidatus Thiodiazotropha sp.; assembly: GCA_040507005.1. Lineage (GTDB taxonomy): Bacteria > Pseudomonadota > Gammaproteobacteria > Chromatiales > Chromatiaceae > Thiodiazotropha. The sequence goes on from JBEVVS010000036.1 coordinate 19,892, forward strand.
CCACACCCGCGATGTTGCCGGTACCTATAGTGGCTGAGAGGGATGTCATCAGGGCATTGAAGGGGCTGATCTCACCCTCACCCTTTCCCTCTCGCCCCTGCCACAACATCACGAAACCGTATTTCAATTTGGCCAATGGCATCAGTTTCAGGCCAAACATGAGAAACAGCCCAGTGCCCAAAATCAGCACCAGCATCAAGGGCCCCCAGACGATCCCATTCACCCAATCAACCAGCTTTGTTACATTTTCCACCCTCTACTCCCCCCCTATATTTGTCACGAACTTCAGAGAATTATATCCCTTGGTCCACACTTTTCTCCTAAACATTTCCACTATACACACTCCAGGTGTCTGAATACAAAAGGAATTCTGATTAATGGAAACCCCCTATTGAGATCCTGCGGGTTGCCGGTTAATCTCAACATACCACAACGCTAATTGGATCCTACCCATGTCAGTCTGTAAAAGTCTTAAAGGGTACACACGGAAACACGAACGTCTGGCGGATCTCTTTTCCCTGCTCGCAGTAGCGCTCCTATTCGGCACCCTCTACATTGTTCTGGCCTACCATACACCAATCGTTGGCTGGTTAAAGAAAGACGCCGTGATCCATCTACCCATCGCGATCGCCCTGCTGCTGTTTGATATCTTCATTATGTACATGTGCCTGAATATCGGTGCCACCCGCTACGGTGATGAGGATGAGAGCTGCTTCCACACCTTCAGGGGACGCCGTAGCGGCAGCGGGTCCATCGGTGTTATGTTCAGCAACTGGCTGCACCACATGGAACAGGTGGGCAAGAAACACCGCTGACAGAGGCAATACCCCATAAATGGTGCGCTATTTCTCGAGGGGATGGCTCTACCATGCTTTTCCCACACCCCGACATAAGCAGTGCAGCGGGTGCAGGGCCTTTGGCAGTAAAGAATCGTTATCACGATATATTTTCGGAGACATCCATGACCCTCCCCTCACGTCCACCCATCGGCTCGCCCGTTATTCTGCTCTTTCTATTGGCCCTGATTTCATTCATCAACAGTGGCTGTGTCTCAATGGCCACTGACCGGCTCGCCGCAAACCTCTCCAATGCCATGCTCAATCAAACCGATCCTGACATAGTACGTCAGGGTGCCCCCGCCTATCTGTTACTCCTCGATTCACTCATCGATGAGAGTCCGGAGGACCAACAGTTGTTATATGCCGGCGCCAAACTCTACAGCGCTTACGCCGGCGGCTTGGTGACGAATCCCCTGCGACAGAAAGGCCTCACCCAAAAAGCCCTGGATTACGCCGGGCGCGGTGTCTGCCAAACGAGACCCGGCATCTGTAACAAGAGAACAGAGCCCTTTGATGAGTTTGCAGCGGTCGTCAACGCAACGGACGAGGGGGATCTGCAGGGACTCTATCTCTATGCCACCAGTTGGGCGGGCTGGATTCAGGCCCGCAGCGATGACTGGAACGCGATTGCCGATCTGGCGAAAGCCGAGATCATGCTGCAACGGGTGGTCTCCATCGACCCGGAGTATGAAAAGGGGCGTGCTCAACTCTATTTAGGCGTGATTAAAAGCCAAATCCCGCCGGCACTAGGGGGCAAACCTGAAATCGGTCGTCAACACTTCGAACAGGCCGTCAACTACTCCGCGGGAGAAGACCTTATTGTAAAACTGGAATTCGCTCGACACTATGCCCGTCTGGTTTTTGATAAAACCCTACACGATAGACTGCTTCACGAGGTCATTGAGGCGGATCCGGTAAAACCTGGCCTCACCTTGACCAACATCATGGCCCAACAACAGGCCAAGCAACTGCTTGAAGACGACTATTTTTGAGTTTCAGATTCCGATACTCACTGTCATAACTACGAAATTAGGCACTTTGCGTCTATTTGCGGTCTGATAACGTACATTAAACTGACTCTGGTTATAAACAGTGTTGTAAAAAATGCCATGTATATGATGGGCTCTGTTGAGACCATTGAAATTGCCCTGAGGATTGCACCATGTTCCGCATCACGAGCACATTGTTGCTGCTACTTCTGCTAAGTCCGTTAAGCGAGGCGGCTACCACGTTGAAGATTGCCACCTTGGCTCCCGACGGCACCAATTGGATGAAGGAGATGCGGGCGGCGGCGAAACTGATTAAGCAGCAGACCGAGGGGAGAGTCAAAATCCGTTTCTATCCAGGCGGCGTGATGGGTAACGACAACAGTGTCCTGCGCAAGATCCGCATCGGACAACTGCATGGCGGTGCCATCACAGGCGGTGGACTGACTGTTATCTACAAAGATGCGCATCTTTATACCCTCCCGTTTCAATTCCGCAATCTTGAGGAGGTCGATGCGGTACGTCAGGTGATGGACCCGCAGATCTTGGAAGGCATTCAAAAACAGGGGTATATCAGTTTCGGTCTGAGTGAAGGCGGGTTTGCCTATTTGCTCTCGAACTCACCGGTTGCATCGACCAAAAATATGAAGGATTTAAAAATCTGGATTCCTGAAGGGGACCAGGTGAATGCAACCATGTTCCAATCCCTGGGAATATCTCCGGTCCCCTTACCCCTGACCGATGTGTTGACCGGACTGCAGACAGGACTCATCGATACCATCGCCAGCGCCCCCATAGGAGCGATCGCCCTGCAATGGCACACCCGGGTCAGCTATCTGACCCAGGTACCCCTCGCCTATCTATACGCCACGCTGGTGTTGAAGGAAAAGGCCTTCAATAAGCTTGCAACAAGTGACCAATCCATCGTAAAACAGATACTCGAATCCACGTTCCGGAAAATCGATCAGCAGAATCGCAAGGATAACGAGCAAGCCTTGCTGGCACTCAAGAAACAGGGGATCGAGTTTGTCAGCCCCAGCTCGGACCAACAGCATGCATGGGAGGCCCATGCGAATGCGACGATTCGACAACTCAGTGAGGAGAAGATCTTCAGCAAACAGATGTTGAACAAAATGCAGTCGTTGATTCAACAACAGAGACAAGTGGTCGTGACCAAGTAGATACTCGTTCAACAAAGCTCTATTTGTTCTACACTAAGAGATCAACCACCACGAACCCAATCAACCCATGAACAAAGCAAGATCACCCATAATCTGCGCCGCCTTCAGTCAATCAGCGCATATATTCCACTCTGTTCATTAACATTGTCTTTCAGGCGCCAACCATCAACACCACACAAACAACCAGCATGAATCTCTACAAACCTGACAAGGCAGTAGAAGAAAAGGAAAGTTTCAATACCTTATTGAAAAGTCCTAACGTCACCATTGAGCGTATCCTCAGTCCCCCTGACACCGTTACTGAGGTATCGCAGCAGCCCCATGATGAATGGGTTTGCGTATTACAGGGGAGTGCAAAACTGGAAATGGAAAACCGGGAGATTACTCTCTATCGGGGAGACAGTGTACTGATACCGGCGCATACCGCTCACAGGGTATTAACCACTAGTCATCAGCCCCACTGTATTTGGTTGGCCATTCATATCCTGTAGCTCAAACAACTTATTTATATCCATATTCGATCGAAAAACAGATCCCGATCTACCACGATTTAGCGACATGTTATTTACCGTGAAACGAATTAAACAGTTGATACTGATTTTCGAAGACGGCCTGATGGCAATTCTGTTGAGCGCCACGATACTGCTTGCTGCCAGCCAAATCTTACTGCGCAATCTGTTCGATAGCGGTCTGATCTGGGCCGACCCGACGCTACGCATAATGGTGCTATGGCTTTCCCTGTTGGGGGCCATTGCCGCCACCAGGGAGGGTCGTCATATCCGTATCGATCTTTTCTCACATCGGTTGTCGCAACGGACCCGCTCTATCCTATCCGTCATCAACAATCTCTTCAGTGCCTTCATCTGCGGCATCATTACCTGGCACGCCATTCGTTTCGTCCACCTGGAGTGGCAGGATGGAACCATGCTTTTTGCCAGCCTGCCCGCCTGGCTGGGTGAGATCATCATACCCATCGGTTTTGGGGTTATGACACTGCGTTTTCTTTTCAACATACCCCTGCAATTAATGCACAGGGAGATTGAATGATTATCGCATTGGGCCTGATCCTGTTAGCGCTTTTCGGCGCACCACTCTTCACCATTATCGGTGCCAGCGCCTTGTGGGGCTTTTACCAATCCGATATCGATCTTTCAGTTGTTGTGATCGAGTTCTTTCGGCTAGATGAAATGCCAGTACTTCTCGCCATTCCACTGTTCACCTTCGCTGGATACCTGCTGAGTGAAAGCGGTGCTCCACATCGCCTGGTCAGACTCACCCATGCTCTGCTGGGCTGGTTTCCCGGCGGTATGGCTTTTGTCGCTCTGGTTGCCTGCGCCCTGTTCACCGCATTCACCGGTGCTTCTGGCGTCACCATCGTGGCACTGGGCGCCCTGCTCTATCCCGCCCTGCGGGAGGCCGGATATCGACAGGGTTTCAGCCTTGGGCTGGTAACCACGTCCGGAAGCCTGGGTCTGCTATTCGCCCCGGCCCTGCCGTTGATCCTCTACGCGGTTGTTGCGCAACAGTTGGGGATTGGCGGCTCAATTACTGTGGATGAGATGTTCCTGGCAGGTCTGCTTCCCGGCCTGTTAATGCTTCTGATACTCCTGGCCTGGGCCCTTTGGTCGGGCAGAAAGCTGCCGTTGAATGAATTTACTCTGGATGAGGCAAAATCCGCAATCCGCGAAGCCGCCTGGGAGATCCCGTTACCGATTATCCTGCTTGGGGGGATCTATAGCGGTTACTTTGCGCTTTCCGAAGCCGCGGCGGTCACCGCGGTCTACGTATTTGTGGTGGAAGTCTTCATACACAGAGAGATCCCCTTCAAACAGCTTCCGAAGGTGATGCGTGAGGCGATGTTGCTGGTGGGGGGTATCCTGATCATCTTCGGCCTCTCGATGGCATCCACCAACTACCTCATCGACGCGGATCTACCCAGTCAACTCTTCGACTGGCTGCATGAGTGGGTCGAAGACCCACTCACATTCCTGATTCTGCTGAACCTTTTTCTGCTGGCACTGGGCACCATGCTGGACATCTTCTCCGCACTGGTTTTGATGGTCCCGCTTCTGCTGCCTATCGCGATCGAATACGGTATCGACCCGGTCCATCTAGGGATCATCTTTCTGGCAAACATGCAGATTGGCTACTTCACTCCACCTGTGGGCATGAATCTTTTCATTGCCAGTTATCGCTTCGACAAACCGATCGCTGAAATCTACCGCGCCACCCTTCCCTGGTTCATCCTTCTGTTTGGCGCAGTATTGATTATCACCTATTGGCCCACACTCTCACTCGCCTTGCTGGAGCGTAATTGAGCGCCTATTCGACCGCTCAATTCAAACCCGGCGAGTCCTATCATGATCAGTGCAGCGCCCACCCATACCATTGGGTCGACCTGTTCCGCGTTCAACCATTTTCCCGCCAACAGTGCGATTACCGGTGTTATCAGCGTTATCAGTGCCACCTTGGTGGTCTCCACATAGCGTAATACATAGAAATAGAGGGCGAATCCGAGTACCGATCCCACGACCCCCAGATAGACAATGGATGTCAGTGCCCGCTGCTCGACCACCACAGGCCAGCTCTCACCCTGTAGAAACCAACTCAGCAAAAACAGAGGCACCGCCACCAGCAAGCCTCCGGCGGTCACCACCAAACCATGCAGCTGGGCATCGATACGCTTTACCCATACCGCGCTGGCCGAGTGGGTGACCACCGAGACCAAGACACCGCTCAGCCCCAGGACAAAGCTCACACCAAGCTCGACACCCACGGAAAAGATCGTCGCCAATCCCAGTAACGCAATCAATACCGCCAGGAAACGACGCAGATCGAGACCGGGTTCCTGCAACCACAATCGCGCCATCAGGCCGGTAGCAATCGGTGATAATCCGAAAACCACAGAGACCCACCCCGACGGGATGAACTGAGATGCCCAATAGACCGCTGTCATGGCAACGAAAATTCCAAGACCCGCCGCCAGATAAGTGTGTCGCGCCCGCTTATGCCATACCAGGGGTTGACCGATCAGGCGCAATACCAGCAACGCCAAGGTGACACCGATCACCATACGGCCGGTCACACCAAACAGATAACCAACACCCTCTCCGCTCCACTTGATCGCAAGCGGCGTGGTACCCCAGATCAGCACGATCCCAAGATAGGCGGCTGGCACGGACATTTTATACCTCCTATAACGAAAAAGGCCGCAGATGGTCTCATCTGCGGCCTTGGAAAAACTTGTTTCAGTGTTTGCTAACTTCGTATCAAACTCCCGGACGCAGATGAGTGGCCGACTGCCCATACGGGTAGGCGACGACGCTTGATAATCATCTTTGTCTGGTGATAGCCGTTCATGGCTAAGAGCATGCATGCTCATGGCGCTAAGGTCAAGTAGCGTTTATCGATGTTACAATTCCGGAATATGCAACTCTTGCCACTCTTCCCTTCCACTGTCGTGATAGTCACTGCCACCGATGAGATGTGGACGAAACCCCTGTGCGCCGAAGAAGAGCAATTGATTGAGGGAAGCGTTGCAAAGCGTCAAAGGGAGTTTCGGGCTGGCCGCCATGCCGCCCATACAGCCCTGAGACAACTGGATGCCCCGAATGGCCCCTTGTTACGCGGCGAAAAACGTCAACCGATCTGGCCGAATGGGTATATCGGCAGCATTAGCCACTGTAATGACAACTGCATCGCCGCCTGTGCGATTGCGGGCGAGATCGCCGGTCTGGGCATAGATGTCGAGCCCCTCGAACCCCTAAAGCCGGGAATTGCCCGCTATATCGATACCGATGAGGAGAAGGCATTCATGCAACGTCATAAGGATTTGCCGCCACGCTTGATTTTCAGCGCCAAGGAGAGCCTATACAAATGTTACTACCCCTTGGTGGAGCGCTTTTTCGGCTTTCAGTCGGTCACTTTGGATATCGACATCTCGCGGCAGCGGTTTCAGTTCAGGCCTAGTAGGGAATGCAGGATTGAGTTCCCGCAAAATCTACACTTTCATGGCCGCTACCTGATGACACAGACTCACCTCTTTACAAGTTGTTATCTGACTCACGCCGGGGCAGAGATTGACTAAACAGTGCCTAGGTTTTCCCCATCAGCACAGAGACACCTGTGGCGGTCCAGCGTTCACCGCCCACCGTCGGTTTTCCGCTGTTGTTCCAGAGTTCGGCGGCCTGCTCAGAAGAGATGGCATTGACCTTCAATTCAACCGCCTCCCGAGAAAGGGCCCCGATATAGCGTTCTTTTCCCACCATATCGATTAGATCGGAATAATCCAGCACGCGACTGGCTTCCTGATTCAGCATGTCGAGGACATCGTCCACATGATTAACTTCAATGAGTTCTACGGCACGCTTCTCCATCGCATCTTGCTCTGCCTTGGCGCGTTGAGTCTGCAGGAGAATCAACTCTCCCTTGCGAAACATATCTTCATCCCAGGTCTCAATCGCCAGGCGTACCGATTGAGTGGCAAGATGGGGAAAATCCCGGGTAATGCGACGCAAGTGCCCTAGCGCCTCTCTTGCGGCAAATACAACCTCATACTCTTGGTCTTCGATCTCTATGATTTCCAATTCATCGCTCATGACTAGACATACCCCTCAACCTATTAGGCTTTAGCGGCATCAGGCATAATTCCTTTACAATCACTGGCAGCCCACCAAACCTGGCCTTATACTGGCCCCCTTTCGTTAAGACCTGGTAACACCAAGAGAAAGTTCACAACATGTACGCAGTCAGCAAAGATATCCACTTCTGTTATGGTCACCGGTTACTCAACCATCAGGGGAAGTGCCGTCATCTCCATGGTCATAATGCAAAGGCCGTCATCCGCCTGGAGGCAGAACGACTCGATGCCTTGGGTATGGTCTGTGATTTTTCCCATATCGGTGACTATGTGAAGCAGTGGATCGATCAGACCCTGGATCACAATATGCTGCTGCATAAGGATGATCCGGTCCTGCCCCTGTTACAGCAGGCAGGTGAATCAGTTTTCGTGATGCAGACAAACCCCACCGCGGAGAATATCGCCCAGTTGATTTTCGAATATGTGGAAGCCGGCGGTTTTCCAGTAGTAGAGGTTGCAATCTACGAAACAGACAGCGCACTGGCCAGTTATGCGCGGACCCCATCGACAGACACCTAACGCCTCTCCCATGCACAAATCACGCTATTGATCGTTAAAAACGTCCGCTCAGATTGGGATCACCCAGAATCAGGCAGCCCCGACAGCAGGGGCTTTGCTGTCGGGTCTCCGGGAAAGATTATCGGTACGGATCGCGCCAATGATCAGGAGTTGACGGAAACCAGGTCAACGACTGACGCTACATGACAGATCAGCTGATTTCGTTATAGCCCCGCTCTTCATGCAGCACGATATCCAGGCCCTCGATCTCCTGCTCCTTGTCGACACGTAATCCCAACAGGGCATCCACCACTTTCAGGATGACAAAGGTTGCCACGGCGGTAAACGCTACGGTTGCCAGGACGCCTATCATCTGCACATAGACCTGGCCACCCATGCTTTCGATACCATCGGCAAAACCATAACCGGAAAAGACCCCCAGGGAGGTCGAGGAGAACACACCCGCGAGTAGGGTACCGAGTATGCCGCCGACACCGTGCACAGGAAAAACGTCGAGGGAGTCATCGATCTTCAACACCTGCTTCAGATAGTTGGTGGCGGAAAAGCAGAGAGCCCCCGCTAACAGACCGATCACCAGCGCCCCTGCCGGACCCACAAAACCGGATGCGGGGGTGATCGTGCCCAATCCGGCCACCATACCGGTCACCGCACCCAAGGCGCTGGGTTTGCCGAACTTGATCCATTCCCGCACCAGCCAGGTCATGGCGCCGGTGGCAGCAGAGATATGCGTCACCAGCATCGCCATCGCGGCATTGCCATCAGCCGCGAGGGCGCTGCCGCCATTGAAACCGAACCATCCGACCCAAAGCATACCGGCGCCGGCGATGGTCATGGTCATGTTGTGGGGCATCATAGAAGCGGTGCCAAAGCCATTGCGGGGCCCCAACACCATGGCAGCCACCAGGGCCGCAACACCAGCGGTAATGTGGACCACGGTACCACCGGCGAAGTCATACAGACCCATACTGCCCAACCAGCCGCCGCCCCAGACCCAATGGGTGATCGGCACGTAGACCACAAACAGCCAGAGCGCACTGAACAGCAGCATGGAGGAGAACCGCATGCGCTCGGCAAACCCCCCCACGATCAAGGCGGGGGTGATAATGGCAAAGGTCATCTGGAACAGCATGAACAGGGATTCCGGAATGTCTCCTGAGAGGGTCTCCCGTCCGATACCCGCCATCAGCACCTTGCTGAAGTCACCCAGCCAGGCGTTACCCTCACCAAAGGCCAGGCTGTAGCCCGCAATCAACCAAAGAATGGAAACCATGCCGGCGATGGCGAAACACTGCATAAGCACGGATAGCACGTTCTTGGTTCTCACCAGCCCGCCATAGAACATGGCCAGACCCGGCAGGGTCATGAAAAGCACCAATGCGGTAGAGGCCATGATCCAGCCGGTATTCGCACCGTTCAGTGAGACATCTTCCGCCAGGCAGATTCCCGGCATCAATAGTACAGCTGTCAGCAATCCGCTGACCTTTTTGTTTTTACTACTAAGCATGGTTTCCCCTCAACACTGTCAAAGCTTGTTTTTTGCCCCTGCCCATCAAATCAAGCGATGCATTTTAAGTGAAATGGAAGAAAATTACTTAATTTTAATTTCTTCTGTGAATACGGTGCCTTAGATCCTGGCTATTCTGCTCAAGTTATTGAAATTAAAGCCGATAGAGTTCACATATCATGTTATTTTACAAAATTATATGACGAATTTACTTGATATATAAGAAATCGCTTATATAATTTATCTAGTAATTATTGGGGTTTTTTGGGAAGATAGCCAGGCCATGAGCAAGCTGTTTAAGGACTTCGAGAAAAGCAATCCAATGAATCAGGAGGTTTTACCCTTCAGGATCGACGGTGTCGAACAGCTTTCCACCCTGGCTCAGGACGAGTCCTGCAAGATCATCAAGCAGTACTTCGACTACCTGGAGTCGATGCTAGGTCGCAATCACAATGAAATTGACATTGTTCAGTTGCGCGAAATACTGACCGAAATTTCCAGTTTTATCCGCTCTGAAAAGACCCAGATCAAGGATGACGGCTACATGCGTATGCTCAACCGTCTGACCACGATCTATGCCAAAGGTATCCGCTTAGAGAACGACAAGGCCTTTACCGGGACCGCTGTCAATTTCGCCGATATCATGAATACCGTCAGCCAGTCCTACGCCGGCTACGATTATAGAGAGCCCGTTGGCCTGATGCTGCACTACATGAACAGACTCTTCAACGAACGTGAAGAGAGCTGGCTTGAGGTGTATGAACACTTAATGGCCATGCCCGACTCCCACGTTCTGCAAATGCTCAAGGAGCAGCACCTGCAGGAGATCAAAAACTGGGTGGAAGAGGGAGTCGACAATCTGTTCGCGATCTGGGATGAACAACTGGATGTAATCTCCAATCTCAGCAACGAGATATATCTGCTGGACAAAGAGATTCTTGAAGTCAGCAAGCAGTTGCGAATGAACCGGCTTAGTGCGGCTGCTCCCAACATTATCTACCTTAGAGACGTCTATCTCCGCCAGGAGCTGGACAAATTGCGGCAAAATCGTCTGGAACTCGACGCGGCCCGGGATGGGAAACTCGAATTGGCCAACCTGCTGGATGAGAACATCCACGAGTTCGGGAATAGGCTGACCGAGATCAGACGCTGCACCCAGATTCAGCTTGTCTGGGACAAGGCTGCTGAAACCTGACCCAAAGCGACTGTCAGAGATACTTAGACTGAAAAGGCCTGACGAGTGTCAGGCCTTTTTGCATTTGGTAGCAAGGGGCAGATTCGAACTGCCGACCCCAGCATTATGAGTGCTGTGCTCTAACCAACTGAGCTACCTTGCCAGAAGCTGTTATGAAGGGCGTGGAATATACTGTTGCCATACTCCCCTGTCAATATCAGACGTTGAAACGGAAGTGGATCACATCCCCATCCTTCACTACGTATTCCTTACCCTCAGAACGTAGCTTACCTGCTTCTCTGGCCCCCTGCTCCCCTTTGCAGTTGACAAAATCCTCATAGGCCACCACTTCGGCGCGGATAAAGCCCCGTTCGAAATCGGTATGGATCACCCCCGCCGCCTGGGGTGCCGTGGCACTCTCAGGTATGGTCCAAGCCCTGACCTCTTTTTCGCCGGCGGTAAAGTAGGTTTCAAGACCCAACAAGGTGTAACCGGCCCTGACAACCCGGTTCAAACCCGGCTCATCCAGTCCCAAATCAGCCAGAAACTCGCCCCGCTCGTCTTCGTCCAACTCCACAATCTCCGCCTCGATGGCAGCGCAAACAGGGACCACCTCCGCGCCTTCACTGGCCGCCAATGCGGTTAATGCATCCAGATGGGGATTATCCTCAAAACCATCTTCCGCCACATTGGCAATGTAGAGTACCGGCTTGATGGTGAGCAGAAACAGATCCCGCAACTCCGCCCTTTCATCATCGTCCATGGCCATGCTGCGCACCGGTTTGGCACTGTTCAAATGATCCCGCACCCTCTCCAGCAAGGCCTTGCGCGCCAAGACTTTCTTATCACCGGTCTTGGCCTGCCTGAGGCTCTTCTCCAGCGCCTTCTCCACCGATTCCAGATCGGCCAATCCCAGTTCGGTGTTGATGACTTCCACATCGCTGACCGGATCGACCCGGCCGGCCACATGCACCACGTCCCCATCCTCAAAACAGCGCACCACCTGCGCGATAGCATCGGTTTCACGGATATTGGCGAGAAATTTGTTCCCCAGCCCCTCCCCCTTGGAAGCCCCGGCGACCAGCCCGGCAATGTCCACGAATTGCATACTGGTGGGTATCACCGCCTGGGGATTGACGATGGCGGCGATCACATCCAGGCGATGGTCGGGCAGGGGCACCACGCCCACATTGGGATCGATGGTGCAAAAGGGGTAGTTTTCCGCAGCAATAGTGGCCTTGGTCAAGGCATTGAACAGGGTTGATTTACCGACATTCGGCAGACCCACGATACCGCATTTGAATCCCATCTAGAACGACCCCTGGAAAAAAGGGGCAAGCATACCGGAAAGGCGGGCTGATGCCAAAGCTACTGAATAACGAACAATTTACCGAAATTGGCTATTCGCAGCACATCCTGTACTGCCTCGTTACCGTTTTTAAGTATCACGCCATTGCTGCCGGCAGCACTGTGTTCGCGGAGTTGCAACAGCATACCCATGGCGGAGCTGTCCAGATATTCCGCATTGGTCAGATCAACCACAAAGCTCTTCTCACCCTTTGGAAAGGCTTTATAGGCCTGCATGAACTCCTGATGGGTGGAAAAATCAAATCGACCGGAGATGACAATGGTCACGCTCTTTTCGTCAGGGGAAAGCTCACTGGATATGGACATGGTACCTCCTTATCACTTTATACATGTTCTAGATAGCGTCAAAATCAGGCCAAGCTTTACCCGGCATCGCGCTCGATCAATTCTGTGGCCAGGGCCTGAAACTCCTTCGCCGACTGACTGCCGGGCTTATACTCGAAGATGGTACGCCCGATACCAGGGCACTCGGCAATCACCGCTGCTTCCCGTATCGGGGTAGGGATCAACTGATCGGAAAAATGGCTCTCCAACTTGCGGGCAACCTCTTTACAGAGTCGCCTGCGGGGAAAGAAACGGTTCAAGGCAATCCAGGTACGCAGTGGCTTGTTCAAATAGGGTTCGAACTTCTTTAGGGTGAGCATCATCTTGGCCAGGCCATTCAACGACATGTGATCACCGCCCACCGGTATCACTGCTTCATCGGCGGCAAAGATTGCATTCGCCACCAGTAATCCTGACGATGGCGGACAATCGAACAGGACAAAGGCCTGATCATCCAACGCCCCATCCAATGCCTGTTTCAGCAGCTGGGCCCTCGATGCACCACCGTCATGCAGATGCTCGATCTCCTGCAGGTGCTCACCTGCAGGTATCAATGTCAGCATATCCCTGATGCCCTGTTTCACCGACGCGGGATCCTGCGCCTTGAGCATCACCTGATCGATCCCCTTCGCAGGTGCGCGAAAGATGCCGTAACTGGAGGCCAGCTGCCCTTGGGGGTCCAGGTCGATCACGGTCACCCGATGACCGGCAAGGGCCAGGGCATGTCCCAAATTGGTGGTAATCGTGGTCTTTCCCACACCACCTTTTTGATTAATCAACGCAATACGTCGCATGCCTGCCTGTCCATTAGGGATCGAGATCCTGCTTGGTCCGCGCGGACTCTATACATCAGAGGTTCTTGATCTTTAAAGAAAAATACCAATATTAAAAAAACTATCGACAATCAAAACCAATTCTTTAGAAGCCCCTAGGCAATGTAATTTCAGGAACTGCATAGCGAAACACACAATTCATCGGCCCCAGGATGGGAACGACACCATATTTCTCAACCAAAACAGTCGATCCTCAGGTAAACTAGGAACTGTTACCGCCAAGATTATGCCATTGAATTTGTTACTAACATTGTTGCTCCTCGTGAGTATGCTCGGAAGCGCACAGGCCGTCACCCTCGATCTGCCACCAGAGGGTGATGACGTCGTGGGCAAGATCTTCGTGCTGACCACCCGCTATGAGGAGACATTCTCCGATATCGCACGCATCTACGACATCGGTTATCGCCAGATGGTAGCGGCCAACCCCGAGGTGGACCCCTGGTTGCCGGGAGAAGGTTCGGAAGTCGTCATACCCCAACAGTACGTCCTGCCACCGGGTCCCCGCGAGGGCATTGTCATCAACCTGGCGGAACTGCGCCTCTACTACTTTCCCAAAGATCGTCCCGTGGTCATCACCTACCCGATAGGAATAGGTCGTGAAGGGTGGAGCACGCCAACCGGAGAGACCTCGGTTATCGGTAAAAAAAAGGACCCGAGCTGGACCGTTCCCAAATCGATCCTGAAAGAGCACGAAGAGGATGGAGATCCCCTGCCACCCATTGTGCCACCCGGGCCCGAGAATCCACTGGGAAATCGTGCCATCTACCTGGGTATGAATGGTTATCTGCTACACGGCACCAACAAGCCCTATGGCGTTGGCATGCGGGTCAGTCACGGTTGTATCCGTCTCTACCCTGAAAATGTCGAACAATTTTTTGAAGAGGTTGAAGTAGGCATTCCTGTCAGGATCATCGATAAACCCTTTAAGGCCGGCTGGCTGAAGGGTGAGCTCTTCGTCCAGGTCCATCCTCCCCTGGTTGAGTATGTGGAGGAGCGAGGCAACAACTACACCGAACTGGTGAATGCGGTGGTCCGCAAGCTGGGTGAGGATCAGCGCAGACCGGATTGGGATCAGCTACACAGCTTCATTGAACAGAAGACCGGTATCCCCATGCCCCTCTACCTATGGCTAGAGCATGCGGTCGCAGATGGCAATTAAAAAAAACCCCGACAGGCAATCAGCTTGTCGGGGTTTCATTAAACCCATGTAATATGGGTTTTAGTGTCGATCAGACAGGACTTATTTAGCCATTGCCTTCTCTGACATGCGGCCACAACGCTCGCTACAAGCTTCAGCGGCATCTTTGGCCGAGTTAGCGGCCTTCAGCGCAGCATCAGCAGTACCTTGTGCGGTAGCAGCATCCAGCTGTGCCTCTTTGGCAGCTTTCATGGCAGCATCGGCTGCAGCCTGGGCGTTGGCGACGTCTTCTTGCAGACCGTTAGACGCACAACCTGCGAACAATCCGACAGTAAGAATCATTGCGGCGGTTTTCATGATGGTGGTTTTCATAATTACTCTCGATCTCTCTACGAATTAATTATTACATTGTGTGTAAGCTACACACCCCTTCTACCTGGTCGTGCTGATGCAGAGCTTCCCAAATAGACCCTAGAATACACTGCAAGTCATGGCCTATTCGGGACTCACCTCCCTAAGGACCAGGTAACGAACAGTCCTTCCATGCCATAACCGAGGCAGAGGCATCACCTAATACCCGTATGACAGTGGTGGTTACTGGCTCCCCATCTCGCTGCATCCACAAGATCCAGGTTTAGAGAGCAGCAGCATCTGGCACGAAAGCTTGAGCTAAAATTCAAACAAATTCAATGGCAAGTTTCCAAATTTAAGAACTTTTTTCAATTTTTTCCAACAAGTTCGCTGCCGGTTTCCTCTCTATTTTGAGAACTCGACTTCTGTACACGGGAAAATCCCAACCCCCGGGGATCTGAGGCAGCCTCAATTTCACCCGTTTCTTTATCCCATAAAATCGCCTGCATGTTTCCATATGGGTTTTCGAGCGGCTTTAGATTATGGCCCATCCCAGTCAACGCCTGTTTGAGATCATCACTGAACGCACCCGGTTCGAATTGAATCACATCGGGAAGATATTGATGGTGAAAACGGGGCCGTTCAACCCATTTCTTCGGTCCCTCCCCATCAGCCATCTCAAGAATACCCAATAACACCATGGTGATGATCCTGCTGCCACCGGGGGTACCCAGAATAGCCAGCCGCCGATCGTCTTCAACGAAGGTTGGGGTCATACTCGACAACATGCGTTTACCCCCGGCGATGGCATTCGCCTCCCCCCCAACCAATCCATACACATTGGGCACCCCGGGACTGGCGGAAAAATCATCCATTTCATCATTCAGCAACACCCCGGTACCCGGCACCACGAAACCGGAACCGAAGGGATAGTTGATACTGAGTGTCCCTGCCACCCGGTTTCCCTCTGCGTCGAGTATGGAGAAGTGGGTGGTATCGCTCCCCTCCTGCGTCTTGGTCAGGTTGCCCACACTCTGGCTGGCCCGGTGAAGCTGAATATCTCGAGCCAGGCCAGCCGCATACCAGGGATGGGTCAGTGCATCCACGGGAATATCGACATAATCGGGGTCTCCCAGATAGTCGGCCCGATCCCGATAGGCTCGACGCATCGCCTCCACCAACAGATGGGTACGCAGGGGCTCCGCCTGGGCCTTAAGATCGAATCCCTGCAGGATATTCAACATGGTCATCAATACTATGCCGCCGGAAGAGGGAGGCGCGGCACTGGTGATCGTCAATCCAGCATAACGACCGACAATGGGTTGCCGCTCCACCACCCGATAATCGGCAAGATCCTCAAGGCTCCAGATACCGCCCGCAGACCGGACTCCATCCACTAGGCGCTGGGCGACTTCCCCTTTGTAGAAACCATCGAATCCATGTTGAGCGATCATTTCAAGGGTGTCTGCCAAAGCGGGCTGTTTGATCAAGGCACCCGCTTGCGGCACCTCGCCCTGTTGCAGAAACTGTGCAGCGGAGGCAGGATGGGCACGCAACACAGCCAAACGCCACTGCGCCATCCTGCGGTAGTGGCTGTCGACCTTGAATCCATCCCGGGCCAATCTGATCGCCGGCTGCAGCGACTCCCTAAGGGAGAGACGCCCATAGCGGCGAGACAAATGGACCAGGGCCGCGGGCTCACCGGGTATACCGGCCGCCAGTGCCCCATCGATGGATCGTTGCGGGACAACCTTTCCCCCTTGATCCAGATAGAGATCGCGATCGGCGGCCATGGGGGCTCTTTCGCGACCGTCCAACATGGTCTCGTAGCCATCACTGGCTCGATGCAATAACCAGAAACCACCTCCGCCGATACCTGAACTATAGGGTTCGACCACCGCCAATACCGCGCTCACTCCAACCGCCGCATCGAAGGCATTCCCCCCTGCCTCCAGCAGTTGCAGACCCGCGGCGGTCGCCTGGGGATGAGCGGTGGCGATGGCGGCAGATCCCGGTCCTTCAGCGGATGCCTGTTGTACACAGGTGAAGAAGAGAAAAATAAGGCTCCACAAGGGAGCCTTTTTAAATATGCTTGTCTGCATCGACCGGCTAACTATTCGGATTCGCCGGTAATCTTGAGATACTTGGCGTACAACTCCTCATAGCTCTCCTCATGATCGGGATCCTTTGGAATACAATCAACCGGGCAAACCTCGACACACTGGGAGGTATCGTAATGGCCGACACACTCGGTACAGAGATCGGCTTCGATCTCATAAATCTCATCGCCCTGAGTAATGGCACCATTTGGGCATTCTGGCTCACAGACATCACAGTTGATGCATTCGTCGGTGATTATTAACGCCATATTTTTCTCTCCTAACAAAATCGCATGAATTGAATTCTATTCAAGAACCGTGAGTGCGGCATCGATAAATTTATCGATTCAACCCTGTATCATTCAGGGATTCCGTCTCAACTGAAACGCTTGCTTAAGGCTGCCTGCACATCCGGATGGACAAACTCGGTGACATCCCCACCCAGTGAGGCAATCTCCCTCACCAGACCGGATGATATAAACGCAAATTGCTCGGCCGGGGTAAGAAACAGGGTCTCGATTTCAGGCGCCAGGCGGCGGTTCATACCCGCCAGCTGGAACTCATATTCGAAATCGGAGACCGCGCGCAATCCACGTAGAATCACGTTTGCGTTGCACTCCAGCACGAAGTCAACCAACAGATTGTCAAATGTACGTATCTCGACGTTTTTCACACCCTTCAATACTTTTTCCACCAGCCTTTTTCGCTGATCCAGGTCGAACGCCGGATTTTTCCCGCTGTTCTTTGCGATGGCCAGTATGATGTGATCGAAAAGATCGGAGGCCCGCCTCACCAGGTCGCTGTGACCGTTGGTGATAGGATCGAAGGTTCCAGGGTAAACTGCAGTTATCATAAGCTCACGGTCTAGGTAAAAGGCATGATATTACCAGAAACCGAACCGAGGAATGATAATTATCAGCCCGGCAGCGGGGCATACGCCAGGCCGTAGTGAACCTGGCCCGCGGATTTCTGCTTCTTCATCTCCCAACCTTCAGGCAGGGGCGGCATGTCACGGGACAGGGCATCTTCCATATAGATCAGCGCCCCATCTGTCAGCCATCCCATACTCAGCCTTTGACACAAGGGTTGCAGCAGATTATCTACAAAAGGCGGATCTAGAAAAACGATGTCGAATGGGGTGGCATCCTGTTCCAACCATTGCAAGGCATCCGCCCTGATAACCGAGACCTGATCGAGACCCAATTTGCGCTTATTCTCTGTCAACTGCCTGACCACAGCCATGGCAGTATCGAGCATCACCACATTGGATGCGCCACGGGAAGCCGCCTCCAGACCCAGTGCGCCGCTGCCGGCAAACAGATCTAGACAACTGGACCCTTCGATATAGGGCTGCAACCAGTTGAACAGGGTCTCGCGGATACGGTCGCCTGTGGGTCTTAACCCCGGCAGATCGGCAAACGGCAGGCGCCGCCCCCGATGTGTCCCACCGATGATTCGTACTTGACTAGCCGCTTGAGGGTGAGTCACTTTATTTACCTTTCACTTATTGCGTCACTCTTTGGTATCAGCGTCTGGTTGCTTCGAGACTTGAGCCAAAGGTGCGGTACGTCCAACCTGCACCCTGACCAGGCGGTCCGGATCTATGCGGCGCTGGAAGGCATCCCGAATCTGCTCACGGGTCACGGCGACCACCTTGTCGGTGAAACGGTCCAGATAGTCCAGAGGCAGATCGTAAAAGCCGATCACCGACAGGTACTCCACGATCTTGCCATTGGAGGCGATACGCAGGGGAAAACCGCCGGTGATATTCTGTTTTGCGGCCTCGAGCTCTTTATCCGATGGTCCTTCCTCGATGAAGCGTTTGAGGGTTTCTCTCACCACCTGAAGCGCCTCCCCAGCCTGGTCGTTCTTGGTCTGCAAGCCCATTTGAAAAAGTCCGGTCTGACGCATCGGCAGGAAAAAGCTGTAGACGCTATAGCTCAAGCCGCGTTTTTCGCGAACCTCATTGCTGAGGAGCGAGACCAGGCCACTGCCCCCGAGGATATGATTCCCCACATAGAGGGTGAAGTAGTCAGGATCACCACGACGCATGCCGGGTTGCCCGATATAGAGATGGGACTGGGTTGAAGGAAAGGAGATCTGCTCGTCGATTGGGTTCGGTAGAGATGGTACCGGTGGCAGCTTCGCTACCCGCTCCCCGGTTTCGAGACCCCTCACCACCTGCGCCGCAATCGCTTCAGCTTGGCTTTTGTCCACCGCCCCGACAATCGCCACCAAGGCATTATTCGCCACATACAGCCGCTTGTGGGTGGCGACTATGTCCGCGCGGGTAATCCCCTTCACCGACTCGATAGTTCCATCGGGATCCGAGGCGTATGGGTGATCACCAAACACAAGCTGATAGAGCCTTTTTTTGCCCAGACTGCCGGGTGACTGCTCGTCCTGGACCAACCCTGCCAGTATGGACTGGCGCAGCCGCTCGATATCCTCCTCGGCAAAGCTGGGTTTGGCGACCACTGCAGAGATGGTTTCAAGGGCCACGCCCAGCGCCTTGGATTCGGTCAGGGAGCGTACCGACACCCAGGCCATATCCCGCAAAGATCCCGTTTCCAGCTGCGCCCCGACACTCTCCAACCGTTCAGCGATCTGATAGGCGTTCCAATCACCGGCGCCCTCGCTCAACAGGTTATTGGTAAAAGAGGTGACACCCTGTTTATCCCCATCCCTGGCGCTGCCCGCATCGAATACGATGCGCACATCCACCATCTCGATCTCGGGCGCCTCCACGAACAGCACTTTTACACCGTTAGCCGTCTGCCAGGTCTCTATTTGCGGCACAGCCGCGGCCCATCCGCTCGACAGCAGGAGAGCATAGAAAAAGAGATGTTTAATCCAACTCTTAGTGTGCATATGCCACTCCCTTATTCATCGACTTGGCCATTGAATTCTCCATCGGCAATGGCTCCAGCACCGCAACGCTGAGGTTGTCTTCCACCAGATATTTCTGCGCAACCTGCCTGATCTGCTCCGCGGTAACGGCCTTCAAATGGTCCACATATTCATCGGCAAGACGCCAATCCAGCCCTACCGTCTCCAACTGGCCAATCAGCATCGCCTGATAAAAGACCGAATCTTTCTCGTACACCTTGGCGGCAATGATCTGGTTGCGCACCCGTTCCATCTCATCTTCACTGACCAACTCTTTTTTGAAACGCTCGATCTCTTTAACCAGGGCTCCTTGAACCGCATCGATGCTGACGTCAGGCGACGGCACCGCATCCATCACCAACATCCCCGGCAGGCGTGAAAAGGCGCTGTAACTGGCATCCGCCGCAACCGCCAATTTGCTCCCGCGGATCAGGTTGTTGCTAAGACGGGCACTGCTGCCCCCATCCAGGACGTAGGCCAACATCTCCAGGGCGTAGGGCTCCCAGGCCTGATCCGCCTTACCCACTACCGGTGTCTTGTAACCCAGCACAAGGTAGGGTTGTCGCGCAGGCACCTTTACAGTGATCTGTTTGCTGCCCCGTTGCCTCGGTTCCACACGTGGTTTTGGCTGTGCCACCGTCTCTGGTTTGAGGGGGCCGAAATAGCGTTGCGCAAGCTGGATCACACTCTCTGGCTCCACGTCACCCACCACCACCAGGGTGGCGTTGTTGGGCGCATACCACTTGCGGTACCAGACCTGAAGGTCCTCCACTTGCAGGGCATCCAGATCCGCCATCCAGCCGATCACGGGGGTGCGATAGGGAGAGCTCTCGTAGGCCCCCGCCAGGAAACGTTCGTAGGTGAGTGACTGGGGTTTGTCTTCGGTGCGCATGCGGCGCTCCTCTTTGACCACTTCAACCTCCTTTGCAAACTCTTCGGGCAGCAAAAGCAGATTGCGCATACGGTCAGCCTCGAGCTCAAACGAGACCTCGAGCCGGTCACTCGCCATGGTCTGAAAATAAGCGGTGTAATCTCTTCCAGTGAAGGCGTTTTCATCCCCGCCATTGGCGGCGATGATCCGTGAAAACTCACCCGGGGGATGGTTTTTCGTACCCTTGAACATCATGTGTTCAAGCACATGAGAGACGCCGGTAATGCCGCCGAACTCATAACTCGAACCCACCTTGTACCAGACCTGAGAGACGGCTATCGGAGCCCGACGGTCCTGTTTTATGATTACCTTCATGCCGTTGTCGAGCTGGTGCTCCACGACATCCGCCTGCACATGGCTGATGCAGAGCGTCGCCAACATCAGGCCTGTGATCAATCTTCGCATTGAGCAGATCCTCCCTTTATATATGCCCCCGTGGCACTGTAGAATAGCGTCCTCAAAGATCCTGGGGATTCTTTCAGAGACGTCCGGGATTGTCCAAACAACAACTATGAACCTGTGATCTTCACAGAGTTCCAACTTACGAGCCGGTAGACTACTTTATGTTCGGATTTGGCAAGCGCAAGAAACAGGATCAGCCGGATGCTCTATCCCCCCCTCCGGAAGAGGAGAAGCGCGGCCTCTTTTCACGACTTCAAGAGCGCCTCTCCCGTACCCGCCACAACCTGACGGACGGACTCTCGAACCTGCTGCTTGGACGCAAGACCATCGATGACGAACTGCTGGAGGAGCTCGAAACACTGCTCCTCACCGCCGATGTGGGAGTTGAGGCAACCAGTCGCATCATCAACGATTTGACAGAACGGGTCGATCGCAAGGAGCTGAGCGATCCCCAGGTACTGATGCAACTCTTGAAAAAGCATCTCAGAGAGGTCCTTCAGGCATGCGAGAAGCCTATCGCCGAACACAACGGCGAGAAACCGCTGGTGATGCTGATGGTGGGTATCAACGGTGCGGGCAAAACCACCACCATAGGGAAATTGGCCCGCAAGTTTCAGTTGGATGGCGAGTCGGTGATGCTCGCCGCGGGAGATACCTTCCGCGCCGCCGCAGTGGAACAGCTGCAAACCTGGGGGGAAAGAAACCAGATCCCTGTGATTGCCCAACACACCGGCGCTGATGCGGCTTCAGTCGTATTCGATGCATTGCAGGCGGCTACTTCACGCAACATCGAGGTGCTGATCGCAGACACCGCGGGACGTCTGCACACCAAGGCCAATCTGATGGAGGAGTTGGCCAAGATCAGCCGGGTGATGAAGAAGATCGATCCCGAGGCCCCCCATGAAGTACTATTGGTTGTGGATGCCGGTACTGGACAGAATGCGGTCAACCAGGCCATGCAATTCCACCAGACCGTGGGCTTGACCGGACTGGTGATCACCAAATTGGACGGTACCGCAAAAGGTGGTGTCGTTTTCGCCATTGCGGACAAGGTCAAGGTACCGATTCGTTTCATCGGTGTCGGCGAGGCCATCGAGGATCTGCGTGAATTCGATCCTGACGAGTTTGTGGACGCCCTGTTTGAAACCTAACCAGGAACATACCAGCACCTTGATTCACTTTGACAACGTCAGCAAACGCTATCCTGGAGGCCACACCGGCCTGAGTAACGTCAGTCTGCGTATCGAGGCCGAAGAGATGGTGTTTTTGACCGGACATTCCGGTGCCGGCAAGAGTACCCTGTTGAAACTGATCGGTCTGTTGGAACGTCCCAGTAACGGTCAACTGCATGTCAACGATCGCAATCTCACGCGCTTGAAGGATCGCCAGATCCCCTACCACCGGCGCGATGTTGGGATGATCTTCCAGGATCACAGGCTGCTGCACGACCGTACGGTTTTCGACAATGTGGCGCTGCCGCTGGTGGTGGCCGGGGTCGGACATAAGGAGATCGGCCGCCGGGTGCGTGCCGCCCTCGACAAGGTAGGCCTGCTCTACAAAGAGAAAAATGCGCCAATCACCCTCTCCGGGGGAGAACAACAACGGGTGGGTATAGCCCGGGCCGTGGTCAGCAAACCGCCCCTGGTGCTTGCAGACGAACCCACCGGCAATCTGGATCCTGCACTCTCCGAGGAGATTATGCAGCTGTTCCAACAGTTTAATCAGGTCGGGGTAACACTGCTCATCGCCTCCCACGACATCGATCTGATCAAGCGTATGCAAAAGCGCGTTCTCTCCCTGAGCAAGGGACAGTTGATTGGCGACACCCAGACGGAGCCTGGCGATGTCCCTTAAGAAATCCTTGCTGAATGCGCCGAAGATCTGGCTGCAGCGACATGCACAGGTAGCCTTATCCAGCCTCGGCAGGCTTTTCAATAACCATCTGGCATCATTGATGACCAGCTCTGTAATCGGCATTGCCCTCGCCATGCCGGTTGGATTGCATGTGATGCTGGGGAACCTGCAACAGGTAAGCGGCGCTTGGGACAGCGGTGCCAGCATCTCACTCTTCCTTAAGCAGAAGGTCTCGGATAGGCAGGCAGCATCACTGGCCGCAAAGCTGCGTAAGCATCAGCGCATCGAGGGGGTGAATCTGATCACCCGGGAGGCCGCGCTGCAGGAGTTTCAACAACTCAGCGGTTATGCCGATGCCCTGGAAGCACTGGACAGCAATCCCTTGCCGGCGGTGCTGATCGTGCAACCGAAAGCCGACTACACCACTGCTGAGACGGCCCAACTGCTGGTACAGGAGTTAAAACTGCTGCCTGATGCGGAGATCGTACAACTCGATCTGCAGTGGGTGCGGCGACTACAGGCGATCACAGTCATCGCCCAGAGGGCAGTGGTTGTGCTGGCAGCATTGCTCGGCATGGCGGTATTACTGATAGTCGGTAACACCATTCGTCTCGAAATCCAGAATCGTCAGGCAGAGATAGAGATCACCAAGCTGATCGGCGCCACTAACGCCTTTATTCGCAGACCCTTCCTCTATACCGGCTTTTGGTATGGGCTGTTCGGGGGTCTCATCGCCTGGCTGCTCATCGCCGTCGCCATCACCCTGCTGAGCGGACCGATCGCCAACCTGGCCAATCTCTATGAGAGCAGCTTCAGTCTCGCCTCATTCGACTTCAAGACCATCATCTCGCTCCTATCGGGCAGCAGTCTGTTGGGACTGGCCGGTGCCTGGCTGGCCGTGGGCAGACACCTCAGCGCCATCGAGCCCGGTTGATCCCGCTAGATCCCCCGCACAGCCGGGTGCAAACCAGACCAAGAGGGTCATGATAGCCCTCAAATCAGCAAAACCCTTATTATATTAAGGGGTATCCGTGGCGGGCATATTGGGAACCGTCCGGTGCCAGAGACACTCAACATAAGTCATTGTATTTGATTAAATTACCTTAAAATCACCCGTGGGAACTTTTAGCTATGCCCCAGGTCATACTAATCGATTGGCACTCACCTAGCGAGAGTGCTAATATTCAAACAGCAGTTTCATCTGGGGATACTTAATGAGCAATGTAAACGCACTGACAGCACTGCCATCTGGCAGCATGGATGCCTATATCAGCGCCGCTTTCCAACTGCCCATGTTGAGTGCAGAGGAGGAGAAGTCCTTGGCGATCAGACTTCGTGATCAAAAGGATCTTCAGGCTGCACAGACACTTATCACCTCGCATGTACGATTCGTCGTACGCATAGCCCGTAACTACAGTGGCTACGGCCTGGCCCTTCCCGATCTGATCCAGGAGGGTACCGTGGGCCTCATGAAAGCGGTCAAGCGCTTCGATCCCGATATGGGGGTCCGCCTGGTCTCCTTCGCCGTCCACTGGATCAAGGCAGAGATTCACGAGTACATTCTGAAAAACTGGCGTATCGTCAAAGTGGCCACCACCAAGGCGCAGCGCAAGCTGTTCTTCAATCTGCGCAGCTCCAAAAAGCGTCTGGGTTGGTTCTCCAAACAGGAGGTCGACGACGTGGCCCAGGATCTCGGCGTCAAACCCGAAACCGTACTGGAGATGGAATCCCGCCTTTCCGGCCAGGACATCGCCTTCGACGGCCCTCTCCACGATGATGAAGAGAAGGTGACCGCAACACCCGCAGGTTATCTGAGCGACATGCGCATGGAACCCGCCTCGCTGCTCGAATCATCGGACAGCGAGTCGCAGATGAAACAGAGCCTGATCGATGCCATGCAGAATCTGGATGATCGCAGCCGGGAGATACTCGAGGCACGCTGGCTGGGCGAGAAGAAATCCACCCTGCACGAATTGGCTGACAGATTTCAGGTTTCCGCTGAACGCATCCGTCAGATCGAGAAGAGCGCCATGAACAAGCTCAAGGCGCAGCTCGCCTAGGTTGGGCTTGCATCCGGCATCATAATCATGAGGCCGGCCTAAGGCTTTTTTCAGCGGGTTCAGCATCGACCTTGTTGCACCCCTGGGTCAGGCGACCCGGTAACAGGACCCAAGGCCGCAAAACCCTAGCTTCCTGCTATGGGTTTTGCGGCCAATATGCCATTCCTCAGCACCATCCATAGGATGGCAACTCCCAATTAAAATCATTAAACAAAACACTACTTTTTATATTTTTAAAAACTATCCAATTTAACTAAAGAAACCGGTTTGCGGAGCGCTATAAGAGTCAGAAATCAACTCAAATATAAGGCAGGGAAGCATGAACGACCTACTCAATGATCTCTCCATCAAAATTAAATTAATAAGCATTTCTTTATTTCTCCTGCTGTTAATGCTGCTCAGTTCCGGGTATGCCCTAAAAACCATGAGTGAGGTGGGGGAGGAGATGGATGCCATCGCCAACATGGACATCCCCTTGAGCAACATCGTGACCAAAATCACAGAACATCAACTGGAGCAGCTGAGATATTTTGAAATGGCGCTGCGTTACGCAATCCAGCAACAGCAACAAATAACCTTATCTGAAGGATTCAATAAAAGTAGAGCGCAATTCAGCCACTATGATACACAGATAGCAGAGGAATTGAGCGCCGCCATCAACCTTTCACAACAGGCCACCCTGAATACGTCCACAGCCTATGAACATGAAGAGTTCAATCGGATTAAAGATTCCCTAAACAAAATCGAACAGGGTTATCTTGGATTCAAAACAGATGCCCAAAAGGTTTTCGATCTTCTATCTCTGGATCGGCTAGACGAGGCCCTATCACTGGCAGAAGAGATGCAAGCGGAAGAGAAGAAACTGGCAACAGAGAGCGAAACCCTACTGCATGAGATCCAAGCATTTACAGAGGATGCCGGACACAGAGCAGCGGATCATGAACACGAAGCAATGCAGGTGCTGACTATTACGGCAATCATCTCCTTGATCATAGGCATCTCCTTCAGCTGGTTACTTTCAAACAATATCACCAAACGCATCAGCAAATCAGTCAATGCACTGCAAACCATTGCCCTTGGCAACCTGACTGATGAAGTGGAGGTGAGTGGTCGGGACGAGATTGGCAAGCTGCAGCAATCCATGTCTAGCATGCAGAATCGCCTTCGCGATATGATCTCAAAAATAAGCGACACCACCACCCATCTGAGCACTACCGCAGACGAGGTGTCTGTGGTAACCGCACAAACCACTGCCAACATACAGCAGCAACAGATCGAGACAGATCAAATCACCACCGCCATGACACAGATGGGGGCAACTGTGAGTGACGTGGCAGCAAACATCGACAATACTTCAAACGCTGCAAGTGCGGCCAATCACGAGGCCGAGAATGGCCGCATGATGGTAAAAAAGGCTGTAAACGGTGTGCATAAACTGGGCGAGCAGATCGAACATAACGCCGATCTGATATCTGAAGTGGAAAATAACAGTGACAACATAAACTCTGTGCTCGAGGTGATTAAAAGCATTGCAGAGCAGACTAACCTGCTGGCTCTGAATGCCGCAATCGAGGCGGCACGGGCTGGTGAGCAGGGCCGGGGTTTTGCCGTGGTAGCCGATGAAGTGCGCACCCTGGCAGGCCGCACCCAGCAGTCTACGACCGAAATCAATCAGATGATCGAAAGCCTTCAGACCAACTCCAAGCACGCGGTAGAGGCGATGGAAGAGAATCGTCAACAGGCAAAAAAGGTTGTGCAACAGGCAGAGAATGCAGACGCCGCGTTGATCGCCATCTCCCAATCCGTTGCCCAAATCGATCAGATGAGCAGTCAGATCGCCACAGCGGCAGAAGAGCAGAGTACGGTAACCGAAGAGATGAACCGCAACATCAACCACATCAACAGTATGGCCACACAGAACGCTACGGGTTCTCAGCAGACCTCCGCGGCCGGTGTGGAGTTGTCACGCATGGCCACAACCTTGCAGCAGTTGGTTGCAGCGTTTCGAGTTTAGTCCGTGAAACATCAGTCATTGGCTAACAGGTATCGGATGGCCTCCAGGATGACGAACGAGGGTGTTTGATGAGGAAACACAAAACGTAGATCGCCATCCTGTTGAATCAAGTAAGTGGCCGATGAATGGTCGACTGCATAACCGAAAGCAGACGCCTCCAGCGGGACTTCTTCATATTGCACACCATACTGTTTAGCCACCTCCTCGATCTCCCTTTGACTGCCGGTCACGCCTCTCAGATTGGGATGAAAGTAGCTGACATAGTCATCCAGTATCTGAACACTATCCCGCTTCGGATCGACACTGATAAAGACACCCTGTACAGATCTCAACGCTTCATCACTGAGCTGATTCAGGGCCTGGGCCAGGACAGCGAGGGAGGTGGGGCAGACATCGGGACACTTGGTGTAGCCGAAGTAGAGGAGTACCACTTTGCCTCTCAACTGCTCCAGTGAGAATTTACCCTGAATCGAATCCAGCTGGAAATCGCCACCCAAGGGTGTACCGACGGGACCAGGATATTCATGTAACCGGGTGACATCTCCCGAATTGACTAATGAACTGATTAGGAAGAACATGAAAAAAAACAGGATAATCCGCAACTTAATACCTCAATAGTCTCTATACGGCAATTGCCCGTCCGCATCATTCAGGGCAGCGGCAGAACCCGTCGGACAACCGGGGAGCGCCGATGGTTCTCTAGCATGTGATTCTCAATATTCCAACCAGCAAATCATTAAATTAGTCACTGCTGGTGGAATCTTGTGGCGACTGTCAAACTTAAAGGATTTCAACCCTCAAGATAGGAACTTTATTCCTATTATTAATTTTACAATAACAATTCTTGACTACTATAGTTAGCTATTCTCAATCGAATCACGACGAGGGTCACCTTGCGTAAACTAAGCATACCCCAGCTACTGATACTGGCACTTTTTCCATTTACCACACAGGCACTGGAGCTCTCCTGGGTGGGCTGCGGCATCACCAGGAATGCGTTCATGTCTGATCTCGCCGCCGCCTACAAGGAAGAAACGGGGGTCGACATCAGCATCGCCGGCGGTGGCGCCACCAAGGGAATCCGCGCCATTACAGGCAAACAAGCCGACATTGGCGGGGCCTGCCGGTTTACCCTGAACATGAGTCGGGAAGAGGCTGGAGCCAGCATGATTCCCGTAGCCTGGGACGCGCTGGTGGTCGTGGTACATAAATCCAACCCCGTGGATAGCATCTCCCTGCAGCAACTGCGCAGACTCTACCAGGGAGAGATCACAAACTGGTCCCAGCTGGGTGGCAAGAATCAGCCGTTGGAGTTGCTGATCCGCAAAGGAAAGATCTCGGGGGTCGGTTATACCCTGCGCACACACCTGTTCGAAGACCAGGAGATTGAGTTTAAGAGTAAGCATCTCTTCCCCTCTTCAGGTCCGCTGGAGAAAAACGTGGAGAAGAATCCCAACGCCATCTCGGTCACGGGCATTGCCAGCGCCCACAAAAGAGACTTTAAGATCCTCAAACTTGAGGGCAGGGATCCGAATTTTGAAAACATCCGCACCGGTAACTACCTACTCTATCGTCCACTCTACCTGGTGCACAGCAAGAGCTCTCCCAACAGCCTGGAATCTGGTCAGTTCATCCAGTACGCCCTGGGCCCCAAGGGTCGGGAGATCATCCGCAAGAATCAGGTAGTGCCCTATTTCGACGGTATGCTGTTATTGCAGAAGCGGATGGATGATTGGAAGCTGTTTATCAGGCAATCCCTCGCCAAACAATAAACCAATTGTCACCCAAACCGCAGCCAGATGCTCCC
Organism: Candidatus Thiodiazotropha sp.; assembly: GCA_040507005.1. Lineage (GTDB taxonomy): Bacteria > Pseudomonadota > Gammaproteobacteria > Chromatiales > Chromatiaceae > Thiodiazotropha. Next base: position 48,804 of record JBEVVS010000036.1, read on the forward strand.
GTCTCAATTCGCTCGATCTCTCACAGATCGGTCCTGATGATACTGTGTACAGGGAGATTCAATCCCAGCACTATTGCGCCGTTCACCGACTCCCCGTTAGACTCCCGCTAATCTCAAGGAAACGGAGACACCGGTTTTATCATGCGCAAATCACTCTGGCTCTTACTGGTGGTGTTGGTTTTCCAGCATGCCCAAGTCCAATCAGAGATTCTCAATATCCCCACTGAGACGCCTAATAATTTCGAACCCTTTATCCTCAGCAGTGAGTGCCCCGATTTTGGGATTGACAAATTTTTCGGCGCCGAGGTGGTGGCAGGTGAGATCAATATCTACGCCAGTATATGGGAGAGTGATTTTCTGGCGCCATGTTACAACAACAGCGTGGAAATCGGGCCCATTGCATCAGGCAGCTACACCATCAACTACTACACCATTCCGTACTCCAACGTAGCAAGCGGATCCACCTTCGAGTTCTATGAGTCGCAGCAGATCCAGATCGAAAAGATCAGTGAAAACGAACCCGCATCCGGCCGCGTCAGTATCAGCGGCGAGGCGATTGAAGACCAGCTGGTCAGTGCCAGCCCGAGCCTCAACGATCCCAATGGCCTGGGTGAGATCCGTTATCAATGGCAGCGCAATGGCCAACCTATCCCAGGCGCGACATCTGCGAGCTATCTGCTGACGGACGACGATATCGGTCTTGATGTCCAGTGCATCGTCAGCTTTGAGGATGGCCTGGGGGTAAGCGAAAGTGTCAGCTCCCTGCCGGTGGGGGCGCCCGGTGCCATCGCCAACATCAACGACCCGTTGCTCGGTTCGGTCTATATTCGCGGTTCGGTAGCGGAAGGATCGACCTTGAGCATCGATACCAGCAGCCTCTACGACCCTGACGGGATCGGCGAACTCAGCTATTACTGGAAACGCCGCTATCGGGCCTACTCCACACTGGATCAAGATATCGGTGCCAATGACACCACTTATGTGCCAAGCGTGGATGATCACTACTTTTATCTCTCGGCCGTGGTCACCTATACGGATCTGCATGGCACCCGTGAACGTGCGGAATCAAACATCACCGGCCGGCTGGTACCCTCAAACCGTCTAATCGTGACCCCTCCCGCCGACATGACCCTAGCCGCCAGCGGTGCCCTGACACAGGTCGATCCGGGCTCGGCAACCGCCCGGGACGATAACGAAGGGGCACTCCTGGCCGTGCTGGATCATCTGGTCAGCAACGGGGTGGTCACCCCGCCACCCAGTGATGGTTTGCTCCATCTAGCACCGGGTACCCATTTATTGATCTGGACAGCGGACGATAGGGATGGGATCACCGGTGAAGGGATTCAAATCGTCAGGGTCGATCCGATTATCGAATTTGCTGGTGACCTTACCAGCTCCCCCGATGGCCCCATCGACTGTCCCCTGGCACTCAACGGAACAGCGGCCCGATACCCGGTATCCGTCCCCTACTCCCTGACCGGGGTCTCATCCACGGACAGCAGTGAAACCCTGTTGTACACAGGGACCTTTCAGATAGCCGACACGGAACCGGAAACCACCCTGTCCATATCCAACACCCTGCTCGGGGAGCTGTCCGGCTATGCCAGCCTGCGACTGACCATGGAGACGCCGACCAATGCGGTGTTGGGGGAGAGAAGCAGCTGCCTGATCGCCTTGAGCAACGAGAATTTCGCCCCCAGGGTGACGCTGACCGCCTATCAGGATCAGACGGCGTCGCGTATCCTGAGTGAGAGCGGCGGTCAGGTGGTGGTCAGATCCGCCATCCAGGACCTGAACAGCGGCGATACCCACAGCTACGACTGGAGTGAAAGCGACACCAGCCTGGTCGATCTCGACAGCGATACAAACAGCTTCACATTCGATCCCGCCGGCCTGGATCCCGGCCTCTACCGGGTTAGGCTACAGGTCAGCGACGGCATGGCCAGCGACACTGCCGTGCTGAGCCTCAGGGTGGTGGCGGAGGCACCGGTATTGACCCCAATGGACAGCGATGGCGACGGTACAACCGACCAGGATGAAGGGAGCGGCGACAGTGATGGCGACGGCATACCCGACTATCTCGACCCGGCAGGTTTAGCCGGCAACGTTTTGCCCCAGGAGGCCGGGAACGCTACCCGTTACCTGTTGCAAACAGCACCAGGCTTGACCCTCAGCCTGGGGGATATCGCCCTTTTCACCCAGCACCGTGGGGCGTTGATCAGTCGCGACGACATGCTCGACTATATCGCCAATGGCCAGGAGAGCGAAGCGGATGCGCAGGCCTATCCCTATGAAGGGGGGCTGTTCGACTTCCGCATCCAAGGCCTCAGCCAGGCGGGTGCGAATGCCACCCTGGTGATCCCGTTGCGACAGATGGCGGTGTCCGGTTCCGTCTATCGCAAGCTGACACCCGGAGGTTGGGGAGAGTTTGTGGTTGATGAAAACAACCTGATCAAATCCGCTATCGGTGAGGCAGGTGTCTGCCCCGCCCCCGGTGATAGCGCCTATACGACAGGTTTGAGGGAGGGGACCTGGTGTGTCGAGTTGACCATCCAGGATGGCGGACCCAACGATGCCGACGCCGTGGCCAACGCCAGGATTGCGGACCCGGGTGGCGTTACCAGCAACCTGTCCAACGACACTGATACCGGATCGAGCAGCAGTGGCGGCGGTGGCGGCGCTTTCAATCCATGGGGGATGATAGTGTTGGTACTTGTCATGCTATGTATCACTAAACCTAAAACCCGCCGGCCTGTAAGAATACGATATTAGTGATATGCAGGGTCAGAATCACGTCAGGCCAGGGCGACGACACGCCCTGACCAAATGACAAGTTATAGGAATCTCTTCAGCTCTCAGCTGTCCCCACAATCACGCTTGCGCTTAGCAGGTCGGCAGTCGTGATCATGTTCCAGCGCTGGAACATCCGATCCGAAGACCACAACCTTGTTGCTGATGCCTTGCTCCTCCTCTTCGTCGGTGGCACGTATGATGCCATACAGGACGCCGGGATTGGCCGCGTCCCAGGCAATGCCCTGACCGCGAATATTCAGCTCTATGGTCTCCTCCACCTCGAGAATGGATCCGCCTTCGGGAAAGCGAATTTTATAGACTTCCGGCAGATCGTGACCGGTGATGTAGAGACTGCCATCGGGACCCCAGGAGCCACCAGAGTTGCTCATGCGCTCGAATTTTTCGATCAGTTCCATGGGCAGAATCCAAGATTCGATAACCTGCCACTTCTTATTGAACTTAGCCAGGGTGGTATTGATGTTGCCGCCTACGTTGATGGCGTAGGGTACGCCGGCACCGCTGCCATCGGGTAACTTGCCCTCTTTATTGTAATTGGCGAAGGTGCCCCACCAGTAGCCATCATGTTTGTCGAGCCAGGTCAGGGAACCCAGTTGAATGCCCAGGCTGTGGCTTTCGATGTGTTCCATGGTCTCGGCATCCCACACCTCGATGGAACTGGTCATGGGAAAATAGCGGTAGTTGGAGTGGGAGGCGTAGATCTTTCCGTCGTAAACAGCGGCACTGTCGAGATGGATGATCGGACCACCACGCTCCCCTTGCCATGCATCGACCAAGGTACCATCCTTGCTGTACTTGGCGATGGTACGATTGTCTACCGCGTAGAAATGGTCTTCGTCGACACCAACACCCTGGTTGGCTTCTGGGATGTTGAACTCCTCGATCTGCCAGATGGACGTATCGGCATTGGCGGCGAATGTTAAAAGCGATATGGATAAAGCAGACACAATGCTGCAAAGCTTGCGCTTGTACATGATCAGATATCTCCCCGTGGTAGGTAATGTGTGTTTGGATAAGCGCCTAATACAATAAGGAGAGATCATGACAGCCGCGTGGAGTCCAATTGATCTCCACGTGACGTATTTTTCACTGTTGTAACATCTGCCGGGCCAGTGTCTTCAGACAGTCAATCTGAATTAGAGGAAGGTCCGCAGCGATTTAACACTCGAGCAGTTTGACTGGTATCTCTGAGAGAATGACCGGGAATCATCACTGGATAGCATCCAACAGCGGTCCATCAAGATGGGATGCAATCTGTTCAGGTGTCGGCGTCTCTAAGTAGGGAACCTCACCCAGACAGGGCGCCGGCAGCCAGGATTGCAAGGTAAGGATGTTGTCATCTATGGACTGCATCTGCGGATCGACCAGGTTTGCAACCCAGCCTTTGAGCTCGACCCCGCTGTTGAGTATGCACTCGGCCGTCATCAAGGCGTGATTGAGGCAGCCGAGCCGGACACCCACCACCAGCACCATGGGCAGATCCAGGGTACGCGCCAGGTCGGCCAGGGTAATGGTGTCACCCAGGGGCACGTGCCAACCTCCGACCCCCTCCACGACGACTCGATCCGCTTGCACCCGCAGGCGGTTGTAAGCTTGTTGTATCTCATCCAGCCTGATGGGTTGACCCTGGGCCTTGGCGGCAAGGTGGGGCGCAATGGGGGGTTGGTAGACCAGGGGATTGACAGCTGGATAGGGAATCGCCTGACTGCATTGGGCCTGGATCCGCAACGCATCCTCATTGCGCAATCCCTCTGCGGTGAGCAGCGCCCCCGACGCAATGGGTTTCATCCCCAGTACCGACTCCCCCTGCTGCTGCAGGTTGTGCATGATACCCAGGGTAATCTCTGTCTTACCGCAACCGGTATCGGTACCGGTAACAAATAGACCGCCAGTCATCCCTGTCCACTCCTCCCGATGCCGATTTGCGTTACCGGGATTGCGATCGCACCATCCACCCGACGCTGCCGGGGGGCCCAGGCATGCCCATAGACCACTTCGTAGCTGGCGGGTAGTTTTTCATCCCTGCGATGGGATTCGTAGGCCTCGTACATCGCCCGCAACCTCCCTTTGCCTGTCAATCCCCGCGGCCTGTTGCGGGTGACATTATGTGCCCCCAGGGTCTTCAGGTCACGCATCAGCGATGGCACATCCGGGTAGCTGAGCTGCATGCGATCCACATCCACCACCGGCTCGGCCAGGCCGGCCCTCATCATGGCATCCCCCACATCATGCATATCCGGAAAGGGGCTGACGTGGGTGTGACCATCCACTTGCGACCAGCTGTCCCGTAGCTCCTTAAGCGTATCGGGTCCGAATGTGGAGAACAACAGCATCCCGTTTGGACGCAATACGCGGAGAAACTCACTGAAGGTACCCTGCAGATCGTTGCACCACTGCAACGCCGCATTGGAAAAGATCATATCCACCGACTGGTCGGCCAGGGGCAACTGCTCCGCATCACCACAGACACAGATGGGGCGCCGTAGCCAACCGCCCCGTTTGCGCGCCCGGTGCAGCATCGGCATGGCGAAATCGAGGGCGATGGTGCGCGCCTGCTTATAGCGTTTTTTCAGTGCCAGGGTCGCCTCGCCGGTTCCTGCACCCACATCCAGCACGACCCCGGGTTGGTGCCGAATATAAGTCAATCGCTCCAGCATCCGCTTGCCGATCTCCCGCTGCAGTTCAGCCACCTCATCATAGTGGGGTGCGGCGCGGGAGAAGGCGGCTCGCGCATGACGTTTGTCGATGTTGCCAGGTTCATGCTTATCCATGAATCGACTCCAGACTGCTGATGATCAACTGATGGGTCTCCTGGGGATGAGAGAGAAACGGGGCATGGGCGCCCCCTGCCACGATATGCATGGTCGCTTCCGGTAACCACTGATGCAGGTCTGGGGCCGCTCTTGCCGGCGCCAAGGTATCCCGGTTGCCGTAGATCCAGGTCGTGGGGCAGGTCAGCTTGCCCAGTTGCGCCCGCAGATCGACCCGCTTCAATAACTCGAGGCCGGCCAGTAACGCCTCCGGCAGCGGGTCAGGGCGCTCCTGCAATAGAGATTTCAATCGTCTCAACATCTCTACCGCATGCTCACTGTTCAGCATTTGCAGGGCGAGGAAGCGCTCCAGGGTCTGTCGGTGATCCTGCTGCAAGGCCTGGATGAATTGATCAAGGGTCTTCGGTGCCATGGCGTATTGCCAATCCTTCCCCTGGACAAAGCGCGGCATTCCCGCCACAGCGACTACCCCATCCACACGGGACGGCGCCAGCAGGGCGGATTGCAAACAGAGCATGGAACCGAGAGACCAGCCGATCCAGACCGCCCGCTCGGGGGCTGCATCGAGACACGCCTCTGCCCAGGCATTGAGTTGTCCTTCTCCATGGTATGGACTCCTGCCATGTCCCGGCAGGTCGATACGGGTGACCCGGTAGTCAAGGGCCAGCCGCTCGGCAAAGCCTGCCCAAACGGATGAGTTCATCCCCCAGCCATGGAGCAATACCAGATCCGGCCCGACACCCTCGGTTTGCGCAGCCAGTCTCACTCAACCACCTGACTGAGTGTGGCCAGGGCATCCAGCAGACGATCGAGCTGGCGATCCGTATGCTTGGCACTGAAAGTGATGCGCAAGCGTGCACTTCCATCAGGGACCGTGGGGGGGCGAATCGCACTCACCAGCAGACCCTGGGATTCCAACTGCTGACTCCAGGCCATTGCCTGTTGGGACGATCCTGCCAGGATCGGTTGGATGGGGGTCATGGAGTCCATCAGCGGCAGACCGATCTGTAGTACCGATTGGCGAAACCTGGCGATCAGACTCTGCAACCGCTCCCGCCGCCAGGTCTCCTGCCGGGCAAGTCGCAGGCTGACCAGGGTCGCCTCCGCCAACGCGGCCGGAGGGGCCGTGGTGTAGATATAGCTTCGGGCGTGTTGAATCAGGGTCTCGATCAACTCCTCGCTACCGGCGACGAACGCACCGTAGGTGCCAAATCCTTTACCCAGGGTACCCATCAAGATGGGCACAGCTTCACTATCCAGAGCGAAATGGCTGAGAACACCTCCACCTTCCGCACCCAGCACACCGAGACCATGAGCGTCATCCACCATTAACCAGGCCTGATGGCTAGCTGCAAGCTCCACCAGGGAAGGCAGCGGGGCCAGATCACCGTCCATGCTGAACACCCCGTCCGTGGCGATCAACGCCTGCCCTTCGCCACTGCGGGACAGCTGCATACCCAGGCTCTCGGTATCCCCATGCTGATAGCGCAGCATCTTGGCCCGGCAGAGTAGACCCGCATCCACCAGGGAGGCGTGGTTGAGACGATCTTCGAATAGCCTGTCACCCTGTCCCATGAGGGCGCTGATCACCCCCATATTGGCCATATAGCCGGTTGAGAAGAGCAGCGCCCTGGGCCGGCAGGTATATTCCGCCAGTGCCTCTTCCAAGCGATGGTGGGCATCAGTGTGTCCGGTAATGAGATGCGCCGCACCGCTGCCAACGCCAAACTCCGCTGCCGAGCGCTGCATCGCTCCAATCACATCGGGGTGATTGGCAAGACCCAGATAATCGTTGCTGCAAAAGGCGGTGACGCGCTTACCGTCAACCACCATCTCGGGCTGCTGCGCTGTCGAGGCCACCCGGCGGGATCGATACAGTCCCGTTTGGCGGCGTGTTTGCAACGCTTCAGCCAACCCCTTCATGGACATCAATTCCCAGTTCAGCGGTCAAGCAGGGACGCTTAACCGGCCTTTGCCTGGCTGCAGGCCACCTTGGCCGCCTTGACCTCTGTCTCCAACAGCTGTTCGGTCTTCATGCCCAACCTTTCGAGCAGGCGCATGTCCCTGTCCGCCTCGGGATTGTCCGTGGTCAGGAGTCGCTCGCCGTAGAAGATAGAGTTCGCCCCGGCGAAAAAACAGAGGGCCTGCATCTGGTCATTCATCTCAGTCCGTCCGGCGGAGAGGCGCACATAGGAGCCCGGCATCAACAGCCGCGCCACCGCGATGGTGCGTACGAATTCGAAGGGGTCAAGCTCCTCGACGCTATACAGGGGCGTACCCTCGATCTTCACCAGCATGTTGATCGGTACCGACTCCGGGTGGCGGGGCAGATTACACAGCTCACGCAGCATGCTGGCGCGATCCCGCCGGGATTCACCCATCCCCAGGATGCCGCCGGAGCAGACATTGATACCCGCATCCCTGACGTGGGCCAGGGTATGCAGTCGATCATCGAATGTGCGGGTGGAGATCACATTGCCGTAAAACTCCGGCGAGGTGTCGAGATTGTGGTTGTAGTAATCGAGTCCGGCATCCCTCAGACGCTCCGCTTGGGCCTGGGTCAGCATGCCCAGGGTAAGACAGGTCTCCATTCCCAGCTCATGCACGGCCTCCACCATTTCGATTACCTTGTCCAGATTCTTGTCAGTGGGGTTGCGCCAGGCCGCACCCATACAGAAACGGCTCGCACCCTTCTCCTTCGCCGTTTCCGCCGCCGCCACAACGTCCTCCAAGGGCAGCAGTTTTTCCGCTTCCAAACCGGTGGCGTTTTTCGCACTCTGGGAGCAGTAGCCGCAATCCTCGGCGCAGGCACCTGTCTTGATACTCAGCAGGCTGCTCATCTGCACCTGATTGGGATCGAAATGGGCTCGATGCAGCGATTGCGCCTGAAACAACAGATCGTTGAAGGGCAGATCGAAGAGGGTCTCGATCTCGTCCAGTCGCCAATCATGGCGTAAAATAGTCTCGGTCATGGTGATCCAGCCTGTGGGTCAGATTTGTGCGGCGCATTAGGGAGGGCCTATGGTAAGGATTGCCCGCCCCCTGTCAACCAAGGATGGTTATGCAAGTCGACAACTGTATTAATTTTATACGATCACTCCTCTATCCCAGGAGTTGTCTTCTGTGCGGCGCCAAGGGGGATTTCCAGCACCACCTCTGTCCTGCCTGCCACGACAGCCTGCCCTTCAACCACCACGCCTGCCCCTGTTGCGCGCTTCCCCTGCCCAGTGATGTTTCATCCCGGCAACTGTGTGGACGCTGCACCAAAGGACAGCCGCCCTATACAAATACCATCACCGCCTTCACCTACGAGCCACCGGTCAATCGACTCATCGGGATGTTTAAGTTCCAGCAAAAACTCCATCTCGCACACCCCCTGGCGGGACTGCTTACGGAACGCTTGGACGAGCAGCATGAGAGACCTGAAGTCCTAATCCCGGTCCCGCTGCATCCCCTGCGCCTGCGACAACGGGGTTTCAATCAATCCATGGAAATTACCCGCATCCTCGCCAAGCACTACTGTTTGCCCTATGACTGGCGACTCTGCCGTCGTATCAAAGAGACCAAGGCCCAATCGGAACTGAGCAGACAGGAGAGGCGCAGCAATCTGGCGAATGCATTCGAGGTCTGTGCAGAGGTCAAGGATAGCCACCTGGCGCTGGTTGACGATGTCATTACCACAGGAGCGACGGTGACCGAGCTCAGTAGAGTGCTGAAAAAGGCAGGCGCAAGACGCATCGATGTGTGGGCTATTGCGAGAACACAAACCCTATAGGGATCTCGCTAGCCTACTGGTTGCCGATAGGTAAAATGAAGCGTTCCCCCATATGCTCCATCACCGCCCCCTGGGGCAGGATCTCCACCAATCTCGGACCCTCGGCGAGATAGTCTCCCTCGCGATATTTCTCCATATTGATCAGTACATATCGTTTTGCCGCACGTTTGTCGTAACTATGGATATCGATGCTCATGGGAGGCAGGTTGGCGACAAAACCACTCGGCATCTCATGCAGCGGTTTTGGCGGTCGAGGCGGCGGTGGCGGTGGCGGCGGTTCAGACACCACCTCCCTGGGCGGTTCGATCTCCTGTGCTTGCGGTGTGGCAGTAGCCGCTGCTGGCCCTTGCATCTCCTGAACTGGCGCGCTCGATTCCCGGGTTGGCGTGGTCGACTGAAGTGGTGGGGCGCTACTGATCTGCCCATTCTCCAGTGGCGCCTCCCTCTCGGGTACACCTGTGGACGGAGTGTCATGCTGCCTGGATTCGGTGCCAGAGAGAGCAGGCGCTTGCTGTTGCGGTTGAGACCTGAACCAGCTGCCGCTGCCAAGGTAGATGCCGATCCCGAGGAGGACCAGGGCAAACAGCGACAACATCAGCCATCCCAAGCGATGGGAAGCCGCCGAACCCGGCTGCTCGGTATCCGGCCTGATCCTCGGCACTTCACCCAGTTTGTGTTGACGTTCGGCCTTTTTCAGGGCTTCCAGGATCAGGGACATCTCAACCCCCCGCCAGATCTTGGGTAGAGATCAGGGTCGGGGTTCCCGCCGGGATGAGCAGATTGTTCAGATGGATCATGGTCTGCTGACCGGCCACCCCGTCTGCCGCCAACCCATGCTGTTGCTGAAACGCCTTCAAGCGACCCTCCAATGCAGCATCGAAACGGTCCACCCCCGCCGTTGCCCGCGCTTCGACACCATCCACTTGCTGCAGACGCTTGCGCAGCCAGGTAACCGCGCTGCCGGATGATCCCTCACCGATCAGGGCGATTTCCGCCAATGGCCGCCACATCATGATGTAGCCACCCGTCCAGTAACGCATCAACTCGGCGCGGGTTATGACCCCCTCCTGGATGCCGCTATTGACCAGCAGCCACTCATCATCCACATGTTTCAACAACAGCAGGCGTCTCTGCTTATCATGCTTGAGTTGCAGCAGCATGGGTCTGTTAAGGCTCAACAGACTGGTCCAGTCCGAATTGGCGATCAGGCAGCGTAGATTGAATTCGCGGACCTGCTGGCAAGCAGGGGTTGCCTCCTGAAACTGCTTTGTCCCATCCCAGAGCGTCAGCAGCGCCTGATACAAATCCCCACGGTTTTGCGGTTGACTGAATAGTCTCCTCAGGTTGAAGTCATCCTGGGGCGATTCCGCGGCTTCAGCAGGCGCTGCCTCCTGCAGTGCTGTTTCAGGCACATCGTTTTCAGACGCACTCTCCTGGGGAGGGGTTGAAATCGTTTCAGGTGTGGTTTGCCCCTCTGGCAGTGTTGGACTCTCCACTTTCAAGGGTTGTTCTGCCACGGCGGGCAATTCCAGGCTCGCCGACTCCCCCACCTCAGCCTCCTCGATAGGGGCAGCTACCTGGTTCACAGCTGATAGCATGTACCAACCTCCCACAATCACCAGCAGGAGGGCCAGCAGCACACCACCGCCCCAGAGCCATCGCTGACGAGCAAAGCGCTTACCCTTGACCTCCCGCGAAGCACGCCACACCAACCTGACACCGGCCCGCTGTCTGCCGGATGCGTAGATCGCCAACATCGCCCGTTCACAGATGGCGTTGATTACCCTTGGGATGCCGTCGGAGAAATGGTGTATCAGGCGTATCGCCATGGGTGTGAAAAGATCTTCGCGAATGCCGGCAACGGCTAGCCGGTGGGCGATGTAACGACCAGTCTCCTGGGCATTCAGCGGCAACAGGTGGTAGCGCGCGGTGATGCGCTGATCCACCTGTCGCATCTCCTTGCGTTCCAGCATCTGTTGCAACTCCGGCTGACCCACCAGAATGATGCGCAACAGTTTATGTCTGGAGGTCTCCAGGTTGGTGAGCAGACGCACCTGCTCCAATACCCGCGGACTCAGGTTCTGCGCCTCATCCACAACCAGGACCGTGTGTCTCCCCTCCCCATGGGTCTTCAGCAAATGGTCGGCAAGGATATCGATGAGTATCTTCAAAGAGTAGGGCGGCCCCTGGTATTCAATCCCCAGTTCGTCGCAAATTGTGGCGATGAATTCACGTCGGGAGAGACGAGGATTGAGAATCAGCGCAATATCCACATTATCCAGATGTTGCGCCAGCAGGCTGCGCAGCAGGAGGGTCTTGCCGGTACCCACCTCGCCAGTAAGGAGCACGAACCCGCCATTCGGCCCAGTACCGTATATCAGATGGGCAAGGCTCTCTTCGTGGCCCCTGCTGAGATAGAGATACCTGGGGTCAGGGGTGATGGTAAAGGGATTTTCCTCGAAACCGAAGTCGCTGAATTTCATGCCATTGCTGGGTGGCTAGTCACAGCCATCCTCGGCCTCCCCCTCATTCTGTTCCGCGATCTCTGTGGCCAGTTCCAGCCACTTGATCGCCGCTTTTTCATCAATCTCCACACCCTTGCCGGAGAGATAGATCTGCCCGAGCTCATTAGCCGCCATGTAGGAGCCGTTGCCCGCCGCCTCTTTCAACCAAGTGATGCCCTGATCCGTATTCTGTTCCACCCCCTTGCCGAAGAGATAGAGCATGCCGAGTTGATACTGAGCCTTGGCATGATCTCTTTTCGCCAAGCGCTTAAAGCCTCTGTAGGCAGTGTGGTATTCACCACTGGTCATGGCATCCATGGCGTCGTCAAAATCTGACGCCAACAGATCCCCGACCACACCGACAAGTAACAACAGGCTGAGCCCTGCATTTAATTTCATACTGTCCAATTGCTCCTTGATTCACGCTATTTTGACACAGCAGGGTAGGAAAGCCACACAACTGATGCAGTTTACTTAGCCTAACCAACCACGCAACTTTCGTTCACGATATCGATCTTATTGTTGATAAATGCAATTATGCTGCGCTCTATTTAAGCCAATATTAAATTGACAAGAAACAGGAAGCCGTTATGAAACCATCCCTCCTACTGCTACTGCTGATCTTTCCAGGCATGGTGACAGCAGCAGTGAAACCCTTGGTAACCCCACAATGGGTGCACGATAATAGAGACAACTCCGGGCTTGTTTTGCTCGATTTACAGGATAATCAGAACTATCTGCGTTTTCATATCCCCGGCTCAATCAACACCAACTATGCCCAATGGCGGGTGGAAAAAAAGGGCCAACTCAAAAATATGCCACCGGTACAGGTACTCGAAAAACTGATCGGCTCACTGGGCATAGACAACAACAGTCACGTGGTCTTGATACCCCTGGGTGCCAGTGCCGGGGACATGGCCAAAGCCGCTAGGGTCTACTGGACCTTCAAGGTACTCGGCCATGACCTGGTCTCGATCCTCGATGGCGGCTTGGTGGGATATGCCGAGAAACGCGTCTACCCTCTGGAAAAGGGAAATAAACAGCTGAAACCCAAGAAGTTTACGGCCAAATATCGCGAGCAGATGAATCCCGATGCCGACTATGTCAAATCGGCGATCGAGAACGGAACCCAGATCGTGGATAACCGCACCCGGGCCGAGTATCTAGGCATCTATGGCGGCGGCGGCAAGCAGCGGGCCGGCAGACTGCCCCAGGCACTGCACCTCAACTATGACTGGTTGACCGTGAACGGCGGCGGCAAGCTCCACAGCGCAGACAATCTGCAACGCATCTATACCGCGAGCAAGGTTGCATTGAGTGGGGATCAAATCAACTACTGCCATACGGGTAATCGGGCTGCCCTGGGATGGTTTGTCTCCCATGAGATCCTGGGTAACCGTCAAGCCAAGCTCTACGACGGCTCCACCCAGGAGTGGGCTGTAAACCAGAGTTTACCCATGGAACAACCGATCAAGCTGAGCTATTGACCGAGTGATGGAACCCGCATCGATCAACGGGGCTGCAACACCGCCGCTGATGATGGCGATGACCTCCCGGTCGAGCCTAGACCGGGATCACTAGTTGATACCAGCGCGGACAATCATGCTTCTGTTTGGCCTGGTACCGGGTCTGGTCACCCCTAGCCTGGCAAAAGACTATCACCTCGAAAGGCCACCGCAAATGGAGCAGAAACTCAAGGCAGCCTACATCGCCAAAGGTATCGCTTACCGTCCGCGAACGGAACACTTCAATGAGGACGGTTCACCACGCTATATCAATCGTCTGATCCTTGAGGACTCCCCCTATCTGCTGCAACACGCTCACAATCCGGTGGATTGGCATCCCTGGTCGGACGCGGCCTTTGCACGGGCAAAACAGGAAAACAAGCCGGTCTTCCTCTCCATCGGCTACTCCACCTGCCACTGGTGCCATGTGATGGAGAAGGAGAGCTTCGAAGACACCACCATCGCCGCCTTCCTCAACGAGCACTTCATTCCCATCAAGGTCGATCGGGAGAGTCGCCCGGATGTGGACCAGGTCTATATGACGGCGGTGATGTTGCTGACCGGTCATGGGGGCTGGCCCATGTCGACCTTCCTAACTCCCCAGGGCAAACCCTTTTTTGGCGGCACCTACTACACACCCCAACAGTTCACTTCACTCTTGCAGCAGGTATCACGGCTTTGGCAGGAACGTCCCACTGATATCCAGGAGCAGGCCGAGAAGGTGGCGGCAGCAGTTGAGGCCAACAACAGTCTCGAAGGTCAGGCCAAGGCGTTGAATGGCTCTATCATCGACACCGCGGTGGAGAACATGCAGCGCACATTCGATGAAATCCAGGGCGGTTTTGGTCAGGCACCGAAGTTCCCCCGTGAGCCCTGGCTCTATCTGCTGCTGGACCAGGCCCAAAGAAAGGATGACAGGCAGGCGCTCGAGATGCTCGAAACCACCCTCGACCAGATGGCCCGGGGCGGTATCTATGACCAGGTAGGGGGCGGTTTTCACCGCTACTCCACCGACTATGAGTGGCTGGTCCCCCACTTTGAGAAGATGCTCTACAACCAGGCCCATCTGAGCCGCATCTACCTGCTGGCATGGCGACTGACCGGTCGGGAGCAGTTCCGGCGTGTAGCCACCCAGACCCTGGACTATGTATTGCGGGAGATGACCCTGCCAGAAGGAGGGTTCTACTCCGCCACGGATGCGGACAGCGAGGGGGAAGAGGGTCTCTTCTTCACCTGGTCCCCGAATGAGATAGAGGCCGCGCTGGCACCAGAGGAGGCCAAGCTGGCCACTGAACTATATGGAGTGACCGCCCGGGGCAACTTCGAAGGCCGCAATATTCTTCACCTCAAACAGGGGTTGGAGGAGTATGCCGAACAGCAGGACCTGGAAATTGCTCCCCTGAGACTTAGGCTCGATGGTATCAATCAGCGGTTGTTACAGGTTCGAAACCGTCGTCCCCCGCCCCTGCGGGATGACAAGATCGTTACCGCCTGGAACGGCATGATGATCACCGCATTCGCCCAGGCCGCCCAGGTCCTGGATCAGCCGGCATATCGCCAGGCAGCCATCAAGGCGGCGGAAACCGTGTGGCGACACAACCGACACGAGAAAGGCCGGCTGTGGCGGGTCCACTTGGAGGGTCAGTCCTCCATCGCCGCAACCCAGGAGGATTACGCCTATCTTGCCGAGGCACTGCTCTACATCTACGATCTGACCGCTGAAGCCAAATGGCTGCAGCGTGCCGAGGAGTTGGCACAGGCCTTGATCGATCGTTTTCTCGACAGTGACAACAACGGTTTCTTCATGAGTGAAGCCGAAACCGGCATCACTGCCATGGGACGTCCCAAGGACGAGGGCTCGGACAATGCCATGCCATCCGGCAGCTCGGTTGCCATTCATCTCCTGCAGCGTCTCTGGCAACGTACCGGCAAACTTGACTATCGCCGCCTGACAGACGCCCTGATTGCCCGCTTCGCACCCTCCATAGAGGGCAACCCCATCAGCTACGGCTATCTGTTGACTGCTGTGGCCAACCATCGGCAGGGGGAGCTGGCCACACTCGCCTATGCCGCACAGGGAGGGGTCAGGATAGAGGGGGCCTTGATCCCCAAGGGGAAGCAGTTGCTAGTGAACGTTGATATCCATATCCCTGACGGCTGGCACATCAACTCCGACCAGCCCGGTGTAAAAGATCTTATCGCAACCAGGATGAGCTTATCGGATAGGGCACAGGGATGGCAGCTTGGAGCGGTCAGCTACCCCGAGGGAAAACGTCAGCAACTCGCTTTTCAACAACAACCTCTCTCCCTGTTCAGTGGCATGGTGCGTCTACAGGCCTCGATATCGGTGGAGGATGACAACCCCTCTGCCAGCTTGGCCCTGCCACTGGAGGTTCGTCTGCAGGCCTGTAACGACAAGGTCTGTCTGGCCCCTGAATCCATCACCCTGAGCCTTCCCCGCCCCTGACCGGAGTGAGACCGGCAGAGGCCTCGAAGCCGATCAATCTGAAGCGCCAAACAGTCGCTGGCACTCCTGATGGGAACGAATCAGGCTATCCTCGATGGAGACCCCGGAAAACCAGTTCCCGGTGAGTGCCAGTGACTCAGCCTGCAGGGCACTATCGATCCAGTCAATTCGATCTTTCTGTCCCAAGCGCAAGGCGGGTAAACGGTTGCTGCAGCTGAGATGGGCCTCGATCTGCTCCTGCTCAACACCCAATACCTCACAGATTCTTTTCAGCCGGCCAGCTTCATCCAGACCCTTCGGGCGGAAGTGGAAGGTGAAGGCACGGTAGTGTTCATCCGCTACCAGATCCCTGGAAACCACCGAGTAGAATTCATCTTCAACACCAATGATACCTGCCAGTAAAGGCAGCTCTAGCCGGTCCGTCCTGAGCACTACAGCATGGCTTTCAATATCAGCCATTTCGATCTCCCCCAGGCGCGCAGCCAGCTCCGGCATATAGCCTGCGAGTATCTTCGCTGACACATCCGGCGCCACTGCCAAGGCGACATGCCTGGCATCAACGGTACCGCTCGGGGTCAGCACCCGGTAGTGGCCATCACTCTTTTCCAGCCCGATGACAGGGCTGTTCTGGCGAATCTCGAGCCCTGCACTCATCCCTTCGATAAACGACTGAAGCCCCTCGGGTCCGGTATAGCTGCGCAGGATCTCCTTGCGCCTCGGCTTTTTGCGGAACAGGGCATCCGCGGGAAAATCGGCCGCCGGCTGACAGACAACTGCATCCAAGGCCGGACCAAGCACCTGCTTGAAGTTACGTCGCCCCATGATATGGCCGAAATACTCAGCCACGGTGTGGCCCGACTTTTTGCTCGTCCACAGCCGCGGCAAGACCCCGAGGAGCTCAAGATAGTTCAATTGGGAAGGAATGGAAGTCAGGCGATCACCGGACTGTATCCAGTAGCGGAGTTTCTGTTTCGGCTGCAGTTTGTCCAGCTGGCCGCTCTGTTCCAGCAATTGCAACAGATTGCCATAGCTGTTGTAGCAGGTATGGCCACCCAGTTCGACCCAGAACCTGCCCTCATCGGTGTCGAATCTGTGGCTGTTTATGGCCCCCCCGATATGGGAACCCGCCTCGAGAATCAGAGGTTCGATGCCATGACGCTTGGCCATCAGCGCCATGCCCAGGCCGCTGATACCCGCACCTGCCACCAACAGCTCCACTACGCCATCGCTCATCATAAAACCCTACTTGGCATGCAAAGAAAAACCGTGCCAGGATCACTGGGCACGGCTTTTACTCGATCTGTAGTATCTGTATCAGAGGGCTTGCATCTGCCCCGGTCCCACTTCTCCAATCCAGAATGAGATGATTGACAGGATGGTCCCTAACCGCATCCACCACCAGATGATGAACCGCAGGTACCGCAACCACCACCCACCGGCTGTAGATTGTTGAATACGAAACTGGCGTTACCATCACCCTGGTCGATGAAGTCAATCTCGACACCACGCAGATACTGCATCGTGCCGTCATCCACAATCACCTTGAAACCATCACACTCCAAGACGCCGTCATTTTCATTGATCTCATCACTGAAGGTCATGCCAAAGCTGATACCGCTGCAACCGCCTGGGGTCGCAAATACCCGTACACCCTCGATATTGTCATCGACCTGTTGAAACAGCTCACCCATTTTGCTCTGGGCAGTGCTGGTCAGGGTCAGATCGCTTTCATTTAGGGCATTTAAATTCATGCCGTGTCTCCTAAATTCAATATGGTCGTTTAGCTACCATATTATCAAGAAATGGTAAGCCTATGCCAATTAACATAGAAAAAAAGTTGGTTTTTTGAGGTCCAGAGGGCCAGTTCGGTACTCAGGTGGCTAACTGATTCCGGGCATTCAGGTCAAAAAGGTGACGTTCCGCATCAAGCAGATGTTGTCCCCAATGGAGATGAAACCCCATGTGCCACCCTTCAACGGCCTGCTGGGGATGTCCATCCAGCATGTTGAGCCCGCTTTTCAGCTCGCAATAGATATCAGTCAGATCGTCAGCCAGACTACCGCTCATACTCTGCCCGTCACCAGCCACGTCATACTCCATCCAGTAACTGTCCCGTTCTCCCAACAGCTGGCGCAGATAGGTGTAGAGCTCGAATCTGGCATCCAGATCAGCTGCGGTATAGTGATTGTTACGTGGGGTCGGCAGATTGAGTGTCGCCACCGCTGCATGCAGGCGTGGCAGCAGGCTGGCCACCTCTTGCAACCACTGTGTGTTTCCCTCCTGCAGGCTCTCCACTAGCTCACAATAGTTTCGTGCCAATGCCTGAAGCTCTTCAATCTGTGGACTCATCACTCATTCCCTCACAGTCTTTTCTCGTCTGATGCCTGCTAACTTTGGCCCTGAGTCAGTGATCTGCCAATAACTGCTGGACTGCTTGTTACTTGTTCAATTGCCTCACACCCTCTGAGTCTAGCAGTGATAGCGCTCAATCCTAGGAAAAACCCTTAATCCATCCTCCCGTTTCAATTGAAAAAATATATCTCCCAATCGGTGCGGCGGTACAGAATATCGGGTTTTCCGGCCATAGCAACCCCTCTGATACCGTCCGCACAAGAAAAAGCACACCCATGACAAATAAGTGGATACAATTCGGCTATGAATGAGAAATCACCTCATCTGCCGGTGGTTTTGGCCATCGGCGGTCACGATCCCGGGGGGGGTGCCGGCATTCAGGCCGATATCGAGTCCATTGGGGCAAATGGTTGCCATGCCGCCACCGCCCTCACCTGCATGACCATTCAGGACAGCTGCGATGTCAGGCAGTTGCTTCCTATCGCGCCCGCAACGCTCCAGGAGCAGATAGGCGTGACTCTGGCAGACTGCCAGGTAGCCGTCATCAAGATCGGCCTGCTCGGCAGCCTGGCAGCGGCACAAGCCGTGGTGGAGATGTTGCACAAATATCCGCAGATCCCGGTGGTGTTCGATCCGGTGCTGGCCGCGGGTGGTGGCAGTGCCCTGGCCGGCAAAAGACTGGTCGACTACATCCGTCAGGCGGTGATTCCCCTATGCCGCCTGATCACACCCAACATACCCGAGGCGATGCAGTTGACCCATATGCAGGGAGGAGCCGAGCTCGATGAGATGGGCCATCGGTTACTCACAAGGGGTACAGATGCGGTACTCATAACCGGCACTCACGACCCGGATGGAGGCGATGAGATCACCCACCGTCTCTACCGGGCCGATAACCCTCCACTCCTCTCCCCATGGCCCAGGCTTAGGGGTGAGTTTCACGGTAGCGGCTGCACCCTGGCGTCCGCCATCGCAGCCAGATTGGCCAGGGGAGAGACACTCCAGACAGCGGTCGAACAGGGGTTGGAGTACAGCTGGCTGGCACTCACCCATAGTTTCAAGACAGGAAAATGCCAGTCCATCCCTGGACGGCTATTGAGAAATCCAGCTCAGCATGAAACGCGATAAACAGTCCGGATTACGGGGCCTGTATGCCATTACTGATACCCAACTCAGCCCCGAACAAGCTCTGCTGCAACATGTGGAACAGGCACTGCTCGGTGGTGCCAGCATCATCCAGTATCGGGATAAAAGCACTGTAGATTCCCAGCGCCTGGCAGAGGCCGCCACCCTGCAAAGTCTTTGCAGGGAGCATGGGGCGTTGCTGATCATCAATGACGATGTGGATCTGGCAAACCGGGTCGGGGCCGACGGCGTACACCTGGGGGCTGATGATCAGGCGCCATCATCCGCCCGCAGGATACTGGGCGAGCATGCGATCATCGGCGTCTCCTGTTACAACCGACTCGATCTGGCCCGCCAGGCGGCAGCCAAGGGTGCCGACTACATCGCCTTCGGACGTTTTTTCCCCTCACGTATCAAACCCGGGGCAGTACAGGCCCACCCGGAGCTTTTGACCAGG
>JBEVVS010000001.1:0-67698 GCA_040507005.1 Candidatus Thiodiazotropha sp.
CTGGCAGCTAACCACACTATCGCCGATTCTGTAGACCAGGAACACTCTCCCACTTACCAGGTCTGGCCCATCGGCTGGGTTCGCAAACCTGGAGACAAAACGCTCATCGAGGTAGACAAGGAATATATGCCGGCACTACTCGGCCTCGATCAGTTCGACGCCATCTGGGTGCTCTACTGGTTCGATCGCAACGACACACCAGAACAGCGCAGCATCCTGCAGGTCCATCCTCGAGGCAACCCGGACAATCCCATGCGTGGGGTGTTCGCCACCCGGGCGCCGGTGAGGCCAAATCTGATCGCCTTGAGCCGTTGCCGTATCCTTTCCATACAGGGCAATCTGATCGAGATCGATGCCATCGATGCCTTCGCCGATACGCCGGTTCTCGACATCAAGCCCTAGCTGTCTGCCAGACAGAACCCATACGAAACTAACACCTTGATGATTGCGGCCGCAGTCTACTGACAAATCTCATTGTAAGGATACTGCACATCTGGTCTATTGTCCGATGATGCTGTATGGTATTGCCAGCGTTGCCGCTATCTTTTATTCAAGATGGTTAGGGTGGCTTTTTTACTACCCACTCCAATATCAAACCCTGATGTAGTTATCTCGATGGTCACAGAATTTATGTTGTGATTATTGAGGCATTCTATATTGATTGGAACTTGGCGCTGAAAAGAAAGTCATCTCTCTTGTATTGATTCCTGAGCTGGCTTGATCGAACATCCCCGGTCATCGACAAGGTGCCCAGCAAACCCTGCATGGATGATAACCTATGATAAAAAAACTGGTTTTCACATTGATTGGTCTGGCTATCCTGATAGGCGTGCCGACCGTCATCAAGCTGAAACAATTCGAGACCATGGGCTCGGCGCAGATGGAGATGCCTCCAGAGACAGTCACCTCGGATCAGGTCCGCAGCCAACGCTGGCCCAACACGGTCAGTGCCACTGGCACATTGGTGGCAGTCCAGGGTGTAACGGTAACCGCGGAACTTGGCGGCAAGGTTGAAGAGATCGCCTTCGAGTCCGGTGACCGTGTTACGAAAGACGATCTATTGGTTCGCATCGATGTCTCCGCAGAGAAGGCGCAGCTCCGTTCAGCCGAGGCAGCGGCCAAGCTGGCCCGCATCAACCTGGACCGCAACCGGGACCTGCGCGCCAACAAGACTGTCTCCCAAGCCGATCTCGATACTGCCGAGGCCAACTTCAAACAGGCCACCGCCCAGGTCGACAATGTCAGCGCCACCATTGCCAAGAAGACCCTGCGCGCACCCTTCGCCGGCCAGTTGGGACTGCGTCAGGTCAATATGGGGCAGATCATCGAGCAGGGCACACCTGTGGTGACCCTGCAGACCATCGATCCTATCTATGTGGATTTCTCCCTGCCTCAGCAGAAGTTCTCCATCCTTGCCCCTGGCACCGAGGTTCAGGTCTCCACCGATGCGGCCCCCGACACTATTTTTCAGGGCAAGATTATCGCGGTAAATCCTGAGATCGATCAGATGACCCGCAGTGTTCGTGTCAGAGCAACCCTATCCAACGAGAACGAACTGTTGCGACCCGGGATGTTCGCCAATGTCAAAGTGATGTTGCCGGATGAGGATGAGGTACTTGCCATCCCCGCAACCGCTGTACTCTATGCCCCCTATGGGGACACGGTGTTCGTGATCGATGAGACCGAAGATGAAGCCAGCGGCGAAAAACAGCAAGTGCTGCGTCAGCAGGTGGTCCGTCTGGGTGGCACCCAGGGTGATTTTGTCGCCGTCGTCACCGGCCTCAACAAGGGAGAAAGCGTAGTCACCAGCGGGGTCTTCAAATTAAGACCGAAGATGGCAGTGGTTGTCGACAACAACCTGGCACCAGAGGCCAGTTTGGAACCCAACCCAGAAAATGAGTAATCGGACCCCCTATCGAAGGATATTGACATGGGCAGAATGAAGGCCTTTACCGACCTGTTCATCCAACGCCCGGTGGTGGCGATCGTGATCAATCTGTTGATCGTCATCGCCGGCATCCAGGCCTGGAACAGTCTCAATATCCGTCAATACCCCCGCAGTGACAACGCCACCATCAATATCTCCACGGTCTATGTGGGGGCCAGCGCTGAACTGGTGCGCGGTTTTATCACCACCCCCTTGGAACAGGCCATCGCCTCTGCCGACGGTATCGATTATATCGAGTCGAAGAGCCTGCAGGGCTTCTCCATGATCAACGCCCGCCTCAAGCTCAACTACGAGCCCACCAAGGCGCTGGCAGAGATCACCGCCAAAGTGAACCAGGTGCGCAACGAGTTGCCCGCTGAGGCCCAGGTACCCGCCATCTCGATCCAGTCCGCCGACTCGGAGTTCGCCGCCGCCTATATCAGTTTCGCCTCCGATATCCTCTCCCAGGCGGAGATCACCGACTATCTGATCCGGGTGATACAACCGCGACTGGCCGCCGTTGCAGGGGTACAGCGGGCAGAGATATTCGGCGCCCGCACCTTTGCCATGCGCATCTGGCTGAAGCCGGACAAGATGGCCGCCTATCATGTCAGCCCGGCCCAGGTACGCCAGGCCCTGGCGGCAAATAATTTTCTCGCCGCTGTGGGTACCACCAAAGGTTCCCTGGTGCAGGTGACCCTGACCGCCAATACCGATCTGCATACAGTGGAGGAGTTCGAACGCCTGGTGATTCGGCAGCAGGATGACGCCATCGTGCGTCTCAGGGATATCGCCGATGTCACCCTCGGTGCCGAGGACTACGACACCACAGTCAGCTACCTGGGCCAGACCGCCGTCTTCATGGGTATCTTTCCCCTGCCCAACGCCAATACCATCGATGTCATCAAGCGGGTACGGGTCGAAATAGACGCCATCGCCAGGGACCTGCCCTCCGGGCTCGAGGTGGAGCTGGGCTACGACGCCTCGGAGTACATCGCCAACGCCATCACCGAGGTCACCAAGACCCTGGGTGATACCCTGATGATCGTGATCCTGGTCATCTTCCTGTTTCTGGGATCGATGCGGACCGCCCTGGTGCCGATGTTCGCGATCCCCGTTTCGCTGATCGGCAGTATCTTCCTGATGCAGATCTTCGGCTTCTCCCTCAACCTGCTCACCCTGCTCGCCATCGTGCTCTCCGTCGGCCTGGTGGTGGACGACGCCATCGTCATGGTGGAGAACATCGAACGCCATCTGCGGGAGGGCCGCAGCAAGCGGGAGGCGGCCCTGCTCGGGGCGCGGGAACTGGTGGGACCCATCATCGCCATGACCATCACCCTGGCGGCGGTCTACATACCCATCGCCCTCCAGGGGGGGTTGACCGGCGCCCTGTTCCGCGAGTTCGCCCTCACCCTGGCCGGCACCGTCACCATCTCGGGTATCGTCGCCTTGACCCTGTCACCGATGATGTGCTCGCAAATGCTGAAGGATGCAGCGGACGAGGAGAAGGGCTTCACCGGCTGGGTCAACCACCACTTCGATCGCCTGCGATTGAGCTATGGCCGCCTGATCGACGCCACCCTGAATGCAAGACCCTTCGTCTATGTGATATGGCTCGCCGTCGCCGCGGCGGCCTTCCCCCTGTATAACATGTCACCCAAGGAACTGGCGCCAGGGGAGGACCAGAGCGTCATCTTCGGTATCATCAATGCACCGGCCAACGCCACCGCCAATCAGAAGGAGTTCTATGGCAAGGCGGTGGAGGATGCATTCCTCAGTGTCGAAGAGGTGGATCTCACCTTTCAGATCCTGCTCGCACCTTCGGTGGGCGCCCTCTACGATACCGACGGCTTCTCCGGTATGGTGGTCAAACCCTGGCGCGAGCCACGGGAGCGCACCGTGTTCGAGATCGTGCCCGAGATCCAGGGCAAGCTCTCCCAGATCCCGGGTTTTCAGATCTTCGCCACCACCCCACCGGCCCTGCCCGGGGGCAGCAACTTCCCGGTGGAGTTCATCATCGCCTCCACCGGGGACGCCAAGCGCCTGCTCGACTTCGCCCAGCAGATACAGACCAAGGCCACAGAGAGCGGCATGTTCAACTTCCCCCCCCTGATCGATCTTAAGTTCGACCAGCCCCAGGCCCAGGTAGTATTGGATCGGGACAAGATCGGCGCCCTCGGACTCGATCTCAACCAGATCGGTAACGATATGGCCGCGGCCCTGGGTGGAGACTATGTCAACCGCTTTAATATTGCAGGACGCAGTTACAAGGTGATTCCGCAGATCGAGCGCGCCCAGCGACTCAATCCGGAGCAGCTCACCGAGATCTATATCAACGGCCCCCAGGGTGAACTGATTCCCTTGAGCAGCGTGGCAAAGATTGAGAACAACACCGTACCCCGCTCCCTCAACCGCTTCCAGCAACTCAACTCGGTGAAACTCTCAGGCATGTCCAACCGCACCCTGGACGAGGCCCTCACCGTACTGGAGCAGGCGGCACAGGAGATCCTCCCCCCCGGCTACACCATCGACTACACCGGCGAGTCGCGCCAGCTGCGCCACGAGGGTAACAAGTTCCTGCCAGCTTTCACCCTGGCCATCGTGATGATCTTCATGGCCCTGGCGGTGCAGTTCAACTCATTCCGCGACCCGCTGATCATCCTCCTGGGTTCTGTACCCCTGGCCATGTTCGGCGCCCTGATCTTCACCTTCCTGAAGATGCCCAATCCCAACATGCCCTTCTGGACCAGCGGCTGGACCACCACCCTCAATATCTATGCCCAGGTGGGCCTGGTCACCCTGGTAGGGCTGATCGCCAAGAACGGCATCCTCATCGTCGAGTTCGCCAACAAGCTGCAGGAGCAGGGACTGTCGAAGATCGACGCGGCCAGGGAGGCGGCCATGACCCGGCTGCGTCCGGTGCTGATGACCACGGCTGCCACCGTGGCCGGTCACTTCCCCCTCATCCTGGTCACCGG
Organism: Candidatus Thiodiazotropha sp.; assembly: GCA_040507005.1. Classification (GTDB taxonomy): domain Bacteria; phylum Pseudomonadota; class Gammaproteobacteria; order Chromatiales; family Chromatiaceae; genus Thiodiazotropha. The sequence goes on from JBEVVS010000001.1 coordinate 4,906, forward strand.
CGCCGGCGCGGCGGCACGTAACTCCATCGGCCTGGTCCTGGTCGGCGGCATGGCCATCGGCACCCTGTTCACCCTCTTCGTGCTGCCGTCGATCTATGTGCTGCTGGCGAAAGAGCACTGCGCAGAAGCCGCAGCAGAAGATGCTCAAGGGGCAGTTGCCGATAGGGAAGCGGCCTTGGGTACCGATTGATCACACACCCAACAGGTGCGGCGAGCCTTTCCCCTTCTCCTCAAGGCATCCGCTTAAGGGTCGCTAGCCGGCTGATGCCTTGCAGGCGACCGGGGGACCCATGCTAATTGCAGCAGCTTGGTCGCTGAGTGCAAGTACCGCTTCCCGCTCTCCACCCATCTTTACAGGAAAATAGCATGCAACTGCATACATCCTGGTTTCTAGTGGCATCATGTTTATGGCAGCATACTCTTGGCCAGAAAAAAAATGTTCCGCCACCCACCACGGCTGCGGCTACGACACCAATGATCACTTTCTTCGTTGTATCAGGCATGGACTCTCCCCTGTCTATGAGTGTTGAAAACGGCTTTGTAAACTACAAATCATCACATCTTGATTGATTTCCCTTTTTCATGCCGGTAACGGCGCTATAAATGCCGATTAGAAATCCAGCGTAAATCGAGCGAATAGTTGTCGTTCAGGTTGAAACTGGGGGAGCTGAATATCCGGCGAGTGGAAACTCAGGTCGTAGTAGAGAAACTCCTCATCGAGGATGTTTTTGGCGACGATTTCAAACTTGCCGTAGCCCTTGGGAAATCGATATCCCACTAGGGTATCCAGATTCCAGAAATGCTCCCCCTCGATCGTTTCGGATCCATCGAACTCCTGATCCACATAGGTTCCCACTGCAGACAAATAGGCACCGATCGGCCAATGGTAACTAAAGCCGATCGGCAGCTGTCGAGTGACCAGGGATTGCAGTTGTGCACTAGAGCTTTCACGCTCCTCCTTTTCATAGGAGAGATGAAGGCCCAGTCTCCGTGTGGCTGTCCAGTAAAGATATGCCCTGGTCTGTTGCTCATCCCTACTGTCATAGGATGCGCCGAAATTCCTCGGTACCTGGAGATCCCTGCGGCTGAACTCGGCGCCGATGTGCAGGCGATTGCCCGGCTTAATATCGAATCCGAGGCCGAACTGTTTGATCTCCGACCCCTCTATGTCGTCGATGAGTTGATTGAATCCGGCCACCTGGGTCGGTTCGATGGTCCGTTCCATCTCTCTCGGGCGGGCGACTCTTTCCAGATAGGCGGCGCGCAGACTGAGGTGAGCCCGGGGCTGCCAATTGAAACCAATCTTCGGGGCCCACAGGTCGGTATCGATGAGGTTGTTCTCGAACGCCTCATAGGCGGCGCCGAGAGTCAGATCCAACTCTCCCCCCAGGGGGAATTGAGAATAGAGATAGAGGTTGGAAAAGCGGGGATCCACCTCCAGGTATTGGGATGGCTCGGTGAAAGTTTCCTCATAGTTGGGGGGTTCGGGCATGACTATCGTCAGCATCTGCCTGCTATCAGTACGCTGTCGGTTGTCTTCATCATACTTACCCCCACCGATGACGATGTTGTGATCACCCAACGGCTGGAGGAGTTGCAGCTCCAGAGTGCGCGCGATGCTGTGCCATGTTCTTGCATTGAGAGAATCGATAATCGAGGGAAGACCGTCCAAGTCGGGGTTGGCGGGATCGAAGATGGTATTGCTTTCCGTCTAACTATCCCGCAAGTCCTGGTAGATGGCCGACAGGATCAAATGGCTGCCGGGGGAAAACTGATGATGCAGACCGATGCGGCCAAGGCGGCGCTCTAAATCGTTTCTCTCTACCTCAAAGATATCAGTGGGATCGAATCTGAATGCCAGGTCGCCTCTCTCGGCCTCTTGATAGATATATTCAAATTGAATGCTGCTTGAGGGAGAGAGGGATAGTTGCAGAAAGCCGTCATAGATATCCTGCTTGAGATCGTTGTTCTCCCGCCAGCCATCGTTCTCGTAGTGGAATTGACCCAGACTGAAGGCGATCCGCTCTTGCAGTCCGGAAAGGATCAGGTCGTCACCGGCAGTGTCATTGCTGCCGCCAACTGCATTGAGCTGGATAGCCAGGCCGTTGCGGGTGAAGAGCGGCGTATATTCGGAAAAGCCTGTGGACGGCCCCGCCCCGCTGAGTATGCCCAGACTGCTGGTGGAGAGTTGTGGCTGTATCGGTGTTCTGTTCAATGGCTGAAACAGTTGGGATTGCAGCAGTTCACTCAAGCGCGCCTTTTCGTAGAGGGGCTTTTCGCTATAGCTGTCGGCGAGCAGGCGGTGGGCGGAATGGGAGTGGGCGCTGGTCTGCAGGGAGCGGTAGGCCTCTTTCCTGGCCAGTTCTTCGAATCCCAGGTCCTGGTAGATCCTTGCCTGGCTGGCATTGCGCGCCGCTTCATCCTGATCCAGGAGCAAGCGGGAACGATAGACCGCACGGTTATCGTTGAGGTCGATGGAGGTTTGGATATCGTTCAAGGCCTCCACCGGGCGATTCTGCGACTGCTTGCGTATGGCGTCATAGAACCAGGCCGTGGGATCGAGCCTGTCCAACTCCTTGGCCAGGTCGAATTGGGCCGCGGCAGTTTCGTTGCGTTTCTCCTCGTAATAGGCCTTGCCCAGATAGCTGCGCAGCAGGGCGCTGTTGGGATCGAGCAGAACAGCAGTCTCGATCTCTCTGCGCCCCGCTGCCAATTCACCCTGGCGTGTCAGGGCCAATCCGAGCCCCAAGCGCGGCAGGGGGGCGGATGAGTCGAGCTCGATCGCTTTTTCGAACGCGCCCTTGGCATCGTCAAGATTGACCTCCCTCAGAGATGAAAAACCCAAGACCGAATGGGCCAAAGCGCTTTGCGAGTCGAGTGAGATCGCTTTTTCCGCGCTCTTGCGGGCCGCTTGGCTCTCTGCGTTCATCAACCAGACCTCTGCCAGCCGAGCCTGTGTCAAGCCGCTGTCCGGGGCCAACTCGGCGGCTTTGCGGCTGTTTGCCAATGCAGCTGAAATATCGTAGCGGGCCTGATCCACATAGGACCGGGCCATATAGGCAGCGGCAGATCGATGATTGGCGGCAATCCCTTGTCTTGCCAGGTCAGCCGCTTCATCCAGGCGGTTTTGCGCGATGGCTGTAACCGTCTGTTTGGCTAACTCGTACGCCCTATCAGGTTGTTCAGGCAGTGGTGGATAGTAGAGTGTCCAGACCACTGCGTCACGGGGATTGGCCAGCACGGTGCGAACCGGCGCCTGATCCTTTTCCGCACGGCCGGATTGATTGGCGCCAAGCTCGATTGAACCGGCGGAGTTTGCGGCCACAACCACACCTTCGAAGACGACGATATGGGTTGCCATGTCATCAACACTCAGGCCGAATTCGGTCCCCTCGACCAGCGCATTGGCGTAGGGTGTCCAGACCTCGAACGATCCGGTGATCCTGCTGATGATGTGTACCACCCCCTTGAGGAGCTCAAGCAGAGAGACACCATCCTGATTTTGCGCGTTGAGGGTGATTACGCTGAGTTCATTCAAACGCAGCAGTGTTTCATCATGAAGTATCAGGCCGGTACTGCTGTTGGCGCCCACCCGCAAGCGGCTGCCGGCACACAGCCAATCATTCAGGGTGACTGTCGCCCAAGCCGCGTCATCATGGGGACGAACCTCCACCTCCCCCTGAAGGGAGACCACCCGGGCGACGCGAGTCTTGCACTCGCTTGCCGAGAGTAGCTGAGTCGCTCCGCTAACTACATAGAAAATAACAAAAAAGACGATAAGCTTACCGCACCGGGGCAGCGTGGATGGGTTGCTGTTCTTCCTGATCATTGTGCACCGGTTTTAACCGGCCTCCCTATTTTCATAAACGCCAAATATGCGTTTAATTCCCACACACTTGTTCAATTACCACAGAAATCGGGTGGATACAATAGCCAGTGGGGGATTTACTGCTGAAAACAAGGTAGCAAAGGCTGCGCCTTACCTGCCGAGGCTATCGATCAGACCTGAGGGGAATTCAGTGGCGGCGCTACAGTATGCCCTGAGTGGCGTATTCGCTCACCGGGTTGGGTTTGAGAGGCTGGTCGTTGGGGCTCGGAATATAGAACACCATGAAATAGTCAGGCGGTAGATCAGAGAGTACAGCGATCCCAAAGGTCCTTCATGTCTCCTTGACGACGTCCACTACCTTTCCGACGAGGCTCTTTATCGAGCTCAAATCTGATGAGTTCCCGACGGTCGGCGTTTTTTCTACGTTGCTCAATACGCCGCTCGGGACCAATATATGGCGAGTTCTCACGTTCCATTCAAATTCCTTTTCGAACATGGTTAGCCTTATATTTTAGCACTTTTTTAAGCGAGCCGAGGAAACCTGCTGCTAAAGGGCAGGCAACGGGAACCTTGTCGAACAGGCTCAGCCGCAACTTAAACTCAAAGCCCCCACACCAGTGACAGGTTGTATTTGAGGTCGCTCTTTTCAGTGTCTGGCGCAGCCAACGAATCGTATTCGTTGATCAGACCAATCTTCATCGCCAGTGCCCTCCCCTCCGAGATTGTCATCCGCCAGTTGAAACTGCTGATGTTGCGATATTCGCCAGTTTCCTCCAGGCTGGGATAGAAGGTGGTCTTGAAGTCGACCGCTTCCCGCTCCGAGATGGCCCAGGCTGCATCCAATCCCAGGGTCGCCTCCTGGGTGAATACCTCCTCCACACCCCCGTAGGTCTTGTTGCCACCGAGGCCGGCACGACCGACCAGGTAGAAGGTTTCGCCTTTGATGAATTCATAACCGACACCCGCCGAGGCGGAGAGCCGGTAGTCCCAATCCTTGAACTCATCCCAGTCGTAGCGACCCTGAGCAAAGGCGAACCAGGGATTGTCTGTCCAGTACCAATCCTTCAGCAGATCGGCAAAGAACTGATTTCTCGATACCAGGCCGTCACTCTTTGCCTTGTCATAGGCGGTGACCAGCTTCCAGCCGTGGTCCTGGTCCTTATAACTACCGCTGTAGCCGGCATGCAGGCTAATGGACTCGGAATTACCGGTAGCGCCGTTGATGCCCATTTCAACATCGTGTCTCCACCTCTCCCCTTCCGCAAAGAGGGAGCTGGTGAATGTGGTTAACAAGCATAACGTTAGGGTGTTCAGAAGGTCTCTGTTAGGCATAAGCGAGGATTATTCCAACTATTAATCGATGAAAACTTACATAACGCGACATTAAACCCAACCATGGCAGTTGCGCGCAATTTTTCACCATGCTGTCTGCACAAAAGCACACAAAATCTGAATCCACATCGCTGAAATTGAGACATGACTCTTAAATATGACCATGACAGCCATTGTCATAATCTTCAACCTGCCAGTTTGAGCCTATTTCAAAGGGGGATAGGTGGTGGGGATGTCGACCCCTGGCGTACTTCCGGTAGCTCTATTTTTCAAGACACAGGAGAGTGTCTGATAATTTCACCAAATATACATGCTCGCTTTCTTATTAAGAATCGCTAACTCGAAATAGCGGGAAGATGCGCTTTGCGCGATACCATAACAGACGTGCAACGGCAGTAGATGTTCCTCTCTGGGATGACAAAACCGAGCGGATGGCGCCTTTAGCCAATGACATAGTCGGTTTGTTCGTTCCGCCTCTTGAATTGCAGTATTGGAACAGGTATCGATCAACCAGGCTTCAAAGGATTCATTCCTGGCTCTAGTCTCTTCAGTTTCAGGCTTAAAAAACTGATGCATGTTATGAAAAGAAGAGCCTGAGCCGATAAGCAGAAGATCATCGTATCCCAATCCTTGCAGTGCCTGACCAATCCTTATATGTTGCAACGGATCAAGACTGTCCAATAAAGATAACTGAACACAGGGAATATCCGCATCGGGATAGATAAGTTTCAACGGCACGAACACACCATGATCCAAGCCTCGGTCGTGATCCAGCCTGGCCTCTATCCCTGCGTTTCCCAACGCCTGGTATATCATGGTTGCCAGTGAAGGTTCTCCGGGACAGGGATACTCAATACTGTACGACTCTTTCGGAAATCCATGGTAGTCGTATATCAGCGAAGGATTCTCACCCGCCGTTATACTGGGTAACGGCTGTTCCCAATGGGCACTCACAGTAATGATTGCCGATGGCTTTTCGATAGTGCCTGCTATTTCCCGCAAGCATTCAACCATCTCCTTGTGGGCAGCGTCGCCTAGAAGGGGCAAAGGTCCACCGCCATGAGACAAAAATATCGCACTTGCCTTAGTCTTCATGATTGTTACCTTGTCGATTGCAAACCATGATGGCGGTCGACCTTGCCCTGGATTAGATGGTCGTATCAACCCTCCATCATGTTAGCTTCCACTACGTTGCTGGCAAAATCATGGTAGACAGCACCGACCTGCTTGGCCATGGTATCGGGAAATGCATGAAACTCACCCGACTCCAGCGCATCGATTATGCAACGGGCGACCAATTCCGCCGGCTCTGCGATCTCACCCAGCCCCGCATTGACTGCCATATCCGTGGCTATGGGACCTGGGTGCACGCTGACCACCTGAGTCCCCTGCTCCTGGAGTGTATCGCGCAAGCCTTGAGTGATTGAGTATGAAGCTGCCTTGGATGCCGAGTAGGTGGCAAAATCGGCGAAATTTTTCATGGATGCCACGGAGTTTAGCTGAACCAGCGCTCCCCCGCCATTCACTTTCAAAACAGGCGCAAAGGCCTGGGCCATCCGTATCAAACCGTAAACATTGACCTCCATTTCGTCCTGCATGGCGGCAACCGCATTGCTCGCCAGGGGATTGGCCGTATTCAACATACCCGCATTATTGACGACGATCTCCACATCCTTGGCCAGACCGGCGGCTTCGATGATGCTGCTCGGATCATTCAGATCGATGCGGATCGGCACAATATGCTCGCCGAAAGTATCGCTCAGCGGTTTGAGCGACGCCGGATTACGGGCTGCCGCATAGATCTTGCGCGCGCCCGCTCGTAGAAACTCCTCGACAATGCTCTTTCCGATACCCCGGTTGGCGCCCGTTACCAGGACAACCCGATCTTTTATTGATTGCATGTGATGACTCCTAGTTTGATATTAAATATATACCGATCGGTACATATTTGCATTATTGTACTGACCGGTACATAATGTCAAGTAGAAATATTGATGAGAGTGAGAGAGCGATGAGTGCGGGCAGGAGACGGACATTCGATAAGTCAGAAGCGTTGGACATGGCGATGCGGGTTTTTTGGGAAAACGGTTATAGCGGCACCTCCATGAGTGACCTGACCGAGGCGCTGGGTATCAATAAGCCCAGTCTTTATGCAGCCTTTGGCAATAAGGAGCAACTCTTTGAAACCGCGTTGAATCACTACATGTCCCACTATGGAGCACCTATATTCGAGCGTCTGAAAGAGCCTGCAGACGCACCACTCTCGGAACGGATCCGTTCCTATATGCTTGGTATCATCGATGTGATCAACAACAGGCAATCACCCAAGGGTTGCCTGTTCGTGAAAAGCTGCTGTGAAGCGGGCAGTACCGCAATACCCGATGATATCTCACTATCCCTGCAGGCAATGCGACAAGCGAATGAGAGGTTGCTGACCAAGGTAGTGGAAAGCGAGCAGAAGCGAGGCTGTTTATCTGAAACAGCCAAGCCAAAAGATATTGCCGAGTATCTGCTATCGGTACTCTATGGTCTCACCGTACAGGTTAAACAGGGCAAATCGCGCAAAGAGTTGGTCAGAATCGTGGATATCGCTATCAATGCCCTGCCAGTGAAGTGAAGGCATCCGATATCAGCATTTAAATCTGCCGCACCTTGATATTCAGGGTCTGTATCCGGTAACCGATCTGCCTCGGCGTCATACCCAGCAATCGCGCCGCCTTGGCCTGCACCCAGCCGGCCTGTTCCAGGGCAGCGATAACCCGTTCACGCTCATCCAGATTTGGATCGTCGATATCCACATTGGCGACACTGCTGAGGGTTGACGGACCGGGTTGCAGGCTGCCCTCAAGACCGGTGAGATTGATCGCCTTTTTGTCGATCAAGCCCGCCTCGCTCATCACCGCCGCACGCTCCAGACAGTTTTCCAACTCCCTCACATTGCCGGGCCAGTCGTAACGCATCAACAGACCGATTGCACCATCATCGATATCCAGCTCACGCCCCTGGCTCTTGGCTATCTTGCCTACCAGGAAACGCGCCAAGTCGGATATATCCTCTCTTCTGTCACGCAGCGGCGGCATGCTAATGGGCATCACATTCAGGCGATAGTAGAGATCTTCACGGAAATTACCCTCCTGTACTTCCGACTCCAGGTCCTTGTTGGTTGCCGCCACCACGCGCACATCCACCACCTGGGTCTTGACCCCGCCGACCCGTTCGAACTCGCCCTCCTGCAGAACCCGCAACAACTTGGCCTGGAAGGCCGGACTGATCTCGCCAATCTCATCCAGAAAGATGGTGCCGCCATGGGCCTGTTCGAAACGTCCCTTGCGTTGACTCACCGCACCGGTGAATGCGCCCTTCTCATGACCGAACAGCTCCGACTCAAGTAGGGTGTCGGGTAAAGCCGCACAATTGAGCTTGATGAAAGGACCGTTTGCCCTGGGTGAGTTGTAGTGGATAGCATTCGCGATCAACTCCTTACCCGTGCCTGATTCACCGCGCACCAGGACTGTGGTGTTCCACTTTGCCACCTGACGCACCTGCTCGAAGACCAGGCGCATACTACGCGTATGTCCTACCATATTGGAGAAACCATGCTCGCCGCGCACCTTGCGTCGCAGGGAATCACGCTCACTCTTCAATGCCAGCTGTTCGTCCTCGACTTTCTTCGCCAGGCGCACACTCTGCCCGACCAGGTTCCCTACCATCTGCAAAAAGCGACTTTGCCGTTCAAGCAGGTTCAAACTTCCACAAGGCTGTGCTGCCAACACACCTGCTGTTTGATCGCCAATTGGAATTGGTACACCGATAAAAGGAAGATTGGGATCATATACACCCAACCTATCGAGGAAGCGATCCTCATCAGATATACGCTGTACTGCCAAGGGCTCGCCACTCTCCAGAATGGTACCGACAACACCCTCACCCGGTTTGTAACGAACCGCATTGAAGGGTGCGGGATTTTCATGCAGCGCACTCACCAATAGGTCACCGCTCTGTTTGTCGAACAGGCAAATCATACCGTGGCTCATATTGCCACTGTCATTGAGGGTCTTGAGAAGCTCCGTCAAGGTCTCGCGAAAATCGAGGGAGCGGCTTAATACCTGGCTTACCTGATATAGGCTTTCCAGTTCCGACTCCATAGCAGAATTGGTATGACTTCCTGTCATAGCATCATGTTTAATGTCGGGTGAAACCATAACTTCACTCGCCTCCGGTACCGTTAAGGGGCAATCTCACAAATATGCGGCAACCACCCAGAAAATCCGCATCCACCTCAATGCTCCCACCATGACCAATGGCCACCTCCTGTGCCATGGTCAGCCCCATCCCGGCATGTTCTTTTGGTTGTGTCCAACCACAAAAAAATGGCTCGAAGACCTTGAGTCGGTGTGCTCTGGGCACACCCGGTCCGTTGTCCATCACTTGGATAATCAGTTCCTGCCCATCCACTCGCGTCTCCAGGCGTATCTCCCGATAATCCTGATCCGATTCACTCAGGGCCTGAATGGCATTGTCTATGAGATATTTGAAAAGACCCCGCAGCGCATTGGCACGGCCTGTGATACCGGGCAATACAGGCGCGGGACGCCAATCGATAATGACACCGCCCGCCAACATCTTTTCAGTGGTGAGCTTGATCACCTCATGCAACAGTTCATTGATATTCACCACGGTTGCCTGCTCGGAAGTGGGGCTGGGAAGTGCGCCATGCAGACTTTCCATCGCCTCGTCACCACTCTCGAGTGCCTGCCGCAATACCTTACGCAATCCATGCTGACTCGCTGAAGTATCAGGCATCGAGAGGGCGGCTTTAATTACATTGAGCGGTGCCTGAAGCTTGTAGATGGAACCGGATATGGCCTCGCGCATAGTCTGCACCATCTGTTGTTCAGCCATGCTTGCACGAATCATATTCAGGCGCGCCTCGTTGATGCGATTGCGACTGCCGGTGATCTCGTTGGCGATCAGCAACAGACAGCAACGGGCCACATCAGATTGTTTAAAATAGTTTTGTGCAGCCTCATCCAACTCGGCGACACGCACACCTGAACAGGCAAACCAACGTGGATAACTGCTGCCTGGGGGATCGAGTCGCACCTCGATATTGGTAAAGCCTTTACCGATCTGACAGACATTGCCCAGATCGAAGCCGATCTGCTGCTCCAATGCATCAAGAAAGAGCGTGACAGGCTCGCTGCCCCTGAAATCGCCGAGGAGTACCTTATAGGCATGGTTATCCAGCAGAACCTTTCTATCCGCGCCCACCATGGCAACAACCATGGGTGCTGCATCCAAGGCTGCCTCGGTGAGACTCTTCTGGAATTTCAGCTGCTGTTCAAGTTGGTGCAAGGATGTCACATCACGGTGCATGCCCAGGTAGTAGGCAATCGATCCTTTTGGGTCTAGGACAGGCGAAATGGTCAGCTCGGCAAGGTACTCCTGCTGGTCTTTTCTGTGGTTGACCAGCTTGCCACGCCAAACTTGGCGCTGCTGAATCGTCTCCCACAGCTCCTGGTAGACCTCGATCGGTGTCGAATTACTCGACAGCACCGACTCGTTCTTTCCGATCAGCTCCTCTCGGGGATACCCAGTCAACGACTCAAACGCCTGATTAACATAGAGAATACGTGCAGCTGGATCAGTGACTGATATGGCTATAGGTGCCTGCTCCACAGTCTCCAGAAACAGTTTTGGTGGCAGATGCTGTGTTGTTCCAGGGGCACTGAATGCCTCGATCACTTCCGCCGGTGTCCCTTCGGGGGGAGACTCCAGAAAATGACTGATCGTGTCCAAGACCTCACTGGATTTGGATTTGCGCTGCATCATATCGGCTCACTTCACTTAATCAGACTCAAATTGTGGAAATTATCCTCATAACAAGCAAAAGCCATACCACTCTCTTCTCACAGGATGGATAGGGATCCCTATGGCCCTATGTCACACACCTGACAGAGATCGGCTGATGACCTGTCGCAAAGCCTACATGCAGTCGCTTTACCGCAATCTCGCAGGGCAGCAGAGGAGAAAATTCGAATAAGAAATTTGGCCTATCAGAGACTTTTTTCATGCTTAATTTCAGGATCATAGGTGAGAAATCAATGCACCTAAACGAACCTGGATGGAAGCAAAAACAATAATTGGCATATTTTTTGTTGGGTGATTCTCATCGAAGCTTAAACCGATGGGATCCATGGAACTCTTTCTAATTATTCTCTCTACAGCGCTGGTCAATAACGTGGTACTGGTCAAATTTCTCGGCCTCTGCCCGCTGATGGGTGTCTCCAACAAACTCGATTCCGCCCTAGGTATGGGTCTGGCCACTACCTTCGTGCTTACCCTCGCCGCATTCGCCGGGTGGTTGTTGGAGCACTACGTGCTTACCCCGCTGGATCTCGGCTTCTTGCGCATACTCACCTTTATTCTCGTGATAGCCGTGGTCGTGCAATTCACCGAAATGCTGGTACGTAAAACCTCGCCAGCCCTGTATCAGGTGCTTGGAATATTCCTGCCTCTCATCACCACCAACTGCGCTGTGCTTGGTGTTGCCTTGCTCAACGTACAACAAGAGAACGGTTTTTTTGAAAGTCTGCTCTACGGTTTCGGTTCGGCCCTTGGTTTTACCCTGGTACTGGTGATGTTCGCCGGTCTACGGGAGCGGCTTGCCCTTGCCAATGTGCCTGCTGCCTTCGATGGCGCACCTATTGCCTATGTGGTGGCCGGTCTCATGTCATTGGCCTTTATGGGCTTCGCCGGATTGACCCAATAGGGCCTGTTAGCATTTAGGGAGGGATTGATGATGGTATCTGCAATCTTCATTGTTACCGGGCTGGGTCTGATGATGGGGGCGCTGCTGGGTGTGGCGTCAAAATACCTGGCGGTGGAGGGCAATCCCCTGCAGGCTGAAATTGAAGAGCTCCTGCCCGGCTCACAGTGCGGTCAGTGCGGTTATCCCGGTTGTACACCCGCAGCCGAGGCCGTCGCCAACGGCGAGGCCGCAGTGACCATGTGCCCTCCAGGCGGCAAGGCCCTGGCTGAAGCACTGGCCGAGAAGCTGGGGGTCAGTATCGATCTCTCTGCAGTGGAAGAGCAGGCGCCCACGGTGGCCTTCATCCATGAAAGCCTCTGTGTCGGCTGCACAAAATGCTTCAAGCGCTGCCCCACCGATGCCATCCTCGGTGGTCCCAAACAGATCCATGCGGTGTTTGCCGATGCCTGCACCGGTTGTGAGAAGTGTTATGACGTCTGTCCGACCGAGTGTATTGAGATGCGCGAGGTTAAACCTACCTTGCAAACCTGGTATTGGCCGCAACCGGCCAAGGCGGCCTAGATATGGGCGCGGAAAACATCATAAAACTGTTTAAGATTCGCGGTGGCGTGCATCCCGATGACCGTAAGCAACTCAGTGCCGAACAGGCGATTGAAGAACTACCCATGCCACCGCTGCTGCATATCCCCCTGCAACAGCATATCGGGGCTGCGGCGGAGCCGCTGGTAAGACGTGGCGATATGGTCAAGAAGGGCCAGCGCCTGGCCCGCAATCAGGGGACAATCTCTGCACCGATACATGCACCCACTTCGGGAAGGATCATGGGCGTGGGAGGGTATCCCGCTCACCACCCTTCCGGGCTGTCGGTCAGGACGATCACCCTGAAACCGGATGGAGAGGATGAGTGGACAGATCAATTGGACCCGGTCTTCGCCCCATTCAGCCTATCCCCTGAGGAGATAGCACAGCGCGTCGCCGATGCCGGCATCGTCGGCATGGGCGGGGCAACCTTTCCATCGGCGGTAAAACTGAATCTGCGTAAACGCTATGCATTGCATACCCTGGTCATCAACGGCGCGGAGTGCGAACCCTATCTGACATGCGATGACCGTCTGATGCGTGAAAAATCTGCACAGGTCCTCGATGGTGTGCGCCTGATGGCCCGCGCCCTGGGAGTCGATCGCATCCTGGTCGCCATCGAAAACAACAAACCACAAGCACAAGCCGCCATGCGGCATGCCGCGCAGGACCATGACCAGGTCCGGGTTGTCGGTCTGCCGACTCGCTATCCCATGGGATCGGAAAAGCACCTGGTTCAAACCCTGACAGGAAAAGAGACACCTGCACGAGGGCTCACTGCCGACATGGGGGTGGTGGTCCACAACGTGGCCACCGCGCTGGCGGTACACGATGCCCTCTACCATGGCTGGCCCTTGATCTCCCGTGTCATGACCATTACCGGTGATGCCATAGGGCAACCGAAAAATCTGCGCGTCCCGTTGGGCACACCCCTAACCCACTTGATCGATTATTGCGGTGGATTTAGGGAACAACCGACGAAATTGATCAGCGGCGGTCCGATGATGGGGCAACCGCTTCCCAGCACCCGGGTGCCCGTGGTCAAGGGCAGCAATGGTCTGCTGGCACTCACAGCCAAAGAGAGCGAAAACGGCCACGAGATGCCATGCATCCGCTGCGCCAGTTGTGTCCAAGCCTGTCCCTGCGGTCTGGTACCACTGGAGATGGCGGCTCATATCCGTGCCGGGGGACTCGACAATTCGGTCAAACTGGGCCTGCTCGATTGTATCGCCTGCGGCTCATGTTCCTATGCCTGCCCGTCCCATATCCCCCTGGTGCAGTACTTCAACTATGCCAAAGGCGAACTGGCGGCCCGCCAGCGCGCCCAGCACAAACAGGGTGAAACCAAACGTCTGGCCGAGGCCCGTAGCGAACGCATGGAGGCGATCAAGAAGGCCAAGCGAGCGGCGATGTTGAAACGCAAGCAAGAGATGGAAGCGAAGAAAAAAGCAGAAGCGGAAGCCAAGGCAGGCGCCGGGTCCGCCACTGAATCCGATAGTAAAACCGGGGTTGAAGTATGATTGAAGAACAGCCCGTCGCTGGCCCCTATACCCATGCCCGCACCAGCATCAGCCGCACCATGGGGCTGGTCATGCTGGCACTGCTGCCCGCCACCCTGTATAGCCTCTACCTCTTCGGTTGGCCGGCGATCTTTTTGTTTGTGACTACCTTGATCGCCTGTCTGCTTTTCGAGGCCGGCTCCCTGCGCATTGCCGGCAAGCAGGCACGCCCCTTCCTGCTCGATGGCTCCGCATTGCTCACCGGCTGGCTGCTGGCCATGACGCTACCCCCTTGGGCACCTTGGTGGATTGGCGTGGTCGGTGCTTTTCTTGCCATCGTTATTGGCAAGCAGGTGTTTGGTGGTATCGGCCAGAATCTGTTCAATCCCGCCATGGTGGCGCGAGTGGCGCTGCTGATCTCATTTCCCCTGGAGATGACCCTTTTTAATGCACCGGTGCCGCTTTTCTCAGCCCAGGCACCTGGATTTCTCGACAGTCTTGCCATCACCTTCGGCAGCTCCGATCAACTGGACGCCATCAGCAGCGCCACCACCCTGGGACACCTGAAGACCGAGCTGGGCCGCGCGGTACCGCTGGAGACCGCCAGCAGTGGTATTGACTCTGTGTGGCAGCTCATCCTGGGACAGACCAGCGGCAGTCTCGGCGAAACCTCCGCCCTGCTTCTGCTGCTTGGGGGGCTGTTTTTGATCTATAAGCGCATCATTACCTGGCATATCCCTCTGGCCATGCTGGGCACCCTGACGCTGCTCGCCAGCCTGTTTCATCTGCTCGACCCGGAGAGTTATGTGGGACCGCTCACCCACCTGCTATCAGGGGCCGCGATCATGGGCGCCTTCTTCATCGCCACCGACCTGGTGACCTCGCCGGTATCGATCCGTGGCCAACTGCTGTTTGGCGCCGGAGTCGGTCTGTTGGTGTATGCCATACGTACCTGGGCAGGCTACCCGGAAGGGGTCGCGTTTGCAGTGATGTTGATGAACGCCTGTACTCCATTGATCGACCACTACCTGAAACCACGAATATACGGACGCAATCGCAAGGGCGAACCCCTCAACTATGCGGATGAGGGAGGCGAGGCCTGATGGCTACACCACTGGAACCCGAATATCGCAAGCGGGTCGGTTATCAGGCGGTTTTGCTGGGCGGCTTCTCCACCCTTGCCACTGCATTATTGGTAGCCGGAAATATTGCAACCAAAGATGCTATCCAGGAGCGCCAGAGAGAGGACCTGCTCGACTCTCTGGCCCAGGTGGTGCCCGACGCAAGATATGACAACGACCTGTTGGCCCACCCCCTTGAGATCATGGATGAAAAAGGCAAACCGGTGACCATCTATCGCGGCACGGTCGGCGCCCAGGTGAATGCCTTGGCCTGGGAGATCAGCGGTCAGGGCTATGCCGGCGAAATGCGGCTGATCCTGGGGCTTGACGCGGAGGGCAAGGTCCTCGGTGTACGGGTGTTGTCCCACGCGGAAACGCCGGGATTGGGGGACAAAATCGAAGTGGCGAAGGACCCCTGGATTCTCGGCTTCAACGGCCTTTCCCTGGGGAATCCCCCAAAGGGTGAATGGGCAGTGAAGAAGGACGGTGGGCGCTTTGATCAATTCAGCGGCGCCACCATCACACCCCGTGGCGTCGTGGGTGCGATCAAGGACGGCCTGACCTTCTTCAATCAACACCGCACCGAGCTGTTGAATCCACCGGTGATCACCACCGATGTGGTGAAGCGGTAATTAAGCATGAGTCTGCAAATGAACGCGAATGAACGCAATTACGATATGGGGATTCCGCCTGTTAAAGGCGTAGGGTACGGCTTGCCGCAACGATCACCACTGGAGTAACCCCGCTATGAGCAACAACTTCAAGCGCATCGCCAAAGACGGCATCTGGGACAACAACATTGTGTTCGCCCAAGCCCTCGCCCTCTGTCCCCTACTGGCAGTCACCGGCACCGCCAGCAACGGCCTCGGCATGGGACTCGCATCCACAGCGGTGATGATTGCCTCGGGACTGCTGATCTCCCTGTTCCGCGGCATCATCACACCCCAAGTACGTATCCCTATCTTCGTTCTGATCATCGCCGTACTGGTCACCCTGGTGGATATGTCGATGAATGCCTGGGTGCACGATCTGCACAAGGTCCTGGGGCTGTTTATCCCCCTGATCGTAACCAACTGTGCCATCCTCGGACGAGCCGAATCCTTCGCCTCGCGCAACCTGGTTGTGCCATCGATCTTCGATGGCTTGATGATGGGACTCGGCTTCACCCTGGCACTGGTCCTGCTGGGCGCCGCCCGTGAAATCATCGGCAGCGGCACCCTGTTCGCCAACGCTGCCTTGCTGCTCGGATCCTGGGCCTCCTTCCTGGAACTTGAACTGATCCCTGACTACAAGGGTTTTCTCCTCATTATTCTGCCCCCCGGCGGTTTCCTGGTGCTGGGTTTCCTGCTTGCCGGTAAACGTTTGCTAGACCGTGCCCTGACTGAGCGTGAGGCAAAGCTGGCGACCGCCGAAACCACTGCCGCCAATCAATAGACGGAGTAGAGTGAGATGAATGTAGGTGTGGCATATGCCGATAAATTCAAACAGGTCTGGCTCAAACTCGAGGTGCCGGACGACAGCACCGTACGTCAGGCCATTGAACATTCCGGCCTGCTGAATCAGTTTCCCGAGATCGATCTGGAGAAACAGAAGGTGGGCATTTTCGGCAAGATCACCAAACTGGACGCCAAGCTCGAGGAGGGATCCCGGATCGAGATCTACCGCGTTATTACAGCCGATCCCGAACTGGTGGAGCGCCGGGATCGGGATAACGACGATTGAATGGCGTATCTTTCTAGTGAGTGGCTGAGTCCTCTATTGTAGGAACAAGCGAGAAAGACTGAATCTGCAGCTGTTGCTATTATATTGGTCATGACTAGCAATCCTATACTGCAGCGACTCTCCCTATTAACCCTGCTGACACTGTTGCTGCTGCCCACTTTTACTTGGTCCGATGCCCCGGAAGACTATCCCTTCCTTGCTTTCGATCAAGCCATGGCCCTAGCAAAAAGCGAATCCAAACCGTTGTTTGTCTATTTTGGCCGTTATGGGTGCGGCTATTGCGAGAAGACCAACAAGGAGGCATTTTCCGATCCATCCGTCAGAAAGAGGTATACAGCACACTATGCCCTTGCTTATGTAGACGCTGAAAGCGGTCGCCGGATACGGCTTCCCAGTGGAGAGCGTACCACTGAACGGGAACTGGGCACTCGCTATAATGCCCTGGTCACTCCGGTTTTTACCTTTCTCAATCCTGAAGGTGATACCCTTTACCGCATGATCGGCGTTCAACGTATCGAGGACCTGATCGAAGCCGATGACAAGATTCAAGCTTTCCTGACAAAGGCAGCTAAGTGACAGTTCGTAAGCTTGTCATACTTTCATTATGGCTTATCCCATCTGCTAGTCTGGTAGCTGCACCATGGGTGTTCGAACGAGCAATCGACGTCTCAGGTAACGCCAACACCAGCAGCAACTACTTCCACCATCTCGACTCGTCAGGTCGACGCAATATTGCCGTCTCAGACGAGACTATCGCCATCGCCTGGGAAGATGATCGTGACGGCATTCCCCGCATCTATCTGGCCTATAAGCAAAACAACCAAGCCCACTTCAACCATCAACTCCAAGTCAGCGGTGAGGGGGATGCCTATGAACCCTCGCTGATTGCGCTGTCCGGCAGTCGCTTTGTAATTGCCTGGGAGGAGTTGGGCCGCATCAACGCAAGGATGGCGACAGTCGATGGCAAACTTCGTCTGGGTCCTATTGCCGGGCTAGACCATGCACCCTCGGCACAAGTCAATCTAAGTGTCGACGACGACAGGATAGTTGCCGTTTGGTCACAACGCAGCGGGCGTTTTGGACGTATCCGGATGTCACGGCTAGTCCCCGGTGACAAAGGTAAGCTAGAGCCTGTGAACGGCTGTGCTGTAGATCGCGTACCCCCCACGGACGAGCAACTCTACCCATCAGCAACAATCAGCGACAGCCGTGTAATAGTGACCTGGGAGGATCGTCGACCCAAACACACCATAATCATGGCAGCCATAGAGCAACGGAAAAATACCTGCAGTTTCAGCGAACCGTTTCGAATCAGCGAAAAACCGGAAGGACCAAACCTTCCATATGGTTCGGGACATGGGGTATCAAGAGTGGCTCTTGAGCGTTTTGGCGAACAGGGTGCTTTCGCCGTATGGGCAGACAAACGCGACTTTCGTGACGGCTACGATATCTGGGGAGCCCCTTTTCTACCCACAGATAACGGGTTCGGCAATAACCAAAAGGTGCAAGATGATTTTGGCGGTCTCGCAAAACAACGACATGCGTCAATTACCAGCCATACGGACGGCGCACTGGTCGTGGCCTGGGATGACGAAAGAGAGGGCAATAGTGATGTGGTATTGAGCTGGTACGAGGATGGTGAATGGAGCGATGACTGGATACTCCCGGTTGCATCCGGGGAGGGCCAGCAAAGTAATCCGAGCATAATGCTAGATAGCCGAGGCAATCTGCATATAGCCTGGATCGAGCGACAGCTGACAGGCGGTGCCACCCGGATTAAGTATGCATTTGGGCAGCATCAAAAAACCCAGTAAAACGACCATAGTTTATCGCTAAATTGCAAACCCTAAACAGCAGGACCACCCCTTGACTGAATTGGTACCGTTAACCTGGGAGTTAATATGGCTGGCCGCGCCTATCATCTTTCTGGCCGGTCTCATCCATGGCACCTTCGGCATCGGTTTTCCGATGATTGCCACACCACTGCTGGCCCTGTTCACCGATGTCTTTACCGCAGTGCTGATTTGTGTCATACCCACCATGTCGGTCAATCTCACAACCATTTGGCATGGCGGCAGAGAACAGCTGAGGAATGTCCGCCCCTATCTGATCATTATCCCTTTCGCGCTGATGGGCACGGTACTCGGGACCTTTTTACTGCTCTGGCTGGATCCCCGCCCATTCCTCCTTCTGCTAGCCGCTGCCGTGTTACTTTATCTGAACCAGGAGCGCCTCAAAAAAGTTGAATTTTCTTGGGTAAGGAAACACACGCTACCCGCCTATATGCTGTTTGGCACCGCTGCCGGACTCATGGCCGGCATGGTGAATGTGATGCTCCCGGTATTGATCATACTTTTCATGGAGCTACGCATCGCCACCGCAACTATGGTGGTCCTATTCAATCTCAATTTTTTTACCGGAAAACTGACCCAGAGCCTGATCTTTTTTCTACAAGAGATACCCGGAATTGGTAATTTTCTATTCAGTACACTGTTTTTGGCACCCTTTGCACTGACCGCTCTCCTCATCGGCATGCAGTTGCGAAAAAGGTTCTCGGCAGAACGCTATTTAAGTCTTTTACGGGGGGTGCTCTGGTTAATGGCGGGGATATTGATCTTACGGTTTATTTTCGCCTATGTTTGAGCCAGCAACTCCGTTTATATACTGAGTCTTGTCTAAATGACAATGCAAGTGCTGATTCCATTTAACATATTCCCAGATAAGAGCTGTAAATCTGTAATCTAGCAACTTGCTGCACCAAACCACCCTGCACAGACTAGTTGATATTTTCAATATCCGGAATCCGGTTCTTATGAATCTGTTTACGCTGAAAACCTCAATTTACATATTGCAGATTCGTGGTTATGATAAATGGATATAAACTAAGAGGTTAGCGATAAGTTTCCACACGGAACAGATGTTAGAATAAATACGGGTGCATCAGGTGAATGTGGACATCACTTGCCCCGTACAACATGAATCAAAGATAAACCACTACTATCATCAAATTGGTGTACTATTACTTTTTATATTAATGCTTTAGTACTATCTTAATTACCATTAAACATATTTATTCTTAAGGAATTAGAGTAAAGCCTGAAAGCTCCTGCTTGTTATGCTTTTTTCGTAACATATGCATATCAAACATATAGTTGATGTCTCCAGCCTACCTCTTTCCCATGAGGCGTGGAACAAGCTCGTCTCACAAAACGAAACCAACACCCTATTCCAAACCTATGAGTGGTTTTCTTCATGGCATAAAACCTTTGCCGAGAACAGCGAGCTATGGCTTTTAATCGTCTACGAGCGTGAGACGCCCATAGGCTTTGCTCCGCTTGTAATATCAAAGGAAAACAACAAAGGAAAAACCATACAACTTATCGGATACAACAACGCTGAGAATCTTGATTTTGTCACGCAGACAAAAAAACAGGCCGCTGTAAACTTGATCTTTGATTATCTTCTCGACAACACTCACTCCTGGGATCGCATTATACTTAACAATATTCCCCGTGCATCCACCACCAGCGGGCTGATTGAGGAGGCCTGTAAGCGGCACAAGCTTCAGTATCTTAAGAACAAGTCCATATCTTGTCCCTATCTTCAAATTGAGGGCCACCAAGGGGAGGTCAATAAGCTGCTAAACAAATACAGCAATAAACGCCCGTACAACTATTTTCGCAGGCAAGGCCACTTGGAGTTCCGTTTGCTTACTGAAAAGGATATGGACAAACACCTGCCCGCATTCTTCGCACAACATATCCGCCGCTGGTCCGACACTACGTCACCAAGCCTTTTCAACAACCCTTTAAATCAAACATTTTACAAAAATCTAACAGCGCAGCTTCTTGCTACAAATTGGTTACACTTCTCTGTTTTAGAATTAGATGACACTGCCATCTCATATCACTATGGATTTGACTACAACGACAAATATTACTGGTACAAACCTGCATTCAATACAGATTATTCCAATCATTCACCCGGTACACTATTAATAAGATTTCTTATACAATCCGCCTTGGAACACAAGCGCAGGGAGCTCGACTTCACCATAGGCGACGAAGCCTTTAAACGACGTTTCACAAACAAAGAAAGAAACAATGTCAATCTACAGATTTTCAGGAAGAATCGGACATTTTGGCTGCATAATGCACTACAACGAACCGCGAGACTAAAAAGACGCTTCTTTGATTAACCTGATTACTAAACACAACAAATGGATTAAGCAATCACTTCATAGAGTTAGACATGAAAGTTAGTGTAATCATACCCACCTATAACCGAGCGGAACTTTTATTAAAAACCGTACAAAGCGTGCTTGCACAAACATATCAGGATTTTGAAATTATTGTTATTGATGACGGTTCCAGCGACAACACCGAAGACGTCATCAATGGCTATTCACCGAAGATACGCTACCTGAAACAGGAAAATGCCGGTTTAAACGCCTCGCGTAATCGTGCACTGGATTTGGCCCAAGGGGAGTATATCGCAACCCTGGACGATGATGACATATGGCTTGATTACAAACTTGCTCTGCAAGTCGAACTGCTTAATAAATTTGAATCCGTAGGTTTCACTTATTCAAACTTTCACATCCTTAAATCTGAGGATAACCGCATTCCCGATGGATTGACCACTTGGCTGCATGAACCAATTGACTGGTCTTCCCTATTCGACCAAACCTACAGCTACGAAGAGCTGTCCCTAAAATCTCCTATACCCGATGCATCTCCCGACACCACCCAGATACACGTTGGCGACATTTACCATGCTTCGCTGTTTGATCCTCATGTTCTTCCGAGTTCCGCACTGTTTCGAAGGTCTCTGCTTCCGGATGATATACGTTTTATCGAACATGACTCCATCTGCGGTGATTGGGACTTTTTTGCACGCCTTTCAAAGGCCCATCAAGCAGTCTTCTTAAATCATGAAACCACACTCAACCGCAGCCACGAAGATGAATTTCGACTGACCAGGACGGACCACAGAATTCAATTGGCAAAGAGAGCTGAATTCATCAGACGGGTATGGAAATCCGATGATCCGTTTTACCAAAGCAACAAAGCTGACGTGGACATCACACTAAATAAAGTACTGCTCAACTTAACCTACGAACACATTATGAATGGGCAAGTGAATGAGGCCAGATCTGTTTTCGAGGAAATCACCCAACCCTACATTGGTCTTAATAAAAAACAGTTGGTGATAGCACAGTTCGCGTTAAAAATCCCTGGTGGAATGCAGTTGATAAAAACAACAAGATCCGTCAAACATCATCTACTCAAATAATCAAATTCATAACCTCGCTTACTTCAGCAGGATTCGCTTATAATTTTCTTGGTTTCGCCTTGGCAGTTGCTGCAGCTCGCATGGGATCATCCGGCCAATAGTGTTTGGGATAGCGTCCCTTTAACTCTTTCTTTACCTCTGGGTAGGTTCTCTCCCAGAACCCGGCCAGGTCATCGGTTATCTGCATCGGCCGTTGTGCCGGGGAGAGCAGGTGCAGCATGACAGGTACCCTGCCGGCACAGACTCTGGGTGTATCAGCCAGACCAAACATCTCCTGTAACCTGACCGGGAGTATCGGCGCTGCACGCATGCTGTAACGAAGCGGAATCCTGGAACCGCTGGGCACCTGAAGATGGCTCGGTGCCTCACGCTCCAATTGCTGTTGTTGCTGCCAATCGAGTCTCGCCTGAAGTATTTCCCGCAGTTCGAGACGCTGCAGCTGCCCCTTGCTGTTGATCCCTGACAGCCAGGGTTCCAACCAGTCGTTGAGATGCGCGGACAACCACTCATCGGAGAGATCAGGCCAGCTCGAGTCATTGAGCTGACTGCCGAGCCAACACACACGCAGTTGCCATTGACGCAGCTGTTTACTCCAAGGCAATACAGCCAATCCCATCTCCGAGACACCCTCCAGCATGGCGCGCACAACCTGTTCAGGATCGGCATCGGCAAGGGGACGATAATCCAGGACCACCGCCCCAACCCGCTCTTCAGCAAACGCTTTCACCCGCTGCTCCCGCTTATCCCAGACCACTGTCGATGAGGCTTCGATTTGCATATCCGGTAGCTGACGAATCTCTGCCTTGCTGATTGCGGCAGCCAGTCTTATCCGTCCTTGGATCTCTCCGGCATCCAGTTCTGCAACCACCAGGAAATCCTGTGCCGCCAGAGGATCTGTATCATGCAGCAATGCCGCACGACCGTTGCAAAGACGATAGCGGCCGTGTCCGGTCCTTTGGCCCAACCGATCGGGATATGCCAGGGCGAGGAGCTGTGCCAACGACAGGTCGTAAGGGCCGGCGCCTGCATCGAGTCCCGGCAGGCGCCTTTGCCAGTCCCTGCTTGTCCTGTCGACCCTTTTACATGCAGAAGTATCGATTCCCTTTACATCGCCTCCAGGCGCTCGATTTCGCCAAGCTGAAAGAAGATGCAGACGCTGCTCCAGGTCTGCTCCCGGCAGGCTGTCCCGCTGCCGCTGTAGGATATCCCGCTCACTCAACAGTGCCGCCAGGTCGCAGGCGAGCTTACGATCGCCATCGTTCGCATTAATCAGGATATGGGCCAGGCGCGGGTGGACGGGCAGCCTGGCCATCGCCTTTCCCATCGGCGTGAGCAGGTGCCGCGCATCCATTGCACCGAGAACCTTCAGCAGGTCGCAGGCTTGATTGTAGGCGGCCGCAGGCGGTGGATCCAACCAGTTCAGATCATTGGGATCCGTCACACCCCAGGCAGCGAGCTCTAAAGCCAGGGGAGCCAGGTCGGCCTGCAGGATCTCAGGCGGATGATGTTCCGCTAACTGGTCCTGATAGTTTGGGCTCCATAAGCGATAACAGTTACCCGGGCCTAGGCGTCCCGCCCGCCCGGCACGCTGATTGGCGGCTGCCTGTGAAACCCTCACCGTCTCCAGGCGGGTCATCCCGATACCGGGAATGAATCTTGGCAGACGCGACCAACCGGAGTCGACAACCGCACTCACCCCTTCGATAGTCAGACTTGTCTCGGCAATGGATGTAGTGAGTACGATGCGGCGTCTCATTTTCTTATCTGGTAGCAGCGCAAGGTCTTGCTCCGCCTTTGGCAAATCACCATACAGCGGTGTGATCAGGGGCTTTGGTTCAGTCTCGGCAAAATGACTCGAGATCAATGCCTGGGCACGCCTGATTTCGGCCACGCCGGGGAGAAAGACAAGGATATCACCCTGCTCCTGATGCCAGATTCTGCTGACGGCCCGGGATACCTGTTCCGGGATGCTCCTTTTTTCAGGTTGCAAGCCGAGATAGTGATGGGATACGGGAAATTGCCGGCCTTCCGCACTGATCACCGGTGCGGCGTTCAAGAGACTGGAGATACGATCTGTATCGAGGGTTGCAGACATGACCAGTAGACGCAAATCCTCCCGCAGTCCCTGTTGCGCATCCAACGCCAGGGCCAAGGCCAAATCACTGTGGAGACTGCGTTCATGGAATTCGTCAAAGATCAGCAGACCGACCCCTTGAAGTTGAGGATCCCGCTGTAAGCGGCGGGTCAAGATGCCCTCTGTCACCACCTCCACGCGGGTCCTGGGGGAGATCCTCCTTTCCAGGCGTATTGAATATCCCACTCGCTCACCCACCGCTTCACCCAGCAATTGGGCCATACGGGCCGCCGCCATCCTGGCAGCCAGCCGGCGGGGTTCAAGCAGCAGCATGGATTGACCATCCAACCAGGCAGCCTGCAACAATTGCAGAGGAACCAGGGTAGTCTTGCCCGAACCGGGTGGCGCACACAACACGGCGCGCCCGGCAGTTGCCAGCGCACTCTCCAGTGCTGGCATGATTTGGCTGACAGGTAGATCAGACACCTATAGCCACGACCCATACCAGAGTGGAAGGCAAGAGATAATAGGCTAACTCTGGGTCAGTGAGATGGAGTTGCTATCCCTGTCACACTGCACATGCATATCGAATTTCAGGTCGTCTGCGAAATCCTGAGCGACGATCCAGATCTGATTCAACTCCTCGCTCAATGTGGGCAGTACGGTGAGTGAACTGCGTGTGCGTTTCTCATCGAAAAAGGCAAAAGGCTCATCGAGAAACAGAAACTGATTTCCTTGAATGGCACGATTGACCAACTCCTGGGATAAGGCCAGACGCACGGCCAACATGATTTGACGTTGCGTACCGCTGGATATCTCGTCAAGATCCATAAAGTCCCGCTTTTCACTGGAAAAGGCCCTTACACTCAAATCATCATCGATCTGCAGGTGCTCGTAGCGATTCTCGGTAAACAGCGGCAGGGTCTTACTTACCAGACCACGCAGTTTGTGGTTGAACTTATGCGAGACCTCCTTGGTCGCGCCCTGAATCAATTGATCCGCCACGCTGCAGATCTCCATGTGGCGCTGCTTGTCATCGATCTTCTGTTGCAGATTGGTCTTGATCTGATGCAGCTGCTCGGCCCTGTCCAAACGCTCCTGCTCCTGGTCGATGACAGAATCGAGTTGACCCAGGCGGCGCCGATCCGTCTCCATGCCGCCGCGTAGTTGGGCCTCTTCCTGTGCCACCCCATCTCTGACCTCGGCGATTGAGACACCCCAGTCGCTGATACGCTGACTCAGACGCTCCCGTGCAGCATGATCCACAACCGCCGGCTCTGCCTCAGTCTCGTCCGATTGCTCAGCCTCTGTCTCTTCGAGACTCTCGGTATCTTCATCGAGCTGGTTGGCATTCGCCACATCATCGAGTTCATTGCGGATCACTACAGTGGAGAGACCGTCAAGGTCACCCAAGGCCTTAACCAGACCGGCCGCTGCTTCATCATAGGCCTTAGCACTGCTCTTTTTTGCACTACCGCGAATCAACAGGATCACGAACAGCAAGCCAAATACACCCGCCCCATAGAGCAGCCAGGGGAGCATAGAATCCTGCCAGGATGAGAGATTATTACTTAGCAACTCACTCACCTGCTGGGCATAGGCATGTCCTGGCAGCTTCGCCAAAAGAAACCAGACTCCAGCCGCAAGCAATGCAATCAATAGAAACAGGATCGACATAAAGCCGGCACGTCCGGCACTGGAGAGATCCGCCTCCCGCCTTGGCAAGGCATCCTGGTAGGTAATGGACGCGTTCTCCAGCTGCTCGATAAGATCCGAGGAGTCTTCCATGTGGCGGCTTACCTCGTTGTGCTCCCCCTGCAGGGAGGGCATCAGACTATGATCGATGTCGAGCTCATCGAGCTGACTCTGCACGCTGATCTGTTCAGATTTTCGCTGTTCAACCTCATCCAGGGTGGCGCCCTTGTCCTCCTGGCATGCCACGTTGACATATTCCAGGGTTACCAGTCCGGCCATGGTCTTCACCGCAAAGCTATGGGGATGCGGTGTTGTGATCTCACGTTGTGCCAGATAGAAAGACTCGACAAATTCCTCAAACTCGTAACCGATCAGTTGATAGACCTTGTCTGCGACCTGCTCAACACCCCGTGCAATCGGCTCGTCATTGCTGTCTGCTGAGGCAATAGAGAGCCGGGCACTATGATTTCCCGCATCATCGAGAAAGCGATCCAAGCTATACCTAACACCATCCTTCGGGGTGAATTCCAGTTGCGCAGAACAGTGGGTCTCGCCCCAGCGGATCACCTTGGTCAGGTCGTCAATATCCAGGGAGAAGGTTCGGCCGAAGAGTGCGAAGCAGACTGTCTCGCCGATGGTACTCTTGCCCGACTCATTGGGACCGGATATGGCTATCAGGCCTCGCTCCGGAATATTCTCAAGATCCAGATCGGTGTACTTCAGGACATTATTCGCCTTGATGGAGTTTATGATCATGACCAGCCCTCATCCGCAAGCACCCGTAGCTTGTTGACCACCATTTGCACGGCCTGATCGAATGTCTCCTCATCAAAGGTCTCCCCTGAATTGAGTCGACGCTCTTTCTCAGCGGCGCAATAGTCGAGAAACTCCTGGGCGGATGCCCCAAGAGACAGATTCTCCTGATGAATTGTCTGATCGGACGAAGACATAAAAACTCCCCATTTTTCTTGTGTACCCCCTAAACCACTGACAGCAGTTCAGGTTGATGCAGATCACCCGTAGCGGCAGCCCGGTGAAGCTTGCCGCAAACACCCTTAGCGAGGGAATGCATTCGATTGCAGGCCCAGTATAGGGAGTTCTGATCAACAGGTCATCACCTAAAAGGGCCCTCCCCCAGCTCCACTTTATGGAATTTATCTCACCATAATCAGACTGTTAAGAGATAAGTGTTTGAGTGCAACCAAACAAGCCTGTGCATTCGGCAGCAAGAGTAACAAGGACTTAAATTATTGTTTTCCAACAATTTCAAGCCAATAGACCCTTGCCTGGCACTGTCGGATTTTTTTACATTCCCAAGGCAATTGAATGGACAGTCATTTGTGAGCCACCCGCATCTTACTGTTTTTTCATGACTTCTATTTCTTTGGCATTTTTATTGTTTGTGTAAAAATAACAACGTATAAAAACCTTTGACAGGTAGACTTCTGTGGATAGACGTATCGGCATCAGCGCCATACCCTCTGACCCTAAAAGCTATCTCAACGAGCAGCAACAGCTGGGATTGATACACCTTAGAGAGTATGGCTGGACAACCTTCTGCGTGAGACACCCCGCAGGGGATAGTGCGACCACAATACTCAGAAACAAGCACAATAAACGGTTGGGGATACTGAGTGAGGATGGCACGCTCAGACTAACCGAGCACTTGCGGGTACGTGACTGCCGGTTCGAGGAGACCAGTGACGTCAATAATATGGTCGATTCAATCAATCAACAGGTCAACAAATCCCCGCCTAAATAGAGGGATCAAAGCAACTGCTGCTGGGAAAACCAGCGGCGTATCCACTCCTGGGATGGCTTTTCCGCATAGCATGTCATTCAGATCGCTAACAGTAGCGAGAAGAGTGCTGTGAGAAAAAAATCAGCAACACATCAAACACAGAGATTGAGCCATTGTGCCCGCAGGAACATTCGCCATGTTACATCTTGTTACAAGGCGTTACCTCAGGGTAAAGATTTCCCAGCTCAAAATAGCCAGACTTGTCCCACAAGTTAAATCGTCGGTCAGTCGGGCGTATTTTCCACATATTGAGATCAGCCAACACAACTTTCCTATGGGTGTTGCCAATGGATGACGTACCACTTGATAGAAAAATTTGACAGCTTGCCAATAGAGATACATACTGGTCGGTATGTTACATGAAGAACATTCCCATGAATACACGTGCTGACGCCGACACCACCCGAAAATCCCTGCTGGAAGCCGCCTATGAGGAGATCCATCGCTTCGGCTATCAGGCCGCCAGTCTGAATGCAATCCTGGAACGAACCGGTGTTACCAAAGGCGCCCTCTATCACCATTTCGGCAGCAAACTGCAATTGGGTTATGCGGTCCTGGACGAGGCGATCACTGAGGAGCTTGAGAGGCTTTGGTTTGAACCCCTACGTCAGCCGGGACACCCCATTGATGTTCTGATCACCACCATCCTGCAGATTGGAGAACACTATCATTGCGAGGAGATCACCCTCGGCTGCCCGCTCAATAACCTGGCACAGGAGATGTCGGCCATTGATGATGGCTTTCGCGAACGTATCGACACTCTCTACCGGCGCTGGCAGGCAAGCATTGAATCACTGCTTAGTCGAGGACAGAAAGAAGGCAGTGTGACCTCCTCCATCGAACCGGCGGATACCGCCTATTTCATCCTCGCTTCACTTGAGGGTTGCATGAGCATGGGGAAGAGTGCCCAGAGCCAGGAGGAGTTAATGCGCTGTGGCAAGGGTTTGCTGAATTATCTGAACAGTCTTCGCACATAGATTTGGAAGTAAAGTGAAATGAAAATAACGACCATTAAAGAGCTAGCAAACAACAACCAGGAAAGATCATGAGTGAATCTTTCTTTCGCTTCGTATTGAACAACAGGTTGCTGGTTATTTTCCTGGCCATCGTCATCTCTTTTGCGATGGCCAGTGGCGCACGCCACCTGGCATTCAACAATGACTATCGCATGTTCTTCAGCGAGGAGAATCCCCAGCTGAAGGCCTTTGAGCAATTGCAGAATACCTATACCAAGAATGACAACGTACTGTTCGTCATCACCCCCAAGGACGGCAAGGTCTTCACCCGGGAGACACTCTCTGCGGTCGCTGAGCTGACCAAGGAATCATGGCAGATCCCCTACTCCCTGCGGGTCGACTCCGTTACCAATTTCCAACACACCCAGGCAGACGGGGATGATCTGATCGTTGAGGATCTTGTATTGGATCCCTCATCCTTGAGCGATGAGGAACTGGCGGAGAAACAGCGGATCGCCACCAGCGATCCTTTACTCGTGAACCGCTTGATATCGCCCACCGCCCATACGACTGGCGTCAATGTCACGGTACAGCTGCAGGGTAAAAAGCTCACCGAGGTACCGGAGGTTGCTGAAAAGGCCAAACGGATAGCCAAGCATATCGAGACCGCCTATCCCAGCATCGATATCCATCTCACCGGCGTGGTGATGATGAACCACGCCTTTCCATCCGCCTCCATGGATGACATGAAGAGTCTCTATCCGATTATGTTCGTAGCGGTGATACTGGTGTTGGTTGTTATGCTACGTTCCATACCCGGGACCATCTCCACGGTTATCATCATAGTATTGATGATTATCGCCACCATGGGTCTGACCGGCTGGTTTGGCATCAAGATGTCACCACCCACCACCACGGTACCCATTGTAATAATGACCTTGGCAATTGCCGATTGTGTGCATGTATTGGTTAACTTTCTCCATGGCATGCGCGACGGGGAGAGTAAATATCAGGCCATGCTGGAGAGCCTGCGCATCAATCTGCAACCCATCTTTCTCACCACCTTGACCACCGCCATCGGTTTTCTCAGCCTCAACTTCAGTGATGCGCCCCCCTTCCGGGACCTGGGCAACATGGCGGCCATAGGTGTGGTGCTGGCTTTCATTCTTTCCGTTACCTTCCTTCCCGCCATGATGATGCTGCTACCGGTAAAGGCCCTTGCAGGCGACACCATGGGCAGTATCGCCATGGTGCGTTTTGCTGAATTCGTGGTGCGCAATAAAAAACGACTGCTCTGGGGCATGGGAATAGTCATTTTGCTGCTCATATCTCAGATACCCAATAATCGCCTCGATGACCAGTTTGTTAAATATTTCGATGAAACCATCAGCTTTCGTCAGGCAACGGATTATGCCACCGACAATTTAACCGGCATCTATCTTATCGAATACTCCCTGGAGAGTGGCGAGACCGGCGGCATCAGCGAACCGCAATTTTTGCAGCGGGTGGATGCATTTGCCAACTGGTATCGAGAACAGCCCCATGTGCTGCATGTCAACTCCATCACCGACATCATGAAGCGCCTAAACCGCAATATGCATGCAGATGACGACGACTGGTATCGACTCCCGGATCAGCGTGACCTGTCAGCTCAATATCTGCTGTTATATGAGTTTTCACTCCCCTTCGGGCTTGATCTCAATAACCAGATCAATGTGAAGAAGTCGGCGACCCGTTTCACAGTCACTATGGATAGCATTCCCACATCACAGCTGCTGGACATCGAGGAGCGCGCCCAGGCATGGCTGCAGGAGAATGCACCTGATATGCGTACCGATGGCGCCAGCCCCACCATCATGTTTGCCCATATCGGAAACCGAAACATCATCTCCATGTTGAAAGGCACAACAGTAGCACTGGTAGTGATATCCATCATTCTGATCTTTGCCCTACGCTCATTGAGGGTTGGCGGGCTCAGTCTGATTCCCAATCTAGTGCCTATGGGGATGGCGTTCGGCATTTGGGGTATTTTTGTAGGCGAGGTGGGATTGGCCCTCTCAGTGGTATCCGGCATGACTCTTGGCATCGTGGTGGATGATACAGTGCATTTTCTCAGTAAGTACCTACGTGCCCGCCGTGAAAAGAACATGGACCGTGAGGATGCGGTACGTTACGCATTCTCGACTGTGGGTACTGCCCTATGGGTAACATCCCTGGTGCTGATGGTCGGCTTTGGTATTCTCGCCTTCTCCCACTTCCAGCTGAATGCCGGCATGGGTTTGCTCACCGCAATTACACTCGGCCTGGCACTGGTCGCCGATTTCCTGTTCCTACCCCCGCTGCTGATCTATTTCGGAGGAAAAAAACCATGAAACCCACCTATTTGTCCCTGCTGATGTTGCTGACACCGGTACTGGCCCTGGCAACGACAGCTGAAGAGCGCGGTCTGGAGATCGCCACGGAGATTGAGACCCGGGACACCGGCTTTCATGATTTCAAGGCTACCATGACCATGCTGTTGCGCAATAAACATGGTGAAGAGAGCCTGCGTGATATGCGCAACCAGACCCTGGAAGTGGAAAATGACGGAGACAAGACACTGGTCGTCTTCGATGAACCGCGGGATGTGAAGGGCACAGCCCTATTGAGCTTTTCCCATAAGGTAGGTGACGACGATCAATGGCTCTATCTCCCGGCGCTGAAGCGGGTAAAACGCATCGCCTCGCGCAACAAATCCGGGCCCTTCATGGGCAGTGAGTTCGCCTATGAGGATATCTCCTCCCAGGAGGTGGAGAAGTACACCTACAAGTACATCGAGGATACGGAGCATGAAGGTACCCCCTGCTTCCTCCTGGAACGCTATCCTGTGGATCCCAATTCCGGCTACACCCGTCAGCAGGTGTGGGTCGACAAGGAGCGCTACATTGCACTCAAGATCGATTATTACGATCGCAAGAACGCGTCACTGAAGACCCTGGTGTTTCGTGGTTACCAACAATACCTGGACCAGTATTGGCGCGCCGACGAGATGTACATGGAGAATCACCAGACGGGAAAGAGCACCCTGCTGACCTGGAAGGAGTACAAATTCCGCACCGGTCTGACTGACGGCGACTTTAACAAGAACAGCCTAAAGCGTGCGAGATAATATTCCCACGCACTAGACGACACGATAAGGCGATTGGCATGCCTGTTTCGCAGCCACGGCAGGGATGCCGTGAGAGCCCCTTCGACACAGGGAAGTGCCGCAGGGGCGGCGGAGAAACAGGCATGCCAATCGCCGGGTCCTAATTAGGGAAGCAAATCAGGACAAAGCGCAATTTAAACTGGCCTGTAAATAGTGGCCGCATGGTAAGAAAATTTTCTGTTTTGGAGTTGTTATTGTGAAAATATGCTGGTGGGCATTGCTGTTTATACCCGGACTATTGTCAGCAGGCGAATGGAGCGGATTTATCGAGCTACAGGGGCGCCATTTCCCCCAGCAGGCCATGCATAGCGAGCAATCCGATGGAATGCTCTCTTTAGCTATCCAACCTGAATACTACCAGCGATGGGATAACGGCAAACAGAGCCTGCTGTTCACACCCTTCCTGCGCTGGGACAGCGAAGATGACGAGCGCACCCATGGTGATATCCGCGAGCTGATCTGGACCTATGCCGGTGACGGCTGGGAGACCAAGGCCGGTATCGGTAAAGTCTTTTGGGGAGTCACCGAGGCACTGCACCTGGTGGATGTCATCAACCAGACCGACCTGATCGAAAATCCTGATGGGGAACAGAAACTGGGTCAACCCATGCTCAAGCTCTCCCTGGAGAGGGATTGGGGCATAATTGATCTGTATGCCCTGCCCGGTTTTCGCGAACGCACCTATCCCGGCAATCAAGGTCGCCTGCGAACTCATCCAAGAGTGGATACAGATCTGACCACATACCAGTCAGACAGAGAGGAGAGACACACCGACCTGGCAATACGCTGGTCACACTTCATCGGTGATTGGGACATCGGCCTGGCCCATTTCGACGGCACCAGCCGCGATCCCCTGCTGATACCCGGACTCAATAACAGCGGAGAGATTGTACTCATACCTTTCTATGAGCAGATGCGGCAAACCAGCCTGGACCTGCAGGCTACCAAAGGTGATTGGTTGTGGAAGCTCGAGGCCATCCATCGCAGCAGCGATAGCGACAGCTACAACGCGGCCACCGGCGGTTTTGAATATACCCTGGTGGGTATTGCCGAGAGTGACATGGACCTGGGCCTGCTTGGAGAATACCTCTACGACGACCGACGCGATAATGCCACTACTCCCTTCGAAAACGATATCTTCATCGGAATGCGTCTAACCGCCAACGACGTGGATGGCAGTGAACTCCTTGCCGGTGTCATCAAGGATATGGACGACGACGGCTGGATGTTCAATCTGGAAGCGAGCCGACGCATCGGCAATCACTGGAAGACCGGTGCCCAGATAAGGTTGTGGTCGAATATCCCTGAAGATGATCCGCTGTTTGTCTTTCACCGGGATGACTATCTGGAAATCACAGTCACTCGTTTTTTCTAGCCTGCAGCACCTTTCAAACCGGCTTGCCACACTGAATGCAGAACTTGTTGCCGGGCAAGATCGGATTGCCACAGTAGATACAGAATGTATTTTTACTCGGCTGCTTGATCGACCCGCTGGGTGAAAAGTTCTTCGACATCTCCTTGATCAGGAGATCGACACCGTTATGAAAAAAAGGCTCTTCCGGGATCGGGATTGCATTTCTGTACGCTAGAGATTTCAGCCCTTCAGGCAACTCCTCTTCATCAGGCATGATGCCATTCTTGACTAGCACCGGTATCACCGGTATCTCCTTCTTCAAGGCGGTCTCTATCTCCACCCGAAGGTGATCGTTGTGCAGATCCAGCCGGCGTTCACCTTTCTTATTTTTGGCTGCCGACCATTTGTCACCAATTATCGCCACAAGCATGCTGCATTGGTCGATGGTCTTGTTGATGTGTTTGCGAAAATCCACCCCTGCTGGTATGGAGTCAACATCTCTAAAAATCGCCTGCTTGCCAAATTCACTGTTCAGCCTGTCACATATTCTGCCGGTTATCTCTCTGCTATCCTCACGGCGATAGGAGATAAAGACTGTGCAGGCCTTTCTATGGGTCTGTGTCTCTCGATAGGGCTCGCGGCTTGTTTTCGGTTTTTGCGGAGTCAATTTTGGAGCAGAGTATCCCACAGGCTGCACGTACAGGTATTGTTTGGGATTGATCAAGGAGTTGAGTGATTTTTCTATACCCTTCAAGGTAAACGCCTCTTTTATGTTCTCAGGCGATCGATCACCACACTCCAGGTCGAGGGTTTGATCAGGTTCAAGCTCAATTTGCAGGGGTTGGCTTTTATAGAGATCAACCTTTACACCGATGGCATGTACACCGCTGGGAATTTTGAACTGTTTTGTCTCCCCCGACTTGATCTTGCCCACCACAGTGTCATCGATTGTGATTGCGAATTGTCGTATCTGATATGAGTTTGTTTTATTTCTTTTTAAAGATATGTAGGCAGCTGGTTTATTCATCCTAATGCCCTTCGCAATTGACTTAGTAATCACCACTGATAATCATATAGAAAACTATGATGCCGATGCTTCCAAACAGCCAAAGCTTACCTACATCCTTTTTCTCTTCAGACTCACCTTGTACAAGATAGATAATACCCATGATCATGCCAATAAAGGGTATCAGCAGTGAACCGGCCAGTATTCCATACTTCATCCCATCCGAGACTGCTTTAGGTTCACTGCCGATTTCAACCACAGATCCGCCATGACTATCCTCTGTAGCGCCGGTTTGGCCTGTGAGCTGATGCCTGCAGTTGCCGCAGAACCTCGCACCATCTGGATTTTCAGTTCCACATTTGGGACAAAACATGTCTGACTCTCCTCTAGCAGTGATTTTATTCTTCTCCAGCAACCTGGGTGATAGCTTAGGTGCTGTATGCCTGTATCTGTTTACAGCCTATAATGCTTGAAAATTTAATCTTAATAAAATTGTAGACTAATGCCTATAGATTTCATCACTATACGGGCCATTGTTATAGTTAATTTTGCCACTGGATCATAGGTATTTTTACCACCGGGAGTAACGCTGCGGACGACCGTCGATCTGCCTCCCGCCTTCAGATCACCTAGCGAAAGGCACAAAAAATATAGACTTTTTATGCTGCATGGTTTTTTGCTTGGCAGTTGTGTTCAATTAAACACACAATCAACCTAGGGATAATCCGTATCGCAGTTGTAATAGAAGGAATCATCCAGATCAACAGACAACACCAGGGTGCGGATGTCAGCCTGCAGGGCATCGGTGCAAACCGAATCGGGATTGTTTTGATAGGATGTCAGATACTCGGCATTGAGTACCGGCTTGCCGGCGGCGATGAAAGGCTGCAGGAGGTGACACTCACTATATTCATGACACTGCTCGTTGACCATCAGGTCCACATAGTCGATAAGCTCATTCACCTGGTCCAGGTCGTTTTTCAAGGCCACGGCCAATCCCCGCTCATGGGCGGCATTGAAGAGGTTGCGATTGAATGCCAGCTGATCACTGGCATTCAGGGTAAATCCGCTGCTCTCCTGGTAGCCGTTCATGTTGTCAGGCTCAACACCGTCACAACCCTTGCTGAGCGCCAGATCCAGCCTGGCCAGCATAATTGAAAATACAGCGGTTGAACGAATGTCCAGCCATCGCTCATTGGCATAACCGCTCAAGGTATTGCCCAGGTCCGGGGCTTGAAAATCAGCGGCGTCATCACGCCAATCCTCGAAACTTCCTGCGGAAAAATAGCAAAGCACCCGCCGTCCACCGGCCTGCAGGCTGGCGATTTGTGCAGCCGAGGTGTCAAACAGATCGACGTCATAGAGATCCACCGGGTAACCGGTGTTCAGCACACCCTGCAGTTGCCAGGCCCAAGTCGTATCGACCCCGGGGCGATACCAGTTTCCCGAGGTTAGCGGACTGACATTGGCATCCAGTGTTGTCAGGTCATTCGTGGCTATTGCACTCTCGCTCAGTAACTGATCTGCCAGTTCATTGATGTACTCTTCGATCGCGGTATAGCCGGAAGGCATGACGTTGTTATGGTCATCGAGAGCATTGGACAGACCATGATCGTTTTCCCAAACATCCGGCATACCATCGTTATCCGAATCTGTTGGCGGGGCTGCAGCCGACAATCCCTGCATCAGATCCGATGGTATACGCGCACCCCAGGAACCGGTTCCATTGATGACCTCCTGCACATTTTCGCTATCGATCTGATCCCGGGGAAAGGCGCCGGCACCATTCAATACCCGATCATAGTTGGCCAGTGAATTGTTGATTGTCGCAACCGGCATGGTGAATGTGTGTTTCCGGTCAGCTCGGGCGACACTCGAATCCCAACCCCAGTCGATATTTTCAAAACTGCTGTGGGCATAGGGGATGAGCCAGGGATTATCCACACTGCCTACAAGATCACCCGGATCGTCAACATAGTTATCTTGGAGAAAATAACTCAGCTGAGGTGAACCGCTGCCACTCAACTCATCATCGAAAAAGAACGGAAACAGGGTGTTCTCCGGACCCTGCTTGTAGTAGTTACCGATGATATTGAACTCACCCGTTGCAGGGTTATGGTGAATAAAACCGTGGCGGACATTGTAGACCAGGTTGTTAATGATCTCGGCCGGGCCGTTGGCGACGGCAGGATTGCGGTTGCCGTTGTGGGCGAATAGATTGTGGTGGATCGTGATATTGGACCCGTCAGGTCCATGAATCAGTCCATAGTTATGCACACCTTCCCCATGACCGTCCGTATCGGCGCGAGAAATGGTCGACCACTGGACGGTCACATCGGTCGCCGAGAAAAGATCGAAGGTTTCGTCCACCCCACCTGAGACGGAGATGTGATCGAATATCAGATTGGCGCTTCTGGAACACTGAATGCCATCGTACTGATTACCGGCTATGTCCGGATTGGTTGAATGGTCGGCCCGAACCCGAAGGTGCCGTACAATGATGTTGTCAGGTGGATTGCTGTATTGGCATGTCAGCCGTCCATGAATCGTAATACCGGCCCCAGGCGCTGTCTGACCGGCGATGGTCACATCCCCATAAGGGATCAGAATATCCCCTTCGATAACCCCACTGACCTGGAAAACGATGATGCGGGGCGCATCGATGTCCAAAGCCGCCTGCAGACTTCCGGCACCGCTTTGATTGAGATTGGTGACCTTGATCACCTGGCCGTTGCGGCCACCACTGGCATTGGCGCCAAAGCCCTCGGCGGAGGGGAACGCCTTCACCGTGACAGGCTCGGTATTGACAGGTACCGAGACGGATAGAGCATCGGACGAGGTGCTGTTCCCAGCGGCATCAAAAGCGACCACATGATAGAGGTAGTCACTGGCCGGGTTTACTGTTTGATCCACGTAGGATGTGGACGCGGTGGTACCGACAGCGGCACCGTCGCGCATAATCTGATAGTGGTCTATTCCAACATTGTCAGAGGCGGCACTCCAGGTCAGTGTCACTGTCATGGTGGTGCTGGATGCATCAAGGCCCGTGACTGCGCCAGGGGCCTCAACATCGATGCCGGCATTTGAGTTTGCTGGAACGGAAACCGGGATAGAGGAAGAAGATGAACCATTGCCAGCGGCATCGTATGCGACTACCGAATAAGTATAGTCGGTCTCTTCACTCACCGAGCTATCTGTAAAAGTAGTGGCTTGCGTGGTACCGAGTACCACACCGTTTCGAGTAATCTGATAATAATCCACGCCCACATTGTCGCTGGCAGCACTCCAGGCCAGGGTCACGGACTGGAAGGTGGTTGTGCTTGTTACATTTGCAACCGCTGTTGGCGCTTCGGTATCAGGATTGTTCTGATTCGATGTTGTGTCGCTGTCATCTCCCGACCCGCAAGAGACCAGGAAACAGCACAATATCAGGAAGCGAAAGGACCTGAGGGAGTGAAACATACGCATGTCACCAAACCTATCCATAGGATAGAGAGAGGATATTAGTATTGGGTAAGTCGAGACAACGCATCAACCTTGATTATGGGAACGCGTTCACTTCTTGGAATAAGAGTAACGATTAAAGCAGCTGGGAAAGGCAAACTACAGAATGAGAGACTTTATTATTGAACTACTCCGCAGCAGTTGGGTGAAATCATCCTCGTTGATTGGCTGGCTGAACAGATAACCTTGTGCATACTCGCACTGCAAATCCCGCAAACAATTGAGTTGATCCTCGGTTTCCACACCCTCCGCCACCACTTCAAGCCCGATGCCATGGGCCATCAATATAGAGGCATTCACCAGTTCGTAATCCGCCGGATCCACATTTAGATCGTTGATGAAACTCCGATCCACCTTTAACACGTCGAACGGATATTTACGCAGATAACTCAGTGAGGAGTAACCCGTGCCAAAATCGTCCATACCCAGACTAATACCGGATTTATGCAAACGCTCCAGCGCCTGTTCGATATCCTGCTGCCCGCTCATCAGTACCCCTTCGGTGATCTCCAACACCAGGGCATCTGCTTTCAAGCCGCTGCTTTGCAGAAGATCAGCAATGAAATCCACCAGGCCGGCGTCACGCAGCTGTCGTGGTGACAGGTTGATGGCTATCTTGAAATCATGTTCGATCAATTCACCCCAACGCTGGGCATTGTACACCGCCTGTTGCAGTACAAATCTGCCGATACCCAGAATTACCCCTGTCTGTTCTGCAATGGGAATGAACTCTTCGGGTGATACAGATCCAAGGGCAGGGTTGTTCCAGCGCAGCAGGGCCTCGGCTGCAACTATCCTGTTGTTCTGCAACGCCACCACCGGTTGGTAGACCACCGAGAACTCCTGTCGCTCCTGTGCGCCATGTAACTGCTCCTCCACTTCCAAACTCCGGGAGATATTCAGATTCATCTCGCTGGTGTAAAAATTGAATGTGTTTCTGCCCTGCTCCTTGGAGTGATACATGGCGGTATCGGCGTTGCGCAGCAGTTCTGTGGGAGTCATGCCGTCGCTGGGATAGACAGCAATGCCGATGCTGGTGGTCACTACCAACTCCCTTTCATCCAGCTTAAAGGGACGCCGGAATTGCGCTATCAGGCTACTCGCCACCTTCTTGGCATCGGCAAGCTCAGCCAGATTGCGCAACAACACCACAAATTCGTCACCACCCAGGCGGCAGACACTGTCACCGTCACGTACTGCCGACTGCAGACGATCGGAAGCCTGGACCAACAATCGGTCGCCGGTTTCGTGGCCCAGGGTATCGTTGACCCGCTTGAAACCGTCCAGGTCGAGGAACAGTATGGCAACCTTGCATGAATCTCTCGACGCCTCTTTGAGCAGTTGCGCCAAACGGTCCATGGCGAGGAAACGGTTTGGCAAGCCGGTCAAACCGTCATAGTGGGCCTGTTTTAGGATATGGGCTTCCTGGCGTTTCTTTTCGGTGATATCCACATGAGTTCCGACGATACGGACTGCATCTCCCTGAGTGTCACGAACCAGAAAGGCACGGGATAGGATATCCACCCAATGACCATGCTTGTGTCGCATCTTGAACTCGATATGAAAGTTATCCCGCTTTCCCTTGATGTAGTCGTTCAACATCTCCCATGAGCGTGCACGATCACTTTCCTCAACCAACTCCTCCCAGGTGGAAATATCGTTGCCCAGCTCGTGGTTTTCATATCCCAGCATGCTCTTCCAACGGGGCGAGTAGTAGATATCGTTGCTCAGGAGATTCCAGTCATAAACACCATCGTTGGCACCCCGCATCGCCAGTTCGAAACGCTCCTCGCTCTTGCGTAGCGCGGATTCCACCAGCTCCCTTCCTGCGATCTCCTTGCTGAGTTCGCTGTTTTTGTCCTCCAATTCAAGAGTGCGTGCCTTGATGACGCTTTCCCGGTTCTTGATCTCATCACCTAGATCCTCGATCAGTTTGCTGTTCTCTATCTGCAGCCTGATGTTATCCATGAGGTTGCGATTAATGTTACGGGTGAACAGTGTGGTCATAACCAGGTAGACGAGGGTTGCGACGGCCAGGGCATTGTGTCCCGCATCGCCGTAGGCAAACAGGGTACCGGTGAGCGTCAGCACCTGTGGATAGGCGTAGGCCACAAAAGCGGGAATATATACCGACAGGATCACCACGGCGGATGCAACAATGCCAAACAACAGCATACATAAAGCAATGGCGATTGTTAGGTTATCGGCAAGATAGATATAAGGGAAGATCAGACTCCAGGCGACACCCACCAGCAGACAGCCGATCAGATAGCTGCGTTGCCATTGCACGGTTGTCCTCGATTGGGGTTTTCGCTTCCGCCTCAGCCATAACACCAGGCGGTAACTGGCTGCAGCTAACAGGGCCAGAAGCCATATTTCCAAAACGCCGGTATCGAGATTCGACTTTAATAAGAAGTAAAAGAGTAAGGCAACAGAATAGACTGTTATATTTGAGATGGGTGCCTGCTGATAGAGTATCCGAGTCTGCTCTTCAGTAATCAGCCGCTTGACACTATCTTGCTGTTCGCTTTGGTTGTTCGGCATGGACCGTTTGGCCATGATGGTCACCCGATATTAGTTTTTTTACTAGGTGGCGTTAGAGATAACGCACATTCAGTATAGCAGTACAGATGGCAAGCTGCTTAACAGCCGTTGCCAAAATCATCGCCAAACGCCTGCGTCTATGTATGACTTAAATTCCTTACAATATTCGACCTCACCAAGCATCTAGACCACCATCCGGCATAAAAGTCGGTGGCATCTTAAGATTAATGAATCTTACTCATTAACCGCCTTACTCCATTCGTCCCTGATGTTGGCGCATCATGTAAATTAAAAATATTGTTTGTGACTGGTAGCTGTGCGGGGTGCGCTGGCAACTGAGCATATTGCCGGCTCTTATTGCCGTTGATCCCGCCATCACAAAGATCGCGACATGCAACATTAGAAGCGATTCTCGCTCAACAGATTAGGACGTGAAATAGATTGGAAGGCGGCCTCCTGCGCGTAGAATGAAATCCATCTATTCACAAGAATAACAGAGACCAATGGAATAGTTAAGTCATCGGTCTACAGACAAAACCACAAATGAAGTCTCGCGCTTCGTCCACTCGTAACGTGAACTGTTGTTATGTCGCCAACACCAACTCGGCAATCTCACCCAACGCCTCTCTGATCTCATCGATGGATGGCGGTTCCGCCCGTGACAAGTCGTCGAAGGCGCCCCGACAGGTGATGCGCATGACATCGGGCTGCTGCTCCGAGCTCAACCAGAGATGGTAACCATGGGTGACGATAGGTGATCCACGATCGATTTCCACAGCAAAGAATCTTGGCTGATTGTCAGGATTGCGCACCACCTCCGCGGTCAATCGCTGCACCTTTTTTACCACGAAGGTGTCGGGCTCTATCAGTTGCACCCTATCGCTCAGTTTATCCACTTCGAAATTGCAGTTGCTGCGGTAACGGTCGAAGTCGCCAATGGACATCGGCCTGCCCCGTTGCAAAAAAGTGCGCGTGGTGCCGGGTTCGATTGCCACCTGTTCCATTAACACAACCTTGCTGCCGATTGGCGGCAGATTGTAAGGGTAAGCAAGGTCGTCACTGACCATATAGGATTGGGTGCAGGCGGAGAGCGGCAGCAGTAGCATTATCCAACGCATGGCTATCACCTCATTCAATCAGTAAGACAGCGTTATAGCTGTCAGATGACCCGGAAATAACAACTCAGATCGGGGATGTCGATCTCCCGGGGTTTGAGTCTGACCCTGTCGTTCAAACCTGCATCGCCACGGATACGCAGCTTGGCCTCCATGGCTATCGAGGGCAGCAACACCGTTGCCCGTTCCCCCTCCTTGGCAACGATTACCGCCTCACCCTGCCAATCGGGATTGTCACGCAAGTAGATCAGACGCCAATGATCGTTTGACACCCGTTCGGTCTTGCGGTTCGCCATACTGCCCATCTCGGACTGGGCGACCCGTTCGGAGATCAGATGGATGTCGAGTACCTCGTCCCCTTTGAGATAGGCGCGTAATTGTTGGTGGGTCAACAGGTCGGAGTAGCGGCGTAACGGGCTGGTGGACCGGGTATAGACGGCCAGACCCAATCCGGCATGGGGTTCCGCCTGGGTCTTTATCTTGGTGGGTTTGAAAAACCGCCGATAGGCATACATGCCTGCCAGGTCCTGCGGTTGTTCAAGTTGATCCGGTGGCGCCTGGGTGGCAAAGGGAATGGGTATATCCCGGGCTTGGCAGTAGAGGGCTATGCCCTCCCCGGCCATCAGCATCAGATCGGTGATCATCTCCCTGCTCTGCAGCCTGGGAAGGGGCTCGATCGCCACCTTGCCTTCCCTGACCTTCAATTTCACCTCCGGCAGTTGAATCGTCGCCGCCCCTGCCCGCAGGCGCCGCTGCCGATAGCACTGGCTTTTCGCCAACAGAGTAGACAAGGGCGCTTCCTTAAGGCGTTGATCCGCTGCTGCATAACTGATGCGCTCGACCCTGACCCAACTGGGGTGTATCTCCACATTTTCCACCTCTCCCTCTGCAGAGAGAGTGAAGCCAATCGACAATGCCGGCGACTTCTGCTGCAGGCCCAGGCCGAGCTGGTCAGTCACTTCAGGGGGCAGCATGGGAATCACCCGATCGGGCAGATAGAGGTTGGCACCACGGGCGCGGGCATCCAGATCCATCTCGCTGTCGGGGGCAACCAGGGCGGCCACATCCGCCACGTGGATCCAGATACGCTCCCCATCCAGACTGACCGCATCGTCAGGGTCCTGGTTGTCTTCATCATCGATGGCGTAAGCCGTGAGTTGAGTCAGGTCGAGACGCTGCTCCTGCGCTAGGGGTGGCACCGTATGTCCCGGTATGGACACCTCTATGCCCATGCGGCGGGGATAGGGGTTTTCGTTGGCTGGCCAGTAACCGGTCTTGAGCAACAGACGATGGGCGTTGACCGGGGTCTCCTGGATATCCAGGGCCTGCAGGATACGGCTGTTTTCACGCTTCTCCAGGGCCAGGGCTTCAACCTCGCCCAGGGTCTTGCGGTCCTCCTCGATGATCGAGGCGGATTGTAAACGCTGTATAAAACCCTCCCAGGCCTCCGCCTCGGCAGCCTTTTTAGTCCGCTCGGCGATCTCGGATGCCACCTGATCGGCGGAACGCGGCCGGATCGCTGTAGGTTCGCCCTCGAAATAGATACCCTCCGCCACCAACTCCCAGGCAGCCCAGGCCATGGCAGGGGTATAGTCGCCGAAAACCAATTCACTCAACTCCTTGATATCGGTCTGTGCACCCTCCAGCAGCTGCCAATTCTCCTCGATCTCACCCCTTTGCGGGGTCAGTTGCTTGAGATCGCTCAGGGGTCCGGGATGCAACAGGACCACATCCTTGTCCCTGACCCGCTTGTTCTTCCCTGATTCCAGCTCGATGGTGATCTTATCCGTCACCTCGATGACCCGGGCCGGTCGAATCTTGTAGAGAACCAGGGCGCCTGTCGTGAATGTACTCATGTAACCTACCCAAAAACCTCATTTCCGGATTTACACAGGGAGTTTCGTCACCTGCGGGATCGGGTATGATACGCATTGTTGTATGTCAAACCCAGGAGCCAGTCCCTGACATGAATAGAGAATGGTCCGAATTTCTCGCCTCCCGCAGCAAGCCGATCAGTCACGGCAGCGACATCAGCTGTGCCCTGAACGATCTCTCCCACTATGGCCTGATCCGGGTCGAGGGTGAAGACGCAGAGCAGTTTTTACAGGGTCAGATGACCAACGACATGCGTCTGGTCACGGAGGATCACAGCAACCTGGCGGGCTGGTGCAATGCCAAGGGCCGCATGATAGCCAGCTTTCGCTGCTTTCGCCAAGGCGAAAGCTACTACCTGCAGACGCCGGCCGAAGCCATCCCAGCGATTCTGCCCAGACTATCCATGTACGTACTCCGCTCCAAGGTGGTGATCAGTAATGCCAGTGACGACTGGGTCAGAATCGGCCTCACCGGAAACTGTGCCGAAGCCCTGCTGCAACCCTTTTTCGAAGAGCTGCCCGAACAAACCAATAGTGTGCAGCAGCAGGATGGGATGATCCTGATACGCCTGCCTGGCAGCATGCCCCGCTTCGAAGTCATCGGACCGACACCACAGCTGAAGGAGATCTGGCAGACCGCTGAAGGACAGGCCCAACCGGCGACGAGCGAACTCTGGTCACTGTATGAGATTCGCGCGGGCATCCCGACTCTCTACCCGCAAACCCGCGAGTCTTTCGTACCGCAGATGGCTAATATGCAGCTAATCGACGGGGTCAGTTTTACCAAGGGATGCTATACCGGCCAGGAGGTTGTGGCACGTATGCAATACCTGGGCAAGTTAAAGCGCCGCATGTATCTGGCCCATGTGGATAGCGATACACCGCCACAACCGGGGGATGACCTGTTTGCGGAGGGAAGCTCATCGGGACAGGGGGCGGGTAAAATCGTGGATGCGCAATCCAGCGGCGATGGTTACGACCTGCTCGCCGTGATCGAAATTGCCAGCGCCGAAGAGAACCAGGTCAAGTTGGGTGAGGGCGGCCCAAAGCTGGAGATACTCAACCTTCCTTACAGCTACTCTGATGAGTAAATACCGGGTTTGGCAGCCATTCAGAATGAACGAGATTGACCGTTAACAAGGACGACAACGATAAAGTGGAATCCCAGGAAAAAAATGATCGACGAAAACCAATTTCTTGAAAAGCTAAACGACGCCATCGACCACAATCGCATCACCCTCCCCACGCTGCCGGAAGTGGCGCTTAAGGTCAGGGATGCGGTGGAGAGAGAACAGAGTTCGGCCAACCAGATTGCCGACATCATAGCCTCTGACGCGGCCTTGTCGGCTCGCCTCCTCCAGGTTGCCAACAGCCCGCTCTATCGAGGCCGGGTGACCATCGACAATCTGCAGATGGCGGTTGCCAGACTGGGGGTACGGCTGGTGCGCAGTCTGGTCGTCAGCCTTATCATGCAGCAGATCTTCCAGGCGACCAGCGACTTGCTGGATGCCAAATTCAGACAGGTATGGGAAGAGAGTGTGCAGATCGCTGCACTCAGCCGAGTGCTCGCAGCCAATACTGATCACCTGGACAAGGAGCAGGCAATGTTGGCGGGGCTGATACATAACATAGGCGCGCTGCCGATTCTCGCCCTCGCGGAGAGCCATGACGAACTGCTTGAGAATGCCCAGGAACTGGA
Organism: Candidatus Thiodiazotropha sp.; assembly: GCA_040507005.1. Lineage (GTDB taxonomy): Bacteria > Pseudomonadota > Gammaproteobacteria > Chromatiales > Chromatiaceae > Thiodiazotropha. Next base: position 49,864 of record JBEVVS010000001.1, read on the forward strand.
CCGGATCATCGACGCCCTGAGCCCCAAGATCGGTCAACGCATACTCGAGATATGGGACTTCCCCGATACCCTGGTCCAGGTACCGGCCAACTTCAGCAACCTTGACTACACCAGCGTGGGTGATATCGACTATGTGGACATTGTCTTGGTGGCACGACTCGAGTCACAGATGAATAGCGACAATTCCCTGGACCCATCGAGCTTGTCGAAAATCCCCGCCTTCGCGAAGGTTGGTTTGGAACCCGAGGTCAATATGATCGAAATCGACGGCGTCGCCGATGATGTTCAGAATATCGAGGTCATGTTCATATCGTGACTTCCCCCTGCATATCACCCAATCATGATTGAGGCGGATAACCTCAGTAAACACTACGCCGGCATCAAAGCGGTTGATGGTGTGAGTTTTTCGATACCTCGGGGCGTCTGCTTTGGTCTGCTGGGTCCGAACGGTGCCGGCAAAACCACCACCGTGGAGATGCTGGAGGGGATCAAGACACCCACCTCGGGCCAAATACGCTATAAGGGTGAGCCCCTGGGCAAACGCTTCCGTAACGAGGCGGGAATCATGTTTCAGCACACTGCGTTACAGGAGTATATCCGCGTGGATGAGGTGCTGAAGATGTTTCAGCAGTTCTACACCAACATCAGGCCAATTGAAGAGTTGGTGGAGATCTGCGCCCTGGAGGAGTTCCTCACCCGGGATACGCGTAAGCTTTCCGGCGGACAGAAACAGCGCCTACTGTTGGCAATCGCGCTGATCAACGACCCGGAGATAGTCTTCCTCGACGAACCCACCACCGGTCTCGACCCTCAGTCCCGGCGCAATCTCTGGCATCAGGTGCGGCGCATCAAGGCCGAAAACAAAACCCTGGTGCTGACCACCCACTACATGGAAGAGGCATTTGAACTTTGTGATGAGATCATCATCATGGATCACGGGGTGATAATCGCCCAAGGCAACCCTAAAACCCTATTGGCCAACTATTTCGATAAATCCGTGATCACTCTGCCCCTCTCTGCCCTGCCCGAGGATTTTCAAGCCGATGGGGACTCTACGCTGCACCCTCAGGAGGGTCACATGGAGATCCTATCCAAGGATGTGGATAGCACCATACGCCATTTGACAAACCAGCAGATCTCTTTACACGAGCTGCAGGTACGGTCACCAACCCTGGAAGACCTGTTCCTGGAACTGACCGGGCATCATATACGCACATAGGACCGCCCTGATAATGTCTTTACGTCGTTTTTTTGCCGCCCTGCAAGCACGCAACCTGGAGTTCCTGCGTGACCGCACCGCGCTCGGCTGGAATCTCATCATGCCGGTATTGATCGTGATGGGTTTCGCCTTTGCCTTCACCACCGGACAGGAGGAGCTCTATAAGGTCGGTATTTACGGGGAAGCTGAACAAAACCACAGCCTGGAGGAGTTCCTGACAACCCGCTATGTGGACTTCATACCGGTGGTGGAGCTGAACAAGATGATCGACAAGGTGGATAGACACCAGATCGATCTCTTGTTGGATGTGCAGAACAACCGCTATTGGGTCAACAGCACGTCACCCAAGGGTTACCTGCTTGAACAGTTGTTACTCCCCTACTCACTGCAGCGTCAGGCACTGAGCGGATCGGAGATACGCTACGTGGATTGGGTCATCCCAGGCGTCCTGGGTATGAACATCATGTTCAGCGCCCTGTTCGGGGTTGGTTATGTCATTGTCAGATATCGAAAAAATGGTGTACTGAAAAGACTGCGGGCAACCCCGCTCAGCGCTTTTGAATTTATCTCGGCGCAGATCGCATCACGCCTGCTGATGATCGTAGCAGTCACCGTCCTGGTCTATGTGGGCACAGATTTGGTAGTGGATTTCCGCATGGTGGGCTCCTACTGGCTACTCTTTCTAATCCTCATTATGGGTGCCCTGAGTATGATCAGCGTCGGCCTGCTGGTGGCAGCACGCATCACCAGCGAGGAGGCGGCAAACGGTCTGCTGAATCTGATGAGTTGGCCCATGATGCTGCTATCGGGGGTCTGGTTCTCCCTCGAAGGTTCGCATCCGTTTGTACAGCATCTGTCCCTGATCTTGCCCTTGACCCACATGATAGATGCCGCCCGGGTGGTGATGATCGAGGGTGCCGGTTTTATGGATGTGACATCCCAACTGCTGATTCTCTTCCTGTTTACCCTGTGCTTTGTCATCATAGGTTCGAAGACCTTTCGCTGGGAGTAGACACCGCATGGACCAACAGGACGAGACCTTCATGAACGAGGCCCTTCAACTCGCCCAGCGAGGTATAGAACAAGGTGATGGCGGCCCATTCGGTGCCGTGGTCGTGATGCAGGACCGGATTATCGGTCGCGGTTGGAACCAGGTGATAAAACGCAACGACCCTACCGCCCATGCGGAAATATTGGCGATTCGCAATGCCTGCAACCATGCAGCGAGCTATCATCTCCCCGGCAGTGTACTCTATACCACATGCGAACCCTGCCCGATGTGCCTCAGCGCCGTCTATTGGGCCCATATAGATCGTCTGGTCTATGCTGCCGAGGCCGCAGATGCCGCTGCCATCGGTTTTAATGACAGTTTTATACACTCAGAACTCAACAAACCCATGGGTGAAAGGGGCATAATCACCCGACAGCTGCTCAGAGAACAGAGCCTGGCCCTGTTCAGAGCCTGGCAAGGGAGCGACAAGCGGGTCGACTATTGAGTAAACATGCTTTGAAACAACACGAATAAATTAAAGAATACAATGTGCGGCATAGCAGGCATCTTAAATCTTAGGGACGGTGTTGCGCCTTCCAGAAGCGAACTCGAGGGTATGATACACGCCGTTCATCACCGCGGTCCTGACGGCTATGGGTACTACTCTCATGACAAAGTGGGATTGGCCCATGCCCGGCTCAGCATCATCGACCTGGCTGGTGGCGATCAGCCTATCCATAATGAGGATCAGTCTGTACAGGTGGTCTTCAACGGGGAGATTTTCAATTATGTGGAGCTCACCGAGCAGCTGCAGAAACGGGGGCATCGTTTCTACACCCACTCCGATACCGAAGTCATCGTCCACCTCTATGAAGAGTATGCGGAGAAATTCGTCGACCATCTGAATGGCCAGTTTGCCATCGCCTTGTGGGACAACAAGCGGGAGAAACTGATTCTCGCCAGGGACAGAACCGGGATACGCCCGCTGTTCACCATCGAAACAGGCGGCAGGCTCTACTTTGCTTCGGAAGTGAAGTCCCTGTTCGCCCACCCCGCCATACCCCGTCGAATCAACCTGACCGCCCTGCAGGAGGTCTTTACATTCTGGACCACCCTGCCACCTCACTCACTCTTTGAATCGGTGCAGGTGGTCCCGCCCGGGCATGTATTGGTTATAGAAAACGGCAACAAAAGCCTCTCCAGGTATTGGGATTGGTCATACCCCAACGAGCAAATCGACAACCACAAATCCGTGGCGGATTGGCGTGAAGAGCTTAAGGCGTTGATGGTCGATTCGGTACGCTTGCAACTCAGATCCGATGTGCCGGTGGGCGCCTATCTCAGCGGAGGTCTGGATTCCTCGGTGCTGACCTCACTGATCAAGAACTTTACCGACACCCCGCTCAGGACTTTCTCCATCGGCTTCGAGGATGAGGAGTTCGATGAGAGCGGCTTTCAAAAGGATCTGGTCGACTATCTGGGCACCAATCATACCCATGTACTTTGTAAGCGATCTGACATAGGTGCCGCCTTTCCCCGGGTCATCTCCCATACCGAATCAGCGATTGTGAGGACTGCGCCAACACCGCTGATGCTGCTGTCCGGTGCGGTCAGGGAGGCTGGCTATAAGGTGGTATTGACCGGCGAAGGGGCAGACGAGGTATTCGGCGGCTACGATATCTTCAAAGAAGCCAAGGTTAGGCGCTTCTGGAGCCACGCCCCGGATTCAGCCTGGCGACCGCTGATACTGCAACGCCTATACCCCTATCTGAAGCACTCCCCCACCACCAGCGGCGCCTTTTCAAAACGTTTTTTTCAACAGGGTATGGAACATCTGGACAAGCCCTATTTTGCCCATATACCTCGCTGGGCCACGACCCAGCGTATCATGCAGTTCTTCTCCGACGAGACGCGAGGGGCGGTCAGGCAACCAATAGGCTTTGATACCATCGATCGCATTCTGCCGGCAGAAATAGACGCCTGGAAACCCCTCAACCGTGATCAATACATCGAGGCCAACACCCTCTTGTCAGGTTATCTCCTCAGCTCTCAGGGAGACCGGGTGGCAATGGCCAACTCCATCGAAGGACGCTACCCCTTCCTCGATCACCGGGTAATAGAGTTTGCGGCAACCCTGCCCAGCCGCTATAAGATCATGGGATTGAATGAGAAATATATGCTCAAGCAAACCATGCAGGGCCTGATACCGGAAAGCATCCGAAACCGCAGCAAGCAACCCTACCGGGCACCGGACAGCCAATCTTTCTTCAAGGGAGAAACCCCCCTGGAATATGTCGCCTATCTGCTCAGTGAAGAGCGGATTCGCAAAGCGGGTTACTACAATCCGAAAACCGTCAATATGCTGTTGAAAAAATGCGCCCGGGGCAAGGCCCTGGGATTCGCCGACAATATGGCCTTCGTGGGCATCCTCTCCAGCATGCTGGTGGATGAGCTGTTCATTGAGCAAGCAGCGATTTAATCGCGGTAGGCCATTCGTAGTATCTTGGCCATAACTGATCAGAAATATGAGTGAAAAATTACCTGTTTCATTTAAACTTGCCACTTTAGAATGATGTTCGATGGATTAAAAATGTCCATCGATCAGTCGACATACTGTATGGCGAGCATTAGTCTCAGTATAAAACTGTCAGAACCTTTGGAAAATTTCATGTCAACAGAAGCAGCAATCAGAAACTACATCCTAGAGAATTATCTGTTCACGGATGATCAATCCGCACTGGATAGCGCAGACTCCTTCCTGGATAAGGGTATATTGGATTCAACCGGCATCTTGGAGGTCATCTATTTTCTCGAAGATGAATTCGGGATAAAGGTCGAAGACACCGAAATGGTGCCGGAAAATCTCGATTCCGTTAACAATATCGTCTCTTTTATCGGAAGAAAAAGGCAGTAGTGTGACACCCGTGCCAGCTACCCTGGTCAATCGCTTCAGAGAGAGTGTTGCCAAGCATCCTGACTCTGTCGCCATAGTGGATAACAGCCATCGGACCTCTTACCGTGAGTTGTCTGATGTTGCCGCTAAAGTCTCTCATTTCCTGTTGTCGTCTGGACTGGAAAAGGGTGACCGGGTTGCCATGGTCGTCGCAAACTCGGCGGAATACGCCGCTATCTTTTATGGTATTTGGACTGCGGGCGGGGTTACCGTTGCACTCAATACCCAGGCCAAGGCAAGGGATATCATCAACTGGATGTCCCACTCCGATGCCAAATGGCTGTTCATGGACCAGCATCATCCTGAAAGAAAAGCAGTGTCGGAGGCTGGCGGGGAATTCACCCAAGTTGATGTCAGCCGGGAGGACGCCGGCACGACTCACGACAACATCGTGGACTGGCAGCAGATCATCGACTTGGAACCCAACGACCAGGAGATTGCAGTAAATCGCTCCGACCTGGCCTCGATCATCTATACCTCGGGAACCACCGGCAACCCCAAGGGTGTTACCCTCAGCCATGGCAATCTCAGTGCCAACATAGCATCCATCCTGGCCTATCTTGAGCTTAAGGCCGAGGATAGCATCCTCAATGTGCTCCCCTTCTACTACTCCTACGGCAACTCCATTCTGCATACCCACCTTGCAATCGGCGCATCGATGGTATTGGAGAACAGTCTGCTCTATCCCCATCGTGTCATGGAGAAGATGGCAGAGGAGAGAGTGAGTGGTTTTTCCGGTGTACCTTCAACCTTCGCGTTACTCTTGAGCAGGGTCAACCTCGATGATTATGACCTCTCGGGTCTACGCTATATCACCCAGGCCGGGGGCGCCATGGCGCCGGCACTGGCGGATAGACTGAGCAACGCCCTGCCCCATACCGAGCTGTTCATCATGTATGGTCAGACTGAGGCCAGCGCCCGCTTGACCTATCTGCCTCCGAATATGCTGGTTGAAAAACGCGGTTCGATTGGTGTCGCCATACCGAACACCACCATCGAGGTACGTAATAGTGCAGGCGATGTCCTTGCACCAGGTGTGACGGGTGAAATCTGTGCCCATGGCGAAAATATCATGCAAGGCTATTGGAAAGACAAGGAGAAGACCGACCAAGTCCTCAAGGATGGTTGGCTATATACCGGCGATCTGGCTCATACCGACGCGGACGGCTATCTCTATATCGATGGACGTTCATCCGATATGATCAAGAGCGGTGCCAATCGCATCAGTCCCAAGGAGATCGAGGAGGTCATCCAGGAGCTGGAAGATATACAAGAGGTCGCGGTGATCGGTTGCCCCGACGAGCTGCTGGGTGAAGTCATCAAGGCCTATGTTGTGCCGAAGCAAGACAGCGACCTGAACAAGAGAGTGATTCAGCGCCACTGCAAGGACAACCTGGCTATTTACAAGATCCCCAAAAGCATTGAATTTATCGAGGAACTACCTAAAACGGCTTCAGGCAAGATACAGAAGTTTTTACTGAAATGAGAGTGTAAACAAATCAGGCGCCAGCATAGGGCGTGCCGAAGACCGAATATATAATAACCGAGTAGAATCTATCCGGAGAAGACGAATGCAAGCATTAGCAGAGAGGTACGAAGCGGAAATCCTCAATTTCGACCGCGACAAAGAGGTCGAAAGAATCTGTGACTCCATGCGCGATATCATGCGTACCAAGCTGCGGCGGCGCGGTGTTGTTGTGGCGGTATCCGGTGGAATCGACAGCTCCGTCTCGGCGGCCTTGGCAGTCAAGGCATTTGGCCCGAAAAAGGCCTTTTTCATTCAACTGCCTGAAGTCGATTCGGCCCAGGACACTCAATCCCGCGGCAGCCAACTGATTGAACACCTGGGTGTCGATCATACCACCCACAATATCGCCGCTACCCTTGATGCCATCGGCTGTTACCAGGCCCGGGACGAGGCGATTGTCAAAACCTTCCCGGAATATACCGAGGGTTGGAAAAACAAGATCGTGATCAAAGGCGGATTGGATGGTCAGGTCAATCACTTCTCCCTGGTGGTGCAGGACCCTCAGGGTCAGCAGTTTGAAAAACGCCTCGATCTCAAGGAGTACCTGCAGATTGTCGCCGCCACCAACTACAAACAGCGGATTCGAAAGACGATCGAGTATTACCATGCAGATCGGCTGAATTATGCAGTCATCGGCACACCGAACAGACTTGAGTACGATCAGGGCTTTTTTGTAAAAAACGGTGATGGATCCGCTGACCTGAAACCGATCGCACATCTCTACAAGACCCAGGTCTATGCCCTGGCGAAGCATCTTGGTCTGCCCGATACAATCTGTAATGCGATACCTACCACCGATACTTACAGTCTGCCCCAGGGACAGGATGAGTTCTATTTCGCCCTTCCCTATCAAGAGATGGACAAAGCGTTGTGGGCACTCAACATCGGTGCAACCGCCAACCAACTGGCTGAAATGCTAGGTATCACCCAGGAACAGGCGAATTTCGTCTTTCAGGATATTCAAAACAAACGCAAAACCACCCATTATCTGCATGCAAAACCCTATTTGATCGAGGCATTGCCTGAGCTTGGTTTGTAATTTACCTGATTCAATCCAGAACCGCGTGTGATGCACGGTTAAGCTTCATTTTTTCACGGGCAATTCGTCATAGGAAGGCAGCTTCCCGGGATCTTGGTACCAGACCGCCCGGGAGGCGCAGTAGATATTCTGTATCGGCTTGATTTGTGGATCACCATCGAGAGTACCTGCCGGCACCACCACACTCCTTCCACTTTGAGCCAGCCAGGGTAGCGAAGACCCACACCTCTTACAAAAACATGTGGCGAAGTGTTTAGCCTCTTTCAGTTCATACCTTCCCACATGCTCTTCTCCCTGCAACCATTCAAAGTCGCCGGGTTTGATTAACAGGTTGGCGGCAAAAGCGCTGCCGGTGAACTTTCGACAGCGGGAGCAGTTGCAATATTGGAATATCCCCAGGTTACCCTTAACCACATAGGCGACCTCGCCACACAGACAGCTACCAGTGACACTGTTTTCCGGCATCTCATCACCTCGATTTTGCAAATATCCATCTAAACGGGATGGTACTTTTCCAGCACCCCCCTAGTACAGCCACTCCCATAGCAATCGCTGCATTAGACTACAGGCCATAGCGCCTATTTTCCCTCTCCTCCCAACCGCGCCGGGTAATCGAATACAACGCATGCTTGGATAAAGGGTGATTGGGGACCAACGCCGGGTGGTCGAAGTCTCGATTTGTGTTGCTCATCCCGAGACGTTGCATAACCGCTCTGGAGCGCTGGTTTTTTAATGCAGTAAAGGCCACGACTTCATCCAGCATAAGCGTTTTAAAGGCAAATTCTAAGGTCGCGTTTCCGGCTTCAGTGGCGTAGCCCCTACCCCAGTGTTTATAGGCAAACCGCCATCCTATTTCAATACAGGGCGAGCAAGGCAGCCGATCCTGAGGTGCATTCAGGCCGAGAATACCAATAAAATCACAACATCCCTTTAGCTCTACCGCCCAAAAACCCCAGCCTCTCTCTGCAATCAATTCACGACACCTGTTGGCCAAATCATCACTCTCATCACGGGATAGGATTTGGGGAAAGAATTCCATTACCCGGGGATCTGCATTGATACCTGCGAATGGTGCGTAGTCTTCGTCACACCATTGGCGGAGTATCAGCCGATCCGCCTCAACTATGGACTGCATAGCCCATCCCTAGGCGGGATCAAGATAGCGGCACAGCAGGGCGTTCTCCACCTCATGTGTAGGCAGTTCCACACGCACCCGATAGCCCCCGCCTGGCGCCTCCTGCATGGCATTGCCATTTTGGTCCTCCATCCGCAGCAGGGTAAAACTGCGGTTGCCTGTAGGTGTCATCAGTTCAACCCGGTCACCTACCCGTATCTTGTTCTTTACATCCAGATCGATCAAACCGGTATCGACATCGATGCCGGTCACTTCCCCCACGAATTGCTGACGTTCCGTCTGGGAGCTGCCATAGCGATAGTTTTGCAGCTGCTGGGACTCATGACGCTGATAGAAACCATCGGTATAACCCCGGTTTGCCAGACTCTCCAAGTCTGCCATCAGCCCGACCTGAAACGGGCGCCCTGCAACGGCATCGTCGATCGCCTGGCGATAGACCTGGGTGGTGCGGGCGGTGTAGTAGTGGGACTTGGTACGGCCCTCGATCTTCAGGCAATCCACGCCGATGTTCACCAACCGCGCCACATGCTCGACCGCACGCAGATCCCTGGAGTTCATGATATAGGTACCATGTTCATCTTCGAACATCGGCATCGGTTCACCTGGCCTGCCCCGCTCCTCGATATAGTAGGTCTGGTCAGCCTCTGCATGGCGGGCGACCCCCGCTGGTCCCGGCTTGACTGCGGGCGGTTCAACCCCTTGTGACAGCTTGTAATCCCAGCGACAACTGTTGGTACAGGTACCTTGATTGGCATCCCGATGGTTGAAGTAGCCAGACAGCAGACAACGGCCGGAGTAGGCGATGCAGAGCGCCCCGTGAATGAATACCTCCAGCTCCATATCCGGAGCGGCCTGCCTGATCTCAGCCACCTCCTCCAGAGAGAGTTCACGGGAAAGGATCACCCGGCTCAGTCCCTGGCGCTGCCAGAATCGTACTGCCTCTGCATTCACCGTATTGGCCTGCACCGAGAGATGGACCGGCATCTCCGGCCAGGCCTCTCTGACCATCAGGATCAATCCCGGATCGGACATGATCAGGGCATCCGGCCCCATGGCGATTATCGGTTCGAGATCCTTGATGAAGGTCTTCAGCTTGGCATTGTGGGGCATCACATTGCATGCAAGATAGAAATGTCGACCCAGGGTATGCGCCTCGTCAATACCGATCGCCAGATTGTCCTGCATGAAGTCATTGTTCCTGACCCGCAGGCTATAGCGGGGCAGACCGGCATACACCGCATCAGCGCCATAGGCAAAGGCGTAACGGGCATTTTTCAGGGTACCCGCGGGTGATAGAAGTTCCGGTCGTTTCATACTCTCAATAATCGCAATCAGCGCAGGGTGACCTGCAAGGTCTCGGTAATGGTACCAAGAAGCAGACGCTCTCTCTCCACCTGTAGATCGACCTTTTCCCCGACTTCCCTATCCATCAGGGCGATGCGGATGTCGTCATAGTTTTTGATCGGCTGTCCATCGATGGCGAGCAGACGATCCGATTCCTCAGCCCCTGCCTCCTTGGCCCCGCTGTTTTTCACAAATCCGCTGATGCTGGGTGGTGAACTGGCGGTATCGAGCAAAACCCCAAGCTTTCCTGTTGCCGGCAAGTCGTGCTTCTCAGCCAGGATCAGATAGTCGGCCATTCTCTCATCCAACTCCCCGGCCCCATCCACATTGAGGATGATTGCCTGGCTGGCGTCGACACGACGGGCCAACCGCTGGGGAATTCCGTCGCCATACATGAGATGGCCGACTCCCGCCAGAATCACCAGCCGGGATTCGGGATTATCCTGCATCCACTCCGCTGCCCGCTGGGCCATCCCCTCGTCCCAAAGCAGTTGAGCCTCGAGAAAGTTTTCGAAACTCCTGCCATCTTTGTGGGGATGGGCTTCGAAGATCGACTGCAGGCGTTGACGGTAGCCCTGGTTATCCTTGTCTATCTCATCGGGCAGTCTCTGTTTCAACGCTGCGGAGAGGCTCTCGATGCCTTCCCTTCCCACCTGTTGTGTGATCTCACTCTCCAGATTGAGGGCGATCAAAGGTATTCCATGCTCTCTGGCATATTGGAAAATGGGCCGGTAGAGCCGATAATCGAAGCGCCAGCGACTGAAATACTCCGACTGTCGAATCAGATCGGCATCATCGATCTCCTTGGCCACATAACGGTCGAGGACATCCTGGTAGGGCTGAAAAAAGAACTCCAGCCCGATTGCCAGGTCTGAGTGCTTTGCATGCAGTCCCTTGATGATTGCCAGTTGATTGAGATGATGTTGGTATTGATCATGGGTCTCACCGACGAAGACCACCTTTCGGTCAGCGATCTTCTCGATAAGGCTCGATACATCCAGCATCGCGGTGAGGTCGATCACAGGGTCCGGTGCAGGTTCATGAGCCCGAGCGCCCATCGCCGCCAAGGCCAGGATGAAAAACAGCAAACGAAAATAGAGCACTACATTCTCCCATTACGATTGACCCAATGCGCCTTATGACCAATAAATCCACCATCTGTTACATCCTGCTGGGGTTGGCACTGTTTTGCAAACCACTCTTCGCCACCCCCAGGGTCCATCATGCACTGCAGGTCTCACTCGATCCCAGCGGTCAAATGCTGCAGGTAACAGATCGGATCAGCCTCACCCCCCACCAGCAGGGGGATGAAACGCAACCCGCCAGGCATCATCACGGCCGGCTGCGGTTTCTCCTGCATCGCGACCTCAACCCACAAAGCACCACCAAAGGCGTATCCCTGAAAGAGATCGGCCCGATCAGCGATACCGGGCCGTTGATCGAATACCAGCTCAGCATGCCTGAAGATCTGCACCATTTCACCCTGGAGTATGGCGGGAAGATCGCCTACCGGCTGACCACCCTGCGAGAGAGTCCGGGGCGTGTGAGTGAGCGCATGAGGGGCACGATATCGGAGAAGGGGGTCTATCTTGATGCCAGCGCCGGCTGGTACCCCTACTTTCCCGATCTCTTTATCACCTTTGACCTGCAGGTGGAACTTCCCGCAGCCTGGCTGGCCGTGAGTCAGGGTGAAGGGCCAGAGATCAAGCAGGAGGGAGAGAGAAACATCATCCATTGGCATGAACCATCCCCTCAGGATGACATCTATCTGGTCGCTGCCCCATACCACCTCTACCGTCAATCCGCGGCCGGCATCGAGGCACAGGTATTTCTACGCCAGCAGGATCCCAGCTTAGCGGAAAGGTACATCCAGGCAACCGAGCGCTATCTGGCCCTCTATCAATCCCTGATTGGCCCCTATCCCTATGCCAAGTTCGCCTTGGTGGAGAACTTCTGGGAGAGTGGTTACGGCATGCCCTCCTTCACCCTGCTGGGGCCGCGTGTGCTGCGCCTGCCCTTTATCCTGCATACATCCTACCCCCATGAGATCCTTCACAACTGGTGGGGAAACAGCGTCTACATCGACTACCGGAGCGGCAACTGGGCGGAGGGTTTGACCAGCTACCTGTCCGACCATTTGCTGGCGGAGCAGCGGGGACGAGGCGCCAATCACCGGCGCACTGCACTCAAACGCTATGCCGATTTCGTACGCAGCGAAAACGATTTTCCTCTGACGGCTTTCCGGGCCCGCCATACAACCGCCAGCCAGGCGGTAGGCTATGACAAGAGCCTGATGTTTTTTCATATGTTGAGGCGTCATCTGGGCGATCAAACCTTCATCGAGGGACTGCAGATCTTCTTCCGCGAGAACCGCTTCAGAACTGCCGGGTATATGGATCTGAAGCGAGCCTTCGAGAAGGCCGCCGGTGAGCCTCTCGAGATCCTGTTTCAGCAATGGACCGAGCGCAACGGTGCCCCCAGGTTGGCGGTGAGTGATCTGACCCTGAAACAGGTGAAGGGTGGCTTTCGCATCCTTGGTACCCTGCATCAGACCCAAGCCTCCGAGCCTTTTCCATTGGCGATTCCGATGCTGACGCGTTTAACTGACGGACAGGTGATCAAGACAGTAGTCACCGCCCATGAACCTGAGACACCCTTCGCACTGGATCTGGCGGGCAGGCCGGTGCAGCTCGACATCGACCCCTGGTTCGATCTGTTCAGACAACTCGATCCGGCGGAGACCCCGGCCACCCTGAGCCGGCTGTTTGGCAGCGACCAGGTGTTGATCCTGCTACCCGCCAGGGCGGACAAGGGAATGCTGCAGGCCTATCGAGCCTTGGCCCAAGGGTGGAGCAGCGGCTATGATGAGGCGGAGATCCGGCTTGACAGTGAACTGGATCGATTGCCCCAGGATCGAAGCATCTGGCTGCTGGGGCGGGAAAATCGTTTTCACCAAGCCCTCATGAAGCAGCTCAGCGACCTGCCCGTTTCCCTGCAGTCCCGGGAGATCACACTGACTGACACCAGCTATCCAACCGGGGAACACAGTTTTGTCTTGAGCCAGCGCAATCTGCAAAGCGGACAAGCCATGGCATGGGTGGTCGGCAATTCCGACACGGCAGTCAAACGACTGGCGAGAAAACTCCCCCACTACGGCAAGTACAGCTACCTGGTATTCAAGGGCGATCAGGCTCAGATAGAGCTCAAGGGTGAGTGGCCGATCACCCAATCGCCACTACGCTTCAACTTCTCCCAGGACGGGAAGCTGTTTGAGACAACTGAACCCGAACCTCTTGTTTCAATGCCTCACTGATGATGGGTCGCTGCTCCCTATCTGATATCCACCATCGCATCTGTCTGTCGCGACGCTGTCTTTGGATCGGCATCATCAGCCTGATACTGCCCAGTGCCATTCTCGCCGGGGAGGTCAATCTCTATCTGCCCAAGTATCGCTTGCAGCCGAATGAACTGGCGGTAGTGGTCAATGACCGGGATCCACTGAGTGTCAGGATCGGTGAATATTATATGCAAGCGCGGGGATTGCCGGAGGGGAATCTAATCCATCTCTCCTTCGATCCCCATGCTAAATCAATCCCAGCGACTGGATTCAAATCGATCCGGGACGAGTTATTGCAGAAGACCCCCGCATCGATCCAGGCCTATGCCCTGACCTGGCGCACCCCCTATCGTGTAGGCTGTATGTCCATCACCTCGGCAATCACCTTTGGCTTTGACAAGAGCTGGTGCTCGTCACAGCTCTGCGCCACCACCCGACACAGTCCCTATTTCAACTACTCGGGAGCTGATCCCCTGAAGGATCTCTCCCTGCGTCCATCAATCACCGTCGCTGCCGAGAACTTCACTGCAGCCAAACAATTGATCGACCGGGGTCTGCTTGCAGACAGCACTCTTCCCCAGGGGACCGCCTATCTGTTGAGCACCAGCGATAAACAGCGAAATGTACGGGCCATAGAATTTCCCCACATCTTAAAGCGGATGCGTGGCTGGATAGATACAGAGATCCTGCGTCGTGACAGCCTGCGCCAGCGCAATGACGTGCTGTTCTACTTCACCGGCAGATCCCGGGTCGCCGGTCTGGAGACACTTAAATTCAGACCCGGCGCCATCGCGGACCATCTCACTTCAGCGGGCGGTCAATTGTCGGAAAGCCAGCAGATGAGCGCCATGGAGTGGCTGAAAGCCGGCGCCAGCGGCAGCTATGGCACCGTGGTCGAGCCCTGCAACCATCGAGGCAAGTTCCCCAGCCCACTCCTGGTGATGGAGCACTATGCCAGCGGCAGCACCCTGATCGAGGCCTATTGGAAAAGCGTGCAACAACCGGGGGAAGGGATCTTCATCGGCGATCCCTTGGCTGCCCCCTTCGATCATCTGGAGATCACCCACGAAGCGCGACAGACCAAACTGCGGACACAAAACCTGAAACCCGGCAGCTATCGGTTATCCCATGCTCCCAGCCCAATCGGACCCTTCAACAAGATCGTCGACCTGGTTGTCAGCTACCATCAAAAAACATTCACCCTACCCAGGCTTGGGGATGGTTATTACAGGCTGCAGCGACTGGAAAAGATGCGCCCGGACCCATCAACCCTGATCCCTGTACAACGGGTATCCGGAGAGCCCAGCACCGAATAAACCTACGCCTATCCCCTTGGTCGCAGCCCAAAGCTTACTCATCTTCGACTGTTCGAACATCAGGATGCGAAACAGGTCGTGCAGGCTGGCGAGAAAATCGTAGATGACAAAGCCGGGAATGGTGAACAGGTTTTCACGCCAGATGCGGGTGCGGTTGCGATAGATGGTGTAGCGACGCCTGGCAGAGTGATTCCAGGCCACAAATCGACGCCCGAACAAGTGGTGTTCAGACTGCGCACCCAACCGATGATAGAGCACCGCATCGGCCACCGCCATGATCCGGTAACCCCGGCGCAGGGCGCGCAGGCTGAAGTCCACATCCAGATAATCGATGTTGAAGGATTCGCGGATCAAACCAATCTCACGCAACAATGAGGCCCTGATCAGACTGCCGGAGCTGATGGCGAAAAACAGATGCGCAAGGGTCGCTGCGTTGGAGAAGTCCTGAATTCCAAAGCGCGGGCTGGAATAGGCGCCCCGGGGTGCGGTCACATAGCGTGCATCCCTGGTGACTCCCTGTTCATCGTAACGGGGTGCGAAAATAGCCACTTCCGGTGCCTGTTGCCGGGCGCTCTGGAGCAGCTTTGACACCATATCGGGTGCGGCCCGGCTGTCGTCATCCATCAGCAGCAGCCAGGTCGCTCCCGCATCCAGGGCGGCGCGGATACCCATGTTCTGCGCCTTGCCCAGCCCCAGGTTCTGCCCGTTTTGTATCAGCTTCACCTGCTCGCCCGCAGATGCGGCAATCTCGGCCAGCCACTTGCCGCTAAGTGCATCGGTACTGTTGTCGACGATGATCACCTGTGCGACCTGATCCAAATAACTGTGCAAGACGCGCTCAAATCCCCTATCCACGTTGTAGGTGACGGTGACTGCAACGATCTTATCGGCTCTATCGATAGACATGGGGCCATTCTCGCCGATCTACCCATGGTTCGTCACATTTCATTTCTGTTTTGTTATTTCTGTATAACCCCCGACTATGGATTCCGCTAGGCATAGTAAAAACGTCAACACCTGGATAGTGACCAACCAGAAATCCTTTGGATGCGGGTAGGCCCCTGACGGTTGTCTTTCCCAGTAGCGGCATGGATGCCGCGTAAGCCCCTTCACGACAGGGATGTCATGTCGGGGCGTCGGAGAAAGACAAGCGTCAGGGGCCGAGGGATAGATATTCTCTAGAATTTGGCATATCCATTACGACTGGAGCCGTGCTGATTTTCTCTTTATAATGCATCCATGCTGCACCGAACAAAGATTATAATTAATTGTTATTAAAAGATTTTATGGGAATTTACCATGTCTGATAGCGCTGACGAAATCCATCTTGAGAGCAGTTGTGTTGCCACACTCAAATCCACCACACGCATCACACCGGAGACAACCGACGAGGTCCGGCAACTGATACTACAGATCGATGAGCCGGCTTTCCGCTATGCCACCGGCCAGTCCATTGGTGTCCTGGTACCCGGTCCTCATCAGTTCGGCAACGAGTTTCATCATCGTCGTTACTCAATCGCCAATCCGGTGGAAGCAGGCTCCGGTCAGAACATCGAGCTGGAACTGCTGGTCAGACGCTGTTTCTATCTGGATGAGATCTCAGGGGAGCAATACCCGGAATCGCTTCAAACTACCTCTGTGATGCCAAGGTAGGTGACAAGATCAAGATCACCGGCCCTTACAAAAGCCCCTTCAAGATACCCGCCAACACCTCAAGCAATCTGCTGATGATCGGTACCGGTACCGGTGTCGCCCCCTTTCGCGCCTTCGTCCGGCAGATCTACGATCAGCATGCTGGCTGGAAAGGTGATGTCAGACTATTCTACGGCGATCGCGGGGGTATGAATCTGCTGTACATGAATGATCAACAGAAAGACCTGACCCAATTCTACGACGATCAGACCTTCAAGGCCTTCAGTGTCTTGACGGACCGCCCCCTCACCGGTGCCGAACAGGGCCTTGAGGAGAGTCTGAAAGACAATATCGACGAGTGTGCTCGCCTGATTCGCGACCCCAACACCTACGTCTATCTGGCCGGACAGGATGTAGCTGCCGATATGTTCAACAATCTAATGGCCGAAACATTCGGCTCGGCAGATGCGTGGAACAAGATTAAAAGCGACTTGACTGAATCAGGTCGTTGGGCGGAGCTGCTCTACCATTAAGTTTGCAGGTTAGACTCGGTGGCCGCCTACTAAGCAAACCAAAGCGATTCGGCAATCAGGCATATTGCCTTTTCCTTTGCTTGCTTTGGTACATTATCGAATCACCCTCGGCCAGCAGGGTCTCGATTGTGCATGGTCTCTCAGGATTGAATTCAACAATGCCGTGAGAAAATGAGAGCTCGTAACCGAAACCGGAACGTCGATTCGTGTTGATGATTTTTTGCCGGAATCGCGTAACCAGATCTTCCGCCCCCGCATTGATCGAATTTGCGATAAGCACCACAAACTCATCCCCACCCAGTCGAGCAACCACATCCGAGTCCCGAAAGGCACTCTTCAACTGTTGTGCAAAAAAATTGAGGGCGCGGTCGCCTTCAGCATGTCCGAACCTGTCGTTGATAGGTTTAAAATTGTCGAGATCCATGAACACAAGTGAAGCGATCAACTCTTCCCGCGTGTAGAGATTCAGACTATGCTGCGCCAGCATCATGAACCCGCGTCTGTTCAATATTTGTGTCAGCTCATCCATGGTTGCCATCTGCATCGCCGCAAGTTCCTGTTCCACCATTGAGGCGAGATCCACAAGGGCTTGGAAATCTTCCCTATCGAAATCCCTCGGCTTTTGATCAATGATGCACAGGGTGCCCAGCTTTCGACCATCCAATGCCCTGATTGGACAACCGGCATAAAAACGTATTTTCGGTTCGTTGACTACCAGTGGATTGTCTCTAAAGCGTTCGTCTTCGAGGGCGTCGGGGATTATGAATAGATCATTAACGAGTATTGCATGTCCGCAAAACGATATATG